>CAZVGR010000018.1:48103-66330 GCA_964626845.1 uncultured Anaerolinea sp.
TCAGCATGACACACGCGTATCACTGTGTCACCCTGAGGTCCGCCGAAGGGTCTCGGCCGGGCGGACACGGGGATGCTTCGGCGGACCTCAGCATGACACGCGCGCCGCGAGTCGGTGTTTTGCCCTTCTTGCGGTACAATAGGCCACCACCGATCGGGCGCGGCCGCTGCCGGCCGCCGCACAGCCAGCACCACGAGGGTCCCCATGTCCCACGCAGCCACCGCCGCCAACGACCGCCAGCTCACCGCCGAGCACATCGGCCAACTGGAGAACGCGCAACAGGTCGTCGCCTTCTTCGCCGCCCTGGGCTACGACGCCGACCGCGCCATCCCGCTGGACCACGCCAGCCTGGGCCTGGACAGCGCCGACCTGCGCCAGCAGATCAAGCACATTCGCCGCGTGGCCGAGGACCCGATGGAGGGCAACATCGTGGTCTACCTGTTCGAGGCCAGGTCGGTGACGGTCAGCCTGACGCAGGCCATCGCGCGGCGTTTCCGTGAGCGCACGGAAGACGCGCTGCTGGTGCTGACCAGGGACTACGAGACCCTGGACTTCGTGCTGCTGGAGCGGGAGCTGGCCGCGGGGCGCAGCAGGCTGGGCGGCGGCCTGCGCCCGATCATCCGGCCGCGCAGCCTCACCGTCCAGCGGCGCAACCCCGGCCCGGTGGCGCTGCGCGTGCTCAAGCGCTTCACCGTCACCGAGGAGGACGCCGACTACCAGTGGGACAAGCTGCGCTCGGCCTTCACCCTGGCCGAGTGGAGCGAGCAGTACTTCAACAACCGCGCCCTCTTCTCCGACTACTACCTGCTGGAGCGGCTGGCCGACCCGCAGCTTTCGCCGGCCTGGGCTGAGGACGTGCGCCCTATCGGCCGCGAGGTGCTGCGCCACCTCAGCCGGGCGCGCGCGGCCTTCTCCAAGCAGCCGGAGCAGGTGGTGCGCCAACAGCTTTACGAGCCGCTGTTCCAGAGCCTGGGCTTCGAGTTCCAGGTACACAAGCCGGGCAACTCCGACCTGGCCGAGCCCGATTATCGCCTCTACGCGCCCGGCGACCGCAGCCAGCCCATCGCCCTGGCCATGACCTACGTCTGGAACCGCAACCTGGACGACGCCGACCCGGTGCGCGATGGCGAGACGCCGCAGGAGATCCCCGGCGCGCTGGTGGTCAACGTGCTGGCCGCGGCCGAGGCGCCCTGGGTGATCGTCACCAACGGCAAGCTGTGGCGGCTCTACGCGGCCGCGGCCGACAACAAGGCCAGCAACTACTACGAGGTCGACCTGGAGGAGGCGGCCCAGGCGCAGGACCAGCAGACCACCGCGCTGCGCTACTGGTGGCTCTTCTTCCGCCGCCAGGCCTTCCAGGGCTTCCTGGACCAGCTGCGCCAGCAGTCGGCCGACTACGCGCGCAGCCTGGGCGAGCGGCTCAAGGAGCGCACCTTCACGACGATCTTCCCGCATTTCGCGCGCGGGTTCGTCCAGACCCCAAGGGTTTCGGAAACCCTTGGGGTCTCGCTCGACGCCGCGTTCCAGGCCACCCTCACCTTCCTCTACCGGCTGATGTTCGTGCTCTACGCCGAGAGCCTGAGCTTGCTGCCGGTAGCGGAGGAACGGGGCTACGGCGAGCTGAGCCTGCAGCGGCTGAAGCGCGAGCTGGCCGAGGCCGGCGGCCCCATCGAGGACGAGGCCCCGCGGCGGCTGGCCGCGCACTACCGGGCCGACAGCACCGCGCTCTACGGCCGGTTGCAGCGCCTCTTCCAGGCCATCGACGCCGGCGACGCGGCGCTGAACCTGCCCATGTACAACGGCGGGCTGTTCAGCAGCAGCACGCCCGAGGGCCGCTTCCTGAGGGAGCACGCCATCCCCGACCGCTTCCTGGCGCTGGGGCTGGACCGGCTATGCCGCGACGTGGACGAGAAGACGCAGGCGCTGGCCACCATCGACTACAAGTCGCTGGGCGTGCGCCAACTGGGCAGCATCTACGAGGGGCTGCTGGAGTTCAAGCTGCGCGTCGCGGCCGAGCCGCTGGCCGTGGTCAAGGAGAAGGGCAAGGAGGTCTACCTGCCGGCCAAAGAGGCCGGCGGCAAGCGCGTTGTTGCCACGCTGGCCGCAGGCGACGTCTACCTGGAGAACGACAAGCGGGAGCGCAAGGCCACCGGCAGCTACTACACCCCCGACTACATCGTCAAATACATCGTCGAGCACACCGTCGGCCCGGTGCTGGAGGCCAGGTTCGCCGCGCTGGAACCGCGGCTGCGCGCGGCGCAGAAGCTCTATCGCCAGCGGCGGGAGCACGCGCTGGCCAAGGGGGAGGACCCGGAGAAGTTCTGGAACAACGCCGATATGCAGCGCCTGGCCGACGACTGCCTGGACGTGCGGGTGCTGGACCCGGCCATGGGCAGCGGCCATTTCCTGGTCGAGGCCGTGGACTTCGTGGGCGACCGGCTGATCCAGTTCCTCAACGCCTGGAGCGAGAACCCGGTCTGGGCGCTGCTGGCCCGCACGCGGCAGGACATCCTGCTCGACATGGAGCGGCAGGGCGTCAGCATCGACGCCGAGCGGCTGACGCGGGTCAGCCTGCTCAAGCGCTCGGTGCTGAAGCGCTGCATCTACGGCGTGGACCTCAACCCCATGGCCGTGGAGCTGGCCAAGGTCTCGCTGTGGCTGGACGCCTTCACCCTGGGCGCGCCGCTGAGCTTTCTGGACCACCACCTGAAGTGCGGCAACTCGTTGATCGGCGCGCTTGACTTGTCTGGTTCTATCGTCCCCGGTACAGAAAGGTGGAACAGTGTTGCCCGCGCGGCCGCCAACATCGTGCTGGTCTCGAAGCTGGTGGATGCGACGCCTGGGGAAGTCGTGGCTAGCGCACAAAACTACAAGAACGCGCGCAAAGACCTCGAACCAACCATTCAACGGCTCAACGTAAGCATAGCTGCGCACTTCGCTGATCTTGGCGACATCGGACAGGCTCAGCAATATGCCTACCTTGACGACGATGCCCGGAAGGCTCAGAGACCAGTGACAGTGCAGAAGTTCGAGGCATCGCAGGAGATTGCCGCCAACAAGCGTTTCTTCCACTGGAAACTGGAATTCCCTGAAGTATTCATTGACGAGCGCTTTTCAGATTGGCGGCAGGATGGCGGATTTGATGCTGTCGTTGGAAATCCTCCTTATGTAGCTACTAGTGAAGAACAATCAGATAAGGATTGGCGAGCATCCCTGATGCGACTGGGCAGCAACCTCATGGCTCGTCCCACCAAACGACAGTTTCAGACTCTTCATCTCAAATGGGATACCTATATCCCGTTTGTTGAGCAGTTTTTCAATTTGACCAGTAATAGTGGGTTGTTTGGGTCGATTATTCCATCATCATTCTGTGTTGCTCCATACGCTCAGCTATCGCGCAAACTGCTGACCTCTGACACAACTCTTCTTCATCTGGTACACTTTCCGGATGTTTTCCTGTTCGAGAACGTTGGAGTCCTCAACATTGTGTTCGTTGCGCAATGTTCCTTAGCCTCCTTTGAGCATACTCCGCTCCGAATCGTCTCCAAAGATAAGATTATGCGGAACATTTCGCGATTACCACGGCTGAAACAAGCTCGCACTGCGCCTGATGAGTTGTTCAACCCAATGTTACCGGCAACTCAGTGGGATCAGGTGGACTGTGTCAGCCTTGGGGGAATCTGCTACATAAACAAAGGTGGAACACTTCAGGCCCACGACATACTTTACCGCGGTGCATTCGTCAAGGATGATCTCATTTCTGAGACCCAAGAAAGCACCCATCCGAAGCCTTACATTGAGGGCAAGGATATTGGTCGGGGCGAAGTCCTAAGGCAGCGATACCTAGAGTATGGTGCGGGCACTAGAAATCCAGCAATGGTGATGGAAGCCCGATTTCCCGAGATGTTTGAGAACCCGAAACTGGTGTTTGGCAAGACTTCAGGTATATACCTCGACATCAACGACAAGTTCTGGTGTGACCAAAGCGCACGGGTTGCAGTTCCCTTTCAGTACCTAACGGGCAAAGAGGCATCAAGTGTCAATTCGCAGAGGAATCTTGCCGACTCGTCACACAATCTGTATGCTCTGGGCTACCTGTATGCAGTTTCGGCATCGAGCCTCATACTTTACCACCTGAAACGTACATCCACCGACGTAAGGGACATTACTCCAGAAACCATCAAGAGCATTCCTGTCAAGCGGATACAGTTCACGACATATCCCGACCGCCGCGCCCAACTCGCGACCAAAGGCCGCGCCCTTTACCAGCGCTGCCTGGCCGAGGGGCACGCCTGCGTGCTGGACTTCGTCGCCCACCACCTGGACCTGGGCGAGAGCGATGTCGTCCACGACCTGCTGGCCTTCCTGGCCGGGCAGATGATCGACCTCAACCAGCAGAAGCAAGCTGAGACGAAGCGCTTCCTGGGCTGGCTGGAGGGGACGTTGCGCATCAAAGTGCCGGGCACTGCCGACAGTGCCCGGCACTTGGCGGGTATCGACAGCCTCACCGGCAAGACCATCCTGCAAGGCTACCTGGGCGACTACCAGAAGGGGGAGCGGGAGACGCCCTGGGCCGACTTCTACTACCGCCTGCACCAGAACCGCAACCGCTTCGCCGGGAGCCTGGAGGCGGTCAAGGGGGAGATCGAGGCCGAATACGAGCGCTCGCTGGCCGTGTTGCTGCCCATCAAGCGCCAGCTTGCCACCACCGACGCGCTGATCGACCAGATCGTCTACCAGCTCTACGGCCTGAGCGACGAGGAGATCGCCATCGTCGAAGGCCCGGCCTACCAGCAGGCGCTGGGCGATGCCAAGGCCGAGGTGCTCAAGGACAAGACCCTGGCGGCCGACCCCGAGGCCGCGGTCGAGGCCATGGCCGAGAAGGTGCTGCCGGCCGCGCAGCGCCTGCAAAGCCAGGTCACGCTGGCGGCCGAGCGGGCGCGGCTGGAGGCCGACCTGCCCGGCTGGCAGCTTTTCCCCGACGAGGTGCGCACCTTCCTGCTCACCGGCGAGTACAACATCGCCAGCCAGCCCGACTTCCTGGACTTCTCCACCAGCGTCGTCTCCTACGCCAAGGCGGTGGAGGCCATGCTCTATCACCGGCTGTTCGTGCGCTTCCGCGCCGAGTCGGGCGCGGGCGAGGCTGATTGCAAGAACAAGTTCCTGCAGCAGTTCATGGCCGGCCAGCGCGAGCTGACCCTGGGCAGCATGCCCATCATCCTGGCCAGCAGCAAGGAGGCTGCCCTGCGCGCCTTCGTGCAGCAGCTCTACCCGCGCGCGGCGCAGACCTTCTACGGCCCGGCCGGCGTGGTCGAGCGCCTGGCCGACGAGGCCGCCCTCGCCCTGCGCAACGCCGCCGCCCACGACCAGGCCCTCACCCGCGCCGACGCCCAGTCCGCGCGCGCGTGGGCGCTGGGGATTTTGCAGTATTTGTAGGGGAGGCGGAGGGTCTGAATCACGGATTAGACGGATGACACGGATGACACGGATTGCGGAGCGGCCTGCGCGCGACGGGGTCTCCGGCTCCGTGTAATCCATTAATCCGTGGCAATCCGTGATGCAGACAGCAGAGGAAATGGTCTGAATCACGGATTAGACGGATGACACGGATGCCACGGATGGCGGAGCGGCCTTTGCATGCGACGTGCCCTCCGGCTCCGTGCAATCCCTTAATCCGTGGCAATCCGTGATGCAGACAGACTGCACGGATTGCGGAGCGGCCTGTGCAGGCGGCGCACCTTCTGGCTCCGTGCAATCCCTTAATCCGTGGCAATCCGTGATGCAGACAGGAGAAACCTTGCCCATCCTATCTACCCGTGCTACAATGTAGCCACATTCGTAGCTACGTCCCAAAGGAACACGACCCATGACTCAACAAGTTGGCATCCGCGAGCTGAAGAACGACGCATCGGAGATCATCCGCGCCGTGCGTGAGGAGCGGGCGGAGTACGTGGTCACCTACCGCGGCCAGCCGGTGGCCGTGATCCTGCCGGTGGCCGAATCGTCGCGCGCCGCCCAGACTGAACAACTGCTGGCCGCCAGCCGGCCGGACGACGACTTCTGGGCGCAGTGGGATGCGTTAGGCCGCGAGATCGACGCCCAGTGGACCAGTGAGAAAACCGGCGTCGAGCTGGTCTCGGAACAACGGCGCTAGACCATGTTCCCAGATGACTTCGTACTCGATGCCAGCGTGCTGGTGGCCGGCATTCGCACCGGCGAGCCGTTCTACGACGAGGCCCGCATGGCGTTGGAGACTCTGACCCGACAGAGAACCAACCTCTACATTCCGGCCATCGCCCTGGCCGAAGTGGCTGCCGCCATTGCCCGCGGCAGCGGCAGCGCCGATCAGGCCGCCCGAGATGTGCGCCTCGTCCGCCAATTGGCCGGTTTGCGGGTGCTCGCTGTCGATGGTCCCCTGGCTGACCTGGCTGCTGACATCGCCGGCCGCCAGCGCATCCGCGGCTGCGACGCGATCTATGTTGCCCTGGCGCAACGCCGCCAGGCTGTCTTGATCACGCTGGACAACGAGCAGCGCCTGCGCGCGCCGGCCGCGGTCGTTACATGGACGCCAGGTGAACTGCTGGCCAACTGGCCCTACGCATGAAGATCCCCTACGTCATCGACAACGTCGAGCACCGCCTGGCCGACGTGATCAACGCCATCCTGCAAGGCCAGCCCGGCCGCCAGGTGGACATCGCCACGGCCTACTTCAGCATCCGCGGCTACCAGCAGGTGCGCCACACGCTGCCGGCCGCGGCCGAGCTGCGCCTGCTGCTGGGGGCCGAGCCGCAGGGGGCAGCCGATGTTGGCTTGCAGCCCGACTCGGCAGCCTTTCTGCGCCACGAGCTCAACGCCGAGCCGCTGTCCGAGGCCACCCAGCGCCTGGTGGAGGAGATCGTGCGCTTCCTGCGCCGCCCCCAGGTGCAGGTGCGCCTCTTCCTGGGCCACGAGCCTGACCAGCCCGGCCGCCGCGCCTTTCTGCACGCCAAGTGCTACCTGTTCTACGGCGGGCCGGCCGGCCAGGCTGCCTATCTCAACCCGCTGGTGGGCATCGTCGGCAGCAGCAACTTCACCGGCCCCGGCCTCCTCAGCAACCGCGAGCTGAACCTGGTCCACAAGACCGTGCTGGCCCCCGACGAGGTGGAGGACGAGCTGGCCAAGCTGGAGGTGGAGCAGCGAGCCAAGCCTGCTCGGGCCGGTCTGAGCGCAGCCACCGAACCCGCCCAACCCGCCGAGCCCACCCCCGACATCAAGCACGCGCTCAAAAGCGAGGTCGGCGCGCGCGCCATCATCGACCTGGCCGGCTGGTTCGACGACCAGTGGCGCCAGGCCGTCGACTTCAAAGACGCCTTCATCGCGCTGCTGGAGAACTCCAAGTTCGGCGGCCGCGAGTACACGCCCTACGAGATCTACATGAAGGCGCTCTACGAGTACTTCAAGGACGACCTGGACGCGGACACGGGCCAGATCGCCACCCGCTCGGCCATCGACCTGGCCGAGTTCCAGGAGGACGCGGTCAAGAAGGCGCGGCGCATCCTGGCCCGCTACGACGGCGTCGTCGTGGCCGACTCGGTGGGGCTGGGCAAGACCTGGATCGGCAAGAAGCTGCTGGAGGACACGGCCTACCACCTGCGCCAAAAGGCGCTGGTCATCTGCCCGGCCTCGCTCAAGGCCATGTGGGAGAGCGAGCTGCGCTCGGCCGCCATCGCCGGCGCGGTGCTGACCCAGGAGCGGCTGGGCCAGGCCGGCTTCGACCCGGCCGGGCTGGCCGACGTGGACGTGATCCTGATCGACGAGGCGCACAACTTCCGCAACCGGCGCACCCAGCGCTACGCCAACCTGGAGCTGCTGCTGGCCGCCAACGGCCGGCGGGGCCGCGACGGCGGCCGCAAGAAGCTAATCCTGCTCACCGCCACGCCCATCAACAACAACATCTTCGACCTCTACAACCAGATCAACCTCTTCACCGGCAACGACCGCACCTACTTCGCCGCGGCCGGCATCGGCGACCTGTACAACTACTTCCTGGCCGCGCGGCGCGACTCGCTGGAGCAGGGCAGCATCCGCGTCTTCAACCTGCTGGAGGAGGTCGTGGTACGGCGCACGCGCCAGTTCATCCGCCGCGCTTACCCCGACGCCGCCATCGGCGGCCGGCGCATCACCTGGCCCGAACGGCGGCTGAGCACCGTGCGCTACGACCTGGAGGACACCTACGAGGGTTTTTATCGGGACATCATGCGGCGCATCGAGACGCTGCACCTGGCGCACTACAACCTGGAGAGCTACAAGCGGCCGGAGGAACAGGCCGACGAGTTCGAGCTGGGCCGCGAGCAGGCGCTGGTGGGCATCTTCAAGAGCCGCTTCCTAAAACGCCTGGAGTCCAGCATCGAGGCCTTTCGCATCTCGGTCGCCCGCGCCCTGGCCTTCGCCAAGACCTTTGCCGAGTACCTGCAGGAGGACATCGTGCTGGATTCGTCCTCCTTCCAGACGGCGCTGCGCCTGCTGGCCGGCGACGAGGAGGACGCCGACGGGGCCGGCGACGACCTGCCCGCCTCGCTGGCCGACGAGATCGACGCCTCCGAGGAGGCGCGCCAGCTCATCGCCCACCTGCCGCGGCTGGACGCGGGCAAGTACGACCGCCGCCGGCTGCACCGCGCCCTGCAAGAGGACATCGACGCGCTGACCGACATCTGGTACAAGATCAAGGCCATCGGCCTGGCCGAGGACGCCAAGCTGCAGCGCCTGCGCGCATTGCTGGCCGGCGAGCTGCGCGGGCAGAAGGTGTTGATCTTCACCTATTACAAGGACACGGCCCGCTACTTGCAGCGCGGGCTGGCCGGCGGCGAGGCGCACGGCTGGCTGGCGCAGGCCGGTTCCCCCCGCATCCGCCGCATCGACGGCCGCGTCAAGCCGGAAGACCGGGTGCGCCTGGTGCAGCAGTTCGCGCCCGTGGCCAACGGCCGGACCGAGGACGCGGGCAGCGAGCGGGAGATCGACATCCTCGTCGCCACCGACGTGTTGTCCGAGGGCCAGAACCTGCAGGACTGCGGCGTGCTGATCAACTACGACCTGCACTGGAACCCGACGCGCATGGTGCAGCGCGCCGGCCGCATCGACCGGCTGGGCTCCCCCTTCGCCGTGCTGACCATCCACAACCTCTTCCCGGAGAAGGCGCTGGAGGACCTGCTGGGCCTGGTGCAGCGGCTGACGGCCAAGATCGACGTCATCAACCAGGCCGGCTTCCTGGACGCCAGCGTGCTGGGCGAGGTGGTGACCCCGCGCGACTTCAACACTTTGCGCCGCATCGCGGCCGAGGACAACAGCGTCATCGACGAGCAGGAGGCTTTTCTGGAGCTGGCCAGCAGCGAGGCGATGCAGGCCGAGCTGCAGCGCGTGCTGGCCAGCGAGGCGGCCCGCTGGATCACCGACCTGGACGACGGCATCCACTCCGGCTTGCGGCGGCCCCCGGCGCGTGGCATCTTCTTCTACTTCACTGCGCCCCACGCCGACGGCGGCCGCCAGCACTTCTGGCGCGCCTACGACGCGGTCCGGCGCCAGATCGTGGACAACCGCTACCAGATCATGCAGCTCATCGCCTGTGGGCCGGAGACGCCGCGCTTTCCCCCGCCCTATCACGAGCTGGACGTCTACGATTTGCAGGACAAGGTGATCGAGGCCATCCTGGCCGACGTCGCCCAGCAGCAGGCCGCGGCCATCGTCGACAAGCCGGTGGCCGAGGAGCAGAACGTGGCCAGCCAGATCCTGCGCCAGCACCTCAACACCCCCGGCCTGGACCGCGCCGAGCTCAAGCAGTTGCGCGCCTTTCTGAAACAGCCGCTGGTCGGCGCGGCCGTGGCCCGCCTGCGCCAGGCCGTACAGCAATACAGCGCCAGCGGCGACGTAGCCGGCTTAGTCGAGACCGTGCGCACGCTGCACCAGCAGCAAGCTCCGCCCCCAGCCCCCGCGCCCGCCGCCGGCAAGCTCCGCCCGCTCAGCCGGGACGATCTGCACCTGGTGTGTTACGAGTATCTGGCGTAGGGCGCCCCGTGTCACCCTGAGGCTCGGCGAAGCATCTCCCTCGCCCTGCCCATCCGCACCGAGACCCTTCGGCGGACCTCAGGGTGACACGAAAGCTGGGCGGTGTCATGCTGAGGCTCGGCGAAGCATCCCGTCATGCGACATGGAGACCCTCCAAGCTCCCCCCAGCTCCTCGCTAAAACCCCTGCAACAACCCCAGATCCGCAATCCCATCCGGCAGCGCGGCGATGTGCTGGACCAGGCCCAGCCGCGCGCGGCGTAGGGCTTCGTCGTCGGCCATCACCAGCACCTGGTCGAAGAAGGCGTTGATCGGCCCAGCCAGCGCGCGCAAAGCCGCATCCAGCACGGCCACGTCGCCGGCCGTCTGCACCGACGGCGCCGCGGTCTGGTACGCGACCAGCAGCGCCTGCGTGGCCGGCTCGGGATCGGCTGACACGTCCAGCGGGTACTGCTCCGGCAGCTTCCTGACGATACGCTTGCAGCGGGCATAGGCCGTCAGCACGGCGGGCCAATCGGGCTGCGCTACCACCCTGGCCAGCGCGGCCACGGCCTGCTTGGCAGCGGCCGGATCGTCGCCTTGCTCGGCCAGCACCGCCTGCACCACGTCATAAGGGTAGCCCAGATCGCGCAGCCAGTTTTCCAGGCGGCCGGCAATAAAAGCGACAGCCTTGTCCTGCGCCTCCGCCGTGGCCGCCAGGGGCAGCAGACGCGCCGCCTTCGCGATACCGTCGCGCACCGAGAAGCTCAGCCCCGCCTCGGCCAGGTTCTGCACGATACCCAGCGCGTCGCGGCGCAGGCCGAAGGGATCGGCCGATCCGCTGGGCTCCAGGCCGACCGCGAACAGGCCGGCGATGCTGTCCAGCCGGTTGGCCAGGCCCACGGACAGCCCTGCCAGCGAGGCCGGCCGCCGGTCGCCGCTGGAACGGGGCAGGTAGTGCTCAAAGATGGCCTGGGCCACGGCCGGCGCTTCGCCGCTGCTCAGGGCATACTCGCGGCCCATGATCCCTTGCAGCGAGGTCATCTCCACCACCATCGACGTGGCCAGGTCGGACTTGCACAGCCCTGCTGCCCGCAGCGCCGTCGCCGTCTCCTCGGGGGATAGCCCCAACTGCACCGCCACCCAGGGCGTCAACTGCTCCAGCCGCCGCACCTTGTCCAGCATGGAGCCGAGCTGCTCTTGAAAAGTCAGCGTCGCCAGCCGCGGCGTGAAGGCATCCAGCGGCTGCCGCCGGTCGTGCTCCACAAAGAAGGCCGCATCGGCATAGCGCGCCCGAATCACCCCCTCGTTGCCCGCCCGCACCACGGCCGGATCGCTGGGCTGGCCGTTGGCGACAGTGATGAAGTAGGGGAGGAGGTTGGTAGATTGGTTAATTGGTAGATTGGTAGATTGGTACGCCGCAGAGGCGGGTGGATTGGTGGAGTCGCCAGCGCGCGTCGGAGTCTCACCTGGTACCAATCTACCAGTTTCCCCATCTACCCGCCGCTGCGGCGTACCAACCACCGGAAAATAGCGCTGGTGCTTCTGCATGACCTTGGTCAGAACGTCGGCGGGCAGGCTGAGGTAGCGCTGCTCAAAGCTGCCCAGGATCGCGGCCGGCTGCTCCACCAGGTCGGTGACCTCGTCCAGCAGGGCCGGCTCGTCGGGCACAACGCCGCCCACACTGGCAGCCAGCTCAGCGATCTGCTGACGAATGAGCTGCTGGCGCTGCTGGCGGTCGACAATGATGCCGTTGCGAGCCATGACATCGAAGTAATCAGCGGCGCTGGCAATGGCAATTTCTGGCGAGTTCAGGGAGCGCAGACCGCGGCTGATGCGCCCGCTATGGGCTTTCGCGTAGCTGAAGTGTACGACATGTTCGCCGAACAGGGCCACGAACCAGCGGATCGGCCGGCTGAAGGCGACGCCGTCCGAGGCCCAGCGCATGGACTTCTCGAAGCGGATGCCTGCAACCAGCTTGACCAGCAGATCGGGCAGGATTTCGGCGGCTGATTTGCCCGCTACCTGCTGGATGGCGAAGACGTAGCGCCCGCCGTCGGCCTCGCGCAGATCCAGACTCTCCACCGCGACCCCGCGGCTACGCGCAAAGCCGATGGCAGCCTGCGTCCACTGGCCGTCGGCGTCCTGCGCCCGGTTGGCCGGCGGCCCGCGGAAGACCAGTTCCTCGTCGGCCTGCCGGCCGGCCAGCTTCTCCACGTAGACCACCAATCGCCGCGGCGTGCCCGTCACCCGCACCGCGCCGTAGGCCAGCCGCGCCTCGTCCAGCAGCTTCGGCGCAGCTACACGCAACTGCTCGATCCCCGCCACCACATCACCGACCGGCAACTCCTCACACCCGATCTCCAGCACCAAATCCGCTTCATCTACCTCACCCGATGCGCTCTCGGCATCTGCACCTGCCACCTGCAACGTGCCACCTGCCACCTGCAACGTGCCACCTGCAACGTGCCACCTGCCACCTGCCACCTGCTCCTCCTCCAAGAACGGATACTCCATCCGCATCCGCTGCTCCGCGTACAAGTCGCTGACCAGCCGCGCCAAGTCGCGCATGCGGCCGAAGTAGCTGGCGCGCTCGGTGACGCCGACCGCGCCGCGTGCGTCCAGCAGGTTGAAGGTCTGCGAGCAGCGCAGGATGTAGTCGTGCGCCGGGATGACCAGCTTGCCGGCGATGGCGCTCTTGGCCTCGGCCTCGTACAGGTTGTACATCTGCTTGAGCCGGTCGACGTCGGCCAGCTCGAAGTTGTATTTGCAGTACTCGATCTCCTGCTGCAGGTAGATGTCGCCATAGCTGCGCCGGCCGTCCCAGGTGATCTGCCAGACCTCGCGCACCCCTTGCAGGTACATGGCGATGCGCTCCAGGCCGTAGGTCAGCTCGACGCTGACCGGCTCCAGGGTCATGCCGCCGGCCTGCTGGAAGTAGGTGAACTGGGTGATCTCCAGGCCGTCCAGCCAGACCTCCCAGCCCAGGCCCCAGGCGCCCAGCGCGGGGCTGGCCCAGTTGTCCTCGACGAAGCGGATGTCGTGCTTGCGGCGGTCGATGCCGATGGCGTCCAGGCTGCCCAGGTAGAGCTCCTGCGGGTTGCCGGGGTCGGGCTTGAGGATCACCTGGTACTGGGTGTGCATCTGCATGCGGTTGGGGTTCTCGCCGTAGCGGCCATCGTCGGCGCGGAAGCTGGGCTCGGCGTAGGCCACGTTCCACGGCTCAGGCCCCAACACGCGCAGCACGGTGGCCGGGTTCATGGTGCCGGCGCCGACCTTCTCGCTGTAGGGCTGCCAGATGATGCAGCCGCGCTCGGCCCAGTAGCGCTCCAGGCGCATGATGATCTCTTGAAAGGTGGGGGGACGGTTGTCGGACATGGGTATACCTCTGGAAGACTCAAAAGCCGGCCCGGGGGCCGGCCAGCAACAATCACTGGGTTCTGCCTGGCTTCGGCTCAGGCAGAAGGCGCAGGCGAGACAGTCGCCCGCGGCGGCAGTTGGCCCGGGGTGCGCGCGTATGCATCGTGGCCGCAGGACGCCGCCTCGTAGGGCATTGGCGTCTGCGGCCCGCTACCCGAGCCATGTGATTTTAGTTCAACTGGCAAGCGCTGTAGGGTCATCGACGAACTCTCAAAAAGATGTAGGGCTATCTTACCCAGAAAGAAAGTTCACGTCAAAGTCATGCGAACATGTGCGCAACAAGCGTTCTCGTCGCGCATGCCAGAAGATCTCAACTAACCGGACTGTCCGGACCGAAAACGTTGTCAAAAAAACTGTTCTTATCGAGACTGGTTTGCCACTGTCGATGCCACTGAACGTAGTCCAACAAGCGTTGACGCGGCAGACTCAGAAATCGCGCAGCCTCGACTGGGCCGAGGCTCTTGACAAGAGCCTCCACACCCCGCTGCACCACGGTCTCTTCCGGTAGATAGGTTTGCACTGTCATTCTAGATCTTCCTTATCGCAGTAAGCAGCAGGAGTGCCGCACCAAACTTTGATTCCGATGCGCCGGCACTGGCGAAGCAAGCGGTCGTCACAGGTCACAAAGTCGCAACCCACCTGTTCCGCCAGAGCGACATGAGCTGCGTCTGCTATGCCCATGCCTAGCGAGACTAGTTTCTCAGCCCGCTGACGCGCTGCATCTCGATCGAACTCAATCGTGTGACCCAATTCCTGCAACAGCAACTGCACATGGCTACGCCGAGACGGATCGGGATTAGCTGCGACCTCGGCGTGATGGACTGGAGAAACTGCCAACACAAGCGACTGCGAGCGTACAAGGCTGAGAATGAGCGATACAGCGTCAGCCTCCAGGCGGATACGCATCTGACTTTGGTCGTCCAAAGGCCGATTGAGCGCACATACATCCAGATATGCCATTCGTGGCTTATCGTCAACGACTATCTCCAGTTCCGATGCTTTCATCATGGCTTATATCTCATCGACTGTTCGTTCCTGGATCATTGTAACACATGCCCAACCATGCGCCAAGCATCGGCGCAAGCGACGCGATGGTCGACAAGCGGATTGCAGCAACGACCTGAACTAGCTACCAACATTCTCAGACCCGCCATGCTCCACCAGCAACTCCTTTGCCGCCTGCCACAGGTCGAGCGCCTCGCCGCGAGCCTGGGCGGCAGCGATAGCTTCCGGCGGCAAGCTGGCGGCGGCCTTCTCCACGACCTGGCCGAACACGTCGCTGAACCAGGCCGCGTTGCCCACGAATTCGTGGCGGTTGAGCAGCGCATAGATCTCCACCGCCCGCTCGGCCTCGCCGCGTTCAGCCAGCACGGCCGCCGCGGCGGCCATGGCCTCCAACAGCCAGAAGTAGTGCCGGCCTGCGAGCAGATTCACTGCGCGCTGCACGTCCTCCCAGGCCGCGTCCACGTCGCCCAGGCCCAACTTGGCCCGGCCGGCGGCAGCCAGGCTGCGCCCCAGCATCGATTTGCTGTGCGATTGCTCCAGCGCCGCCAGGCTCGGTTGCAAAACCTCGATGGCCTCCTGGTAGTTCTCGCGCCCCAACAGCGCAGCCGCGAACACAAAGCGCATCCAGGTTTCGGGGGCAGCCCAGCCGGATGCCTCCACGCTGGCGATGTTGCGGCGGTGTTCTTCCTCGGCCAGCTCATAACGCCCCATCAACTGCAAGATCTCCCCCTGCGTCATGTGCAGATCGCCCAGCGTCTGAATGTCGCCCAACTCGGCGCTGATAGCCAGTTGCCGCTGGACGATCTGCAGGGCCTCGGCGAACCTGCCCTGCAAGCGCTCGGCCGCCTGCAAGGCGTACAGCGACGACATCTCGCCTGACCGACCGCCGAACGACGCAAACAAGCGGCTGGCCTCGCGGTACAGCTCAACAGCCTGGTCCACCTGGCCTCCGTCGAAGCCGGCCAGCGCGCCCAGGTTGATCAGCAGGCTGGCCGTGCCGGCCGGGTCGCCGATCTCCCGGCGCATGGCCAGGCTGCGCTGGAAATAGGCATTGGTCTGCTCCAGGTCGTTGCGCGTCCAGGCCGCGGACCCCAGTCGCTCCAGCACCGTTGCGCTCCACCAGGCGTCGCCGATGCGTTCGAACAGCGCCAGGCTCTGCTCCAGGGCCGGGAGGCTGACGGCCATATCCAGCGCGCTGAGCGCCATGCCCCCGCGCATATACAGCAGAAAGGCGCGGGTTGCGATCACTGCCCGCCCCGGCTGGCTGATGTTGTTCAGGCGGTCAAGCGCCTGATCGAGCAGCGCGGCGACCTCGGCCGCGGTGCGATGAAAGCTGGCAAAGGATGCCTGCCAGCCCAGCAGATAGGCCAGCAGCGCCTGCTCCTCGTCGTTGGCGGGCGGAGTCAAAGCGTCGACGGCGCCTTGGAAGGCGCTTTCGCCGTATTCGCCCCGGCCCTGCCAGGAGAGCAGCAGACCCAGGCCCTCGGCGGTTGCCGTCAGCCGCGCCGTCTGGCGGTCGATGGCAGCCCAACTCCAGGCCGAACGCACATTCTCCAGCTCGTTTTCCATGTCGACCATGGAAAGCTGGCGGTCGGGGCGCTTGACAGAATCGAGCCACGTCTGCACCCGCCGGCAGTAGAACGCGCTGTGGCGGTCGTGGGCGGCCTCGAAGCGGTCCAGGTCGTCGCTCAGCCGCTCGGCGCCGTACTGGCGCAGCAGCTCATGCACCGCCAGTTGGTCGTCGCTCAGGCGGATCAGCATCGACTTGTGCATCAAAGACAACAGCACCCGCAGCGACGCGCCGCTGATCTCTTGGGCGGCCTGGCGGTCGAAGCTGCCGCGCAGCACCGACAGGCTGGCAAAGGCGTCCCGCTCCTGCTCACTGAGCAGATCCCAGGCTTGCTGCAGCACCAGCCGCATGCTGCGCTGCCGCTCCGGCACCTCCTGTAGCTCGGTCTCCAGAAAGTCGTGCTGGCTGCGCATCTGGGCGACAATCTCCTGCGGGGAGAGCAAGCCCACCCAGCCGGCCGCCAGCAGGATGCCCAGCGGCATGCCCTCCACCAGCCGGCAGATGGCCGCCACATGGCGCAGGTCGTCGCCGGCCAGCCGGAAGCCGGGCAGCGCCTGCCGCGCGCCCTGGACGAACAGTTTGACCGCGCTGGTGTCGGGCGCGTCGTCGATGCGCTCGGCGCTGGGGAAATCCATGCCGGCCAGGTGGTAGCGATGCTCACCCGGCAAGCCCAGGGGCAGGCGGGAAGTGGCCAGCACCTTGACGCCCGGCGCGGCCTGCAAGATCTCCGTGACCAACCCAGCAGCCTCCAGGAGATGCTCGAAGTTGTCCAGCACCAGCAGCAGGCGCTTCCCGCGCAGGTAGTCGATCACCTGGGCCTTGGCCGGCGTTCCCTCCCTCGCCTCCAGCTCCAGGGCATCCAGCAGCGCGGGCGCGAGGGCCGAGGACGCCTGCAGCGGGGCCAGGTAGACGAAGACCACCCCTTCCTCCATGAACTCGCATTGGCGGGCGGCCGCCTCGATGGCCAGGCGCGTCTTGCCCATGCCGCCGACGGCCAGAATGGTCAGCAGACGCACGTCGGGGTCGGCCAGGAGACCGTGGAGCTCGGCCAGCTCGCGCTCCCGGCCGATGAAGGGGGTGAGCAGTTGTGGCAGGTTGAAGTGGGCGGGTCGCGGGGCGCCGGTGAAGGGACCGGCAGCAGCCGGCGCGGCCTGTGGTGCGGCGCTCTCAATAGCTGGAATCCTCCCCTGCTCGATGCGCTGAAAGAGCTCGCTGGTCTTGCGCTCAGGGGCGATGCCCATCTCGGCCTGCAGAATGCGCACGCACTCCTGGTACTGGCGCAGGGCGGCGTTGCGCTGGCCGTTCAGGGCCAGCAGCAACATCACCTGGCGGTGCGCCTCCTCGTTGAGCGGGTCCAGGCTGAGCCAGCGCCGGCCGACCTCGATGGACGCGTCCAGCCGCCGCTCCTGGCCATGGATGGCCGATAGCTTGCGCAGCGCCTCGCCCGCCTCCTGACGCAATCCCTCGGCCAGGTAGAACTGCCAGTCGTCGAAGCCGGGGCTGTCGCGCAGGCTGAAGCCGGCCAGGAAGTCGCCGCGGTACAGCTCAGCCGCGCGGCTGAGCGCGTCGACGCAGGCCGGACAGACCGCGGCCGGCGCGTGCCCGTGGCCAGCCGTGGCCGCCAACGCCTGGCGAAACGCAGTCACGTCCAGCCACACGTCCGCCTCGCCAGCCAGCCCCACCGTCTCGCGCTCCGCCTCCAGCCATCCGTCGCCCAACATCTCCTTAAGCTCCCACAACGCCCGCCGCAGGTAGGCATAGGCCTTGGATTGCTCGTACTCCGGCCAGAACAGCCCGGCCAGCCCCTCGCGGCGGCAGCGCTGGCCGTTGACGGCCAGGTAGACCAGCAGGGCGATGGCCTTGTTGCGGCTGGTATCGACCGGCGCGTCGTCCAGCGCCAGTTCAGGGGGGCCGAGGGTGCGGATGGTCAATTGAGGCATGGCAATTGAAGACCCTTCGGGTTTTTCAGCGTTGACGGCGATTCGTGGTCAACGCAACCAATGCATTTGCAGCGTTTCGCCGTCGAACACGAAAACCCGAAGATACCGTGTTGCACTACATCCTGCGCATCCGTTGTAGCGCAAGATGGCATCCTGCGCATCCGTTGTAGCGCAAGATGGCATCTTGCGCATCCGTTGTAGCGCAAGATGGCATCCTGCGCATCCGTTGTAGCGCAAGATGGCATCCTGCGCATCCGTTGTAGCGCAAGATGGCATC
>CAZVGR010000019.1:0-64801 GCA_964626845.1 uncultured Anaerolinea sp.
AGCTGAAGCTCATGACTTCGAGCACCTGATCCAGGGCGTCGTTGAGCACTTCCTGCAAGTCCACGGAGCGGTTGACTACCTCGGCGACGCTGTTGATGGCGGCTAATGCCTGGCTTCGCTCGCTGACCTGCTGCTCCAGTTGCGAGTACGAGGCCTGCAACTGGGACGCCATCAGGTTGAACTGGCGCGCCATCTCCTCGATCTCGTCGCCGGTGTCGGCCTCGATGGTTTGGCTGAAGTTGCCGCGCGCAACCTCCTGCGAAGCTGAGATCAGATCGTTGATCGGCCGGATGATGCGGCGCACGCTGGCTGTGACCACCGCCGCGGGGATCAATACCCCCAGCACCAACAGCAGAATCAGAAACTGGCCAAACTCGCGAAACGTGCCGGTCAGTACGCCAGGGTCCTCACGCGTGACCAGGCCCCAGGGGGTGCCGGGCACCGGCGCGAAGCCGGCGACCAGGCTGGAACCGTCGGGAGCGCGGGTCGTGATGGCATCTGACCGGCCGGCCAGCACCTGCTGCACAGCCAGCTCGGCCGACGCATCCTGTCCGATGCGCGCAAAATCGCCGTCGTAGATCACCCGGCCCTGGCCATCGACCACAAAGGCGTTTCTGCTGTCAGCTACTTGCAGCTTGACAATGCTGCCGTAGAGGGCGCTGACCGCGGTCGGCCCCAGCTTGAACATGCCCAGGAGCACGCCGCGAAACTCCCCTTGCTCGCCGATGATGGGCACAGCCACGGCGATCACGTCGGCGCCGTCTGGCCCGTCGGCCAGGATGTTGGAGAAGACTGGCGCGGGAAAGGCGACGATCTCGCGAAAGTACTCCCGGCTCGACCAGTCGTCGCCGACGATGTCGCTGCGCTCCGGTTCGGTCGCACTGACGCGGCCGCGGCTGTCCAGGATTACTGCACCGCCGTCGAAGACCACCAATCGGCTGCGCGCGCTGCGCAGCGCGGCCTGCTGCGCCTGGGCATCTCCCCGGTTAATAGTAGAGAGGCGCGCCAGCGCATCCAAATCCTGCACGTAGGGGTTGAGTTGAACCGTCAACTGGCCGGCCGCCAGGCGGGTCAGCTCCTTGTCCCGCTCCAGGGCCAGCGTCTGCGTCACCCGCTGATAGGCGAAGAACATGGCCAGCGCCACGGCTAATAAAATCAGCAGCGCAGGTACGAAGGACCAGATGATGATCTTGGCCTGAAGGCTGCGGCGAATGGCTGTCATGGCGCCCCCGCTAGTCCCTGCCCGGCTGGGCGGCTTCAATCTCGCGGCTGACTTCGACCATACGGCGCACTGGCGCCTGGCCCAGCACGAAGATCTCCTGCCAGGCCGCGCTGGCCAGGCGCTGGGCAGCGGCCATGTTGGGGAAAATCTCAGCCGTGACGGAATAACCGTTGATCTGACCGTCGGCGAAGGCGGCGATGTCCAGGTCCTTGGTCTGTTCGGGAAACTCCTGGCGAATGTACTCGACCCAATCCGGCACCAGCGAGGCGCGTGCCGGCTGCAAGAAGTTGGCTCGCGCCATCGCACGGCCATACTCCGGGCTGACCAGGAATTTGAGCAGCGCCTTGGCAGCCTCCGGGTTGCGCGTCTGGGCAAAGATGCCGAAGCCATCGGTGGTAGCCAGCGTCACGCGTCGGGCGGGGCCGGCAGGCAGCGGCGCCACGCCAACGCGAAAGTCGGCGTTGGTCAGGACATCCTTCAGCGCCCAGGAGCCATCCTCGATCATGGCCACCGATTGGTCGACGAAGGCCTGGCGGGTGGAGCGGTTGTTGACGTCCAGCGGCGTGGCCATGACGTGGTCGTCCCAGATGCGGGCGCGCAGCCACTCCATGGCCGCCAGCGCCTCGGGGTCGGCCATGCGGCTGCGCGTCGGGTCGTCTGGGTCGACAAAATGGCCGCCCCAGCCGTTGACATGCACCTGGATACGCTCCCACGAGACGTCGAACATGCTGCCCCAGAGGTCAGTCTCCCCGTCGCCGTCACGGTCCTGGGTCAGCCGGCGCATGGCGCGCAGATAGTCGTCGTGGTCCCAGGTATAGTCGGGGTAGTCCACGTCGTAGCGGTCGAAGAGGTCCTTGTTGTAGTAGAGGGCCAGCGCGCCGTGGTACTTGGGCAGGCCAAACTGCACGCCGTCACGGGTGGAAAGCGCTCTATACTGCGCAGCATCCCAGTCGTCGATGGTGGCCTGATCCAGCTCCTCAGCCACAAAGCTGCGCAGGTCGAGGGCATAGCCCTGCTGGCCGATGATGGGAAAGAAGGCGCAGCAGGCAGCGAAGACATCGGGGGCATTGCCGTTGCGCATGTCCGCGACCAACTGTTCCTCTACATTGACCGGATCGGGGACGTAGAAGACGCGGATGTTGGGATTTTCGGCATGGAACCGGGCCAGCATTTCCTGGGCCATGGCGGGAAACCAATCGGTGCGCCAGTCCTGATAGACAATCTGCACCGGTTGGGCCGGCGGTGAGTCCGGCGCGACGCCAGCAGGCAGGCAGGCCGCCAATAGCATCATGACGACTAGTGCGATCAAAACCCTGCAAAGATGCCGTCGAGACCCTTGGCCGCCATCGGTCAGGGTGACACCCCGTGGGAGGCTTTTCATGGCGTCACACGATGTGGTTCTGCATCGCGATCGCGACCGCCTCGGTGCGCGATGATGCTTCCAGCTTGGATAGAATGCTGCTCACATGGAACTTGATCGTCGAGCGGCTGACGATCAGCTTATCAGCGATCTCGGGGTTGGTAAGACCGGAGACCATCAATACGAGCACCTCGCGCTCACGCTCGGTCAGATCAAAGCCGATCTTGGGCGGCCCGTGGGCGGCGATGCTGGCCTGGATCAACGCCTGCGCTGCTTCGGGGGCCAGGGTGGGCTTGCCGGCGTAGGCTGCACGGATGGCAGCCGCCAGCTCGTCGGCAGTGACGTTCTTCAACAGATAGCCAATCGCGCCAGCCTGCAGTGCGTTCTGGACCAACTCCTCCTCCTTGAAGCTGGTCAAGGCGATGACGCGAATCTGCGGGCAGTGCTGGCGGATGGCTTTCGTCGCGGTGGCGCCGTCCATGTTTGGCATTACCAGGTCCATCAGCACCACGTCGGGGCGCAGATGGACGCACTTTGCCACGGCCTCAGAGCCGCTGGACGCCTCACCGATCAGTTGCAGGTCATCGAAGGCCAGCAGGAACGCGCCCAGGCCGCTGCGCACAACAGCATGGTCGTCCACCAACATAACGCGAATCGGTTGACTAATGGTCATGACACAGAGCCTCCAATCATCGACGACATGGCCCACGGCTGGAAACAGAGGAAGTCGCCGCAGCACTCGCCATCACGTCGTTGCCAGTAATGGGCCTGGTTCAACTTTTAAGCCGCGACTCTCGAAGCTTTGGCTGGATGAGAGTGACGGCTGGGCGCCCATTTTTTTTGCAGCACGGCATTGTACCCCATCCCTCAAAGGACGCGCAAGATTGATCGATCTTCTCCCCAAGAGCAGGCAAAAAAAGAGCCGGCGCCTCTGCGACAAAGACGCCGGCTTGGATTTTCTACAGGGTGAGCGCTGTGGTCTCGCGCAGCAGGCGTTCGACCACTTCCACGCCCTCCGGCAGCGTCGCGCCCAGGAATACCCCAGGCATCTGCTGGCGCAGATCGGTTGCTATGTTGAAAGCGCGGCCGCCATAGGCTATCACAGGCCGGCCGCTTTGGTGAATCTCCGGCAGCCATTCAGGCAGGCTCAGGAGCGCTTCGCCCGTTTCCCCGGTCATGGCGGTGATGACAACGATCGGGGGCCGCAGGTCGCGCACGAACTTGGCCAGATCGGGTAGCGGTACAGCCTGTCCCAGATAAGCCACTGGCCAGCGGCGGCGGCGCAGCAACACCCCCAGCATTAACAGGCCGATCTCGTGCCAATCGTTGGGAGCGCAGGCCAGCACGATTGGTCGTATGGGGTGCGTTGGCGGCCCTGTCACCAGCCACATGGTCAGGCGCTGGCGCAGAAAAGCCGAGGCCAAATGTTCTGTAGCAACGTTGATCCGGCCGGCGCGCCATGCCTCGCCGATTTCGACCAACGACGGGGCAATGACATCGAAAATCACATTCTCCAAAGGATAGACCGCCATGATCTCGCCCAGGATCTGGTCGGCTGTGTCCAGTTCGCTGTGTTCCAGGGCTTGCGTAAACCGTTTGCGGAAGGCATCCAGCGAGTTGCCGTGCAGCGCGGGTTGCGGCGCAGATTCGACCACCAGCGGGCCTAATTCAGGGATGCGTCCCTGACGCTCACGGCTGTGCAACGCGCGAATAGCCTGCGACGTCTGCATGCCTTCGTCGATGGTGGATTTCACCCAGCGCAGCCGCGCCATCTCCTGTTCGGAGTAGAGGCGGTGGCCACCCGCAGTGCGCCCTGCGCTGGGGAACTTATATCGCCGCTCCCAGACGCGCAGGGTCGCAACTGGAATGCCAGTCATGCGCGATACCACACCGATGTTATAAATTGGTTCGTCACTGCCAGTCAAGCCATTTTGATTTTCTTTTAAGTTCATGCTTGCACCTCATTTTTTCTGACCTGCATGAAGTGTATCACGTAGTAGAGAATTTGTCAAGATTTATTTGACATGTTGAAAGATAATCTTGACAAATGAATGGATTATATGCTATACTTTCGCCGTAAATCAGGTGAAAACCTGGACAAAGCAAAATAGCCGGATATATCAAAAGGGTGCATTCAAAATGGGTTGGTCGAGTCATTGCGAGGAGGCCGCCGACGAAGCAATCCCCACGTGGCATGACGAGATTGCTTCGGCGCAGACGCCTCGCAATGACGGGGCTTCAACCAGTTTTGAATGCACCCATATCAAAATCGGCTTGTCCTCGGCAACAGGGCTACTCACGCTGCCTTCAAGAACGAGTCCATCATAGAGCGCCGAACGACACTAGCCAGGAGAAAAGGAGATTTCATGATGCGCGTTATCATTGCCGGTGGAACTGGATTGATTGGCCGACAGTTGGCTGCCAGCCTGCACCAGGACAAGCACGAGGTCATCGTGCTCAGCCGTACCCCGAACCCGTCTGCGAAGCTGCCGGTAGGTGTGCGTGTGGAGAAGTGGGACGGCCGCAGCGCAGCCGGTTGGGGCCAGTGGGCTGACGGCGCCGGCGCGATCGTCAACCTGGCCGGCGCGGGCATTGCCGACAGCCGCTGGTCCGAGGCCCGCAAACAAGAGATCATCGCCAGCCGCGTCGATGCCGGCAAGGCGGTGGTCGAAGCTGTGCAGGCGGCCGCAGTCAAGCCCGCGGTGGTCGTTCAGTCGTCAGCGGTCGGCTACTACGGCTCGCGCGGCGGCGAAATCCTGACCGAGCAGAGCAAGCCGGGCAGCGACTTCCTGGCCGACGTCTGCATCGACTGGGAAAAGTCGACCGAGGCCGTGGAGGCATGGGGCGTGCGCCGGCCAGTGATCCGCACTGGCATCGTGCTCAGCGCCGAGGGCGGCGCGCTGCCCAAGATGCTGCTGCCCTTCAAGTTCTTCGCCGGCGGCAAGCTGGGCTCCGGCCAGCAGTATTTCCCCTGGATCCACATGGCCGACGAGATCGGCGCGATCCGTTTCCTGATCGACCACCCGCAAGCGACCGGTCCCTTTAACTTGGCTGCGCCCAACCCGCCCACCAACGCCGACTTCGTCAAGTCCGTGGGCCAGGCCATGGGCCGGCCGTCGGCCGTGCCTGCGCCCGGCTTTGCGCTTAAAGCTGCCTTCGGCGAGATGTCCACCGTGTTGCTGGACGGCCAGCGCGCTGAGCCCCAGCGTCTGCTGGAGCTGGGCTATCGCTTCCGCTTCACCGATCCGGTGGCGGCAGTCAGGGACGTTCTCGGCAAGAGCTGAGATGCCGGGCACTTGGCAACCAATGAGGCTGCCTGGCACGATGCTTAAGTGCCCGGCAGCTAAGGCACATACCCAATGAACTACCAACATCGCTTCCGCGTCCAGGCGCCGGTGGAGGCCGTGGCCGAGTTCCACAGCTACCCCGACGCCATGGCCGCCATCACGCCGCCGCCGATCTTCGTCCAGGTACACAGCGCGCCCCCGCGCGTGGCCGAAGGCCAATCCATGGACTTCACCATGTGGCTGGGGCCGCTGCCGCTGCGCTGGCAGGCTCGTTTCGAGGACGTGACCCCCACCAGCTTCGTCGATCGCATGGTGCAGGGGCCGATGCGCACCTGGCGGCACCACCACAGCTTCGTGGCCATCGACGATCACACCACCGATGTGGTGGATGAGGTCGAGGTGGAGCTGCGCCGCCATCCTGTGTGGGGCCTGGTCGGGCTGGGCATGGCGCTCAACTTGCCCGTGCTTTTCGTCTTTCGCCAGTGGCAGACGCGGCGCCTGCTGGCGCAGCACAGCCAGAGCGGCGCAGCCTTGACCACCGTGCTGGACGAGGCCGGCCGCAACCAGCGCAGCCTGACCAAGACGCTGGGCCTCGCGGCCGTCGGCGCGATTGCCGGCCTGCTGCTGGTCAGGCGAGCGCGCCCGCCGCAGCAGCCACACCCATTCTCCCGCAACGGGACTTCCTGAGGGCGCCATGCAGTCCAATTCGCGCGTCGTCGTCATCGGCGCAGGCGTTGGCGGGCTGACCACGGCGGCGCTGCTGGCCAAGGCTGGCGTAGACGTGACCCTGCTGGAGGCGCACGTCTACCCCGGCGGCTGCGCGGGCACGTTTTTCCACCAAGGCTACCGCTTCGACGCCGGCGCAACCCTGGCCGGCGGCTTTTACCCGGGCGGGCCTATGGACGTGGTGGCTCGATCCGTGGGCATCGACGCCTGGCCGGCCCATCCCTCTGATCCGGCCATGGCTGTCCACCTGTCCGATGGCGCATCCATTACGCGCTGGGGCAGCGAGCAGCGCTGGCAGGAGGCGGAGCGGGCCTTTGGCCAGGCTGGCGTCGCTTTTTTCCAATGGCAGGAACGCACGGCCGACGCGCTGTGGGACCTGGCGCTGCGTTTGCCCTCGTGGCCGCCGCAGACCGCTGGCGAGGCGGCCCGGCTGCTCAGCCACGGCCTGGGCTGGCTAGGGGCGGACCTGCGCCGGCGCCTCAGCCCCGGCTTGCTGGCCGACGCGCTGCAGCCGGTGGCGGCCCACCTGCGCAACGCCTCGTCCCGCCTGCGCCAGTTCGTCGACGCTCAACTGCTGATCGCTGCCCAGACCACCAGCGCGCACGCCAACGCGCTGTACGGCGCGTCGGCGCTGGACCTGCCGCGGCGCGGGGTGGTCCACCTGGAAGGCGGCATCGGCGCCATCGCTCAGACGTTGGCCCAGGCCGTACAGGAGAATGGCGGCGCGGTGCGCTATCGCCAGGAAGCGACCCGGATCGTGGTCGAAAAAGGGCGTCCGGTGGCCGTGGAGACCAAGCGCGGTGACAGCTACCCCGCCGACCTGGTGGTGGTCAATCTGCCGCCCTGGAACATCGCCCAACTGCTGGGCGAGGCCGCGCCGGGCAAGTTGCGTCGTTTGCCGCCGCGGCCGGTGGACGGCTGGGGCGCGTTCATGGTCTACATGGGGCTGGATGCCGCCGCAGCGCCGCCCGATACGCTGCTGCACCACCAAGTCGTCGTGCAGGAGCCGCTGGGCGAGGGCAACAGCGTCTTTTTGTCGCTCAGCCCTGATTGGGACGCGGGCCGCGCGCCGGCCGGCCAGCGCGCCCTGACCCTGAGCACCCACACGGAGTTGGGGCCTTGGTGGGACCTGTTCGAGAACGACCGTGACGCCTACGAAGCGCGCAAGGATGCCTACACGGCGCAGATGCTGGCCGCTGCCGAGCAGGCGCTGCCCGGCCTGCGCGACGCGGCTCGTTTCATGTTGCCCGGCACGCCCGTCAGCTTCCAGCGCTTCACCCGCCGCGCCTGGGGCTGGGTTGGCGGCTTCCCCCAGACCAACCTGTTCCGGGCCTGGGGCCCGCGGCTGGCGCCCAACCTGTGGATGGTCGGCGACAGCATCTTCCCCGGCCAGTCCACCGCCGCCGTGGCCCTGGGGGGGCTGCGCGTCGGCGCCGCTGTCCTGCGCGATCTTGGCCTGTCGCCTGTCCGCATTTTGCCCAGACCCGATTTGACGTTACAATCCACCGCACAAGGCAGTTGATGCACGCTTGACACGCGCCCATCCTGCTTCCTTGTCTACTTGTTTCCTTGTCTACCCGTTTCTCTTCACAGGAGGTTCCCATGAAAGTAGGTATCGTCGGTAGCGGCAACGTTGGCGCAGGCGCGGCCAACGCCATGGTTCTGCGCGGCGTGGCCCGCGAGATCGTCATGGTCGACATCAACACCAAGCGCGCGATGGCCGAGGCTGAGGACATTCTGCACGCTGTCCCCTTCTCTTCCCATGCGGTGGTCGTCCGGCAGGGAGAGTACAAAGATCTGGACGGCTGCTCGGTGGTGGTGATCACTGCCGGCGTGGCGCAGCGGCCCGGCGAGACACGCCTGCAACTGCTGGAGCGCAACGCAGCGATCTTCAAAGGGATGATCCCCCAGATTGTCGCCAGCGCGCCGGACGCGATCCTGGTGGTAGCGACCAACCCGGTGGACATCATGGCCCACCTGGCGGCCCACTATGCGGCGCCGCTGGGGGTGCCGCGGCGGCACGTCATCGGCTCGGGTACCACGCTGGACACCGCGCGCTTCCGTTCGATCCTGGGCCGCGCCATGGACGTAGACCCGGAGCACGTGCATGGCTACGTGGTGGGCGAACACGGCGACTCGGAAGTCATTGCCTGGTCCATGACCACCGTTGGCACTGTGCCGTTGGAGGACTATGCCCAGGCGCGCGGCATCGATCTGAGCGATGAACTGATGCAGGAGATCGACGACGGCGTGCGCCGGGCGGCCTATCGCATCATCGAAGGCAAAGGCTCGACCTACTACGGCATCGGCGCGGCCCTGGCCCGCATCGTCCAGGCCATCGTGCGGGATCAGCGCTCGCTGCTGACGGTCAGCGTGCCGGTGGAGACCATCGGCGATGTGCAGGACATCACCTTCGCCCTGCCGGCCATCATCGGCGGCGACGGCATCATCTCGGTCCTGCCCAAGCCGTTGAACCCCCAGGAACAGAAACTGCTTGAGGATAGCGCCCTCACCCTGCGCCAGGCCCTGGATGATCTGGCGGCGGCCGGCGGGTTGTAGTGTTCTTGAGGCATAGAAGTCCAGTTTCTCCGAAGAAACTGGACTTCTTATGAGCAAGGAGGCCTCATGTTCGTCCAAACCATCGGCATCGTCGGCTGCGGGCAGATGGGCGCGGGCATTGCCGAGGTCAGCCTGCTGGCCGGCTACGACGTGATCATCTATGGTCGCAACGAGGATATCCAGCCGGCCTGCCGTCCCCGCATCGATGCCTCGCTGCAACGAGCGGTCAGTCGCGGCAAGCTGGCGGCTGACGAGGCCGAAGCGGCCCTGAGCCGCCTGCACGGCACCGCGCATCTGGCCGACCTGGCCGCGGCCGATCTGGTCATCGAGTGCGTGGCCGAGGACCTGGCGCTCAAACAGAGCATCTTTCGCAGCCTGGATGACATCCTGCGCCCCGAGGCCATCCTGGCCAGCAACACCTCCTCACTCAGCATCAGCCAGATCGCCCTGGCCACCGGCCGGCCTGACAAGGTGCTGGGCATGCACTTCTTTAACCCGGTGCCGGTGATGCGCCTGCTGGAGCTGGTGCGCGGCTTGCACACCAGCGATGAGACCCTGGCCATGGCCCGCCGCGTGGGCGCGTACATGGGCAAGATCACTATCACTGCGCCCGACAGCCCCGGCTTCATCGTCAACCGCCTGCTGATTCCCTACATCGTCGAGGCTGTCAGCGCTTACGAGGCCGGCCTGGGCGAGGCCAGGGTGGTGGACGACGCCGTCAAGTTGGGCATGGGCCATCCGCTGGGCCCGCTGGCCCTGGCCGACCTGATCGGCTTGGACGTGACCCTGGCCATCGCCGACACGCTCTACCAGGCGTCGGGCAACCCCTATTTCAAAGCGCCGCCCCTGCTGCGCCGCATGGTGGCCGTCGGTCAACTGGGCCGCAAAACAGGCCAGGGGTTCTACCGGTACCGTCGTTAGCGCCGCGTCAACTTGCCGGACGCCTGCCAGCGCCCGGCTTTTTTTGTGTTCTTACCGTAGGAGATGCGCCATGAGACGCTTACTGTTGGGATTGGTGGTTGTGGCGACGCTGCTGGCTCCGGCTTCGCCGGCCAGCGCGCAGGTCGTGATCGAGTGGGGAGCGCAGTTCGGCGGCCTCAACGCCGACATCGCCTATGACGTACGGCCGGCTGGCGATGGCGGCTACATCGCGGCCGGCTTCGGCACGCAGGGCAACTTCGAGCACATCCTGGTCGTCAAGACCGATGCGCTCGGCCAGTTGCAGTGGCAGCGCACGCTAAACGTCAATAACTACAGCGAGCGGGCCTTCGACGTGATCCCGACTGATGACGGCGGCTATGTAGTCGTCGGCCGGCTCTACCTGCCCGCGGCCGCTGACTACCGGCCCTGGCTGATCAAGCTGGACGCGGCCGGCGACACGGTGTGGTCCAGCGAGGCCGGGCTATCCGTGCAGGCCGTGGTGGACTCAGCCGTGGTGCGCGGCCTGCAGCGGGCCGATGGCTCTTTCCTGCTGGCTGGCAGCTCGCGCACGGCCGACAACGGTCGCGAGCCGTGGGTGGCCACCGCCAGCCCCACCGGCGCGCTGCAATCGTTGGTGGTCTACCCCGCGCTGCCCGGTACAACCAACCAGAGCGCAACTATCGAGGGGCTTGCCCCCACACCGGACGGCGGCTTCGTGCTGCTAGGCAGCACCATCTACCCCTGGACGCCCGCGCCCGTGCTGTGGAAGTTCGACGCGTCCGGCCAGTCACAGTGGGCGCAGGTCTACACCAACGTGCTGCGCGCAGCCTCGGGCGTGCTGCCGACCAGCGATGGCGGCTATCTGCTGGCCGGCTGTGAGCCGCCCAGCTGCAGCGACACGCTGCTGGTCAAGGTGGACGCGCTGGGCGCGGTGGCGTGGAGCCAGCGCTACGAGCAGCCGCGCAACAACCAGGGCCGTGACCTGATCGCGCGGCTGGGCGGCGGCTACCTGCTCTTGCAGACCAGCGCCGATGCGGCCGGCTCAATCAGCTTTACGTCGGATCTGCTGGAGGTCGACGCCGGCGGCGAGTTGTTGGCAGTCACCCCGCTTCCCGGCGGCGCCCGCTCCACCAGCCTGACGCGGCTGGCGGCTGCCGGCGACGGCTTCATCGCCGCCGGCAGTCTGGACGACAGCGCCGGGCTGCCCAACCTGGATCTGTATCTGGTCAAGGGCGCATTCGACACGACAGCCGGCGGCCCGCTGGCCTGCCCCGACTTCGACGGCAGTCAATGGGTGGACGTGGGCGATCTGGCCATGGTTGCCGCTCACTGGCAGAACCACAGCGCGTCGCCTGAGTGGAACCCGGTCTTCGACCTCAACGGCGACGGCGTGGTCGACATGGTGGATATCCTGATGGTCGGCGCGCTCTGGGGTGAGCACTGCGGGCCTTGACGCCAAACTGCACACGTCCTGTCAATCTGAGTGTCGCCGAAGCATCCCGGCTTCGACCACGGGGGGATGCTTCGCCAAGCCTCAGCATGACGCGTATGGGGAATTCGCTGGGCCGTATTGTTTTGGGGCTTGACAAGTTATCCATATCGTGTTACAATTCCGAACAGCGTTAGGTTTTCTAAATTACTTCGGATTACAACTATGTCCCAAACCCGCCAGCGCCGCCACGTGCGCACCAAGCAAGCTATCCTCGACGCCGCCCTGGAGATCGTGGTCCAGGACGGGCCGGCCGCGCTCTCCATGCGCAGCCTGGCCGAACGCATCGACTACAGCCCCGCCGGCCTCTACGAGTACTTCGCCAGCAAGGAGGAGATCATCGGCGCGGTCTGCGATGAGGGGCAGCGCAGGCTCTTCGAGGCCATGGCGCAGGTGGACGCCAGCCTGCCGCCGGTGGAGCATCTCTACGGCATCGGCAAGGCCTATGTCCACTTTGCGCTGGACTATCCCGACTATTTCCTGCTGATCTTTACCGCCGCGCCGCCGACTGCCATGGCCGATGCGGCGGGCGGAGAGGTGGAGGCGCTGCTGCGCCAGGAGGGCTCGGCCTACGGCATCCTACTGCACGCGATCCAGCGCGGCATCGACGAAGGCGTCTTCTTCACCCGCCCTGGCTTTGGGCTGGACGAGATGGCCTACGCAGCCTGGACTCTGGTACATGGCATCGCCATGCTGCGCATCACCGCGCTGCGCCCCTACCCGGTTGACCTGGAGGCCATGGACGACCAGGCGCTGGCCAACTTCATGCGCGGCCTGCGGGCTGCCTGATAGACGCAGCCTCTTTTTTTGCCTACGATTGCCGAACAATGTTCGGTTATTGTATCTACTTCGATAATCCTAATCTCAGAAAGGCAGTTTTCCATGTCCAACACGATTCTTGTCATTGGAGCCACAGGTATGTTGGGCGAGCCGGTCGCACGCCAGCTCTGCGCCGCCGGCCACCACGTCAGAGTCCTCACGCGCGACGTCGAACGCGCCCGCGCTAAGTTCGGCGCCGAGTATGAGGTGATCGCAGGCGACGTCGAAAACCCGGCCTCGCTGGATGCGGCCATCAAGGGCTGCCAGGCGGTCCACATCAACCTCGATGGCGGCCTGGACCCGGATCTGGAACGCCGTGGGACGGAAAACGTTGTGGCTGCGGCGGCGCGTGCCGGCGTTCAACATGTCACCTACCTGTCCGGGACGTCTGTCACCAAGGAAAACTGCTGGTACGCCGGCACAAAGGCGAAGTATGAGGCCGAAGCCGCCATTCGCGCCTCGGGCCTGCCCTACACGATCTTCCAGGCCACTTTCTTTATGGAGACGCTGCCCCGCTTCGTGCGCGGGACGCGCGCCAGCATCCTCGGCACGCAGCCCCACCCGTGGCATTGGGTTGCCGCCGATGACTACGCCCGCATGGTATCCAAGGCGTATACGACACCGGCAGCCGCCAACAAGACCCTCCACGTCTTCGGCCCGCAGGCCTGGACGATGCGTCAAGCGCTGCAGACCTATTGCGACATCGCCCGGCCGGACGCAAAAACCGGCGCAGTTCCTTTCTGGATGGCATCAATCATCGCCACTCTATCCCGCGACCAGACTCTGCAGGCCGTCCTGCCTTTCTTTCGCTACAGCGAGAAAGTCGCCGAAGCGGGCGATCCGGCCGAGGCCAACGCCCTGCTGGGCGCGCCAGCCACCACGCTGGAGCAGTGGAGCCAGCGCGAGGCGATGAAACGCTAGCAAGGAGTCAACACCATGACCCAAGTCACCAAGATCCAGCTCCGCCTCTCCAACGCCTACCTGATCCAGGACGAGCGCGCCATCCTGGTGGACAGCGGCAGCCCCGGCGAGAGTCAGGCTATCCTCAAAGCGCTGGCCGACGCGGGCGTAGACGTGAGCAGCCTGAGCCTGCTGCTGCACACCCACGGCCACAGCGACCACGCCGGCAGCACGGCCGAGCTGCGCCGGCTGAGCGCGGCGCTGGCCGCGGTTCACGCCGCCGACGCGGCCATGCTGCGCAGCGGCCGCAACGGCCCGCTGCCGCCCACCCGCCTGGAAGCGCGCCTGATCAAGCGCTTTGTGGACAAGCCCTTTCCGGCGGTAGAGCCGGACTTCGTGTTCGACAGCGGGCTGGACCTGGCCCCTTACGGCGTCGACGGGCGCGTGGTCATGACCCCCGGCCACACGGCTGGCTCGGTGTCGGTGCTGCTGGCCAGCGGCGAGGCCATCGTGGGCGACGTGCTGATGGGCGGCTTGATGGGCGGTACGTTTCAGGCCGGCAAGCCCAACCTGCACTACTTCGTGCAGGATCCCGGCCAGCTGCGGCAGAGCCTGGCCTTCCTGCTGGCCCAGCCGCTGCACACCCTGCACGTGGGCCACGGCGGCCCGCTGGCCATGGCGGCAGTGCGCAGCCGGTCAGAGCGCCTGGTTGCCCAGCTCGCCAAATTGAGCACATCTGGAGGATAATCGATGAAAGCAACAATACTGAACGGCGCGCTGGCAGGCGACGACTTCGTCGACGCCGTCGGCGCGGCGCTGCGCGATGCACTGCAGGATGCCGGCTGGGATGTCGCCACCTGGACCCTGCGCGACGAAAAGATCGCCTACTGCCTGGGCTGCTTCGAGTGCTGGACCAAGACGCCCGGCCGATGATGCCGCTGCGCGCCTACACCTTCATGGGCGACCTGGGCTGGCGCATGCAGGCGCGGCGCAACGGCGCCTACCGCCGCCTGCGCGCCAGGCCGCTCCAGACGCAGGCGCAGTGAGCGATGCGCTACGCAGCCCACGCCGCCAGGTTCTGATCGACCTGAGTCAAATCCAGCAACTGCATACCAGTCACCCGCCAGTGCGTGTCGGTAGGCCGCGCCGTGCTCAGTTCCTGGGCAAAGGCTTGGCTGGCCGCTGTCCAGCCAGCGCGAGCAAAGCCCAGGTAATGCACCTGCCACTGCCCGTGTTCGGGAACGACCTGGGCCGTCTTGTCGACCAGGCCGGTCAGCACATTGCGCCCTTGGGGCTCAGCCCCCCATTTGCATTCGGCCAGCGCCAATGCTTTTTCCATCGAGTTGACGCCGACCACGTCCACCTGCACAGCGCGCGTCCAGACGCTGCCGACCTGATCGAGCAGCATGGGGACCGCGCCATGGGCGCTGGCGCGCAGGAGCCACTCCCGGCACAGCTCCTCCCAGGTGTTGGCGCCGATGAAATCGCGCAGATGGCGCTTGATCTCCTCCAGCGCCTGGTCCTGGACGCCCAAGGCCAGTTGTGTCTGCCGATTGGCGAGGAAGCGATAGTAGAAGCGCAGATAGGGATCGACGATGTGGTAGCGGCCAAGCCGGGAACGCTCCCCTTGCGTCACCGGCACGCGCCGCTCGACAAAGCCCGCCTCCTGCAGGATGCTCAGGTACTGGGAGATGTGCCCCTGGGCCAAACCCGTGAAGGCGGCTATTTCCTTCTGGGTTCGCGCGTCGTTGGCGATGGCGCGCAGGATGCCCACGTAGTTGTACGGATCGGTGACGAAGTCTTGTAGCAAGAGACGCGGCTCAGCCTGCATCAGGTTGTTCGCGGTCAATAGCTCGTGGCGGATGTTTTCGGAGATAGTCAGGTCTTGGTTGACGCGCTCCCAGTAGGCCGGAATGCCGCCCCAGATGGCATAGATAGCCACTCGTTCGTCGGCGTCGTAGCAGGGGAAGTAGCGCTCTGTCGCGCCAAAAGGCAGCGGCTGGAGCCGCAGTTGCGCCGTGGCCCGCCCGTAAAGCGGCGCCTGATACGACAGGGCGTGGCGCAACATCATGCCCAGGTGCGACCCACAGATCACCAGGAAGAGGTTGGCCTGGCTCAGTGTGTGATCCCACAGGTTTTGAAGCTGGCCGGCGATGCTGGGATCGATCTCCAGCAGGTAGGTGAATTCGTCGATGAAGAGGGCCAGACGCTCGGTTTGGGCCAGAGCAGCCACCTGCTGCCATGCCTGGCTCCAGGTGGCGTAGGTGAAGTCCAGCGGAGCTGGCGCAGCGGGGTTGGCGAAGTTGTAGACAGCCTGCGAAAAAGAGCGCAGTTGGTCCAACGCCGACGACGGCTCAGCCACCCAGTAAAGCACACGCCGGCTTGGGAGCGTTCCTCCGCTTTCGCCCTCCGCTGTCCGTTGCAACCAATACGTCAACAGCCTGGTCTTGCCCACTCGTCGCCGGCCGTAGAGGATCAGAAGGGTTGCGCCCGGACGATCCCAAAGGCGATCCAGCAGGTCAAGCTCTGAGCTGCGGCCAACAAACAGCGAATTCATACGTATTATACCTGTCTTTTATGATAATCAACACGTATAATACGTATGTTGAGTGAGATGTCAACTCACCGATCACCCGCCGGCCATCGCCCCCACGACCATGAACGGCTCGTCGCCCGATGCCACCGCGGCCGGCAGCGGCGCATCGGGCGGCTCCAGCGAGACGTCCTGCCCGCAGGCGAAAAAGCGCACCAGCGAGCGCCGCTGCTGTGTGGCGCGGTCGCGCACGGTGCCGCGCAGCATGGGATACTGCGCTTCGAGCGCGTCCAGAATGGCGCGCTGCGTCGCCGGCCCTTCGATTTGAAGCTCAACTTCCTTGCCCGTATGCGCCAGCGTGCGCAGATGGTGGGGCAGCACGACGCGGATCATGGCAGCACCTGCACCTCGACCGAGAGCACGGGCGGCAGGTCGCGCACGATGGGCGCCCAGGTGTCGCCGCTGTCGGCCGAGGCGTAGACCTGCCCGCCGGTGGTGCCAACGTAGATCCCGCACGAATCGAGCGAATCGACAGCCAGCGCGTTGCGCAGCACGTTGACGTAGCAGTCGCTCTGCGGCAGGCCGTTGGTCAGCGCCTCCCAGTCGTTGCCCCCGCTGCGGCTGCGAAAGACCCGCAGCTTGCCCTCGGGCGGGTAGTGCTCGGAGTCGCTCTTGATCGGCACCACATAGACCGTCTCCGGCTCGTGCGCGTGGACGGCAATGGGGAAACCGAAGTCGCTGGGCAGGTTGCCGCTAACATCGCGCCACAGGTCGCCGGCGTTGTCGGTGCGCAGCACGTCCCAGTGCTTCTGCATGAAGAGCACGTCGGGCCGCGCCGGGTGCATGGCGATGCTATGCACGCAATGGCCCACATCCGCGGCCGGGTCAGGCAATTCCCACTCGGAGCGCAGCCCTTGGTTGATGGGCAGCCAGGACGCGCCGCCGTCGTCCGTGCGGAACGCGCCGGCCGCGGAGATAGCTACGAACATGCGCTGCGGATTGCCCGGATCGAGCACGATGGTGTGCAGGCACAGGCCGCCCGCGCCCGGCTGCCACAGGTTGCCCTTGACCCTGCGCAGCCCCGGTAGTTCACGCCAGGTTGCGCCGCCGTCGGTCGAGCGGAACAAGGCCGCGTCCTCCACGCCGGCGTAGACCACGTCCGGTTCGGTCAGCGAGGGCTCCAGGTGCCAGACGCGCTTGAACTCCCAGGGGTGCTGCGTGCCGTCGTACCACAGGTGGCTACCTGCGTCGCCGTCGTAGGCGAATTCGTTGCCCACCGGCGCCCAGGTCTGGCCGCCGTCGTCCGAGCGCTGCACGATCTGGCCGAACCAGCCGCTGGACTGGGAGGCGTACAGGCGGTTGGGGTCCGCCGGCGAGCCGACGATGTGATAGATCTCCCAGCCGGCGAAATGCGGAGCGCTGACCTGCCACTGCTGGCGCCGCTCATCCGACGTCAAAACAAACGCGCCCTTGCGCGTGCCGACCATAACGCGTACGGTGCTCATGGAATGCTCCTCTATGTTACCCTTGCGCCGGCAATTGCGCAAGGCTGATCGCCGCACCGTAGGGATCGACGATCACGGCAAAGCGGCCATAGGGTGTGTCGAAGGCCGGCATACTGACCGATCCACCGGCTGCCAGCACCCGTTCCACGGCGGCATCGGTGTTGTCGACGGCGAAGTAGCCCAACCAGTGCGGCTGCAGGTCGCCCCACTGCTCGTCCATCTGCATGACGCCAAACAGCATCTCCTCGCCGCGCTGCATGATGAAAAACTCCTGCCCTTCCAGCTTGTGGGCAGTAAGGCCGAAGAGCTTGCCGTAGAAGTCGCACGCGGCCGCGGCATCACGCGTGTTGACCTCGCTCCAGGCCAGGCTGCCGTGTTCGTCTTCCACGCCAGCGCCGATGAAGTCGACCGGCTGCCAGAGGCCGAAGACGGCGCCGGTGGGATCGACGCAGACGGCCATCTTGCCGGCGTCGCCGACAGCCATCGGCTCGAGCATTACCTGGCCGCCCAGCGCGCGCACGCGCTCGACGTCGCCCTCGACGCTGGCGAGGTAGATCGTCCACACCGGCGGCATGGGCGGGTCGGGCGGCGGCTCGCCGATCCCAGCGGCCGCTCGGCCGCTGGCCAGGGCATAGTGGTAATGCCCAAACTGCTCGCCGATGTCGAGATATTCCCAGCCGAACACCTGCTGGTAGAAGCGCTTGGCGCCGTCCAGATCAGTGGTCGTCAGGTCCATCCAGGTGAGCGCGCCGTGCGCGCGTGGTGTGGTGCGGGTGGTCATGGGGTTCTCCTTATCATTCAATCGATAAGAAGTTCGACTTCTCCGAGAAGTCGAACTTCTGCGTCAATCTCAGGCGCCAGCGTACGCGCGTTGCAGGGTTGCCAGGTCGAGTTTCTTCATCGGCAGGAAGGCTTGCGCGACGCGCGCAACCTGTTCCGGGGAACCAGTGAGCATCATCTTCTCCATGGCTGCCGGCACGATCTGCCAGGACAGGCCATAGCGGTCCTTGAGCCAGCCGCACTGCTCGGCTTCGGGCGCAGCGGATAGGCGCTCCCAGTAGGCGTCGATCTCCGCCTGGCTGTCGCAGTTGACGATGAACGAGATGGCCTCGTTGAAGGCGAACTCATGCGGCCAGGCGCTGTCGCCAACAGCGAAGCGCTGGTTTTCCAGAGTGAAATCAGCGTGCATCACCGTCCCTTCCAGGTCAGGCGCCTGGTCAGGTCCGTAGCGCAGCACGTGGCCCACCGCCGAGTTGCTGAAGACCGAGGTGTAAAAACCGATCGCCTCTTCCGCCTGGCCGCAGTTGGCGCCGACGAACAACAGAGAAGGGGTGATGGAGGGCTTGCCGGCCGCCTCGGTATCAGACACCAGCAGTTGCCAGGACAGCCCGAAGCGGTCCTGCACCCAGCCGAAGCGCGGGTTGAAGGGGTAGGCGTCCAGCGGCATCAGCGCCTGGCCGCCGTCGCTAAGCCTGGCCCAGAGGGCATCCACCTCGCCGGTCGTCGCGCAGTTGACCGCGAACGACACGGACGGGTTGAGCTTGAAGAACGGCCCGGCGCTGATCGCTTGAAAGGCATAGCCTGCCAGCGTAAACGACACGACGTCGCAGTCGCCCGCCGGCGTGTCGCGCAGCACCGTCGTACCGGTGATCTGCGAAGCCGGGAAGATCGACACGTAGAATTCCGCCGCTTTCACGGCTTCCTGGTCAAACCAAATGTGGGGAACGATTTTTTGCGAGGCAGGCATGGCGTCTCTCCTTGTCGGTGTGAATTCGTGACGCCATTATAGAACATATGTACCAACCTGTCAACTATTTGTTCGCTGCTTATTCCCCGCCCGCAGCTTGTCGACTTGTTCCTTGGGAGTGAAGCTGGCGAGCCGTTCCTGTTGGGCATTGGACGCGGCCTGCTCGCCGGGCGTCAGCCCGCCCATGCCGCCCAGCACCGCGACCTGCGACATGACGCGCTGGGTGTCGGGACTGGCGCAGGCCGGGCAGGGAGGCGCCTGGCCCTCGCCGGCCGCCTGGAGCGAGCGCCAGTAGTGATCGAAGGGGTGGCCGCAAGCGGCGCAGATGTATTCGTAGATGGGCATGTGACTTCTTCTTGTGTCCGAGATCGTGCTCTGCGGCTGTTTTCCACTGGATCTTGTGGATGGCTCAGTCGCGGCGGCTGAAGTATACCGTCAGGTCGTCGCCAGACCAAACTGGCCGTCGGCAAAAAAACAGAAGTTCGACTTCTCTGAGAAGTCGAACTTCTTCGCCGTTTCTTCGTCCTCAACCCATTCTGGCTACACCGACACGATATTCGCCTAGCGCACGCGGGCGCGCCGTCGCACGCCGATGGCGCCGGCCGCGGCAATCAGGCTGGCCACCAACACACTCCAGATAGACACACCGTCAGGGATAGCCGCCTGAGCGTGCAGCGCGTCCAGCGTCACCGCGGTCGGCGCTGGCAGCGTGGCGCTGACCGGGCCGTGCAGCGATGTCGCGCCGTTGAGGTCCACGTCCTCCAGCCAGTAGTACCAGGTCTGGCCCGCGCTGACCGCGGTGTCGTCGAAGCTATAGGACGCGCCCACGGTCGAGCCGGGCGCCTGGGATGGCACGAAGGCCAGCAGCGCGTCCGGCGCAGCCGGCGACGCGCTGCGATAGAGATTGAAGCCGGCGTTGTTGGCCTCGCTGACTGTCTCCCAGCTCAGCAGGATGTGATCGAGCATAGCCTGCGCGTCGAAGCTGGCCAGCGTCACGGCCAGCGGCGGTGCAGAGTCGCTTTCGTAAGCGCCCACGTCACAGGCCAAGCCGCCGTTGCCTATGCCTCCGGCACGCGGCGCTCCGCGCTGGTCCGTGGTGACCGTCGCGCCGCAGCCGTTGGCCTCCAGCGCATCGACGGGGATGCGATCGATTGCCACGCTAAGAGCGCCCAGCAACCGCGTCTGCGTCGGCCCGCCGTTGTCGGCCAGAGGGCCCAGAGCCAGGCTGGCGCTGCTGACATTCTGCAGGTCGCTCGCCTGTGTGAAGCCACAGCTCGTGCCGCTCTCGATGTTGTAATCGCCGGAGGTGAGCGTAGCCGCATTGCTACAGTCCCCGCCAGCGGTTTGGTTGGCGACGATGCTGCTGAGGACCATGACGCTAGATGAATTGGCTGTACGGATGCCGCCGCCCAAGACACCTGAGTTTCCGGAGATGGTGCTGTTGGAGACTGTCACGGTGGCGGAACTGAAGCCATAGATGCCACCGCCAACGACAGCCGAGTTGCCGGATACGGTGCTGTTCGAGATCGCCGCCGAATTACCGGAGGGAAGGATGCCGCCGCCGTAAATGGCCAGATTGCCAGAGACGGTGCTGTACATTAGCTCTATCCGAGATAAAACGGCGTTGATGCCGCCACCGCTACTGTTGTTGGCCGTGTTGGTTAAGATGGAACTGTTCGATATTGCCAGCGAAGCTGAAGTGGCGTGGATGCCGCCGCCGTCTGTGTTCGTCGAGTTGCTCGAGATAGTGCTGTTCGAGACCGTCAGCGTGCTAGATCTGAGATCGATGCCGCCGCCATCGTCAGCGGCAGAGTTGTTGGAGATGTTGCTGCCCAAGATCGTCACACTGGAGTTGCCAAAGGCGCTGATTCCGCCGCCGACAAAGTTGGTGGAGTTGCTGGAGATTGTGCTGTTGTTGACCGTCAACGCGACTGACCAGGCAAAGATGCCGCCACCCCAACCGACAGCCAAGTTGTTGGAAAGAGTGCTATCGTTGACCGTCAACGTAGCAGATCTCGCATAGATACCGCCTCCGTAGCCGGTCGGAAAGCCTCCTGGGGCAGTACCGCCGCTGACCGTAGCGCTGTTCAGCGTCAGATTGCCCCCCGATGTCACGGTCAGGATGCGAAAATCGGGCGAGCCGGTTTGGCGACTGATGGTGTTGCCGTTGCCCTCGATGGTGATCGGGGTGGTGATAGCCGGCAGGGCGGCTGTCAAGCCGATATTGGCAGTAAGGTTCAACGTGTCCGCGCCGCTGCCAGCTGTACAACCGCCGACGGCGGCATTGGTATTGGCGGCGGTAATGGCATCGGCCAGTGTACACGTCACCCCATCGACGTTGATGGTCGCTGTCGGACTCGCCGCGCCGGCCGGCGCGCCGTTCACCGCCAGCAGCAGCGCGATCCCGGCCAGGCTGAGGCCAAGCTGGCGCTGCCAGCGCCGCCGCTCGGCCCGCGGCCTGCTGCGCAGCCGCCCGTACCAGGCGGTGAAGCGCTCGAACAGATCGGCCCTGCGCCGCAGCGCGCCGCTCAGGGCAGGGGTTGGGGGGACCTCGGCCAGGGCCTGTTGCCAGGCCTCCAGAGTGTCTGGTGCGCGTCTAACCTGCGTCGTCTCATCCATTGTTTGCCTCCACTTCAGCCAGAATCTTCCGTCACGGGGAGTATATCTAAGACACACTGTTGCGCAAATTGCGCACAATAGCCGTTTGGGTTGCTGGATTCCCCTTTAAGACTGGCTGGCAAGGCGTCAACGGGCAGCCAGCACGCGCAGCGCTGCGGCGGCTTCGGCCATGACGCTGGCCCAGTCCCTGGGCCGCGGCTGGCGAAACAGGCGAGCCCTGGGATACCAGGGGCTGTCGGAGCGCGCCAGCAGCCAGCGCCAGTCGGGCGCATAGCACAGCAGCACCCACGCCGGCGTCCCCAGCGCGCCGGCCAGATGCACCACCCCCGTGTCCACGCTGATCACCAGGTCGAGCTGGCTCACTACGGCCGCGGTGTCGGCCCAATCGCGCAACTCCCCCTGCCAATCCCGAATCGCCACCTGCAACGTGCCACTTCCACTCCGCTCCGCTCCGGGACTTCGTGCCACCTGCAACTCCTCCGCCTTCTCGCCAACTTGCAGGCTGTGCCAGGCGATGCCAGGGACGTCGAACAGCGGCGCGAAGTCGGCCAGCGCGGCGGAGCGGTTGCGGTCGTTGCCCTGAGTGGGGCTGCCGGCCCAGGCAATGCCGATGCGCAGAGGGAGTGGCAGGTTAGAGGTTGCAGGTTGCAGGTTGCGGGTGGCAGGTTGCAGGTGGGTTGTGACGTCGATGCGGCGGCCGGGGGGGACGTGGAGATAGGGGAAGTCGCCAGGGATCGTGTCCAGTGTTGTGCCCAGCACGGTGGGCAGGCTGAGCAGGGGGATGTGCAGGTCGAAGGCTTGCTCGGCGATGCTGCCGGCGCCGCGGATCTCGTCCACGCCGGCCGCGGTGCTGAACAGCGCTTGCAGCGAGTCGGGGGCGATCAGCAGCACCTTGCCGACCCGCTCGCGCGCCAGCTTGACGAAGCGAATGAACTGGATGGCGTCGCCCGCGCCCTGCTCGGTATGCACCAGCAGCGTCTTGCCGGGCTGCGGCGAACCGTCCCAGCGCGGGTGCGGCGGCATGAAGGGGCTGAACTGTCGCGTCTGCCAGCGCCACTCGAACTCGCGCAAGCCGGCCGGCAGATCGCCCAGCTTGAGCAGCGCCATGCCCAGGTTCATGTGCGCGTCGGCCATGGCGGGGTCGAGCTGGAGTGCCTGCTGGTAGTGCGCCACGGCGTCGTGCAGCCGGTTCTCGGCCGTGGCCGCGTTGCCCAGGTTGTTGTAGACCTCGGGCCGGTCGGGCGCAATGGCCCTGGCCTGCTCGAAGTGCATGATGGCCTCGTCGACCTTGTCCTGGTCCAGCAGCCCCGCGCCGCGGTTGATCTCTTCGACGAAGCCAGCGGGCTGCTCCGGGTCAGCCGCAGGTAACGGCTGCTGCAACACCGCGGGCACGTCCTTCATGGCCTCGTCGGGCAATACATAAGAGTGGTTGAGGATATCGTCGTCGAACTCCAGCATCTCCGGAAAGCGCGCTGGCACGATCTGCACGGCGAAGATCTCCTGCACCCCCGACTCGAAGCGCAGGAAGGCGATGGTCTCGCCCGTCTGCACGTTGACCACCCACACGCCACAAGTGCGCTCCTCCAGCCGCTCCACCAGGGGAATGCCGCTGAACACGGCGCTCTCCCGCACCTGGGACAGTCCGATGAAGGCCAGCGGACCGGCAAAGTCGATGCCGCGCGTAAAGCCGGGCAGACTGGCCACGGTGTGCCAGGTCTGGTTGGGCAGGTCGGCATAGGCCAGGCTGCCCTGGCCCGACTCCAGCAGCCAGAGCCGGCCGGCCCACAGCCGCGGCGAGTGGGGCATGGACAGCCCGCGCAACAGCACTTCGTTGCGCGCCACATCCATCAGCACGCCGCCGCTGCGCTTGTTGGCCCGCCAGCCGCCGGGCGTGTCGGTTTCGCCCAGCGCAGTGACGTAGGTGGGTTGGCCGTCCACCATGGCCAGCCCGTTGAGGTGGCAGCGATCCTCCGGCGCCAGGCCGGACACGAAGTGCGGCCGCCAGCGCGGGGTGAAGCTGTGGTCGGGGTCCAGGGTACACAGGCAACCGAAGCGGGTGTTGACGATCCACAGGTCGTCCTTGCCCCAGGCCAGCTCGTGGATGTCGATGTCGCCGGTGACGTGGATCTGCCTGGGCAGGTAGGCGGCGTCGTGCTTGCCCAGCGGCTCTAGCTTGGGCGCGACGGCCGACATATTGCGATAGTACCAGACCGTGTTCTGCCCGCCCACGGTCAGCCGCTGGCCGTCGACTGCCAGGCCCATGGGCTTGTTGAAGTCGCGGAAGTGCGTGTTGATGTCGCCGCCGTCGCTGCGCACCAGGATCACCTTGCCGGCCTGGTAGGTGCTGACCGCCAGGCTGATGCCGAAGTGGTCGAGGATGGCCGGCAGGTTGTTGGTGTAGACGCTGGTCAACGGGGCCTGGGCTGCGGCCGCGTTGGGGGGTGGGTTGGTTGGTTTTTGGGATGTCATCACCACTGTGCTCCAGTCAATCCGGAATGCGGTCCAACTGCCGCATCGGCCACAATTCCTTGATCGTCGGGCAGGCCCGCCAATGGCCGCTAGTAGTAGCACAACTTGTGCAGATATGCAATTCAATCGCGTATCAGTACAAGTTCCACCCTGCCTGGGAGAAGTCAGCCGCATGAACAACACCAACTGGATCGACCGGCAGGAATATGCTTTCGATTCGCATTTCTACCAGGTTCCGGCAGGCCGCCTGCACTATGTGGACGAAGGCAGCGGGCCGCCTGTCGTCATGGTGCATGGCAACCCCACGTGGTCGTACCTGTACCGCCACCTGATCAAGCAGTTGCAACCGGAGCACCGCTGCATCGCTATGGATCACATCGGCTTCGGCCTGTCCGACCAGCCCAGGGACTGGAGCTACCTGCCGTCCGACCACGCCGCCAACCTGACGGCCCTGATCAACGGGCTGGGGCTGAAGGACATCGCGTTCCGGGAGAAGGAACTGAAGCGCTGGGAGAGCGCCTTCCCCGCCGCGCGCACGGTGCGGTTGAGCTCGGTGGGCCATTTCGTGCAAGAAGAGGCGCCCGATGAGCTGGCGGCGGCGGTGGTTCCGTTCTTGCAGGAGTCAAGCGCGCCGGCTAGAGTTTCCCCTCAAGTTCCAGTGCGGCCTTGATGGTTGCCAAGGGCAGAAGCAGGCAAAGCGGAGCATCTAGTAGCGGCAACGCGCCATAGCTGGCATACCAGAGCTCTCCATGCGATCCACTTTCCACAGATGTTCGACCTTCTCGGCGGTCAGCCAGGGCGTCATGCGGCGAAACTCAAATCCCGCTCGCTCGATCAGATGAGCGTAGACGTCGCTGTAACCAAAGAATACGCAGCGAAACGCGGCGCGCGATGCCTTGGCGATCTCGATCATGCGCGTCGTCTCGGCGATGTTGATGGTCTCGGGGCGAAAATCAGGGTGTTCATGGGATCATTCTTCTGGCATTGCCAGCCCCGCGATGAGGAGCTCGCAGCCCAGCAGAAAGGACTCGCGCCAGCGCGTGCCCTGCGCGTCGACCGCCAGCAACAAGCCCAGCCCCTCTTCCAAGCCCAGCAGCGCCGTGGCGGCAACGGAGGGATCGACGGCGCGAAACTCGCCAGCCTGGACGCCCTGCCCGATCAGCGCGGCCAGGGCCTGGCGGTAGCGGTCGATGTAGCGCAGGATCACAGCCCGCACCTTCTCGTCGTGGGCAGCTTCGCCGTAGAACTCCGCGCCGATGGGGTTCATCCACAGCCACTGGTCGAAGCTGTCGGCGTAGCCGGCGACAAAGGCCAGCAGCCGGCTGCCGGCCGGCGCGTCTGCGTTCAGCAGCTCAGCCAGCGCGCCGAAGTCCTCGTCGAAGGCCCGCTCGAGGATGGCGGAGACGATCTCATCCTTGCCCTTGTAGTACCAATACACGCCGCCCACGCTCAGGCCGGCCTCGCGTGCGATGTCGGGCATGGTCGCCTTGCGAAAGCCTTTGCGAGCGAACACCCGGATCGCAGCCTCGATGATCTGCGGGCGGCGTTCTTCGCTGACGTCAGGACGGGGCATGGCAGCGCCTCTACCCGTCGTCCCGCTCGATCACGGCCACGGTTACCCGGTCGATCTCCTCCAGCGACGCGCCCCTCGCCCGCTCCAGCCGCTCCAGCCGCTTCTGGAACTGGCTGATGGCGAAGTCGCTGAAGTCAGCGGGCGAGAGGCCAAAGGGCACGGGGTCGTAAGGCTCGAACACATCGCCGATGACGTCCATGGCCAGCGGCAGCAGCTCGTTCATCGCGTCCTCGGCCACCTGCCAGAGAGTGGGATCGACCGCGATGAGCCGCGAGAGCAGGTAGATGCCGTAGGCGATGTGGCGCGACTCGTCCTGCTTGAGCAGTTGGATGCCGCGCACCTGGCCGGGCATCAGGCCGTTGCGCTGCAAGACCTGGAAGTAGCCGTGGTAGCCGGTCTCGGCCAGCACCCCCTCGGTGACCATGTTGTAGGTCACTGAGGCCCGCACCTGGGCGGCCGGCGAGGGATCGACCAGCAGGCGGTGCATGGTCTCAGGCAGCGCCTCGTAGAACAGCGTCCGGTAGCTGGCGGTGTGATAGCGGCTCAGGTCGGCCGGCGCGCCCGCCACCTCGCTGAAGAAGCGGCTGAAGAACTCGACGTGCTTGGCCTCCTCCCACAGGAAGCTGGTCAGGTACATCTCCTCCTCCAGCCGGCCCTCGCGGGCGATGACCAGGAGCAGGGGCAGCAGGTCCAGCGTCACCGCCTCCTCGCCGGCCTGGAACAGGGCCGACAGGCGCAGCAAAATGTCCTTTTCCTCGGCGTTGAGCCCCTGCCAGTCGCGCTGATCCTGGCTCAGATCGATATCGCTGGGGTTCCAGATGCCGAAGCGTTTGGCTTTGTCGAACAGCCGCATGGGCGGCAGCTCGCGGCGCAGGCCGTGGGTGGTGGTCAGGAAGGTATCGTGGGCCATGGGGTGCTCCTTTCGATAGTTGACACAGGGCGATGTGAGTCTGCACGGTATAACCGAATGTTTATTCGGTTATACCAGGGTTCATTCTGCTTGTCAAGCGAGGGATAGCCCTGAATGGCGCGCGGGGGAAAGTTGCCACCATACCAGGTCGTGCGCTATCCTCGCGCACCTCACAGGCTCTGGTTGGTGTGGTGCAGGATGCCTGTGAATTTGACTCAGTGCCAGGCTGTGTGCTACCATAAAATACACCAGTTGGTTTATAATCCATCTGGCATACTTTGATGCTCGCTCACGCTAGAGGATCTTTGCATGGCCGGCTTCTTCACAACACCCCCCTATTTCACCAACCGCGTCAGCGAGCTCGCGACCCTGGCGCAGGTCGCCGATGATCTGCTGGCCGGCCGTCCACACCACACCGCGCTTTTCGGCCTGCGCCGCATCGGCAAGACCTTGCTCTGCCAGGAGCAGATGCGGCGGCTGCGCGCCGGCGGCCAGGTGATTCCAATCTATCTCGACCTGGAAGACCTGGCCAGCTCGCCGGAGCTCTTTGCTCAGCGGTATGTGGGCCTCTCCTGCTTTTGGGCTATCGAGCACGGGGAGGGCCCGGCCGACGCCTACTTGAACGCGGTCGATCTGTTGCAGACGAGCGCCGGCAGCCTGCCGGTGGCGGCGCGGGCCGCCGCTGCGCTGCTCAACGAGCTGGGCAAGCACAAGACCGACCACAGCACACTGCTCACCATCGCGTTCGATTTTCCCGAGCAACTGGCGGCTACGGTTGGCAAGCCTTGCATCATCTTCCTGGATGAATTCCCCGAGATGGCCACTTTGGGCAGTTTTCCCGGCATCGGCGATCCACTCAAACACTTCCGCGCCGCGCTGCAGAAGCAGACCCGGGTAGCCTATGTGATCACTGGCTCGGCTATCAGCGCAATCGAGCATATCGTTCGTCATCACGAGTCAGCCTTGTTTCTCCAATTCCGCGCGCTGGAGCTTCAGCCCTTCACGCCGGAAGATACCCAGGCGCTGGTCGAAAAACTGGCAGGGCGGATTTCGCCGGCTGCCCATGCGGCGATCCACACCTATACCTTCGGACACCCGTTCTATATCACGGCGCTGGCCGATCGCGTGCGCCAACTGGCGGCCGGCGACTCAGACGCGATCACGGCGGACCTGGTCAGCCAGGCTTTCGTGTTAGAGACCCTGGAGAACCGGGGGCAGATCTACGGGTATTGCCGCTATCTATACGACATTTCGCTCCAGAAAGCTCGCGGCTACGGCGCACTGAAGGCGCTCTTGCAGATCCTGGCGATCGAAGATGGCCTGACTCTGTCAGAGATCGCCACGCGCCTGCGACGCCAGGCGCCGGCCACGCGCGAGTACCTCCGGCGGCTGATGGAGGTAGACTTGCTGATCGAGCGTGAGGGGCGCTATGTCTATGCCGATCCGGTGTTCCGTTACTGGGTAGCCCAGACCACGAAAGGGGTGGCGATCGAGAGCTTTCCCCGCCAGGACGATCTCAAGTCACTGGTGGCGGGCTTGTCGGAGCGGTTTGCGCGGGCCTCGACTCAGTTGGGGCGAGCCAAGGAAAGCGAGGTGCGAGAGCTGCTGCGCAAGCTGGCTGGTTTGACCGTGCCCGGCAGCCATTTCGGCCAGACCGGGTCTTTCCAGGTGCCGGCCTTTTCCCGCGTCGAACCCTACCGCTCGCCAGACGGGCAAACCGAGATCGACGCCCTGGCAGAGAATGGGGAGATGTGGGTGGTCGAAGTCAAATGGCGGCAGAAACGCGTGGGGCAGAGCGAGCTGGCGCAGATACTGGCGGTTTCGGCCAGCCTGACTCTCGGGGAGGCATCGCATCAACTGCGCGCCTGGTGCATTTCGCAGGCTGGTTTCACCCCTGACGCCCTGGCCTTTGCCAGAGAGCATGGCATCCTGACAAGCGATGCTTCGGACCTGGCGGCTTTGGAGAAGTTGCCTCGCCAGGTGTCCGCGATGTAGTATGCGCAGCCAGCGAACCGCGTCACACCCGCCGAGTGCGCTACCAGACCTCTACCCGGCTTGCTGCCTCGACGCCTTGCGCAGCGCCTTCAACCGGGCCTGGGTCTCGGCCGGCATCTTCTCAGTGGCATAGGCCAGCCCCTCGCGGGTGAACTGGCCGATTCGCTCCTCCACGAAGCTCAGGACGCTCGCCGGCTCGGCCAGGCTCAGCTCGCGAAGCACCCAGCCAGCGCCGGTCTGGGTAAAGCGCTCCGGCGAGGCCACCAGCGGCGCGCACGTGCCCAACAGCATGTCGGTGAAACCGGGGAAGTTGGCCTCGCCGCGCCTGGCCAGGTTGACGAAGCCCACCGCGGCCGCGCGGCGCTGCCACAGCGGCTCGCTGCTGCGCCAGGCCGCGATGGCGTGCGCGCACTCCGCGCCCTGCTGCTCGGACAGCGGCCCCAACACGCGCACGCAGAACCAATCGCAGGTGTTCCAGTCGTAGATGAAACCCTGCTGGAAGAGGTCGGCAAAGCGCGGCAGGTCGGCCGGCCAGTCGATGGCGAGCGCCGGCAGCAGGATCTCCTGCAGGAACAGAATCCCGGCCAGCTTATCCTCGGTATAGTCCAGGCGAATCAGCGCCAGCGCCAAATCTCTCTGCTCTTGCGCCGGCAGGCGATCGATGCCTTCATCTTTCACCCACTGATGCAACACGGCGCGGATATCTGCCATCTTGACCCCGCGGAAGGGGATGACGTGCTTGAGATAGCGCTCCCACCAGGCCTTGGTCTTGGGGTCAGAGCGTTGGTCGAGCTGCTGTTGGAGGGAAGTGATGGACACCATGGGTGAGTTCAAGGATCGTCCTCCTGAGAGTAACTGACCTGGGTGCTAAGCATGCATCGAATTGAAGCGCATATCTGCCAACGCCCGCCGCTGCAAGTCCACCACCAACGCCTCCACCGCGGCCACATCCGGCTCGGCCGGCAGCGCGCTGGCAGCGGCGGCCTCGGCCAGCTCCCGGCGCAGGTCGGCCACCAGCGCCATCAGCTTGTCGTAGCTGTAGCGCCCGCCCAGCACCTCGCGCAGCCAGGCCGCGTCGGGCCGGCGCACCCGCACCTCCCCCTCGCTCAGGATCTCAATGCCCATGCGGTACAGCCGCAGCAAGTGGGCCGCGTGCTTGGTGTCGTAGCCGTGGAGCGCCTCCAGCGCGGCCCGCTGCGGGTGCCGGTTGGCGCGCCAGCTCTGGTAGTTCTGCCAGTGTTTGAGCGCGGCCCGGTAGGCCCGCTCCTGCTGGGTGTCAGGGAAGCGGAAGCCGCCCTTGGGATGCGGCGCGGCGCCGAACTCCGGCGGCGTGGGCTGGTGGTCGGGCGGGCTGTGCAGCCAGCGGTAGTGCGTCTCCATGCGCTTGAGCTGGTCGTCGGCGTAGCCCGCGTAGGTCTGCGCCACCCTGCGCGAGAGGAACAGGCCGCGCGCCGCCCGCAGCGCCGCGCCGTAGCCGTCCACGACCAGCACGTCCTCGTCGTCGGCCCACAGAATGTCCAGCATGTTGGGGTTGTTGGCCAGCGCCAGCCGCGCGAACTTGGCCAGGCCGTAGATCACCACCTCGCCCGCCCGGTCCTCATACTGCTCGAAGCTGCTCAACCCCAGCAGGTAGCGCGCCGGCGGGATGCACACCCCGCGCACGTCCAGGTCGCTGTCGGGGCCGGCCGTGCCGAAGGCGCGGCTGCCCCAGACGGTCTTGAGAATGGTATGGCGCTCGATCCAGTCCATCACACACCCTCCGCCAGCCGCACGCGCAGCACGAAGTCATCCAGCGCAGCCACGTTGGTGGGTTCCTCAGGCAGCGGGCTGGCGTCGCGGGCCGCGGCCAGGTCATCGTGCAGCCGCGCCAGGGCCGCGTCGTGCTCCTCCACCGGTAAAAAAAGGGCCGCGTGCTCTGCTGTCTTCGCCGCGATCAAGTCCAGCAGATGGCCGTAGCCGTACTCTGGCGCCAGCTCGGCCAGGTTGGCGTTGACTTGGCCGGTGCGCAGCAGGTGGATGCCGGTCAGGCTGACCCGGTAGGCGTAGAGCAGCGGCTTGAGCGGCGCGGGGCCGGCCACGGCCTGCTTGCGCCATTGCAGCCACTGGCTGCGGGCATAGCCGGCGTAGGGCTGGTAGGCGCGGCGGGAAATCGCGCCCTGCCGCGCCAGGCTGCACAGCTCCTCGGCCCAGGGCGTGTCCAGCACCATCAGCGGCGAGAAGAGCTGCTCCAGGTAGTTGCCGTGCGGCTGCAAGAGTAGGACGACGTACTTGACCAGGTCGTGGCTGACCAGGTCGATCTCGACGCCATCCACGATCCACGTGCGGCTCACGGTCGGCTTGGGCGGGTGCAGCCCCAGCAGCGCGCGGGCCGGCAGCACGTGGCAGCCGCGCAGGTCCACGTCGCTGTCGGGCGACGGGAAGCCATACAGGTGCGCGCCGCTGACGCTGACAAACAGCAGCGGATGGGGGAGCGCCGCTGTGATGACGCTCCGAAAGCGGTGGGGCTCAAGTCCATGCATGGACGTTGATTGTATGCACAACCGGATCGACGTCAAAGAGCCGATCATGAGCCTACTTGGGCGTTGGTCTGATCGGTGCTATAATCCTCCTGTCAGCAGCCTTGTTGGCAAGCGACGAGGTGACACCTACCAGCCATGACCAGCGCCAGCATCCCTGGCGGCCTGGGGCCGCACTTCCAGGAATACGATCCGGCCCACATGAACCGCGACCAGGACGCGGACTTGATCATTCAACGCGCCCTGGAGTACGGCACGTGGGAGGAGGTGCGCTGGCTGTTGACGACTTACGGCATGGAGCGCACGCGCCAGTTCCTGCGTCTGCACGGCGAACGCTTGCTGTCGGCTGCGGCCTTTACCTACTGGCGCAAGCTGTTTGGTGTGCGCCGTTGGCGCCATGCACCGTTTGCCGAGGAGGCGCGTCAGCTATGGCCCTACTAAAGCCGCAATGGCAGGCGCTGACGCCCGCGACGCGTTTGGAAGCCGGCCGGCAGCATCTGAAAGACCTCTGGTCGAGCTGAATACTGCGTGGTGCTCTGGCCAGGCGCAAAGCACGCAGATCGGGGCGTTAACTGCACAACCACATCTTTTCGCCAACAGACCATTTTCTCGTGTAATCCGTCCTCCTCGCCAACGCCGCCTGGTGGCCGGTCTGGCCGGGATCGGTCGCGCCGTTTCGTGGACCAACGCGGGGCATTCGGTTGCAGCGGTTGGCAGTCACCCTCTCCCGTCTGTCTTTGCCGATGATCGGTCCGGCTTCTGCGGCCAGCGAGTTGTGTGCGCAGAAGCCGGGCCGACACCCATTGGATCATCATGGTAGACGGGGTACCGTCCAGATCGTCTTCCGCACGGTTACTCGCTGACCTCGAACGGCCCCAGGTTGCCGATGGGTTGGTCCGGCGGCTTGGAGAAGCAGATGCCGTAGAGAGGACCTTCGTATACTCGGATGGTGTAGGTCTTCGAGGTACCTGGCCCAACCTCTTCGTAATGGCGCGCATAGGCCCACTGGGGTGGTGATGCTGCCGCCGTCGAGGCCATCAAGTCCGGAAAGTCTTTACCCGGATCCACCGTCAGGAAGAGCGCAGCGTAGGCCTGTCTGTTCTCGTCTTTGACGTCTACGGTCACCTCGATATTGCCGGCTTGCAGGGCCAGAGGGCCATCGTAGCTGCATGTGCCATCGGCGATGGTCACGGTCAGTTCGGAGACAGGGGCCGGAGCCGGCGCGGCGGCCTCTGGCTCGGCTTCCGGCTCGGCCGGCATCTCGGCCAGGGCCACCTTCAGCTTTTCCAGCGACTCCGGGTCCACAGTCCAGACGTAGGTCACGATCTTGCCATCCTCGACCAGGTACTGGCCGGTGGCCCCAACGGGCGCCACGCCGATCTGGCGGGTGAAGTCCAGCCAGGTGGTGTCGTGACTGGTGACTACGTTGCCCACCACCGACTTGGGCTCGACTTCCCAGGTCAGGTGGGCCGCGATCTCGTTCTCGAACTCCGTTCGAATGGCCTCCTTGCCCCTGAGCATCTCGAAACCGGCAGGCGGCAGGCCCAAGATGTACCAGATGGCGTCGTCGGCCCAGTAGGCCATGCCGCCCTCCAGGTCGCTGGCGCTGAAACGCTCGGCCATCCTAGTCACCACCTCAGCCGGCGTCAGCGAGGCCGGTGTGGCGGTGGGGACCAGGGTGTCCGCGGGCGCAGCCGGCTGATCATCAGGTAAAGCCGGGGCCGCGGGCGGAGCAGCGCAGCCTGCCAGCGCCAGCGCTACCAACAAGACCAGCAGCATGCGGTAACTCGTCGGGGTTTGCATCGCACTCTCTCCTTTCGTGTGGTTGGATGCGGCGGGTGTGCCGCCCGTCTGTGTTGCACTCTAGCACCTGCCCGCCAGCAAAACGCTGTGAGAACGCAAGGAAATCAGAAGGCTTGAGTTTCCAGGAATCGCGCGGTATAATGAGACAGCTTTCACGAAATTGGGGTGCGCTTGGACCGCCGCGCGATTGGCGGACCAGGAGTTGACGATGGCGCGATTAGTCCTGTCTTTGCTGGGACCCTTCCAGGCGTCGCTGGATGGACAGCCCGTGCATGCCTTCGAGTCCAACAAGGTCAGAGCACTGCTGGCTCTCCTGGCCAGCGAGCCGGACCGCGCCTATCCCCGCGAGACACTGGCCGGCCTGCTCTGGCCCGACTACACCAACCGCTCCGCGCTCAACAATCTGCGTTCGGCCCTGGCCAACCTGCGCCAGGCCATCGACGATCCCCACGCCGATCCCCCGTTCTTGCTGATCGACCGTAGCACCGTCCAGTTCAACCGCGCCAGCGCGGTTGACGTCGCCGCGCTGGATGGCTTGGCCGCACAGCCGGTCGGGCAGCTTGAGGAGGCCGTCAGGTGCTATCGCGGTGAGTTCATGGAGGGATTCTCGCTGCCCGACAGCGCGCCGTTCGAAGAGTGGTTGCTGGTGCGGCGCGAGCAGTATCGCCGCCAGATGCTGGAGGCGCTGCGGCGCCTAGGCTTACACTACGAGGAAGCCGGCGACGCCCAGCGGGCGCTGCGCTACGCGCGTCGCCGGCTGGAGTTGGAGCCGTGGGACGAGGACGCCCACCGGCAGGCGATGCGGCTGCTGGCGGCCGCCGGCCAGCGCAGCCAGGCCCTGGCGCAATACGATGCCTGTCGCCGGACGCTGGCGCAGGAAGTGGGCGTCGAGCCGTCGCGCGAGACCGTGGAGCTGGCGCGCCAGATTCAAGAGGAAACCCTGCCCCTGCGCAGCAATGGACAGCCGTCACCCGAACTGCCTGAGCCGGGCGAGCCGCCCTTCAAGGGCCTAAGCTACTTCGACGAAGCGGATGCACCGCTCTTCTTCGGACGACAGGCGCTGATTGACCTGCTGGCAGCCCAGGTACGCAACTGCCTGGAGGACGATCGGCAGGGCTACCGCCTGCTAGCGGTCATCGGCGCCTCCGGCAGCGGCAAGTCATCGGTGGTGCGGGCCGGGCTGCTGCCGGCCTTGCGGCGGATGACCCGGCCGGGCAGCGGGCCGCAGGGGATGCAGCCGGTTTTCGACGACGCCATCCTGGTCTTCACGCCCACCGCCCGTCCCCTGGAAGCGCTGGCGGTAGCGCTGACCTGTGACGGCAACAGCTTGGGTGAGACTGCCCGGCTGCTGGACGACCTGGCCCGGGACCCGCGCAGCCTGCACCTGGCAGCCGCCCGGATCTCGTATGCGCGCAAGGCGAGCCACGTTCTACTGGTGGTCGACCAGTTCGAGGAGCTGTTCAGCCTGTGCCGGGACGAGCAGCAGCGCCAGGCGTTTCTGGACAACCTGCTCTACGCGGCCCAGGCTGCCGGTCCGGCCGTGGTCGTCCTTGCTCTGCGCGCCGACTTCTATGCCCAGTGCGCGCCCTATGCCAGCCTGCGCGCGGCGCTGGCACAGCGGCAGCTCTTCATCGGCGCCATGAACGCAGGCGAACTGCGCCAGGCTATCGAAGAACCGGCCCGCTGCGGCCGCTGGGCTTTCGAGCCGGGCCTGACAGACCTCCTGCTGCATGACGTGGGGGAGGAACCAGGCAGCCTGCCCCTTCTGTCCCACGCCCTGTTGGAGACCTGGCTGCGCCGCCAGGGCCGCGCCCTGACCCTGAGCGGTTACCAGGCTACCGGCGGCGTGCGCGGGGCCATTGCCCGGACGGCTGAGACGACCTACCGCCAGTTGACACCAGAACAGCAGGCCATCGCCCGTAACATCTTCCTGCGGCTGACAGAGCTGGGCAGCGGCGGCGACGATCAGGACGCGCCCGAGCTGTTCACTCGCCGCCGCGTCGCCCTGGCTGAGCTGGTCCCGCTCCCTGCCGAACCCAACGGCGTTCACCACGTGCTCAGCCGTCTGGCCGACGCCCGTCTGGTGACCACCTCCCAGGACACTGTCGAAGTTGCGCATGAGGCGCTGATCCGCGAGTGGGACCGGCTGCGCGAATGGCTGCGGGAGAACCGGGCCGGCCTGCGCCTGCACCGCCAGCTCACCGAGGCGGCCCAGGAGTGGGAGCGGTTGGACCGGGACCACGGCGTCCTCTACCGCGGCGCCCGGCTGGCGCAGGCGCTGGAATGGGCGGAAACCCACACTGGTGAGATCAACCAGCAGGAGCAAGCCTTTCTGGCCGCCAGCCTGGCTGCTGAGCAGGCGCAGGCCGAGGCCGAGGCTGAGCGCCAACGCCGGGAGCTTCAGGCCGCGCAGGCCCTGGCCGACGAACAGCACCGCCGGGCCGAGGAGCAAGCTCAGGCCGCCAGCAAGCTGCGCCGCCGCGCGCTGGTGCTGGCCGCGGCGGCCGTGGGATTGGTGGCGCTGCTGGCGGCCGCGCTGTGGCTGGGCCAGGCCCGCCAGGCCCAAGCCCGGCTGTCTAGCTCGCGCGAGCTGGCGTCCGCAGCCGTCAATAGCCTGCAAGCGGACCCGGAGCGCAGCGTGCTGCTGGCATTACAGGGCGTGGCGACAGCCGACACGCTGGAAGCGCGCAACGCCCTGCATCAGGCGCTGCCCGATTTGCACAGCGTGTTGACCATCGCCGCGCACCAGCCGGGCGGCTCGCCGGGCGTGGCCTACAGCCCGGACGGCCGGCGGCTGGCCAGCATCGGCGTCGATGGAACGGCTAAGGTCTGGGACGCCGCCACCGGCGAACTGATCCACTCCCTCTCCGGCGCCCCGGACACAATCGGCTATGACATCGCTCTTAGCCCCGATGGCAGGCTGCTGGCGGCCTCCTGGTCGAGCCAGGTGTTGATCTGGGACGCGGCCAGCGGCGCATTGCTGATACGCTTGCCGGGACAGGTGGTGGGCATGGGAACCACAGACCGCTTGGCCTTCAGCCCTGACAGCGCGCGGCTGGCCGTGGCCAACATGGGCGGCCAACCCAGGATCTTTGACGTTGCCAGCGGGCGTGAGCTCCTGGTATTGGCCGGGCACGAGGGCGTCGCCGATGGCCTGGCCTTCAGCCCTGACGGCAAACGCCTGGCCACCGGGGACAGCGCCGGCGTGGTCAAGCTCTGGGATGCTGCTACGGGGCAGGAACTGGCCACGCTGGCGCACGGCGGTTGGGTCCACGGCCTGGCCTTCAGCCCTGACGGCCGGAACCTGGCCGCAGCCGGCGAGGATGGGCGGCTGGTGGTGTGGGACACCGAGAGCGGCGCCACGGCTTTGAGCCTGCCCACCCGCTCGGGCCTTTACGACGTCATCTACACGCCAGACGGGCGGCAGTTGGTGAGCGTGCATCAGGAAGGCGTGACCATGCTCTGGGACGCAGCCACCGGCCAGCCGGGGCTCACGCTGGCTGGCCACCTGAGCACCGTGATCAGCGCTGCGGCCAGCCCGGACAACATGCACCTGGCTACCTCCGGCTACGACAGCACCGTGAGGATATGGGACACGCGGCCAGGCAGGGAACTGCTGACCATCGACGCCCACGCTGCGCCGGCTTTTGCCATCGCCTATAGCCCCGGCGGCGCGCGGCTGGCCACGGCCGGCGCCGATGGATCTGCCCGGCTGTGGGATCCTGATACGGGCCTGCTGGCGCTCACCTTGTTCCCCGACACGCCCTCGCCCGGCTTTGCCAGCGTTGTCTTTAGCCGGGATGGCCGTCGCGTGGCCGCTGGCGGAGTCGACGGCACAGTGGTGGTGGGCGATGCCGTAACCGGCGAGACAGAGCTGGTGTTGCCCGCGCACGGCGACATGGTTTGGGGCCTCGCCTTCAGCCCTGACGGACGGCGGTTGGCCACTACCAGTTGGGACAAGACGACCAGGTTATGGGACCTGGCGACGGGAGAGGAGATCGCCTCCTATGCCGGTCACACGGACATGGTCTTCGGTGTGGTCTTCAGCCCGAACGGCCAGCGCGTCTATGTCTCCAGCGACCGCTACACCCGGGAGTTAGACGCTGCCACGGGCGAGGAACTGCATCGATTTTACGGCGACGGACTGGATGTCTACGGCGCCGACCTCAGTCCTGACGGCGCGCTGTTGGCCCAAGGGCGTGCGGACGGCAGTGTAGCGCTGTGGGACGTGGCTTCTGGTGAGAAGGTGCGCGAGCTCACCGGCCACGGCGGGCTGGTGCTGCGCCTGGCGTTCAGCCGGGATGGGCGGCAACTGGCCACGGCCAGCTTCGACAAATTCGCCAAGCTGTGGGATGTGGAGACCGGCCAGGAGCTGGCCACCTTCTACGGCAACGGAGGCAACGTCTTCGGCGTCGCGCTCAGCCCCGATGGCCGGCGGCTGGCAACAGCCGGCGGCGATGGCACGGCGCGGCTTTACACGCTGGATCTGGACGAGCTGGTCGAGCTGGCCCAGGCACGCGTCCCCCGGGCGTTGACAGAAGAGGAATGCCGGCGCTATCTGCACGTCGAGACGTGCCCTTGATGCGCGCGTCCGGAGTTGCCCGGCGGCCCGGTGTGCAGAGCATGGACTTATCCACACCTTGACCGCCGCGACGCTGCCATTCCTCCTGGCTGCAAGTATTATGCTGCCATGTCCGCGCCGTCCCTCACATCACCACTGCTTGCAGTCCAGTCCCACCAGCCGGCCGCGCGACCAGATGGCGCGGCGCGGCCGTTCCTGCGCCTGCACGGCGAACGCTTGCTGTCGGCTGCGGCCTTTACCTACTGGCGCGAGTTGAGACCCTTCGGGTTTCCGTGCGTTAACGGCGATTCGTGATCGACAAAGTAACTGCATTTGCGGCGACTCTTGGTCGACAACGGAAACCCGAAGGGTCTGCCATCAACCAGTTTTGAACACACCCAGACGATTTCGGCAGGAGACCCAGAACAGCATAGCCAACAAGGAGACCATGGGCGCCCTGGCCAGGCGCAAAGCGCGCAGATGGGGGCGCTAACTGTACAGCCACCCTTTGCGCACCATCCACTTGCCGATTTCCAAGACAGGGATGATCGTCACGGCCAAACCGCCGACGATCAGCCAGTCCGTTAGAGGCAGCGCATAGGTATTGAACGGCTCGTGCAAGAAGGGCAAGTAGACAATCAGCACCAAAAGCACCATCTCCCACCCCACAGCCAGATTCAACCACTTGTTGGCAAAGGGCTTTCTCAACACCGAATGCCGGTCGGAGCGGAAGTTGTAGGCCTTGAAAAACTGGATCAACACCAGGGAGACGAAAGTCATCGTCATGGCCTGTTCTGTAGTGCGGCCAGAACCCATGGCCCAGGAAAACAACCCCAGATTGATCAGGGCGGACCATATTCCGCCCAACCCCATCAGTGTGACGACCGGACGAGTGAATATGCCCGTGCGCGGATTGCGGGGCTTGCGTTTCATCAAGTCCGGCTCGGGGGGATCCACCGAAAGCGCCAGGGCGGGCAAGCCGTCGGTGGCCAGGTTGACGTACAGGATTTGCACAGCCGTTAGCGGCAGGGGCAGCCCCAACAAGGCCGAGCCCGCCATCAATCCGATTTCGCCAATGTTCGAGGAGAGCAGGTACATCAGGTATTTCTTGATGTTGCCGAACACCCCGCGCCCCTCTTCCACTGCTGCGACGATGGATGCAAAGTTGTCGTCGGTGAGGGTCATCGCAGCGGCTTCTTTGGTCACATCGGTCCCCGTGATACCCATAGCAATGCCGATGTCAGCTTTCTTGAGCGCAGGGGCATCGTTGACGCCGTCGCCGGTCATGGCGACGATTTGACCGCGTGATTGCCAGGCGGTGACCACCCGCAGCTTGTGCGCGGGAGAGACGCGGGCGTAAACGCTGATATCCTCCACCTCCCGGACTAGTTGCTCGTCGGTCATCTCCTCCAGTTCCGCTCCGGTTACGACGCGCCCACCGTTGCGCAGCAGCCCCAGCTCACGCGCCACGGCATGGGCCGTCAGCGGATGGTCGCCGGTGATCATCACCGGGCGGATGCCGGCATCGGCGCACAGTGCAATGGCGGCTTTGGCTTCGGGCCGGGGCGGATCGATCATGCCGGCCAGACCCAGGAAAACCATCTCCTGGGCCGCGGTTTCGAGGGTGGCATCTGGCCTGGTCGCAATGGCCAGCACGCGCAGCGCATTGCCTGCCATGTCCTGCGCAGCGGCCAGAATCTTCTGGCGTTCATCGTCGTTCAATGGCTGGACGCCTGCGCCGGTCAACTGTGTGCTGCAGGAGGCCAGGATCACCTCTGGAGCGCCCTTGGCGTAAGCGGTCAGGCTGACGCCGGTTTGGTGCAGGGTGGTCATGCGCTTGGTTTCGGACGAAAAGGGGATTTCCTGCACGCGCGGAAACTCGGCGTCGAGGGCGTCTTTGGACAGAGCGGCTTTGGCCGCCGCCACCACCAAGGCCCCTTCGGTCGGATCGCCCTTGATATCCCAATCCAGCCCTGCACCCTCCTTGCCGGGGACAAGCTGCGTATCAGAACAAAGCACGGCCGCCGTCAGCATTCGCCGGAGCGCATCCGACGGCGCTGTCGGAGCGCCGCCGTCCAGCGAGAATTCACCCGTGGGGGTATAGCCTGCGCCAGACACGCTGAACAACTGGCCTGCGGCGTAGATTCTCCGAACCGTCATCTCGTCTTTGGTCAGTGTGCCCGTTTTGTCTGAACAGATGACGGAAGTGCTGCCCAGAGTCTCCACGGCCGGCAACTTGCGGATCAGGGCGTTGCGCTTGACCATTTTCTGCACGCCGATGGCCAGCGAGATGGTGACCACCGCGGGCAAGGCTTCAGGAACCACGGCCACCGCCAGCGCAATGCCGAAGATCAGCATCTCAACAAAAGGCTGGCCGCGCAGCAAGCCGAGCGCCACGATCAGCGCCACGACCACAAACGCAGCCCTGGCCAGGACAGACCCCACCTTGTCGAGGTTTTCCTGCAGAGGCGTCCTTCCGCTTTCGACCGTTTGCAACAGTTGGGCGATCTTGCCGAATTCGGTCTTCATGCCGGTGGCGGCCACCAGGGCCCGCCCGCGGCCATAGGTTACGGCGGTTCCGGCATACACCATGTTCTTGCGGTCGCCCACGGCCAGATCATCGCTGCTGAGCGCCTGGACATGCTTCTCCACCGGCACCGATTCCCCGGTGAGCGCGGCCTCTTCCACTTGCAGGTTGACCGTCTCCAGCAAACGCGCGTCGGCGGGAATCCGGTCGCCGGTGCGCAGCACGATCACGTCGCCGGGCACCAGCTCGCGCGCCGGGATCTTGACCTCAGCGCCATCGCGCATCACCGCGGCTGTGGGCGCTGCCATCTCGCGCAGCGCCTCGATAGCGCGTTCGGCGCGGTATTCCTGCACAAAGCCCAACACGACGGCAAACAGCACGATCACCGCGATGATGATGGACTCGACGCCATGCCCCAGGAACAGCGAGAGAACAACCGCCCCCAGCAGGATCAGGATCAGCACATTTTTGAACTGCTCCAGCAAGATTTCCCAGGCCGTCACCCGTTTGGCAGCCTGGATCTCATTCGGGCCAACCTCGGCCAAACGCTTTGTGGCTTCAGAGCTGGACAGCCCATGTGGGGTGCTTGCAAGCAGCTCAAAGGCGGCATCTCTGGTCAGAACGTGAAACGGTTTGTTGTCACTCACGAAATCACCTCTACTTCATTTCTGAGATCGTCAGCCTTTGGCCTGGAAACAAAAAAGACCAACGCTTAACGAAGGCGATGGTCTTGCCCTTGATCTCAAGCAGCCGGGAGATTTCTTTCCGTCTTGACGACTGCTCATCCCAGAAAGCTGGGCGGCTACTCCCCATCGGGGGAGTCGTAGTCTACAGCACTGTCTCGTGCCTGTCAAGATTCCGGCCAGACGCGCTAGGCGCAATTGCTTTGTCTACTGGTAGCGCAGGCAGCGTCACCGTGAAGCGCGCGCCAGGGTTGCTGTTCTCGGCCGCCACACGGCCGCCGTGGCGCTCGGCTACGGCCTTGACGTAGGCCAGACCCAGCCCGCTGCCAGGGATGGCCGCCGCGTTGCGCGCCCGATGGAAGCGGCGGAAGAGCTGCGGCAGTTCATCGGGTGGGATGCCGATGCCGGTATCCTCTACGGAGAACACCACGCCGGCCTCCGCGACGGCCAGGCGCACGGTCACCGCGCCGCCCGCAGGCGTGAACTTGAGCGCGTTGTCCACCAGGTTGTCGGCCAGCGCGCTGATCTGCTCCGGCTCGCCCATCACCCACACCGGCGCCGCCGGCGCCACCAGGTTGAACTCCAGCCCGGCCTGCTCAGCCCGCGCCGCCTGCGCCTCGGCCAGGCCGCGCGCCAACGCTGCCAGGTCGAACCGCTGCGGCGCCGCACCGGCGAGGCCGGTCTCGACACGTGAGAGCAGCAGCAGCTCGTCGGTGAGGTGCGTCAGCCGCGCCACCTGGCCCTGGGCGCGTTCCAGGTAGACATGCTGCGCCCCGGCGACGCCGGGGCCGGCCGCCAGCTCCAGGTTAGTGCGCAGCGCGGTGAGCGGGGTATGCAGTTGGTGCGCGGCGTCGGCCACGAACTGGCGCAGCGCGACGATGGTGCTTTCCACCTGGTCGGCCATGCGGTTGAAGGCGCGCGCCATCTGGCCCAGCTCGTCTTGCGTCGTTGCAGTTGCGCCCGTGACCGGCACGCGCGCAGCCAGGTCGCCATCCGCCATGCGGCTGGCAGTCTGCGCCAATGCGTGGATAGGCGCGGTGATGCGACCGGCGACCAGCCAGCCGGCCAGCGAGGCCAGCAGCACTGCCAGCACGCCGGCCGCCAGCCAGCCCCGCGCCACCGAGGTGAGGATGTCGCGGCCATAGGCCGGGCCTTCGGACAGCTCGATGGCGCCCGTCAGCGCGCCGGAGGTGTCGACCAGCGCCACGCGCACGACCTGCGGCGAGCGCGCCAGCGCCTGCGGCGCTTCCATGTTCAGGCTGAAACCATCGAAGGTGCTCACCACCGAGATGACCGGGCCCGGAAACGCTGCAGAGGAGCCGGCGGCGGCGGCCGCCGCCGGCTCCTCCATCAGGATCAGCGCCTGCGTGAGCGGCGCAGTGGAGGTCTGCGGGATGTCAACCGCCAGCATGACGTCGGGCGGCGACGCCGTTGCAGACGACGGATCGGGGGCGGAGGCCACCGCAAAGCCGACCGGGCCGGCGAACGCCACGTTTGTTCGTTCGGGCACGCCCGTTTCCAACAGCGTGGCGCCGGTGGCGTCGAGCCAGCGCACGCGCGCCTGCGACAGGAAGGCAAGGCCCTCGACCAGCGCACTTACCTCGCCAGCCGATGGGCCTGCCGCACTATACTGGGACAGCGTGCTGCTGATGGCAGCCGCGTTGCCTTCCAGGTACGCCCGCTCGCGCGCAGAGTAACTCTGCAAGAGGAGCGCCAACAGGATCGCGCCCAGGAGCAGCGCGGCCAGCAGGGCGATCGTCGCAAAGCTCAACGCCAGACGCCAGCGGATGGATGATTGCATGGAAGGACTCCGATCGTGGTCGATAAACTGATCACTTCGCTGATACCGCCAGTATATTTATCGTAAAGTTAGATTGGTTGATTGCACGCGGGTTGAGGTGCGCCGATTCGCATGCGGTCGGCCAAATCCAGCGTATCGAAACCCTTCCGGATGTCTCGATACGCCGCAGACGACTACTCAACCCACGCCTACTCGACCAACGTACAGGAACATCGTGACCCGCAATCTGATCATGTTTCATAGTGACAATCAATATACCAGCAGTATCTTCGCTCATGCCGGTTCACGAAACCGGCATGAGCGAAGCCTACGGATGTACTTAACGCCCGTCTACCGGGGATTCGGGATGACCGAAAGGGCATCAGCCATGTAGAGCACCGTGTGTGCGATGACGCGGTCGCCGCGGCGTTCGCCCCACACGGAGATGACGCTGTTCTTGCCGATCTCATCCACAGCGCCCGGTTCGACGGTCTGCTTTCTCGTCCCGTCAGCCTGGGGCGCGCCCGCAGCGGTCAAGGCTGTGGTGTCGACATAGACCTGGGCCGTGTGCGGGATGACAACCTCCACTTCTGGCCCGTCGGCAGTCCCGTTGATGGACATCGAGCCATCCGGGTTCGTGCTGATGCTCATCACGATGTTCCCCGTCGTGATGAAGAGGCTCTTGTCGCTGCGGCGGGCCAGCAAGCCGGAGACATCAGGTTCGGTCTGAGGGATTTCCCTGGCCGACTCCATCGCCATATCGAAAGTCCGCATGCCCTGAGCGGCCGATCCGCTTTCGGCGCCAGACTGCCCGGCTACCGCCTGAAGCGGGCTGGAGCCGGCTACCGCCTGAAGCGGGCTGGAGCCGGCTACCGCCTGAAGCGGGCTGGCGCCGGCCACCGTCTGAGTGTTGAGGAACTGACCGCCGACGAAGGCCGCCGCGATCAGCAGCATGACCAGCGCCGCAGCGCCGATGATCCATGTTGTGCGATTCATGTTCTGACTCCTATTGTACCAGATGTTTGGTTCAACCTACTCATATCGTAGCGCCTCGATTGGGTCGAGACGCGCTGCCCGCAATGCGGGATACAGCCCAAAGATGATGCCCGTCGCCAGAGCCACCAGCAGGGCAACGGGGATGCTGGCCGGATCGAGCAGGGCCAACCCTGCGTTCAGCGAGGCAGCCAGCGGGATGGTCAGGATGCCGGCCAGGATACCCAGCATGCCGCCGGCCAGGCTGAGCAGCGCGGCCTCCAGCAGGAATTGCAGCACCACATCCTGCTGCCGCGCGCCCACCGCCATGCGGACGCCGATCTCCCGCGTTCGCTCGGTGACGCTGACCAGCATCACGTTCATGATGCCGAAGCCGCCGACCACCAGCGACACGACCGCCAACGCCGTCAACAGCACCGCGAAGGTGCGCGCCGCGTCCTGCTGGACGCCCAGAATGTCCTTCTTGGTGGTCATGCGGAAGTCATCGAGCCACTTGCCGTCGATCCCTTGCTCGATGCCATGCCGCATGCGCAGGTGCGCCGCGATCTGAGCCTTGGCCTCTTCCATGCGCGCTTCATCGGTCACGTGCGCAGTGATCTCGACCCACGGCTCGTTCTCGAACAGGTGTTGCACCGCGGTGCTGACCGGTAGATAGAAGGCCTCGTTGGGCTTCGACCACGTGCGTTCCTGCATGTCCACCGTCTCCAGCTCGGCGATCACGCCGATGACCTCGCACGGCTTGCGGTTGATCCACACCGTCTGTCCGATGGGATCGTCGCCCAGGAAAAGATCGTCGGCCGTCTTGTAGCCCAGCACGCACACCTGCGCGCCCGCAGCCACCTCACTGTGGGTGAAAAAACGGCCGCTGGCGAGGAAGGCCTCGTCGGTCAGCAGATCGCCGGCCGGCCAGCCCACCGGCTGCACCTTGCCGCCGGCGATCTTGCCGGTCAGGGCGCCTGCGTCCACGCCGGTGAACGGCAGGCCCAGCGTGGTCTGGCCGTGGCGCACCTTGCCCGTGCCTCTGACGGTCATCTCGACACGATCGATCAGCGGCGCGGCGTCGGCCAGGGTCAGGCCATCTTCATAGGTGAGCAGCTTGCCGGCCGGCCGGGACTGGCCACCCTCCATCTTAAACTCCGCGCTCAGCTGGATCTGATCCGAGCCAAGGAAGCGGAAGCTGTTCTCCACGGCCGCGCGGGCGCCGTTGCCCAGCGCCAGCGTGGCGATCACCGAGGCTACGCCGATGATGATGCCTAGCATGGTCAGGCCGGTGCGCAGCTTGTTGGCCGAGATGCCGCTCAGCGCGGTGCGCAGCACATTGAGAAAGGTCATGGGAGCAACCTACCGTCGCGCATGTGCAGCGTGTACTCGGCCTGCGCGGCCACTGCGGGATCGTGCGTCACCAGCAGAAGCGTGCGGCCCTCGGCGTGCAGCTCGGCCAGCAGCCGCATGATGTCGCCGCCGGTGCTGCTGTCCAGGTTGCCGGTCGGCTCATCGGCCAGGATCAGGGCCGGATCGCCCACCAGCGCCCGCGCGATGGCGACGCGCTGGCGTTGGCCGCCGGAAAGCTGCGTGGGGCGATGCCCGGCCCGATCGGCCAGCCCAACCCGCTCCAGCGCAGCCAGCGCCCGCTCACGCGCGGAAGCTGGAGGCTGGTTGCTGGCCGCCCGGTACAGCAGCGGCAACGCCACGTTGTCCAGCGCGGTCAGGCGCGGCAACAGGTTGAAGGTCTGGAAGACGAAGCCGATGCGCTGGTTGCGCAACCTGGCCCGCTCCTGCGCCGAGAGGGCGCCAACATCGCGGCCTGCCAGCAGATAGCGGCCCGCGGTGGGCGTGTCCAGGCAGCCTAGCAGGTGCATCATGGTGGACTTGCCGCTGCCTGATGAGCCCATCAGCGCCACGAACTCGCCCGCATCGATGCGCATGTCCACCCCGCGCAACGCGAGGACTTCGGCTGCGCCCATGACGTAGGTCTTGGTCAGGTTCTGGGTCTCGATGACCGGCTGTCGATCGTTCATCGGCTCACCACCTGGTCGCCCTCGGCCAGCCCGCTCAGGATCTCGACGTACTGGTTGCCGCGCAGGCCGACCTGCACCGTTCGTTCTTCGGCGCTGACGCCGTTCCACACCTTGAGCGTGGCCGTGCCATCGCCGCGGGCGCGCACCAGCGAGCGGGGCAGGCGCAGAACATCTTCGCGCACGTCGATCAGCACCGACGCATCCACCGTCATACCCGGCGCCAGCTCCGGCCGCACCTCGTCCAGCGCGATGTAGACCGGGTAGACGGGCGTGGCGGCGGCGGAGCTGCGCTGCGGCACGATGCGCGCCACCCGTCCGGTGACCGCCGCTGCGGGCATGGCGTCGAAGAAGAGTTCCACCTTCTGCCCGACCTTCACCAGCGGGAAGTCCGCCTCGACCACGGTGATCTCCGCTTCCAGTTGCGTCGGATCGCCCAGGCGCAGCACCGGCGCGCCGTTGGCGACCGTCTCGCCCTCGCTGGCGTTGACCTCCAGCACGACGCCCGCGTAAGGTGCGACCAGCGTCGCGGCCTGAAGTTCCGCCTGCGCCCGGCTCAACGCCTGCCCGGCGGCCTGCACTGTGGCCTGCGCCTGGCGCAGATCGACGGCGTTCGGCCCTGCGTCCAATTCGTTCAGCCTGGCCTGCGCCTGCTCGTGCGCCAACTGCGCGGCCCGCACATCGTTCTCGCCGGTCTGCTGGCGCATCTGCGCCAGGCGGCCGCGGGCGCGCTCGACATTGGCCTCGGCCACGCGCAGTTGGTCCGCGGTCGGCCCGGCCTGGATGCGGGCCAGGTCGTCCTGCGCCTTGCGCACCGCGGCGTCGGCGTTGCCCACCGCGGCCTGGCCCTGGTCACATGCGACCCTGTCCGGCCCGTCGCAGGCCGCGTCGCGCGCCACCTGCGCGCTCCACAGGCTGTTCTTGGCCGTTTCCAGCGCGTATTGAGCGTTTTGCAGCGCAGCCGCGTCGGGCGACTTGAGCTGCGCCAGCGCCGCCTCGGCCGCGGCCAGCTCGGCCCGCGCCGCGGCCAGCTCGCCGGCGTTCGGCCCGCGGTTGAGCTCATCCAACCGCGCCTGGGCGCGGGCCAGCTCGCCCTGCGCCGCGGCCGTGTCTGCGGCCGTGGGGCCAGCCTGTAGCTTGGCCAGCCGCGCCCGGGCCAGCTCCAGATCGGTCTGGGCTGTGGCCACGCGCTCTTGCAGCGGGGCAGGGTCCAGGCGGGCCAGCGTGGCGCCTTCCGCCACATGCTGGCCTGCGCGCACGGGCAGGCTCAACAGCTTGCCGGCGGCGCCGAAGGAGAGCGTCGTCTCGCGCGTGCCCACCAGACGGCCGGGCGCGGTCACGCCCAACGATACGGCCCCGCGCTCTGCGGCCACGGTGGGCGGCGCGGCCGGCACCTGCGACGCGGCCGGCCTGGCGCTGTGAAAGCCCCAATAGCCCGCTGCGGCCACGCCCAGCGCCACCAGAAGACCGAGCGGTATGGTCCAACGTTTCATAGACTGATTCCTCGTCACAGTGAGTTCAGTAGTTCACGGCTCCCACGCAAAGCCGCAGGAACGCCAGGGAGGGCGAGGCCGGGCCCTATGCGCTCTTTGCGTCTTGGCGTGAGACGTGAACCGGCTCGTTCGCCGAACGTATATGCTACGAGGAACAGAATAACAGGGCGAGGTTACGAAGTGGTTGCGGGGGAGGTTACAGTTTCGTAATCTGGCCAGGCGGCGGGTCAGCGTGCGACCAGCCGGTAGCCGATGCCGGGGACGGTGAGGATGAGGCTGGGGCGGCTGGGGTCGCGCTCCACCTTGTCGCGCAGGCGGCTGATGTGGACGTTGACCGTGCGTTCGCTGTCCACGTCGGCGTCGTAGCCCCAAACGGCAGCGAGGATCTGCCCACGGCTGAGCGCCTGGCCAGGGTGGCGCGCCAGAAAAACCAGCAGCTTGAACTCTGTCGGGGTGAGGTTGAGGATCGTCTCATCGCGGCGCGCCTCCCTGCGGTCCAGGTCCAGCGTCAGATCGCCGACGCGCCACAGGTCGGCGTCGCCCGCGGCCGGCGCGAATTCCCCATAGGCGCGCCGCAACTGGGCGCGAATGCGTGACAGCAGCTCCCGCAGCCCAAACGGCTTGGTCACGTAGTCGTCCGCGCCCATCTCCAGCCCCAGCACCTTGTCGATCTCTTCGCGCTGCGCCGTGAGGATGATAACCGGCTGGCGCAAGCCGGCCTGGCGCATCTGGCGGCAGACGTCCAGGCCGGAGCCATCGGGCAGCCGCACGTCGAGCAAGATCAGGTGCGGGTTGGCGGCGCGTGCATAGGCCAACCCGCTGGCGCCGGTGGTGTGCCACGCAGCCCGGAAGCCGTTGGCCTGCAGTGCGTCTACCAGGCTCTCCCCGATGGCGGGGTCATCTTCGATCAGCAGGATATGGGGTGCGCCGGGTTCAAGAGTCGTAGTAGCCATCGCGGCAAAGTATAGCACGCCGGACGCGGGCGGCCAAACGGAAGCGCTGGTTGGCAGCAATTCCAAATTCGGCGATGGCGGGGCGCCTTCCTCGAAGCGCGCACGGTTCTTGTGAGGGCAGCGGGGCAGTTGCGGGCGCGAAGATGTGTTCTGGGCGGTGCGCCGGGTCAACCCCGGCGTACCGCCGAGTGTAGCACAGCATGGAGCTTGCCGGCCTGATAGGTGCTGACCGCCAGGCTGATGCCGAAGTGATCGAGGATCGCCGGCAGGTTGTTGGCGTAGACGCTCGTCAGGGGAGCCTTGGCTAAGCCCGAGTGAGCGGGCGGATTGAAAGTGTTCTGTTCTGCCATTTCAACTCCTGGCTGATCAGACTAGATCGCTGAATTGTTGTCAATGTCTGAACCGCAAGACGCTGTTCATGCCGCTCCACGGCCATGCTGGCATTTTGTCCGATGTGCGCAGACGTAGCTGTGTCAGCAGAAGGCCTTGCTCGTCTAGCGAAACAAGTCTCCCTGCTTCGGCCGCAAGATCTCATGCAGACGCCCTTTCCCAACTGTGAACGGTGCGCCGCGCACCAGCACGGCCGGCCTTTGCTCGCCTGCCTGGCCCATCAGCAGACCGGCCGCAGCCGCCATCTCGTCGGCCGTGCCCACTTCGGTGATCTGCAAGGGCCGGCCGGCCAGGTCGGGTTGGCCGCGCAGGTCACTCAGCGGGTGCAGGCCGGCCACGCCGATGGCCACGCCCACGGTGCCGAAGCGCCAGGCCCGGCCATGGCTGTCGCTGATGATCACTGCCACCTCAGCGCCGCTGGCCGCGCGGATGGCCTCCCGCATGCGCCGCGCCGAGGCGTCGGGGTCGGCTGGCAGCAGCAGCGCCCAGTCGTCGCTGCCCGCTACGTTGGACTGATCGACGCCCGCGTTGGCGCAGACGAAGCCCAGGCGGTGCTCCACCACCAGCAGCCCCGGCCGCACCCGCAGCACCTCGGCCGACTCGCCCAGGATCACCTCCACCAGGCGGGGGTCTTTGCCGGTCTGGCCGGCCAGCTCCTGCGCGCGGGCTGATGGCTGGATGTCGGGCAGGTGGACGAGACGCCCCTCGGCCTTGCTGACGATCTTCTGCGCCATGACGAGCACATCGCGCTCGCGCCAGTCCATGCCGGCCGCTGCGGCCGCGGCCAAAACAAGGCCCGGCAGGTCGTCGCCGGGCTGGATGAGAGGGACGTGAGGGATGGCGAGAAGCTCGATCTGGGGAATTGCCCGGTCATTCAAGACTGTACTCCTCGCGTTCCTCTTTGACAATCCGAAACGTGCCGCGCGCGGCTTGGGGATTGGCGAACTCAATCCGGTCGTACACATCGGACAGGCGCAGCTCGCAGCCAATCGACGGCAAGGGGACAACGGCGTCCAGCCCATAATGAAAGGCCAGTTGCCACCTGCAATCCGTGCGCACGCACTGTTCGACGGCGGCTCGATCCTGAGCGATGAGCAGGTAATCGGTCAACGAGGGCAGCGCGCCGTAGTGCTCGAACTTCTCACCCCGATCGTAGGAGGCTGTCGAGTCAGACAGGACCTCCATGATGACCGCGGGATTGAGCAGTGTGTCCTCGTTGGCATCTTTGAACTGAGGCTGTCCGCAGACTACGACGACATCTGGGTAGGTGTACAGCCCGGTCGGATCGACCTCCACGCGCATGTCGTTGGTGTAGACTTCGCAAGCCTGGCCCTCTCGCTCCGGATCAAGCCTACGCGAGATATTGCGCACAATCAGGTTGTGCGTTCGACTTGCGCCGGCCATGGCGAATACCTCACCGGCGAAATACTCGCTTCTGAACTCAGCTTGTCGCTCGTTCTCGATGTATTCCTGGACAGTGACATATCGTCGTTGCTGCTGTAGCATCAGGCTGCTCCTTCTCCCAGTCATCGGGGCTTACCGGTAAGGCATTAGGCCAGATAGGGTTCTTGTGCCTCTTTTACCGCACGTAGCCAGCCGCGGGCTGCATCGTCGTCGTACCATTCGACTTTGTGGTAGATTTCGGCCAACGGCAGATCGCAACCAATTGACGCCAGAGGCATGATGGTTTGCAGACCCATGTAATAGCTCATCAACCACCTGTCTGATCCCTGCCGCATTCGGTGCTCGACCAACGCGCGGTCCTGAGAGATGAGCACATAGTCTGTCAGCGATTCCAGGGCACGATAGTGCTCGAACTTTGTTCCCCGGTCATAAGACTCGGTCGACTTTGACAGCACTTCGACCAGCACCTGTGGATTGAGCACTGTGTCCTTTTGTTTGTCATCGAAATGAGGCGTTCCGCACACGATAACGATATCCGGGTAGGCATACATTCCGGTTAGGCTGACCTTGATTCGTAGATCCCCTGTATGAACAGTGCATTGCCGGTCTCTGAGGTGGATGGACAGGCTTGTTATCGTGTTGGCGGTGATCAATGTGTGGCGCACACTGGCGCCGGCCATGGCGAATATCTCACCGGCGATATACTCGCTTTTGGTCTGGGCCTGGCGCTCCAACGCCAGGTACTCTTCGGGGCTGATCCACTGCTTTCTCTCTTGAAACATGGCTTCCACTCCTTGCGCATCGCGCATCACGTTTCATCGTCCTCATCTTCCCACGGCGGCGTGTCGCCCGACGCCCAGCGCGGCTGGCTGGCGGCTGGCTGGCTGGCGGCCGGCGGCCTGGCAGCCGCCGCACCACCGTCCAATACCTCGCGGCCCAGGCTGCCGCCCTGGTCGGGCCCCACCACGCCCCGCTCCTCCATCAGGTCGATCAGCCGCGCGGCCCGGCTGTAGCCGACCCGCAGCCGGCGCTGCAACAAGGACACCGAGGCCCGCCCCGCCTGGCGCACCACGGTCACCGCGTCGTCGTACAGGTCGTCGCTGTTTTGCGCCTCGCGCTGCTGCTGGATCAGATCGTCCCACAGCGGCGATTGGATCACGTCCTCTGGCCGCGGTGGGGGCATGGCTGGCATGCCGCCCGGCGCTGGGATAACACTGTCGTCGTCCGGGCTGCCATCGGCGACGCGCACCCCCTTCCAATAGCGCACCAGCTTCTCCAGCTCGCCGTCAGAGACGAAACAGCCCTGCAAGCGCTCCAGCTTGCTGCTGTCAGGCCGCATGAAGAGCATGTCGCCCCGCCCCAGCAGCGCCTCGGCCCCAGGCGTGTCCAGGATCACCCGGCTGTCGATCTGGCTGGTCACCGCGAAGGCGATGCGGGCCGGGAAGTTGGCCTTAATCAACCCCGTCACCACATCCACGCTAGGGCGCTGGGTGGCCAGGATCAGGTGAATGCCGGTTGCGCGCGCCATCTGGGCCAGCCGGCAGATATAGCGCTCGACGTCGTCGGGCGCGACCATCATCAGGTCGGCCAATTCGTCGATCACCAGGATGATATAGGGCAGCACCGGCTCGCCGCGCTTGACCAGCTTTTCGTTGTAAGCCTCAACATTGCGCGCGCCTTCCTTGGAAAAGAGCTTGTAGCGCCGATCCATCTCGCCTGTGGCCCAGCGCAGCAGGGGGACAGCCCGCTCAAGCTCCACCACCACTGGCGATAACAGGTGCGGGATGCCGTTGTAGGTGATCAACTCCACCATCTTGGGGTCGATCATCAGGAAGCGCAGGGTGTCGGGCGTGTGGGTTAGCAGCAGGGTAGCGATGATTGAATTGACGCAAACCGACTTGCCGGAGCCGGTGGCGCCGGCCACCAGCAGGTGGGGCATGCGCGCCAGATCGGCCACAGCCGACTGGCCGGAGGTGTCCTGGCCCAACGACACTTTCAGCGGGCTGGGCATCTGGCGGAAGGTGTCAGACTCCAGCACGCCACGCAGAGAGACCAGCGCCTTCTGCATGTTCGGCACCTCCAGGCCAACCATGGGACGCCCAGGAACAGGCGCTTCGATGCGAATCGGCGAGGCGGACAGCGCCAGGGCCAGGTCGTTGGTCAGCGCCTGGATGCGCGAGACCTTGATCTTGACCCGCTCGTATTTATCGACTTCGTTTTCAGCCACATCTTTGAGCAGTTCCTCGGTGATTGGCCGGCGGGAGGTGCCATAGCCGCGCTGCTTGAGGATCTCCTCAGCCTCGCGGCGCAGCTCATCGCGTGATTTGCGCCGCTCGCGATAGCCAGGCTGCAGGCCGAACTGGGTCACTGCCGGGCCAGGGTTAGCCTCCACTACCCGCACCGGCAGGCCAAAGTCAGCCAGAGTTTGCTCAATGATGCGCGCTCGCTCTTTGATGTCGTCGTGGCTGATCTCGACTTCCTCAGCCTCTTCCAGGATTTCCCCCACGTCAGGCAGGCGCCAGGTGCGATTGCCGCCAATGATGCGCGGGATCAGCGAATCGGCGGAGCCGGGCGCTGGGCCGCGCGACTGGCCGGCCACGGTCTGCTCCGGCGTAGCCGCGGGCGCATCGCCAGCGGCGCGCGCCGGCCGGCCATTCTGGCCGCCGATAACCAGCGCAGGCTCGTCAGGCTCAAGGGCAGGCTTGCCCCTGGAAAAGCTGCGCAGCCGCGCCAGGAAAAGCTCCCACCAGGAGGGCTCAGCGCTGGACACGCCCTCGCCGTTGCTGGTCCAGCCTGTACTCAGGTCGCGGTCGTCGCGACGATGCCGCAGCCAGATCAGCGCCATAGCCCCGCTGGCCAGCAGCAACGGACCCATCAGCAGCACAAGGCCGGTGATGCCCATCGCGATCACCAGCACCCAGGCCAGCATGTAGCCGACACTCTGGATCAACAGCTCGCTCAGGCCATAGCCCAGCATGCCGCCGCGCTCGCCTTGTTGCGCCAGCGCCAAGGCCTGGCTCTCGGTGATGGAGCCATCCATGTGCAGGGCAATGACGATGGTCAGAAACAGCAGCAGCCCGCCAAACGGCCGGTACCAGGGCACATAGGCCAGCCGGCCGATGCCGCGCAGCACGCCCCACAGCCCGACGCCGATCATCAGCAACACCAACAGCAGCACACCGTCGCCGACCAACAAGCGCAGTTGCTCGATCCACCAACTGGTCAGCGCGCCCTGGCGCGGCGACAGCATCGCCAGCAGCGTTACTACGCCCAGCAGGATCAGGATCAATCCCCAAACTTCGCCCTGGCTGAGTAGATTCAGGTCGAGCTGGGGCTTCTTCTTTTTTTTGGAGCTGTTGCTGCGTTTGCTGGCCATGATGGTTGATGCGTTAGAACATCCGTGCAACAGTATAGCACGGATGTGTTGATTTGGGAAGGGTGCAGGCGGCGTCATAGAAAAGACATTTCTTCCGAGAAATGTCTTTTCTATGACGCCGTCACACCTCTAGCACCAGCGGCAGAATCATCGGCCGCCGGCCGGTCTGCTTATAGATCAAATCGGCCAGCGCGTCGCGAATATTGCCGCCGATGGCCGAGGGTGGACCGGGGTGGCCCAGCGCCTCGCGCACCCTGGCTCTGGCCTGCTCGATGATGTCCTCGGCGTCCCGCACGTAGACGAAGCCGCGGGTCAGAATCTCCGGCTCAACAACCACCTCGCCGGTGGCTTGGTCGACGCCGGCGATGGCCACCACGAAGCCGTCGCGGCTCAGGTGCCGCCGGTCGCGCAGCACCACCTGGCCGATATCGCCCACGCCCAGCCCGTCCACCAGCACGTGGCCGTCGGTCACCGGCTCGGCGGGCCGGGCCCAGCCAGGGCCAAACTCCATCACATCGCCGCTTTCGATGACGAAGATGTTCTCAGGCGGGATGCCCATGGAAGCGGCCAGCCGGCTGTGCAGCACCAGATGGCGGTATTCGCCATGGATAGGGATGAAGTACTGCGGCCGCACCAGGTTGATCATCAGCTTGTGTTCCTCCCGGCTGCCGTGGCCGCTGACATGAACGTGGGCCAGCTCGTGGTATTGCACATCTGCGCCTAGGCGGAAGAGGTTGTCGATGGTGCGGTTGACCAACTCCTCGTTGCCAGGGATGGGCACGGCGGAGATAATCACCGTGTCGCCAGGGCGGATAGCCACGCGATGGTCTTCCATGCTCATGCGCACCAGAGCCGAGGTCGGCTCGCCCTGGCTGCCGGTGCAGACGACAATCACCTGCTCGCCGGGCAGGCTCTCCATCTGCTCATAGCTCAGCATCTGGGCCGGGTCCAGGTCCAGGTAGCCCAGCCGGGCCGCCATGCGGGCATTGTCGCGCATCGAGCGGCCCACCAGGCCGACGCGCCGGCCGGTGCGTTCGGCCATGCGGATCACCTGGTTGACGCGCGAGATGTTGGAGGCGAAGGTGGCCAGGAAAATGCGTCCAGGCGCGGCAGCGATGATCTGTTGCAGCGATTCTTCCAGGTCCTTCTCTGACGGGGTGAAGCCCTCAGCTTCGGCGTTGGTCGAGTCGGAGAGCAGCAGTAGCACGCCGCGGTCGCCCAACGCTTGCAGGCGGGCGTAGTCGGTCAGCCGGCCATCAGCCGGGTGCTGGTCGAATTTATAGTCGGACGAGTAGACCACCAGCCCCACCGGCGTGGTCACGGCGACGCCCAGGGTGTCGGGGATGGAGTGGCAGACGTGAAAGAACTCCACGGTGAAAGGGCCGAGCTCCAGCACGTCGTTGGCGGTGACGGTGTAGAGCTCGACCTCGTTCAGCAGGCCGCGCTGGCGCAGCTTGACCTCGGCCAGGCCCAGCGTCAGGCGCGCGCCGTAGACCGGCGCCTCGATCTGCTCCAGCACGTAGGGCAGCGCGCCGATGTGGTCCTCGTGGCCGTGGGTCAGGATGATGCCCTCAATCTGGTCGGCCCGCTGCACCAGGTATTCGATGTCGGGGATGACCAGGTCCACGCCCAGCATCTCGCTGTCGGGGAACATCAGCCCGGCGTCGATCACCAGCAGGCGGCCCTGGCACTCGAGCACCATCATGTTCTTGCCGATCTCGCCGACGCCGCCCAAGGGGATCACGCGCAGAATCGGCTCGGTTGCATCGTCAGGGAAGGGAAGGTCGTCGTACAAGTGGTGATCTCCTGGGTTGCGTAGCCGTTGGTCGAGTAGGCGTCCCGCGCCGTATCGAGACCTCCGGGTTTCGATACGCTGGCGTTGGCTGACCTCATGCGAGTCGCGCCAAATCAACCAAGGTATCAAAACAGGCTCAACTGCTGCTCCTCGTCCGCCGCACTGGTCAGCGGTTCGCCGGTCCGGCCGGGATACAGCTCGGCCACCAGCGGCGCGAGCTGGGCAAAGTCCGCGCGAATGGCTGCCATCCATTGCGGATTGCGCAGGGCTGCGGCGGGATGAAACATGGGCACGAAGCTGATCTCGCCCACCTGCTTGATCTGGCCGTGGATACGGGTGATGGACTGGCCGGGAAAGTAGCGCCCCAGCGAAATGCGCCCCAGGGTGATCACCAACTTCGGCTGGAGGAGTTCGATCTGGTGGTCCAGATAGGGCCGGCAGGCCTCGATCTCATCGGGCAGCGGGTCGCGGTTTTCGGGTGGGCGGCACTTGACCACGTTGGTGATGAAGACATCACGGCGGCTGAGGCCGATGCTGGCCAGCAGATTCTCCAGCAGGTTCCCCGACCGGCCGACAAATGGCCGGCCCTGGCGATCTTCGTGGAAGCCTGGTCCCTCACCGATCAGCAGGAAAGGCGCGTGTGGTAGTCCTTCGCCTGGCACAGCCTGCAAGCGCGTCTCGGCCAGACGGCAGCGCTGGCAGGCGCGAATCTGTTCGGCAAGCTGGTCCAATTCCGACACGGTCATCTCCTGGCAACTTTACTGCAGCGTAAACAAAGTCTTTGAGGTGCCCGGCACTTGATGCGAGGTCGTCATCATGTGCGAATCGTTGCACAAGTGCCGGGCACCGATACGCAGATACTTTGTTTATGGTGTATTTACTGCCCGCGGGCCTGATGCGTTCTGGCGAGAAACTTTTGCCGCAAGCGCCATCCTGCGGCGCTGAATTCTACCTTACACAGCCGCATTTGTCTAGGCAGGCAGGGCTGCTGGGCCGCTCCCCGGATCAATCTCGTGTCGTAGCTACTCAGGTGCCGGGCACTTGCAGTTCATTGTTACATGGGCCGTGCAGGCTGGGCGGGGACAGCTAACGCGCTGCACGGCGCTGCTGCCATCTATCGAGCAGCAGCAGTCCGACCATGATCAACAGCGCAGCCAGGCTGAGCAGCATGCCGTTGCGCAGCGAGACAGGCTGGAAGCGAAACTCGACCTCGTGCTGGCCGGGTGACAGCAGCACCCCGCGCAACACGTGGTTGGCGCGCAGCAACTCAGCCGGCTGTGCGTTCACCGTCGCCCGCCAACCAGGATGGTACAGGTCGCCCAGAATGAGCAGCCCTGGCTGGCTGGCCGTCGCCTTGACCATGACACGCGTCTGGCTGTACTCCGTGATCTCCGCCCGGCTGGCAGGCTGGGGAGCTTGTGTGGGCAAGTCCAGATGCGCAGCCACCAGCGCCGCATTGCGCAGGTCGAAATCAGGGTCCAACAGACGATTGACTGCCTCCTGATCTTTGACCACCGTTTCGGCTGCGTAAACCACGTAGGCGCGAGGCATGGGCGCGTCACGCTGCTGGTAAAACATGCCATCGGTGAAAACCTGGGTCCACACCCGACCATATACCGCCAGCGCAGCCTCGCCCGCCGCGTCTGCGCACAGGCTGACCCCGGTTCGCGTCTCGTTATTGGCAGCGCTCACCTCCCACAGATAGGCCCGACCCGGTGCGGTGCGCTCAGGCGCGAAGGTCCAGGTGATTTCCTGGCCGTCGGTCAGGCTGGCAACGGGCAGTCGCTCCTCAAAGATCAAACGCTGGCGCTCCTCTCCTTGCCACAAACGGACCAGCAGGATCGCCTCGCCGGCCGCCCCCTCTTGTTTGCGGAATTTAAGCTCCAGACGATCGATGGCGCTGTCCTGCGGTGTGAAGCGGCCCGTCTGCGGCGCGCCGGCCGTGATCTCGCCCGTGTTGCTGCTGCACGTCATGCGCTGCACCTCGATCTGTTCGACCACAGCATCGCGCGGTCGGGGCGAGGCGATGTAGCCCACCTGGAACAGGTCCAACAGGCGAACAGGGGGATTGTCAAAGCTCAGGATGTTCCAGTGCTGGCCGCCAGGGTCGCCAGCCTTGAACAGCTCGCGCAGCCGGGCCGGCGGCAGGGAAGAGTAGCCGCCAGGCTCGGCGACGCCGAAAGTAGACAGCACGTTGGGGCCAAAGGCCAGATCCCAGCCTAGCAGCAGCGGCGCCACTCGCTGCTCGTTCGCGTTAGCCTGAATGAAGTCAGTCGCCTCGTTGGGCGGCAGTAACTGGTCAATAGGCCCGGCAGGATTGAAGGTATGGCCCCACAGGTACAGGTCGAGGAAGACCAGGCCGATCAACGCGGCCTCTGCCCAGCGGCGGGCTTGCGTGCTGGCGCCGCGCAGGGCCAGCAGGATGGTCGCCGCCAGCAGCAAGACACCTGCCCGCTGCACCGATTGCTGGATTTCATCCCAGTGCTCCTGAGCGTCGCCCCAATTGGCGTTGATCGCCAGCGCCATGATGGCCGCCAGCAGCAGCGCAACCAACAGCGACGGCCAGAACGACCTGGGATGTTCGTCTAACATCATGGCCGCCAACAGGGCTACCACCGGCGACAAGAGGAAGATTGTGCGCGCCGGGCTTAGATAGCGCAGACCGGGCACAGCCCGCAGATGCTCGAACCCTGTTCCACCGATGGCGAAAACAGCGATAACCACAGCCAGCACAGCCAGACCCAGCGCCAGGAAGCGCCGCCGGCGCACCACCAGGGGCGCTGTCACGGCGAGCAGCAACGCCACCAGACCTGTGTAGAGGGTGCGTTCGCTGTAGTTAAGCTGGCCCCAGTACTCTCCCACCGTGGCCGGGTTGCCAAAAAAGTCAGGGATCAGCAGGCTGATCAATTGCACCGGCTCCATGATCTGGGCGAACAGGCGCTGGTTGACCCGAAGGCTCATGCTCAGGTACTCAAAGGAAGGCAGCAGTTGGATGCCGGCTAACAAGCCGCCGAGCACAACAATCGATGCTGCGGCGACTATCGGCCGTATCCCTTGACCTGTTTTGTTGCGCCATTCCTCGGCCATGCGCAAGCCGGCGTAGAGCGCCAGGAAGACGCTGAAAGCCAGCCAGACCTGGTACTGGCCGCTGAGCAGGGCCAGCCCCTGGAAAAGCCCCGCCATGGCCAGGTAGCCCCAGCGGCGGCGGATCAGGAATAGCTCGAAGGCCCACAACACGCCCGGCAGCCAGGTCAAGGTGCCCAGCCACTGGCGCGCTCCGAACCAGGTCACCATCTGGCCGCCGGCCGCGTAGACCAGGGCGCCCAGCAGCGCCGCCCGCCGGCTGTAGCCCATGGTGCGAATCCAGGCAAAGGTAAAGCAGCCAGCCAGGATGGCGTGCAGCCAGGGACCAATCGCCAGCGAGCGCGCCGCGCCCACCACCAGTCCCAGCAGCAGATAGAACGGATAGAAAGACTGAAAGTTGGGGTCAGCCAGCGCCGGGTGCCCCAAAAACATGTTGGAATTCCACAGCGGCCATTGCCCTGTCTTCTTGATTGTGTCGACCGAGAAGACCAGATAGGGGTAGAACTCGAACAGAGGATCGGTAACTAAGGGGTTCTGCAGCGTCTGGAATTCGCCGCTGCGCCAGGGATAGATGTTGTTCGCCAGATCGATTGGCAGAAAAGTCTGGCCCGGCAGAAGGCCGCGCAGGTGCAGCAGCGTGATAGCCAAGGCCATGATGCTGAGCGCCAACAACTCGCCGCGCGCGCGGTCCATCCTTTTGCTCATTGCTGTGTCGTCACACATCGGCGCGGCTGCGCCGGCTGGCATAGGTGATGTCCTCGGCCAGAGCGAAACCGGCCTGGCGGAACAAGGCCAGCGAGGCCTCGTTCCAGTCCTCGATCAGCGCAGCCCAGATATCGATGTCCAGGCTGCGGAAGTGCTCCTCGCACAGGCGAATCAGGCGCGTGGCCAGCCCCTGGCGGCGATAGTCCGGGTCTACGGCCAGACGGTTGATCCAGCCCTTGCGACTGTCATGAGTGGCCAGAACCACGGCCACCAACCGCTCCCCAGCGCGCAGGCCGATGGGGGTCTGCACGCCAGAGGCCATCTGAGCTGTGAAGGCGTCCAGGCTATCTCGCCCCTCTGGCCGGATGTGCAGCCCGGCCCGCTGCCACAGGGCAACGATCTCGGCGTGGTGGGCAGCGTCCAGGTAGACGACGTGAGGGTTGTTCGGGGTGTTCATAGGTGGCATTATACGCACCAGATGCCATGCTCCAAGCATGGCTATCGACTGTGCTGTCGTATCCCTGGCGCCTCAGACGAGTTGTGCGCCATTGATCTCCACGCAATCTCCACAGGCTCTGCGTCATCTGTACACGGACGCTTGCTATACTGGCTGTAGACGTTTGGAAAACGTCACGTTCAGAAGAACGTTATGTTACTACTCAGGCTCAGGTGCCGGGCACTTGCATTTGCACCTGCTGACGAAGTCTGTAAAGCCGATTTCAGCCGTCAATGAACTGCAAGTGCCTGGCACCTGAGTAGCTACAACGTTACCACTTGAGCCGCTCGCTGGTTGAAGAACTGGCGCAGCAAGATACAACAAGGAGATCAAACCATGACTCAGTTAACCCGAACCCTGCTGGCTGGCGCTGTTGCGCTCGGCATCACCTTCACCAGCGCCGTCTGGGCTGCGCCTGCCAGCGCAGCCGTCGTCGATAGCACTGCTGCCGCCATCGTCGCAGCTCCACCTGCCCCGCCCAGACCCAGCCCGTTGTCGGACGAGGAGATCGCTGGCCTGACCTTTATGCGGGAAGAAGAGAAGCTGGCTCGCGATGTCTACCTGACCCTCTACGAGACCTGGGGCAGTCAGGTGTTCAACAACATCGCTCGCAGCGAGCAGAGCCACATGGACGCAGTCAAGACACTGCTGGATCGCTACGGCATCGCCGACCCGGCCGCCGGTAACGCCATCGGCCAATTTACCAACCCTGACTTGCAGGCGCTCTACGACGATCTGGCGGCGCAGGGACAGCAATCGCTGGCCGACGCGCTGCGGGTAGGCGCTCTGATCGAGGAAGTGGACATCGCCGACCTGATGGTAGAGCTGGCCGATGTCGAGCACAGCGATATCCAGCGCGTCTATGGACAGCTCTTACGGGGTTCTGAGAACCACCTGCGGGCCTTTGTATCCAGCCTTCAGCAGCAAACCGGCGAGACCTACCAGCCGCAGGTGCTGGACCAGGCCACCTATGACCAGATCATCAGCGCAGCTTCAGGCGGCGGCCCCGGCCAGACGCCAGGCTGGGGCGGTCGAGGGCGGGGCAACTGACGCCAGCCCTGGCACGGCCTGAGTAATCGGAACACAGCACCATCTCCCGGAATGTATCCTGGGAGATGGTGTTGTGTTCCAATACCCTGTGCTCGTCTTGCGCCAGACCAGCAAGCTTTGTGGCAATCGTTATGGATTGACTCCCAGACTGCTGATCCCTGCGCCTTCAGCGCCGATGTTTTTGATCACAATCAGCATCGAGTCGTTGGCGGTCGCTGGCAGGTCTAGCGTCTCCTGGACCCATCCGCCGCCCGCCCGCCCATCGCCGATCACTCCCACCGGCTGGTCGTCCGCCCAGATTTCCAGCACTTTGCGCTGCGCATCGTAGTGGCGTATGGTCAGCCGGAGGTTGCCCGTGTTAGCCTGTAAAAGCCGCACCGCCATCGCTTCGCCAGGGTTGATGTGGCGGTAGTCTTCTTCGGTCCAGTCTGCGTCGCGCACCTCGTCGAACTGCAGCCAGCCGCTGCCGTCGATGGTGTCGCGTATCAGGGAGGGCAGCAGCGCCCACTGGCCCTGCTGAATGGTCCAGAGATTTCTTTCCAGGATGCAGCCTGGCAGTTGGGGCAGCACGCGGCGGATTGACTCGTGGTCGCCGTAGATCCAGAGATCGGTCACGCCAGCCAGCTCGCTGCATGCCACGGGATAGGGGCGGCCAAAGATCTCGATGAAGGGATGGTCGGTCTCGAACAGGGGGCGAATGATCTGCGGCACGCCCTGCTCGTTGGCCTCGATGGCCAGCAGCGGTATGTCGGGGTCAATGTAGAACTGGGCCAGAGAGGCGAAGTACCGTGGCTCCATCACGGCAAGATTGCGTTCGTCGGGCGCAGCCATGGTCTTGAAAGCCTGGCGCGCGTTGGCTTTTTGCCAAACGGTGAAGTAGGGCAGCAGCGACGCCGCGGCTGTGATCACGGCCAGCACAGCCAGCGCCCAGCGAGCGCGCCGCCAGGGCAGCGCTGCAAAGCCGATGCCGGCCCACAGGTAGATCAGGTAAGCCGCGCCGAGAAAAGGCCGTTGAATCCAGATGGCAGACCCGCGCACGACCGCATAGCCAAAGGCCACCGCCACTGGCAAAAGGATCAGGGTGAGGGCCAACAGCGTCTCCAGCCGCCGCAGCCCCTTCTGCCGCCAGGCGTGGATCAGCCCGATCACAGCAGGCGCGCCAGCAATCAGCGTGCCGACGACGAACCAGGCGCCGGCGGTCAGGGAACGCGTCAGCGGCAGGGCCAGTTGCGCCCCATCCAAAAAACGGTGCCGGCTGGCGGTCAGGCCGGCCGTCCACAGCAGGTAAAGATCGCGCAGGTCTTCTGCCTGCGGCACCCAGGCGGCTGGCGAGCTGGTGCCGCTGTGCAGCAACAGGATGCGCGCCATGGGCAGAATGGCCAGCGCAACCGCCAGCGCTGCCAGCAGCAGGGCGCGATCGGCCAGCGGCGCGGCCAGGCGCAGGGCTTTCTTGAGGACCAGGTAGCCGCCCACAAAGGCCAAATTGGCGCCGACGATCACAAGCCCGTACATGTGCGTCCAGGCCAGGGCAACAGTGGCTACAACCCACACCGCCAGCCAACGCGGCCGGCCTTGCAGCGCCTTCACCAGGCTGATATAGCTGATGATCCAGGCTGCCGCCAGCACGGTGTACATGCGCGCTTCCTGGGCATAGTACAGGTCGAAGGAGGAGAAAACCAGCAGGATGCCGGCATAAAGCGCGGCCGATCTGCTCCATTCGCGGGCCAGAAAAGCCAGCACGGCCAGCAGCGCCAGCAGCGAAGCGGCCAGGCTGACCGCTCTCACCCCAGCTTCACTGGCTGGCAGGATGGCCAAAGACAGCTTGAGCAGCAGGTAGTACAGCGGCGCGTGGTGATCCCACTCGGAAAGCGCCATCATCTCCGCCGGCGTCAGGCGACTCACCGACCAAGAGACAGCTTCATCCGACCATAGCGACTGCCGCCCCAGCTCGAACAGGCGCAGACCCGCGCTAAGCGCGACCAACAGCGCAACAGGCCACCAGAGTCGCAGCCACTGGCCAGGGCTGCGAGACGGGGATGAACGGACTCTTGTCATAGATGGGTTAATCTGGCCCCGTGAGTTGGCTGTGTTGGCTTTCCCTGCGATCCAACAGCGCGTGCAGCGCAGCAATCTGGGCGGACACCGCGGCTCTGGCCGTGCCGCCATCCACCGCCCGCTGCTCCACCGACAGCTCAAAGTCGAAGACCGCGACCACGTCCGGCCCGAACTGCGAGCTGATGGCCTGGTACTCGGCCAGCGGCAGGGCGCGCAGGCTGAGGCCCAGCGCCTCGCTGCGCTTGACAGCCTGGCCGGCCAGCTCGTGGCTCTGGCGGAAGGGCACGCCGCGGCGCACCAGGTAGTCGGCCAGGTCGGTGGCCAGCAGCTCGTCGCCCAGCGCGGCCCGCATACGCTCCGGCCGGATGGCCAGCGTCGCCAGCACGCCAGTGGCCACAGGGAGAGCTACCAGCAGCGTGTCCACGGAGTCGAACAGCGGCTCCTTGTCCTCCTGCAAGTCCTTGTTGTAGGCCGCGGGCAGGCCCTTGAGCGCCACCAGCAGGCTCACCAGGTTGCCCGTCAGCCGGCCGGCCTTGCCCCTCAGCAGCTCCAGCGAGTCGGGGTTGCGCTTCTGGGGCATCAGGCTGCTGCCGGTGCTGAACTGCTCAGCCACCTGCACGAAACCGAACTCGCGGCTGCTCCACAGGATCAGGTCCTCGGCGACCTGGCTGAGGTGGCTGCCCAGCAGCGCGGCCCAGCTCAAAAATTCGACCACATAGTCGCGGTCGCGCACCGCGTCGATGCTGTTGGGGATGGGCCCGTCGAAGCCAAGCTCGGACGCCAGCGCGTGGCGATCGACGGTGAAGGGGTTGCCGGCCAGCGCGCCGGCGCCCAGCGGGCTGCGGTTCAGCCGCTTGCGCAGATCGGCCAGCCGCTCGCGGTCGCGCTGCCAGGCCCAGGCGTGGCTCAGCAGCCAGTGCGACCAGCGGATGGGCTGGGCCGGCTGCAGGTGGGTGTAGCCCGGCATCAACACGTCGATCTCGGCCTCGGCCCGCCCCACGGCCACGCGCAACAGGTCAACCAGCAGCGCATCCAGCTCGTCGACGCGGCTGCGCAGCCACCAGCGCAGGTCGGTGGCCACCTGGTCGTTGCGGCTGCGGCCGGTGTGCAGCTTGCCGGCCACAGGGCCGATCAGCTCACCCAGCCGGCGCTCCACGGCCGTGTGAATGTCCTCGTCGCCGGGGGCAAACTGGAAGCGGCCGGCGCGCCACTCCTCGGCCACCTGCTCCAGCCCAGCCAGCAGCGCGTCGCGCTCCTCGGCCGTCAGCAGGCCGGCCGCGGCGATGGCGTTGGCATAGGCCATGCTGCCGAAGATGTCCTCCAGCCACAGGCGCTGGTCGAAAGGCAGCGAGTCGTTGAACTGGCGCAGCAGCGGGCTGGCGGCCTGGTCGAAGCGGCCGCCCCAGAGGGTAGGTTGTTTAGCTGGTTGGTTCATGGGGAGCTGGATAGCTGGCGATGGGCGCCAGGCGGGCGCCAGTGACGCGCACGAAGTCCTGCGGCGCCAGCACAACCTGCACGCCGCGCTGGCCCGCGCTCATGGCGATCCGGGGAAACTCCTGGGCGCTGCTGTCAAGAAGAATTCGGAAGCCCTTGTTGACCAGGGCCAGCGCGCTGATGCCGCCCTTCTGGAGGCCGGTCAGCCGCTCGGCGTCGGCCTGCGTTGCCATGCGCACCTTTTTGACGCCGACCGCCTGGGCCAGCGCCTTCAGGTCCAGCTCAGCGCCGGCTGGAATCACAGCCAGGATCGGCTTGCCCGCGTCGGGCTGGGCGACCAGTGTCTTGAACACCTGCGCCGGGGGCATGCCAAGCGCGCCGGCTACCTCCACGGCGCTGACGAAAACGTCAGGGTCGTAGCGCAGGGCGTCATAGGCGACTTTCTTCCCGTCCAGCAGCCGCATGGCCAGGGTTTTGTCAGAAGCAACAGATGTCCGGCTCATATGGGCGTCATTATACCGGAATCTGACCAATGGATCAACTGAGGCGCAATACGGTCCGGTGGATTCTCTTTTTGGCCCAGATCTGACAAACCGACAACGCGCAAGGTGCCCCCAGCCACAGTATATTCCACACCGACTTCTTCAAGGAGAACGGTTTCGCCATCCACCCCTTTGACATGGATGCGGAAGAACTGCTCATACATGGTGGGGCGTAGACCGGTGACACCATCGGGTGCGAACCCGCCCGTTGTGAGCACACGGATGCGGAAATCACCTTCATCATAGAGCGCAAACTCATCATTGGGCAGCATACCAATTACTGCTCCCACCGGTTGAAGACCGCGAGCGCCGCCACGATGCCAACGATGTTGCCGGTAATGCGTAATGGTTCTGCCATGCCTAAAGCTACATGGACCACGATGTCGATCAGGTTCCATAGGATTAATAGGGTCGGTAGCCACTGGAATCTGCGGTTCTTAATCACTGTCTCCATATCACAATACCTTCGCCAATTACGGGCCTCGCGAACCCGGGATTGACGGATGAATAGC
>CAZVGR010000020.1:0-14254 GCA_964626845.1 uncultured Anaerolinea sp.
CTAATTAGCGGCGCTTTGAGCCGTTGCCCGCTCAGCCGCGCTCATCGAGCCGGGGTCCACCGAGGCGCGCAGGCTGGCGTCCAGGTTCGCCGGCAGGCTGGTTTGCAGGACATGGCCCGAATGCTGACGCAGGGCGGCCAGTGTCGCGTCGGCGTCGCCCTCGCGCACAATCATGAACAACGCCGACTGGCCAGGCGCCAACCCGTCGCCGACCTCTTTGACGTAGTCCTTGGGTAAGCCCAGGTCCACGGTTGCACCGATGCCGGCGCCAGCCAGCGCTCCCACGGCCACGCCCGCCAGCGGCGCAAAGATGCCCGCCACCAGCAAGCCAATGCCGCCGCCGATCAGCGCGCCCCACTTGACGCCGCGATCGATCTCGTTGTGGACGTCCAGCTTGCCATCCTCGCTGCGGCTAACCATCGCGGCGTCGTCGAGCTTGACCAACCCCTGTTTAGAGAGGTCATGGATTGTCGCCCGTACCTTGGCTGCCTGATCAGGTGAGTCGTATTTGATAACCACAGTGTAAGGCATTGCGCCACCTCCTATTGGGTGCTGCTAGAATAGGGTACCACTCAGGTGCCGGGCACTTGAGTAGCTACCTGGAATGTATAGATAATACAACGCACCGCTCAGTTGCGCAAACGTCACTGGTCAGAAAACAGGTTGCTGTAACTATCCGGGCGCACGGGAAGATCCGGCTGTGCCAGCGGGGCGGTTTGCGCGGCGCGGCAGCCGGGTCAGCGGCTTGAAGCCCTCGCCCAACACCTCGTTGCTGGCGCTGATCACCACAAAGGCCTCGGGATCGGCCTCGCTCACGATCTCCTTCAAGATGCGCGTCTCGCGGCGGCGCACCACCGCCATGAGCACAGTGCGCTGTTGGCCGGTGTAGCCGCCCTCGCCCTCGATTACGGTCACGCCGCGCTCGAGCTGATCCAGGATGCCATCGCGAATCGGCTCCGGCCGGCCAGTGACGATCAACGCCGTGATGCTGGCGGTGGCGCCGGTCTCCATAAAGTCGATCACCCGCGCCGACACCCAGGCCACGATCAGCGCATACAGCGCCGGCTCCAGGCCAAAGAACAAGGCCGCCAGCGCCAGCACGGCTGCGTCCATGGCCAGCAGCGAAGTGGACATGCGCACCCCGCGCCAGTGTTCCAGCAGCTTGGCCGGGATCTCAATGCCGCCAGTGGTGGCGTGGGCCCGGAAGACCAGCCCTAGCCCCACGCCGTAGATCAGGCCGCCGTACAGGGTGTACAACAGCGGATCGCCCTGCACCACCGGCAGGTAGGGCTGCAAGACGTCGATCAGCACCGACGCCAGCACGGTGGCCAGAATTGTCCTGGGGCCAAACTGCACCCCCAGCACCGCCATAGCGACGACGAGAAAGGGCAGGTTCATGACCAACAGCGTGATGCCCACTGGCCAGCCCCACAGCCGGTTGGCGAACATGGCCAGGGCTGTGAAGCCGCCAGGCACCACATCGTTGGGGTCCAGGAACATCACCACCGAGACCGCCGTCAGCCCGGCGCCCACGACGATCAAGACCAGGTCGATCAGCGAGCGGCCGGTCAGCGCGCCCCAGCGGGTGTGCAGCCAGACATGGCGGCTGAAGCGGCGCAAAGCCGCAGTCCATGAACTCACGAGCGGGGAGTTAACGGTTGCGGCCGTAGCGCTCGTGGCTGGAGACCCAGTCCGACGACGAGATGGCCGAGGCCAGGCTGATCTCGCCGGCCAGCGCCACCGCAGCCACGATCTCGGCCAGCTTGTTGACGGTGCCGCGGCCGTAGCAGCCCAACAGTTCCAGGCACTCGCGCTGCGTAGCCAGGCTGGTGCCGCCGCCGTAAGTGGCCACGATCAGCGAAGGGATGGTCAGCGCGATGTACAGGTCATTCTTGGGCGTGAGCTCGCAGTAGAGGATGCCTGCTGAGGACTCCGCCACGTTGGCCACGTCCTGGCCGGTGGCGATGAACATAGCCGTGATGCCATTGGCCGAATGTGCGCCGTTGTTGTTGGCGCCGGACAGGATCGCGCCGACGTTGGCCACGTTGAAGTGATAGAAGAGCTGCTCCGGCTTGACGCGCATGTGCTGGATCAGCACCTCGGCCGGGATAGTGGCTTCGGCCACGACCCGCTTGCCGCGCGTGTGCATCACGTTGACCTGGCTGGCCTTTTTGTCGGTAGCCAGGTTCGATTCCAGGTAGAAGTGGCGAATGCCCTCGTACTGGTCGAGAATCCAACTGGCGGCGGCAAAGGTGGCGCGGCCCACCATGTTCTGCCCGGCCGCGTCGCCGGTGGTGAAGTTGAAGCGCAGAAAGGCGAATTTGCCGGCCAGGTAGGAATCGATATAGGACAGCCTGGCCACGCTGGAGGTGGCCTCGGCCTGGTCGCGAATCTCGTCCAGGTGCTCGTTGACCCAGCGCACGAAGTTGCGCGCGCCGCGCGCGTCGTCAAAGACGAAGACCGGCGCGCGCTGCATGGCGTCGCCGATCACAGTCACCTCAGCGCCGCCCGACAGGTTGAGGATCTTCATGCCCCGGTTGTAGGAGGCCACCAGCGTGCCCTCGGCAGTGGCCATGGGAATAATGAACTCGCCCTGCGCGTGCTCGCCCTTGATGGTCAGCGGGCCAGCAAAGCCCAGCGGCACCTGCGCCACGCCGCTGAAGTTCTCGATGTTGCCAGCGGTGATGTGCGGGTCGAAGGAGTAGTGCGGGATGTGCTCCAGCTTCTTGCCGGTGAACTGCTCGACAAAGCGCTGGCGTTCCTTGATGATGGCCTCGCTATAGTTGTCGGCGTTGTCGCGCGGGATCTTGACGACGTTCTCGACCTGGGTGCTGACTGCGCTGTCCACCTTGAGGGTCAGGTTGCCGAAGTTGCCGGCCGAGAAGTTGACCTCTAGCTTGTGGATGCCCTCGCCCAGCGGCTCGATGCGGCAGATCACATCCAGCATCTTGCGCAGGGGGAAGTCGATGGGCCTGGCGGCCAGGTCATCGGGCTTGAGCATCTCGCCGGTGTCCAGAATCAGGCTGATAGCCTCACTCGGCACGGCCACGCCGTCGAACTTGACGCTGTGCAGCGCCGTGACCTTTGTGTCGCTCAGGCGGTTTTTGAGCGAGAAGCGCACGCCATCGGCGGTATTGCGCAGGCTGTTAAACGTGTAAAGCTGCTTGAGCACCATGCTGGGGATGGGCAAGGCCATGGTTGCGGTACCTCCGGTTGAATATGGGATTGTTGGGAGTCGAATGTGGCAGGACGGATATGGCGCAATTATAACACAGGCCGTGCGAATAGCAAGCTGATCTGTTACAACGAGAAACGCACGTGCAAGATATCGCCGTCCTTGACTGGGTAATCCTTGCCTTCCAGCCGCAGCGCAGCGGCTTTCTTGGCCTCAGCCATGCTGCCGGCTGCAATCAAGTCGTTGTAGGCTACAACCTCGGCACGAATGAAGCCGCGCGCCAGGTCGCTGTGGATCGCGCCAGCCGCCTCCACGGCTGTTGCACCCTTGCGCACAGTCCAGGCGCGCACCTCATCTTCGCCCACGGTGAAGAAGCTCTGCAAACCCACCAGATCGTAGCTGGCCTGGATCATACGGCTCAACGCCGGCTCCACGATGCCGAACTCTTCCATAAAAAGGCTGGCTTCTTCGGGATCGAGCTGAGCGATCTCCATTTCCAGCTTGCCTTGCAGCGACATGAGCACGGTGTGGCGGTGGTTATACGCGACGAATTTCTCCGGGGCCACGCGCTCCTCACCGCTGTTGATCAGCACCAACACCGGTTTCAGGGTGAGAAAGCCAAAGCCGCGCAGGGCATTGGCCTCTTCCTCGCTGTAATCCAGGTCGCGCAGCGGCTGTTCCGCCTCCAGCGCGGCCTGCATCCGTTCGAACAGAGCCTGCTCCACCTCCAACGCCTGACGCTCCTCGCCTTTTTTGGCGCGCTTGTAGCTTTCGGCGATACGCTCCAGCCTGCTCTGCGCCGAGAGCAGGTCCAGCAGGATCATCTCCTGCTCCAGCACCTCCAGGTCACGTTGGGGATTGATGGCGCCCAGAGGATGGCTGACGCTGGGATCGTCGAAGGCGCGCAGCACGTGAATGAAGGCGTCCATCTGGCTGAGACGGTGGCGCAACTGGCCGCCGAGGCCTTTCTGGGCCATGCCTGTGTCCAGACCGGCGATGTCAGTATACGTCACCTTGGCGTAGATGGTTTTGCGCGGCTTGAACAGCGCGCTGAGTGCATCAACACGCACGTCGGGTACGTCCACGACCGCAGTGTGAAACTCCAGCTTGCCGCTGGAGGTGGCCGATGTTGGCCTGTCGCCGCGGGTCAGGGCGTTGAAGATGGTGGTCTTGCTGCTGTTGGGTAGTCCGATGATGCCTAGTTCCATAGTGGTAGATTGGTAGATTGGTAGATTGGTAAGTTGGTGGGTTGGTGAGTTAGTGAGTTGGTGGGTTGGTTAATCACTGGTGAGTATACCTGTGTTGGCGTAAGGGGCAATTCTATGGGCTGGCCGCGCTGAGATCATGACTGCCTATTGACAGCGCTTCAGGTCGTGTTACAATAAGGATAGCGAAACTACATCGTTAGCGTTCATCAAGGAGGATGCAATGGCTACGATAACTATCTCCCGGCAATACGCCAGCGGCGGCGAACACATTGCCGCCCGCACAGCCGAGCTTCTGGGCTATACCCTCTTTGACAAGACCATGATGGCAGAGGTGGCTGCTGAGCTAGGGCTGACTGAACACGAGATCGTCGACTTTCGCGAGTCCGATCAGCGGTCTCTGGGCTTTGTGGATCGCCTGCTGGGCCGCAAGCTGACTGTGGCCCAGTTTCGTATCTGGCAGGAGGATATCCGCGGCGTGCGCAGCCCCTCCATCGTCAAAATCAGCGATGAGCAGGCCATTGCTATGGTGCGGGGCGTCATCGACGTGGCCTATAAACGGGGTAACGTGGTGATCGTCGGCCGCGGCGGACAGGCAATCCTGCGCAACCAACCAGATGTGTTGCACGCGCGCATCGAAGCGCCCCTGGAGCATCGCGTGCAGCGCCTGATGGAGCAGGACGACTACACCCCAACCCAGGCTGAGCTGGAGATTGAAGACCATGATCGCGCCGCGCGCGACTATGTCCGGCGCTATCACGGCATCGACCCGACTGATGCGATGCACTATCAGTTGTTGATCAACACCGGATTGCTGGATATGGAGACGGCGGCCGAAGTGATTGCCCTGGCTGCGCAGCAGATGAAACCGGTGCCGCAGCCAGTGGTCGAAGCCCCAGCGGCCATGCCCTTCTTCTACCCGTAGCCTCCGCTCGGTGGGTCCTGCCGGCCGGCTGAACCCGCCGTTGCTGCGGCCCTCGCCCCAAGACGCCCTGGCTCACGATGAAAAGCCGGGGCGTTTTTGTGGATTGCCGCCGCTCATGCTATCCTCTCCCCCGTGAACCTGATCACGCTCGAAAACGTCAGCAAACAATACAGCGAGCGGCTGCTGCTGGACAACGTCAGCCTGCTGATCAACCGCGGCGACCGCATTGGTCTGATCGGCATTAACGGCAGCGGCAAAACCACTTTGCTGCGCCTCATTGCCGGCCAGGAGACGCCCGATGCGGGCAAGGTGACGGTCTGGGGCGGCGTGCGTGTGCGCTATCTGCCCCAGGAGCCGGCGCTGGACGATCACCTGTCGGTGCTCGACACCTTGTTCCAAAGCGATGCGCCGCAGATGCGCTTGCTGCGGGACTACGAGGCCGCGAGCCTGGCCTTGCAGCGCCAGCCAAGCGATCCCCAGGTGCAGGCGCGCTTTGCCAACCTCACTATCGACATGGATCGAGCCTCGGGCTGGACGGCTGAGGCTCAAGCCAAGGCGATTCTCTCACGGCTGGGCATCGATTTTTTGACCAACGCGCGGCTGGGCGCGCTCAGCGGCGGTCAGCGCAAGCGTGTGGCTTTGGCGCGCGCCTTGCTGGACCCTGGGGATCTCTTGGTGCTGGACGAGCCTACCAACCATGTGGACGCTGAGACCATCGACTGGCTGGAGCAGTTTTTGCAGGGCCTGTCCGGCGCGCTGCTGTTGGTTACCCATGATCGCTACTTCCTGGACCGGGTGGCTAACCGCATTGTCGAGCTGGATCGCCGCCAGTTGGTCAGCTATTCCGGCAATTACAGCCGTTACCTGGAGCAGTCGGCTGAGCGGCACGCGCGGCTGGTCAAGGCAGAGGAGGATCGTCAACGGCTGCTCAAGCGCGAGCTGGAATGGCTGCGCCGTTCGCCCATGGCGCGCGGCACCAAGCAGAAAGCCCGACGGCAGCGCGCCGAGGAGATGGAGCGCCTGCGCTATGACACGCAGCAGGAGCGGATCGCCATGGCGCTGGCCAGCCGGCGGCTGGGCAAGAAAGTGTTGACCGCCCATGGCCTGAGCAAGTCCTACGGCGCCGCGCCGGTCTTCGCCGACCTGGACTTCGATCTGGCGCCTGGCGACCGGGTGGGCATCATCGGCCCCAACGGCGCGGGCAAGAGCACGCTGTTGGACATCCTGGCCGGCCGGCTGGCGCCTGACAGCGGCGTGGTCGACTGGGGCGAAACGGTGCATCTGGGCTACTACGACCAGCGCAACGTAGATCTGGACGAAGGCCAGCGCGTGCTCGATTTCATCAAGGGCGAGGCGGAGCTGATCCGGGTACAAGAACGCAACACCCCAGCCTGGAACCGCACCGCAGCCGATATTCAACTGATCGACGCAGCGCAGATGCTGGAGTGGTTTCTTTTTCCCCGACCTCAACAATTTGCCTATATCGGCAGCCTGAGCGGCGGCGAGCGGCGGCGGCTTTATCTGCTCAAGAGCCTGATCCACCAGCCCAACGTCTTGCTGCTGGACGAACCGACCAACGACCTGGACATCCAGACCCTGACTGTGCTGGAGGAGTTTCTCGATCACTTCAAGGGCTGCCTGGTGGTGGCCAGCCACGATCGTTATTTCCTGGACCGCAGCGTGGACTTCCTGGTCAGCTTCGAGCCGGGCGGTGTGGTCAGCGGGCGCTATCCCGCGCCGTTCAGCGTGTTTCAAGAGATCAGGGCGCGGGAGGCGGCGGATGGGAAAGAGAGGAAAGAGGGGAAGAAGGGAAAGGAAGGGAGAGGCAGAGGGCCAGAGAGCCAGAGGGAGCAGAAACTGACGTGGAGGGAGCAGCGCGAGCTGGAGGAGCTCGAAGCGCGCATCGCCAGGATGGACGCGCAGATAGCGGCGCTGCACGTTCAGATCGACGCTAACAGCGGCGATTACTTGCGCTTGCAGGGGCTGGCGGAGGAGTTGGCGGGAGCGGAGATGGAACTAGATGCAGCGATGGCGCGGTGGCTGGAGATAGTATAACAATCTACGCACACACCAACACCGAGCACTGGGCCTCTCGCAACACATAGTCCACTGTGCTGCGCACGAACAACTCTGAAAACGGTGAATAGCCCGTGTCGCCCACCAGCAATAGATCGATACCCTGCTCGGCGGCAAGCTGCAAGATCGCCCGCGCCACGCCGGCCTCGCCCGGTTGCGCGCTCTTGAAATAGCCGCGACTACCAAGCCCGGCTTGCCGCAAATAAAACAGCGCGGCGTCCAGCGTGGCCGGTGTGGTGCGACCTGCTTCCTCAACGGTCACCACGGCCAGTGCCGCTTCCCAGAACTGGCCCAGATGCGCCGTCATGATCAGCGCCTCCTCGGCATAGGGGCTGCCATCGTAGGCCAGCAGGATGCGGCTCAGCCGAGGCCTCTGCTCTGCCAGGATCAGCACCGGGCAGCCGGCTCGCCGGATCACCCCTTGTATTTGCGTGCCCAGCATCTCGTCCTGCTGGCGGTTTTCCTCCGACACCTGGCGCAGCGCTACCAAGTCGTAACCACCGCTGATGGCGTTCAGCCCGTCGCCGGCCGGCCCAACCTCGGCGCGGAACTGCCAGGCCACCCCGGCCGCCTGGCAAGTCGCGGCGAAGCGCTGCAACAACGCGCTGCTGCGCTGGTGATCCTCTAGCGACTGGCCGGTGAACAGGCCATGCAGCCGGCTCTGCTCACGCGCGGCCACGGGCAGCATGTCTTGCAGCGTCTGCCAGGCCGCGTCGCCCCCATCCAGCGGCAGCAAGATGTCGGCAAAGCGCCTGCCATCGCCGCGCGCCAGCACCCGCCGCGTGCGCCACGCGCCTGGCTCGCTGCGCGTCTCCGCCATCCAACGCAGCCAAGGGCTGCCAATGGTCTCCACAAACTGGCGCGCAGCCGCAGCCAGGGCCTGCTCCAGCGCCGGTTCCTGGGCCAGCGCGTCGCGCTGCTCCATCAGCCACAGATATAGGTCAGCGTCCTTGCGCCCCGGATAGCGCTGTGCTAGACCGAGCCGGTGAATCGCTGCCACCACCGGCAGGTAGACATCGTCGTACCACAGCGTCACGGCCTCGTCCCAGGCCATGGGCTGGCCCGTCTGCTGGCTCAGCAGGTACGCCGGCACCGCAATGTGCTCTTGCAGACGGTCGTAGCCGCCCGGATGGCTCACCTCGACCTGGGCATCGGGGCGAAGCTCCAGCAGGCGGGTGCGGCCCAGGAAACGCTGGCGCTCGATCTGCAAGGCCAACGCGTCCAGATCGCTCTCGACCGTGGCGACGGTGAGCTGTACCGGGGTGATGTACTCCGTGACGTAGGCATCGATGCTGCTGCTGCCCAGCGCCATGGCGACAGAAATGCGATGGTTGCCATCCTTGACGAAGTAGATCTCGCCCACCTGATAGAGTTCCACCGGGGGAAGGCCGCGGAAGTCGTGGGCCGCCACGAAGATCCACTTCCACCGCTCGCGCAGCTTTTCGCTGCGCGGCCAAAAGGACCGCGTGAAATCGCGGTACTTGCCCACGCTGCCCACAATCTGCGCCAGGGGCACCTGCTGCAGGCCGCGTTCGCGGGTAATGTGCAGGCCCAGTTTGCGCTGCACGTCGTCGAAGGGCAGCAGGTCATCCGGCCGGCCGCGCAGCAGCGCCACCAAGCTCTCGATGGTCGCCTGGCGCTTGGCATAGTCGAACTTGCGATGGGCGTCGGCGCCGGAAGCCAAGTGTTCGCTCATCGCCAGCCGGCCGCGCCGAACGGTCGCCCCTCGGTCATGCGCCCCCAGCCGCGCTGTCCCGTAAACTCGCCGGCCTTGCACACCACCAGCCCGCGGCTGATGGTGAAGCGCACCCGGCCCCGCACCCGCCGTCCCTCGTAGGGGGTATAGCCCGCAATGTTGTGCAGGTTGGCAGCCTTGATGGTCGAGTCGGCCGCGGAGTCGAACACCACCACGTCTGCATCACTGCCGGGCAATAAGGCGCCTTTGCGCGGGTAGAGGCCAAATATCTTGGCCGGATTGGTGGATGTGAGCTCGGCCAGCCGCGACCAGGTGATGCGGCCTGCGGCTACCCCCTCGGTGGCCAGCAGCGGCAGCATTGTCTCCAGGCCAGGGATGCCGCCAGGGGTTTGGGTGAAGGGCAGGCGAGGCTGGCCCTGCACGGCCACGGCCTCCTGCAGAGTCGCCAGGGCGCCGTTGGCCTCTTGCAGGCGGCGCACGGCGTCGTTCTCCAGCCGGCGGATGGCGTCGCGCGAGACGCCCATGGCCCGTGCGACCTCGCGCCATTCACGCTGCCAGCCGTCGCGCAGCCCTGCACGCAGCACCACCATCTCCCGCTCCTCCTCAGGCAACCGGGCCAGCACATCCTGGACAGCCGGTCTCTCCAGGGGGTGCAGACCAAATTTCTGCAGAATGGTGTAGTCACAGTGATCAGTGCCGATGCTGTTGACCGCACCCGACGTCACCAGTTGCCACAATCGCTCCGGCTCGGCTGGATGGCGTAGCGGCGGCTGCATGATGCCCCATTCAGGATGATCGCCCGCGTAGACGCGCTCATCCAGCAGCAGATACTGGGGACAGGTTTCACTCCAGGCGATCTGGCCAGCCTGCCGCGCAGCGTGGACCAGCTCTGCTGAGCGGGCTACTGAGTTGTGAACCACGTAGAGAGGACATCTGGCCTCTGCAGCCAGCAGCAACATGCGCTGCACCGCCTCCACCTCGGCCAGAGCGGGCCGGGCCATGCCGTGGTAGGCCAGGCTGGTCTTGCCCGCAGCCGCCAGCCGGGCTGTGGCGGCGCTGACCAGGGCGTCGTTCTCGGCGTGTACCAGCACCACCACGCCCCGCCGCCCCGCCGCAGTCAGCACGCGCAACAGGCTGTCGTCATCCTGATAGTAGTTGGGGCGATAGGTGGTGTAGACCTTGACCGAAGGCGTGCCCATTTCGACCAGATCGGCCATCCAGGCGTCCAGCTCGTCGTCGGTTTCAGGCAGTTCAGTCAGCATGACGTGAAAGCTATAGTCGATCTTGGCCAGATCCTGGGCCTCGGCCAGCCGGTTGGCCACCGCCGTGCGCACGTCCTGGCCGGGGAACTGCGTGGCAAAGTCGATCACCGTGGTCACGCCGCCGCAGGCGGCCGTCCGGGTGCCGACCGCCCAATCGTCGGGCGTCTGGTAAATGCCGGTGTCAAGCTGGATGTGGGTGTGTGGGTCCACCAGGCCAGGCAGTACCACACAGCCGGCTGCGTCCAGCACCTCTTCGCCCGGCTCCGGATCGAAGCGAACGCCGATGCTGTGAATGCGCTCATCGACGATGCGCAGGTCGCCTGCCACCTCGCCAAGAGGTGTCACCAGAGTTCCGTTCTTAATTAGAAGTTGTTGTGCCATGATGATTCGTGATGTGTAAAACGTAGTGGGCTGCTTGTAGGTCCGGCTACCAGCCGGACAAGGATGCGCGCCAATAATCCAGGAGATCGCGCAAGGTCTGTTCCCACGGGATCAACGGCTGCCAGCCAGTGTCGGCCGCCAAACGGGCGTAGCTGCCCACCTGCGCAGGCACGTCGGCCGGCTGCATACGTCCGGCCACAGGGCGCACCTCGATTGCCGTCGCGGTGCTGAGGGCCAACAGACCGTCCAGCAGGGATTGTACGCTACGACCAACGCCTGAGCAAACATTGAAAGCCTGGCCGGGCCGCCCAGCAGCCAGCGCCAGCGTGTACGCGCGCGCCACATCGCGCACGTCTATGAAGTCGCGCACAGAGGCAAGGTTGCCGACTTCGATCACAGCAGGGCGCTGCTTTCTTTCGATCTCGACGATTTGACGGGCAAAGGCTGAGCTGACGAACTGCGGCCCCTGGCGCGGGCCGATGATGTTGAAGCTGCGGGTGCGGATGACCCGTTGGCCGCCTGCGCTGGCCATGCTGCCCAGCAGGTCCTGCGCCGCCTTGGTGACGGCATACTGGGTGATGGGCCTGAATTCCTGAGCCTCGCCGATAGGCAGCTCATCAGGCTGGGTCGGGCCGTACTGGGCGCTGGAGCCAGCAATGAGCACGGCCGCGGACGGCGTTTCATGGCGCAGCGCCTCCAGCAGATGGATCGTGCCGAAGACGTTGACCTCGTACAGCGCACGGTAGGGCGCCGCTGGGTTGGTCAACGCAGCCAGATGATAGACCTGATCAGGCTGCACGCTGGCGACAACCCTTCGCAGCGCTTCTGCATCTGTCAAATCGGCCTGGTGCAGCTCGACATCCAGGCCCAGCCCACGCAGCCGGTCTCCCGCATCAGCCGCTGCGTCCAGCCCTGCCACTCGCCATCCCTGCCTGGCCAGCAGCTCAGCCAGATAGCTGCCGCAAAAGCCGGCCACGCCGGTGATCAGGGCTGAGGGTTGGTTGAGGGACATGGGAGGCCTTTCCGGGTGGGTAGATTGGTAGATTGGTACGGCGCCGCACCAATCTACCAGTCTACCAATCTACCAAGCACCTTACCATACGCCTCTGCCATCTGCGGACGCACGGCATTCCAGGTGAAGCGTTGCGCGTTGGCAATGGCGGCCTGGCTGAGACGCTGGGCCAGGCCCGGCTCGTTCAGCAGCCGCACAATGGCCGTAGCCAGGGCGGCGGGATCGTCGGGCGGCGTCAACAGCGCATCGACGCCGTCATGTACCATCTCTGGCACTCCGCCCACAGCCGTGGCCACGATGGGCAGGCCTAGCGCCGAGGCCTCCAGCAGGGTGTTGGGCTGGTTGTCCACAGCGCTGGAGCTGACAAAGATATCAGCCGCAGCATAGGCGGCCTGTAGCGCCTCAAAAGAGATCCTGCCGGGGAACTCCACGGGCGCGTTCAGGGCTGCGGCCATCGTCTCCACTTCCACACGCCGCGGGCCATCGCCGATCATCACCAGCCGCGCCGTGGGCGCCTGTTGCCGCACCTGCGCGTAAGCGCGTACCATCAACGTCGGATTGCTGACCATATCGAAGCGTTTGACCCAGAGCAGCAGCGGCGCGGGCTGGCCGGCAAGCTGACGTGACTTACCAGGCGGTGGGCTGAACTGGGCCAGATCGACTACATTGGGCATAAGGACCGGTCGCAGCCCCAGCGGCTCAAAAGCTGCGGCGATAGCCTGGGCTGAGGTCAGCAGAACGTCGATTGATTTGAGCAGCGCCTGCACGCGGCGGCGCTGCCCGGCCACAAACTGCACCGCCATGCCGCCGTGATAGCTGGCCACCACCGGCGTGGGGCGCAGGCTTCGCACCAGGCTGATGGCCAGCATTGGCAGGTAGAAGCCCCAGTACGACGCCAGATGCACATGGATCAGGTCGGCGCCTCGGCTCGCACGCCACAGCCGCCAGGGAACAGCCACCAGTTGGCCCAAAGGCAGCAGCCAGCGCCCCAGCCGGCCCAGGCGACGCAGCGCCTCCACGTTGGTGTCAACCGGGCGCACCTCGACCCCATCGCCGCGCAGGCAGCGGGAAAGCGTTTCGACCTGGGTAGTGACGCCGCCCGGCCGCGGCTCGTGCGGCCCGACCATGCAGATCACCAGGCCAGCCAACTTAAGCGCAGGCTGGCTGGGCGCCGTGAATTGAGGTGAAGGAGCTAGTGTGGCAGGCAAGATCGTGAGCGTCACCCATTTCTTGCCACGAATTGAGCGAATTGAACGAATTGGGGGAAGCACATTCCGAAAATTCGTCAAATTCGTGTAATTCGTGGCAGTTCCGGCACCCTGTTCGCATGCGTATTATGCGCGCTCCAGGACATCGACGATGCGCTCCGCCGCGTGGCCGTCGCCGAAGACCGGCGGCGGCGAGCCGGCGGGCCAGGCGCGCTGGGTGGCGGCCTGGACGATAGCGGCACGGTCGGCGCCCACGATCACGTTCCAGCCGGCTTGCACCGTCTCGATCCACTCTGTCTCGGGCCTCAGGGTGACACAGGGCACGGCGAAGGTGTAGGCCTCCTTCTGGATGCCGCCAGAGTCGGTCAGGATCAGCGCTGCGGCCTGCTCCAGGGCCAGCATGTCCAGATAGCCGACAGGTTCGATCAGGCGCACACCGGCCGGCGCGCTCAGGCCCTGCTCGCCCATCTGTTTGCGGGTTCTGGGGTGCAGGGGCAGCAGCACAGGCCGGCCGCTCTGCTGGTAGATCTCGCCAAACGCGGCGAAGATGTTGTGCAGGTGCTGCGGGACATCCGCATTATAGGGCCGATGCACCGTGGCCAGCAAATAGCTCTGCGGTTCAAGCTCCAGCCTGGCCAGCAGGCATGAGCGCTGCCGGGCCAGATCGGCGTGTTGGCGCAGGGCGTCCACCATCACGTCGCCCACCTGATGCACGCCGGCTGTCACCCCCTCGGCCGCCAGCAGGTCGACGGCGGTCTGGGTGGGGCAGAAAAGGAGGTCGGCGCAGTGGTCAACCAGCACCCGGTTGTGCTCCTCAGGCATGGCGCGGTTGAAGCTGCGCAGGCCGGCCTCCACGTGGGCTACGGGTATGCCCAATTTGACCGCCGCCAGCGCACCGGCCAGGGTCGAATTGGTGTCGCCGTAGACCAGCAGCCAGTCTGGTCGCTCGGCCACCAGCACCTCCTCGATGGCCATCAGCATGCGGCTGGTCTGCTGGCCGTGGCTGCCGGAGCCGATGCCCAGGTTGATGTCCGGCTGCGGGATGCCCAACTCGGCGAAGAAGACATCCGACATGCCGGCATCGTAGTGCTGGCCAGTATGCACCAGCACCTCGCGATGGCGCGCCCGCAGCGCCCGGCTGACCGGTGCGAGCTTGATGAACTGCGGCCGCGCGCCGACGATGGTGAGGATGTTCATGGTGTGGGAAGGTAGATTGGTAGATTGGTGAGGTGGTAGATTGGTGAGGTGGTAGATTGGTAAGGTGGTAGATTGGTGAGGTGGTAGATTGGTGAGGTGGTAGATTGGTGAGGTGGT
>CAZVGR010000020.1:14354-63809 GCA_964626845.1 uncultured Anaerolinea sp.
AGGTGGTAGATTGGTGAGGTGGTAGATTGGTGAGGTGGTAGATTGGTGAGGTGGTAGATTGGTCGGGCGGCGACTCCGAGACCAATCTACCAATATACCAATCACCAATCTACCAATCTACCTGTAGAACTCCACCACCGCCCCCACAATCTCCTCCTGCTGCGCCTCGGTCAGCTCGGGGAACATGGGCAGGGAGAGCACCTCACGGCCGGCGGTTTCGGCGATGGGCAGCGCGCCATCGGCCATGCCCAGGTCGCGGTAGAGCCCTTGCAAGTGCAGCGGCAGGGGGTAGTAGATCATGGTGCTGATGCCGCGCGCGTGCAGGTGCTCGGCCAGGGCATCGCGCTGTGGGGCGCGAATGGTGTACTGGTGATAGACGTGGCGCACATCAGAACGGACATGGGGGGTGGTGACGGGTGCGCCCGAGGCCGCCAGCAAGCCATCGTAGCGGCAAGCGGCCTCACGACGCTGCTCCTGCCAGCGCTCCAGGTAGCGCAGCTTGACCCGCAGGATGGCGGCCTGCATGGTATCCAGCCGGCTGTTGAAGCCCAACACCTCATGGAAGTACTTGGTCTTGCCCCCCTGACGGCGCAGCACGTCCAGCTTGTCGGCCAACGCGGCGTCGTTGGTGACCACCATGCCCGCGTCGCCGTAGGCGCCCAGGTTCTTGGTGGGATAGAAGCTCAGGCAGCCGACGTGGCCGATGCTGCCCGCGCGCCGGCCTTTGTACTCGGCGCCGATGGCCTGGGCTGCATCTTCGATCACTGCCAGGCCGTGCTGCTGGGCGATGGCCATGATAGCATCCATGTCGGCCGGCTGGCCGTAGAGATGCACCGGCACGATGGCTTTGCTGCGCGGCGTGATGGCGTCGGCTATGGCGTCGGGATCGATGTTGTAGGTGAGCGGGTCGATGTCCACGAACACCGGCCGCGCGCCGCTGTGGCTGATGGTGTTGGCCGTCGCGACGAAGGTGAAGGGGGTGGTGATCACCTCGTCGCCCGCGCCAACGCCCAGTGCGGCCAGCGACAGGCGCAGTGCGTCGGTGCCCGAAGCCACGCCCACGCCATAGCGGCAGCGGCAGTAGTCGGCCACCTCCTGCTCCAGCGCCTTGACGTCCGGCCCCAGCACGAACGCGCCGCTGTCCAGCACGCCTTGCAGCGCCACTGCGATCTCCTCGCGCAGTTGCTCATATTGCGTCTTCAAATCAAGAATCGGTATCATGCCCTTGTTTCCTTGTCTACTTGTCTACTTGTTTACTTGCCGGCTGCCCAACGAACTCATCGGCAGGCACGGCGCGGCGCGGCTTGGCCGGGCTGCCCATGACCAGGGTGGCTGGCGGGACAGGGCGGGAGACCACGGAGCCGGCCGCCACGAAGGCCTCCGCGCCGACCTCGGTGTTGGGCAGCAAGGTCACGTTGGCGCCAACGCGCGCGCCGCGGCGGATCAACGCGCCGCCGCGCTCGGCGAAGCGCCGCTCGGTGCGCCCCATGTAGTTGTCGTTGGTGGTCACCACGCAGGGCGCGATGAAACAGTCGGCCTCGATGGTGGTCCAGGCCGTGATGTAGGCGCCGGTCTGGATCTTGACGTTGTCGCCGATGCTGACCTCGTTCTCCACGGTGACGTGCGTGCCGACGATCACCCGATCGCCGATCTGCACCTGCTCGCGCACAAAGGCCAGGTCGCCGACCAGGCACTGGCGGCCGATGGCCGTGCCGGTGTAGATCACTGCGCCCGTGCCGATGCTGCTCCCGTCGCCGACCACCAAAGGCGGCAGGGCCTTGGGAACCTTGACGGTGCTGGTGGGCGCCGGCCGCGGCTGGCGGCCTAGCACGGCGTGGTCCTCGACGCGGCAGCCTGCGCCCAGTTGCACGCCGGCGTGGATCACGGCGTAGTGGCCGACGCTGCACCCTGGCCCCAGCCGCGCGCCGGCCTCGATCACCACGCCGTAGGCCAGCTCGCAGCCGTCGCCGATTTCAGCAGTCGGGTGGATCCATTGAAAATCGCGAGGCGAGTCGCTTGTCATGCCATTACCTCAAATATCCTCGACGGGCTCGGTCAGGAGACCGGCCCGAGCGGGTGTTGGACTGACGGCACGGTCGGAGACCGGCCCGAGCAAAGGTTGTGAACCGGCAGGCTCGGTCAGGAGACCGGCCCGAGCGGGTGTTGAACTGACGGGCTCGGTCGGAGACCGGCCCAAGCAAGAGTTCACTGCGCTCCTCTTAGCTCCTCTCCAGAACCACCGGCTCGCCGTCCCGCTCTAGCGACCGCTGCCCAGCCTCCAGCACGCGCAACACCTGCACGCCGTTGCGGCCATCGCTGAGTGGGGTCTGGCCGTTGAGGATGCAGTCGATGAAGTGCTGGCATTCCAGGCGCAGCGGCTCGCGCATGTCCACGCGCGGGATGTGGATATCGCCGAAGCGCAGGTTGAGGGAGTCGCCATAGCTGTCGTAGGTGGGCCGCTGCACGCCCTTGTCGTAGACGCGCAACTTCTCGGTGCTGTCCGCGTCGTCGAAGACAGCCATCTTCTGACTGCCGACCACAGTGATGCGCCGTACCTTGTGCGGGTCCAGCCAGCTCACGTGAATATGGGCCGCGCGGCCGCTGGCAAAGCGCAGGGTCAGAAAAACGGTGTCGGGAATGCCAGGCTGGAGATAGGTCAGACCTTGGGCGGCCACGGCTTCCGGCTCTTCCCCCAGCAGGTAGAGCGCCACCGAGATGTCGTGCGGGGCCAGGCTCCACATGGCGTTTTCGCTGCGCCGCACCTGGCCCAGATTGAGCCGGCTGGCATACAGGTAGTAAACCTCGCCCAGCTCACCGCCGTCCACCATCTGCTTCAGCCGCGCCACGGCCGGATGGTACATCAGCAAGTGGCCGACCATCAACACCCGGCCGCGCGCCTCGGCCAGTGCGACCAGGTCCTCAGCTTCGGCCACGGCCAGGGCAATGGGCTTCTCCACGAAGACGTGCCGCCCGGTCAGCAGCGCGGCTTTGGTCAGCTCGTAATGGGCTGGCGTAGGCGCGGTCACAACCACCGCCTCAATCTCAGGATCACTAAGCAGCTCATTGTAATCTGTGGTTATCGTCGTGCCGGGATACTGGCTTTGCACGCGCCGCAGGGCCGCCTGATCCAGATCGCAACAAACCTTAACCTGCGCCTGCGTCAGCCCATTGAAATTGCGCAGCAGATTCGGGCCCCAGTAGCCCAACCCAACCTGTCCCAAAGTAACCATGCGTCACCTCACCAATCTACCAGTTTCCCAATCTACCGACCTACTTGCCCAACAACGTCTGCACCCGCGCCACCACCATATCCAGCGCCACCGTGTTGTGGCCGCCCTCGGGAATGATGACATGGGCATAGCGCTTGCTGGGCTCGACAAACTCGAGATGCATGGGCCGCACCGTGTTCATGTATTGCTCGATCACCGAGTCCAGCGAGCGGCCGCGCTCCTTCAGGTCGCGCTCCAGGCGGCGCATGAAGCGGATATCGGCGTCGGCGTCCACGAAGATCTTGACGTCGAACAGCTCGCGCAGGGCGGGCTCGGCGAAAATCAAGATGCCCTCAACCAGGATCACCGGCTCTGGGTTGACCAGCCGCGTGTCGGTCAGGCGGGTGTGGGTGCGGAAATCATAGGTGGGTATCTGCACCGGCTGGCCGCTGCGCAGCAGCTTGAGGTGTTCCACCAACAGCGGCGTCTCCAGCGCGTCAGGGTGGTCGAAATTCAGCCGGGCGCGTTCCTCGAAAGGCAGATTAGACGCGTCGTAGTAGTAGGAGTCGTGCTGGATCAGGGCAATGCGATTCCATCCAACCTTTTCGAGAATCGCAAAGGCGACTGTTGTCTTGCCCGAACCGGTGCCGCCGGCCACACCGATGATGATGGGGCGCAAAGTCTCGCTCATAGATTACCCGTCCTTTCAGCAGGCAGTACCCTCAAGCTAACTCTTTCTGAGAGGAAGCGTGCGGTGTAGATTAACCTTCCCGACGATAGGTGGTCGTCCAGGCCGTCAGCCATTGAGGCGCCTGCCGCCACAATGGCGAGGCCTGCAGACGGGCTGTCACCACTGCACCGTGGCGCTGACGCTGAACAGTCAACGAAAGCCGGCCAGCGGGCTGCCACAAAGCCAGCAACGCGGCGGCCAAGGCCAGCCCGCCGCCTAGAAACATCAGCGGCAGGCCAGGGTTACGGCTGACCTCTACGGTAACAAAGCGGCCGGCAGCCAGAGAATATACCTCGTCGCCAATGGTCAGATCAGCGCTGCCTTCAATAAACTGGTTGACAATGGGCGCCTGCTGGCCGGCAGGGAAGGCCTGTACCAGAAAAGCGGGACCGCTGAAGCCGCGGTCGGGCAAGGTCGGGAAGGCGACGATGCTGACGACCACTTCGCTGTCGGCCGCCAGGAAAAGCTGTTCGGCGCGCGGCTGGTCAAACACCAGGGTCAGCGAACTCTGCGCTGGGCTGCGCCGGTCGACCGGCTGAAGCTGCACTGCTGCGCCGGTGGCGTCGCGGGCAGTGACGCTCAACGCCTGGCCTGCGCCGGTGCGCCGGATCGAAACGCCGGCGGCGCTGGTTGTTCCCCAGGCAGAGAGGGCCCTTTCCCTGGCCGGTTGGCCGTTGCGCTGCACCAAAACGCCATCGGCTGCGCCGTCCAGCCGTGCAGCCAGCACCAGGCTGTCGTCTTGCTTCAGACGCACCGGCTGGCCGGGGGCCAGGATGATACCAGCCTCTCGCCAGCCGGCCCACTGCCCCAGCCAAAGCCCGGCCAGCACAAGCAACAGCGCCAAGGGCAACAGCACACCGGCCAACACGCCCCAAGCGCTGCGCTCGGCCACGGCCTGGCCGACGCCGTCGGTCATGACGCTCTTCACCCGCCAACCCTCGCTGCGCAGATTCTCGACCACCTCAGCAGCGGCCAGATCGCTGCTGCTGGCAATGGTCACAACAGCCTGAAGCGGCCAGCGCTGGGCCTGACAGGCCACGGCGGCCGGGTCTGGTTGTCGTAAGCGCTGCCATGCTTCGTTGGCGACCAGTCCCAGGCGCAGCAGAAGCACAAAAGCCAGCGCGCCCAGCAAGGCCCACAGCCATGGCGCACGCCATAGCTGGAACAGACCTGCTGCCTGCATCACGCTGCCGAGACTGCCATAACGGTTAGCGGTTTCGGACAGCCAACGCTCTGTGCTGAGCGCCGACGTTTCAGGCGGGGCCTGGGGCAGCAGAACGCTGAGCAGCAGCGCCGCCAGTGTTATGGCCAGCACAACGGCCAGCACCCGATCGCTGGCAGCCCAACGATACAGGCGGTCGACCGGATGCGGGGAGGACTGATTGGAGTTGGTTCGGGCGATCACACCACACCACGGCAACGAACGTTTGCGGGCTTGTCACCCTGAAGCTCGGCGCAAGGCCCTGGCGGCGGCAAATGCGAGGCGCCTGAGCGGCCTTGGGCGCAACAAATTTCTTACAGGCGTTACTGCTCAGGCTGGGCTTAGAGAAACCGGGTTTTTGCTGCGGAAACGGCTATCATAGCCCCAAGCAATGCGTTTGCAAGCTCAGAAATCATTGCCCAACGAGAAAAACCCGGTTTCTGACCGGCCGGCTGAGCAGTTACTTACAGGCAAACAAAAGCCCCAACCGCTGGCGGTTGGGGCTCGTCGAGGCGTAAGGAGCCACCCGTCGGAATCGAACCGACGACCGGCGCATTACGAATGCGCTGCTCTACCGGCTGAGCTAGGGTGGCACTGCGCCGGGTCACCGCCCGACGGAAGCCATTATAGCGCAAGCTGGGCCTAACGCCAAATGACAACCAGCAAGCTACACGCGTGTGACATAAGCGCTGCTGCGGGTATCGATACGAATCACATCGCCCACATTGACGAACAGCGGCACTTGCACCTTCAGCCCGGTCTCGACCTCGGCGGTTTTGGTCGCGCCAGTGGCCGTGTCGCCAGCATAGCCAGGCTCGGTGTAGGTCACTTCCATATCGACAGTGGTGGGCAGCTCGATGTCGATAGCCTTGCCTTCGTAGCTGACAACTTCCAGGGTCATTTCTGGCTTCAGGTAGTTGACCGCGTCGCCCAGCACATCGGCGGTCAGCATTGGCTGGTCATAGGTTTCCAAGTCCATGAAGGTGTAGAGATCGTCCTCATGGTAAAGGTACTGTACCGTGGCGTGGTCCAGGCGGATGTCCTGGACGCGGTTGCCCGACGGGAAAGTGCGGTCGATGGTCGCGCCGCTGCGCAGGTCGCGCGCCTTGATGCGAATGGTCGCGCCGCCGCGGCCGGTCTTGATGTGCTCATAATGCAACACGCGATAGATGTTGCCCTCGAACTCGAATGTGACGCCTTTGCGCAAATCCTGGACGCCGATCATAAGTGTTTGTCTCCTGGGAACTGTTTTGAAACCGTAAGCTTAAACCGTAAAAAAGCGACGCACCTGACAGTACGCCGCACTTTGACTGTGATTATACGTGCTGAACCAAGTGTCGTCAAGTTCTCAAAAGATTGCGCCTCCGCCGCATTGCTCTTCCCCAGCAACCGGCCATTGTGACCGCTCTCACTCCCTCAGAGCGAGTTTTAGCGTACAATGACTTCGACGAAAACACTGAACCAGGCAGAACGCATCGATGCCAAACCAACTCCCCGGGCTCATCGCCCACGCCGATTGGAGCGTCACACCGGCAAAGCGCTGGCTGGCTCTGGCCGTTCTGAACGCCGGTCGCTACCAGGCCCAGCCGCCTCAGGAAGTGGGCGATGTGCTGACCTTGTCGGGCCGGCTGCGCACCCTGGCTGGGGCAGATAGCGCCGTCCTGTTGGGCGTCGATTTTCCCATCGGCCTGCCTTTGGCCTACGCTGAACTGGCCGGCGTAGACGATTTCGCCGGGCTGCTGCCGCAGCTTGGGCATGGGCTTTGGCAGGATTTCTACGCCGTGGCCGAACGGCCGGAACAGATCAGCCTGCGCCGTCCGTTCTACCCTCAACGTCCAGACGGCGCACAGCGCAACCACCTGATGCGTGGGCTAGGGTTGACGAACAATGCCGACCTGTTGCGTCTGTGCGATCAGCCCCAGTCCAACCGGCCAGCCGCTGCGCCGCTGTTCTGGACGCTGGGCGGTCAGCAGGTGGGCAAAGCGGCACTGAACGGCTGGAAGCACCTGTTGACGCCCGGCCTCGCCAGGGACGAAATCAGCCTTTGGCCCTTTCATGGGCCGCTGGCCGAGCTGCTTCAGACCCAGCGCATCGTGGTGGCTGAAACCTATCCGGCCGAGTGCTATCGTCACCTGGGTGTGAGCTTTGCTCCTGCACGTCCGGGCGTCCGATCGGGCAAGAGAGTGCAGGAAGAACGAGCCGGCAACAGCCAAGTGCTGCTGAGCTGGGCCAGCGCGGCCGGCGTAGACCTGGAGCAAAAGCTGCAGGCCGACATCGCAGATGGCTTTGGCGCCAGCAGCGACGGCGAAGACCGCTTCGACGCCGTCGTGGGCCTCTTTGGCCTGTTGAACATAGTTTTGGGCCGCCGGCCGCCCGGCGAGCCCACCGACCCCGTGATCTGTCAGATCGAGGGTTGGATCCTTGGACAGACCGAAAACGAAAAAGAAGATAAACAAGATGAATTCTTATGACAACAGCAACGATGTTGTAGTGGTCGGCCTCGTGGGCAGCCTGCGGCCTGGCAGCTACACCCGGCTGAGCGTCAAGCTGGCCCTGGAAGGCGCAGCCGAGCGAGGCGCTACCACGCAGTTGATCGACCTGCGCGACTACACGCTGCCCTTCTGCGACGGCAGCAAGGACGAAAGCCACTACCCACCGGATGTGGCGCGCCTGCGCCGCGATCTGCGCGCGGCCACGGGCATGATCATCGGCACGCCCGAATATCACGGCGGCTACAGCGGCGTGCTGAAAAATGCGCTCGATTTGATGGGTTTCTCCGAGTTCGAGGGCAAGACCATCGGCCTGCTGGGTGTGTCAGGCGGCCGCATGGGCGCAGCGCACGCCCTCGCCGGGCTGCGCACGGCCAGCCGCTCCCTCCGGGCCTGGGTGTTGCCGACTGAGGTGTCGATCCCCCAGGTCGGCCAGCAGTTCGATGCCAACGGCCTGTTGAAGGATGCCGATCTGGCCCAGCGCGTCAAGGACCTGGGCCGCCAGGTGGCCCGCTTCGCCTTCCTGCACAGCTCACAGCAGGCCATGGCCTTTCTGCGCGCCTGGGAAGAGGCGCCGGTCAATCCGGGCGGCGAGTGGAGCAAGTGAAGCACACGCCAAGGCGCTAAGGACGCAAAGAAGAAAGACATGAAGTCAAGACGTTGGCTTTGGATCGTTGTTGTGATTTTTGCGGCGGCAGCCGTTGCTCTGTTGTGGCAGGAGCGCCGCGAGCCGCAGGTGCAGGCGAGGGTGCAAGGCGCGGCCCAGGCGGCCGACGCCAGCGGCTTCGCCCGCGCCACCGGCCCGCAGCCGCTGAGCTTTCCGGCTGCCTACGGTCCCCACCCTGACTTCCAAACCGAGTGGTGGTATTACACCGGCAACCTGACGGGCGAGGATGGCCGCCACTTCGGCTACCAGTTCACCATCTTCCGCCGCGCCATGTTGCCGCCGGATCAGCGCGCGGATCGCTCCTCCGACTGGACCGCGGACCAGGTCTACATGGGCCACTTTGCCCTGACCGATGTGGCCGGTAAGCAGTTTCACTCGTTCGAGCGGCTGGCCCGCGGCGGAGCGGGCCTGGCTGGCGCGCAGGCTAAGCCGTATGCGATCTGGCTGGAGGATTGGCGCGTCGAGGATGTGCCCGGCCAGCCCGGCGTGACCCGCGTGCAAGCCGCGGCCGGCGACGTGGCCATCGACTTCCTGTTGACCGACAGCAAAGGGCCGGTGCTGCAAGGCGACCAGGGCTACAGCCAAAAGGGACCCGACCCCGGCAACGCCTCGATCTACTACAGCCTGACCCGGCTGGTGAGCGAGGGCACGGTGCGCGTGGGCGACGCGGTCTATCCGGTCACGGGGTTGAGCTGGAAGGATCACGAGGTCAGCACCAGCGCGCTGGCCCCCAACCAGGTGGGCTGGGACTGGTTCGCCATCCAGTTGGATGATGGCACAGAGCTGAAGGCTTTTCACATCCGCCAGGACGATGGCAGCGTCGATCCCTTCTCGGCCGGCAGCTTCGTGGACGCAGAGGGCAACGTGACGTACCTGAACCGCGATGATTTCCAGATCGAAGTGAGCAGAATCTGGCGCAGCCCGCGCAGCGGCGGCGAATACCCGGCCCGCTGGACCATCACCGTGCCCAGCCTGGACCTGCGGCTGGAACTAGAGCCGTGGCTGGCCGACCAGGAGCTGAACGTCTCCTACAACTACTGGGAAGGCGCAGTCAAGGTCACGGGCGAACGCGCTGGCCAGCCCGTCAGCGGCAACGGCTACGTGGAGATGACCGGCTACGCAGGGTCGATGCAAGGGCAGTTCTAGAACCGGTGAATGGAATTCACCGGCTGAACCTGAGAAGCCGCCTCAGCGGCTGGGGAAGGGTTCCCAGCGCCTGAGGGCGCTTCTCAGCTTCAGCCAGGGGATTTCCAATCCCTGGCTCCGAGACCAAAGATGCAACATCATCTCATCCTCGCCTCCAGCTCCCCCCGCCGTCAGGAGCTTCTGCGCCGCCTGGGCGTCGCTTTCGACATCGCCTCGGCCGACATCGACGAAGCGCAACAGCCTGGCGAAGCGCCGGTCGATCTGGTGCAGCGGCTGGCGCGGGAGAAGGCGCAGACCGTGGCCGCACGTCTCCCCGGCCGCGCCGTGCTGGGCGCGGACACCATTGTCGTGCTGGACGGCGAGGTGCTGGGCAAGCCAGTGGACGCAGCCGACGCTGCGGCCATGCTGCGCCGGCTGCGCGGGCGGCCGCACACGGTCTGGAGCGCTGTCTACGCGTGTAATCCGCACGGAGAGCGCGAGGCTGCCGCGCTCAACGAGACCACGGTGTGGATGCGCCGCTACGGCGATGACGAGATTGCGACCTACGTGGCCAGCGGCGATCCTATGGACAAGGCCGGCGGCTATGCCATTCAGCACTCCGGCTTTGCGCCGGTCGAGCGCTTGGACGGCTGTTACAGCGGGGTGATGGGCTTTCCCTTGGGGGATGTGGTACAGACGCTGCGGGCCATCGGGGTAAACGCGCCGGTCCTGGCCATAGACGCCTGCCAGCCGCAGCTTGGCCGCTGCTGCCAGATCGACGCGACTGTCCAGCTTTGACGGCCAGGCCAGAGCGTGTTACACTTCCCCTCCGCGGGCGGGCTCGGTCAGGAGACCGGCCCGAACAATGTCTGGCACAACGCAGGTGAGGCTCATGATCCGAGACTATCATCGCTGGTACAGCCCCAACCTGGGGCGCGACATGGAGCTGCTGGTGTACGGCTACAGCGGCGCGCGCGTCATCGTCTTCCCCACCTCGCAGGGGCGCTACTTCGACTGGGAAAACCGCGGCATGGTCGACTCCATGGCTGACCCCATCGAGCGCGGCTACATCCAGGTCTACTGCGTGGACAGCGTGGACGCGGAGAGCTGGTACGCGCGCTGGAAGTGGCCGGGCGACCGGGCCTGGCGCCAGACACAGTACGACAACTACCTGAGCCGCGAGGTGATCCCTTTCACCCAGCGCAACACCGATCCGTTCCTGATCGTGCTGGGGGCCAGCTTCGGCGCCTATCAGGCCGTGAACTTCGCCTTCCGCCACCCTGACCTGGTGGGCCGCGTGCTGGCCATGAACGGGCTGTATGATATCAGCGACTGGACCGACGGCCACAACGACGACAACGTCTACTTCAACAACCCGGTGCAGTTCGTCAAAAGCGAACATGACCACACGCGGCTGGAGCAGATGCGGCGCATGGACATCATCCTGACCACCAGCGAGACCGAGCCGTTGCGCGGGGCCACCGAATACTTCTCGCAGATCCTGTGGGACAAGAACATCTGGCACGCGTTGCGCATCTGGAACGGCTGGGCGCACGACTGGCCCTACTGGAAGGACATGATCCGGCTGTATTTGAGCGGGGGCAATTGAAGCATCTTGGCGGCGCGGCGCTTCTCTGACGCAATCCAGCGGATTGCGCTACGCCCCCGCGTTCTACATTCCCCTGGAATCGGCCAAGCGCTGGTCTACGGCAGAGCGTGGAAGACGTAACCTTGGCGGCTAAGCTCTGCAAGGATCGAATCGAGAGCGATGGCGGTTTGCTGGTTGGCCCCGCCGCCATCGTGCAGCACGACGATCGCGCCGGGGAAGACGCGCTGGATAACGGAGGAAGAGATCGCCGCCGCGCCCGGCCGGCGCCAGTCCTTGGGGTCCAGGTCCCAGCCCACGACTTTGTAATTCAGGGCAGCGGCATAAGCGCCGGTATTGGAATCCACAGCGCCGTAGGGGGGACGGTAGTAGCGGAAACGATGGTCGGCAGGCAGCAGGTCGCCCACAGCCGCCAGCACGGCTTCCTCAGTGGAGACCAGTTCTTCCTCGAAAAGCGTCTGCGTCACGCCGGTCAGCCAGCGGTGGGTCATGCTGTGATTTTCGATGGCATGGCCCGCTGCAGCTACCTCGCGCAGCGCCTCTGGCTCGCGCTGCACGTGGCGACCGACCACAAAAAACGTCGCCTTGGCGCCGTAGCGATCCAACACTTCCACGACCTGTGGCGTCAATGTTTTCGAGGGGCCATCGTCGAAGGTCAGGTAGAGGATGGGCTGGCCATCGGCCGAGCGCACCGGCAGGCCCAGCGCGGCCGCGCGGTTGGTGACCAGGCGCGCCCCGGCATGGGAAGCTGCCAGGTTCGACGCTGGCGCCGGGGCCGGCGCGCGGTTGGCGATGGTAATTGGCGTGAAGTACTCGTCGTAGTTGCCATCGCGGCGCACCACCCGCAGCCGCAGGGTGTGCGCGCCGTCGGCGAAGCGGGTGCTGTCGAATTGGGCCAGTGAAGCCGTAACCTGCGCAGCCGACTCGCCCACGGACAGAAAGACGGCGTTGTTGGCGTTGCCGGACGGCAGCAAGTCCAGTTGCCATTTGGCGAAATCCGCGCCGTGGGCCACGCCCGACACAGCCACGACGCCGCGCACTGCCTCCCCTGCGGCCGGTCGCACAATGCCATTGCTGGCCGCATGCCCCGGCGCGGCAGCAGCCGGCTGAACTGCCAAACCAACTATCAAACACACCCCCAACAAACCAAACAACAACCTGTCATCACGCCGCTTGACACTCCGCACGATTACTGTTCTCCTTCAGCAAAGCATGCGTCTACGTCGACTGTAAAGCCGGGCAGCAGCACCGACTCGGCTACGCTGTGGCGATCATACACGCCGTGAATAGCGTAGACCGATGCATTCTCCGGCAGCGTGAAGACCGTGATGGTCTCATCCAGTGGATTGACCAACCAGTATTCGGGGATGCCGGCCTGGGCGTACTCGCGGCGCTTGGTTTCCAGATCGCGGGTCGGGTCGTCAGGGCTCACAACCTCCATCACCAGGTCTGCGCCCTCCCAATACTGCTGGCGGATGCGGTGGCGGTTGTGTTGCAGCATGAACATCAGATCAGGCTCGCGGTATTTGCCCGCCCACAGCTTAACGCGCGTCGGGGCAACCAGCACAGATCCAGCCTTGATTCTCTTTACATGGCGGTACAGCAGCCGGTACAGCAGCAATACGATCATTTGATGAGCAGGGCTAGGCATCGATACCACCTCCACGATCCCGTGCGAATACTCCACCAGGCGATTGCCCGGCAGCAACAGATAATCCTCCTCGGCCCAGGTACCCTGCGCAGGGAAGATCTTGGCGACATCCCAAGCCGGCTCAGCATCCAACACAGCAGGTTTTAATGCGACGCTCATGGTTCTTATCCTTTGCCGATCCATAAATCTTCGAGGTTTTGGATTACCTGGAAGGTCTCACGACCCCGCAGCTCATACTATTCAGCTTAGCATCAAGCGCCATTACTGTCAATCCGCAGTCAACTCAGGTCAACGTCTGTGCTGGTAGCCATGCGGACGCCCATCTGCTCGAACTCGGCCAGCCGCGCCTCGGCAATGGCGCCAAAGTCGATCTCCGGATGCACCACGGGTGAGGTGCAGTCGCGCAAGAAGAGCACCTTGCGCAGAACATCGGGGCGGTCGCTGAACTCCTCCACCAGATCCTCCATCGTCTCCAGCACGCAGTGGCTCATGGCCTCGCCGGCTACGACGATCAGGTCGGCCTCGGCCAGCTCATCCAGGAAAGCCTGGTTCTTGCCGCCGCCTGACAGGCCCGGCGCCGGCACCTCCGGCTGGATGATGGAGTAGTGCTCGGTGAGCGGATTGCTGCCCTTGTGCATCCACAGCGGATGGGTCTGGCGCGCCACTGAGTGCCAGAAGATCGCCGACCACAGCTCAGGGTCCAGCATGTGGCCGGGACTGCCGATCAATACGTGGTAAGGCCAGATGGTCAGCAGCTTCTTGTGATCGCGCTCCAGCCGGGCCACGTAGGCGCGCGACCACTCCGGCTCGACCAGCGGCTGCCAGCGGCCGCTCTGCACATCCCGTGCGTTGACGATCGTGAAAGGGGCGGGGTGGTTGCCGTCGGCGTCGGCCCACCAGTTGGGCGAGAAGATCTGGCTGGGCAGGTGCGAGTCCAGCGAGCAGGTGATCTGGCTGATGTGTCCGGCGTTGCGGTAGATGAACTCGACGACGCGGCGCACGTCATCCAGCGCACCGGGAACATACAAACTGCCGCCAGGATGGCAAAAGTCGACCTGCATGTCGATCAGCAACAGATGAACGTTGCGCTGGTCTGCAGCGGCCGGCAGCAAACCAGCCGCAGAAGCCTGGCGGGCGATGCCAGCGGTGTCTGGATTAAACAACGTCCCGATGCGCTCGGGCTTGTAAAAATGGGGAAATGGTGCCATGGCGGATGTCTTTGCGGTGATATCCAGCAAGGCCCGATTGGGGATCAGGCCAGCACAAAGTCGTGGCTTCTGATGAACCAACTCAGTAGCTACTCAGGTGCCGGGCACTTGCAGTTCATTGGCGGCTGAAATCGACTCCACAGACTTCGTTAGCAGGCGCAACTGCAAGTGCCCGGCGCCTGGGCCAGAGTAGCAACCCAACTCAAATGATGTCGGCAAATGTCCGCTCGGTGCTGCGGAAGAAGAACAGCCCACTGACCAATACGCCGACAGCGATCAGCACCGACACTGCAAAGAGCGCGACAGGCGCATGCATACCTGTCACTGCGCTGGCGTCTCCCAACAAAGCCCAGCGAAAGCCACTGACTACCCCCGTCATTGGGTTGAGCGCCAACAACGGCCGAAAACGCTCCGGGATGATGGTCACAGGCCAGATCACAGGCGTCAGGTACATCCAAATCTGTACGATAAAGGGGATCAACTGCTTGATGTCGCGGTAGCGCACGTTGAGCGCCGAAAGCCACAGGCCGAAGCCCAACGCGGTCACCATGGCCAGCAGCAGGAAGAAGGGCAACAACAGCACAGCCGGCGTCAGCGGCGCCCGATAGATCACCATCAGCAGCCCCAGCATCACCAAGCCCACGGCAAAGTCAACCAGGCCTGAGAGAACCCCACTCAACGGGATGGTCAAGCGCGGGAAATAGACCTTGGTGATCAGATTGGCGTTGTCCACCAGGTTGGTAGAGGTGCGGGTCAGGGAGCCGGCAAAGTACTGCCAGGGCAGCAGTCCGGCATAGGCAAAAATGGGGTAAGGCAGACCGTTGGAGGGTACGCTGAGCAGAATACCAAAGATCACCGTGAAGACCAGGGTACTCAGCAGCGGCTGCAAGATGACCCAGATTATCCCCAGAACGGTCTGCTTGTAACGAACCTTGACATCGCGCCAGACCAGAAAATAAAGCAGCTCGCGATATTCCCAGACTGCGCGCAGTTGTAGGGCTGACAGCCCGCGCGTGGGCTGAATCACCACCGAGGGCGCCGAACCGATCTCAGATGATTGCCCGGCCATAGCGCCGCCTGCCATCAATGCGCCGCGGCTGGCGCGTGGCTCGCCTCATGGGCTTCGGCGTAGGTTTGCATGCGGTTGACCTGCTTGGTGACGATGACCCAGTGCGCGCTGCTTGCCCGCATCTTGCTTTCGACCACGCTCGCATACTTGTCCGTCTGCACCACCAGCAGGGTGTCGCCGTGCTGTACAGACTCGCGAAACTCCTGGATGACGTTATCAGCTTCGGAGCGGCCCATGACCCAGCCCATAAACAGCCCGCAGAAGAGTCCGATCAAAAGAAAAACCAACACGGTCAAGGCAGCGATGCCGCCGCTTGCATCAAAGACATAGATCGAGCCAACTCCGGCAAACAGGCCGAAAAGGGCAAAGATGGCCGCCAGCATCACAGTGAAGCCGCGGACCGATTTCATAGTGATGCTGCGCGGGCCAGGTTCGACCAGTTCGCTGGCCGGCGTGGCGTTGTTCATCAGTCTGATCTTGGGCTGGGGCACCCCGGCTTTCTGCGCAGCCGCGGCGGCCGCCTCAGCATTGTTGCGCTGCTCGAACAATCCCATGACAGTTTTCATCTGGCTTCTTCCTCGCGGGTGATGATGGTGTGCTGCCAGCGGGCCAAGGCTGCCGCTGCGCCAGCTTATTGGTGGGGATAGTATACTCAAGGGCGCGCAATGCGTAAAATCTGCCTGGCCTACGTCATGTTAAATGCGTCGTAAACAAAGTTCAAAGTGCCGGGCACCGATGCGCAACTATTTTGTTTACGCTGTATTAAAGCCGTGCAATCAGCTCGGTCCTGTGGAACGTGCGTTTGCCATAGTACAGCAGCACCAGGCTGACGGCCCACAGCCCCAGCCCCAGCAGCAAAGTCAACCACACGCTGAAGTAGATCACGCCCACAGCCTGACCTAGCAGCAGGATCAGCACCGGCAACACCACCAGCGATCCGGTTTGATAGGCGTCCTGAAAGGTCTTGGCCCGCACCGAGACCAGCATCATGCTGGACAAACCGAAGGCAGCCGCGGCCGGCGCCACCCAAATCACCATCACCGTCCAGATCAGATTTGGGAAGAGAGGCTTGCCCACCAGTTGCGCAGCGGCCAGGTTGGCAGTAAGGCTGTAGAGCACGTAGCCCAACAGCGACACCAACAGCGCCGGCAGCCAGGCCGACAGCAGCTTGCCCGTGAGCAGCTCGCCATCCGTGGTGGGGGTATAGAGCAGCGCCTCCAATGTCTTGCGTTCCTTCTCGCCTACAAAGCTATCGGCGGCAATCACGTTAGAGACCATGATCGGCACGATCAGGAACATCGGCGCCAGCATGTAAACCAGAAAGAAGACAGCGCCGGCCGCATCAGGGTCCAGACCTTCAAGCTGCGTGCGCAGGCCGGGCGAGACCATGGCCAGCAGCTCTTGCAGGTCGTTACTGCTGGCGCCGCTGCTGCCCATCGCCACGGGCAATAACAGCACCAGCAGCGGCAAGACCACAAACAGAAGCACCGGCAACAGGATAATCGGCAGCACCACGCCTTTGTTCTGCAAGACGACCCGCAGGTCCTTGCGCATAATAGCCCAAACTGCTCGCCAGTTCATCGATGCACCTCCAAATCAAGCACCCGTCGTCCGTTGCTCGTTCTCGTGCAACGCAAAGTAAACGTCTTCCAGTGTCGGTTCCTGCGGCGTCACCTGATAAATACGCACACCGCTGTTGACCAGCGTGCTGATCAGGTCTGGGATAGCCTCGCGGTCAGCGCCGCTGACCACCAGCGTACCGTTGCGCTGGCCGGGGCTGGCCTGGATGGGCATCGCCTGCAGCGCTTGCCTGGCCAGGTCAACGCTGCCCGAAGCCAGCTCGAACTCGACGCTCACGTTGCGCACCAGTCTGCGCGCCAGTTCGTGCGGCGTGCCAAAAGCCACCAGCCGGCCGTGCTCCATCACCCCCACCCGGTCGCACAGCCGCTGGGCCTCCACCAGGTTGTGAGTGTTGATAAAGACAGTCCGGCCCGCACGCGCGGTGCGCAGGATCATCTCGTGAACCTGGCGCGCGGCCACCGGGTCCAGCGCAGCCGTGGGCTCATCCAGGAAGAGCAAGGCTGGCTCATGCACCACCGTGCGGGCCAGGGCCAGGCGCTGCTTCATGCCCTTGCTGTACGTCCCCGCCTTGTCGTCGGCCCGTTCGGTCAGATCAAAGGCGGCCAACAGCTCCTCGACGCGGCGTTTGACCTCGGTCTTAGGCACGCCGTACAGGTCGGCGTAGAGGCTGAGGTTGATGCGCGCGGTTAGCCGCTCATCCAGCGATGGCGTTTCGGTCAGCACGCCCGTTTGGCGGCGCAGAGCCGAGCCGTCGGCCATGGGATCCAGGCCCAAAAGTCGCGCCTGGCCGGCGCTGGGAGTCAGGATGCCGTTCAGAAGGCGCACGGTGGTCGTCTTGCCGGCGCCGTTGTGGCCCAGAAAGCCGAACACTTCACCGGGGTAAACCTCCAGCGTCAAGCCGTCGACGGCCACGGTGTCGCCAAAGCGGCGGGTCAGACCGTGGGTAACGATGATAGGATCAGGCATGGGTGCGCTCCTTCGTCTCAAAGTAACAGCAGCCATTCCCGCAAAGAGGGGAATCCAGCCTGCTGGACGCTGGATTCCTCTCTTCCTGGGGTAACTACTCAGCCACGGGTGCCGGGCACTTGAATCTGCGCCTACGACGATATCTGCCAAGCCAATCTGAGCCGTCCATGGGCTGTGCAAGTGCCCGGCACCTGAGTAGTAACTTTCTGGGAATGATGGATTGTAGCGCTGGATCGCCGATCTCTTGTCTAAACCTTGCGGCGCAGCAGCAGATAGACGCCGATGCCGATCAGAAGCAAGGCCCAGCCATAGCCCATCAACTGCATGATGGCCCAGGTGAAGCGGCCGCCCAGCAGGAACAGACCGATCATGCCGATGATTGCGCCGGGGATCAGCGGCCACCACTGGAAGCGGTTGCTGAAGATCGGCGAAAGCAGCGCGATGAAGGCCCAACCAGCGGCAAAACAGAGCATGAAAACGCCCGGCTGCAAGCCGCTGAACAACTTGTAGAACGGGCCGATCATGGTGAACAGGCCCAGACCCAGGCCGCCCAGGATGCCGGCCGGTATGATCAGGCCAAAGTTGCGGGTGAGTATGCCCCAGACCAGGAAGATCGTAGCCAGGGTAGGCAGAATAATCCAGCCCAGGATGCTCCAGTTGGTGAGCTGAGCTAACAGCGCTACCATGCCGATGGTAATCAGGGCAACACCGGCGAGAACACGCCCGTGGACGTCGTGCTGAGAGGAAGTGGTTTCCAGGGTTGGACTGGGTAGTTGGGCGGACATGGCAATCTCCTGTGGTAGCTGGTGGCTGTAACAGCCTTTTGAGGTTCTTGTACGCCCACAGTGTAACAAAAGGTCTCCCCAGGCGCACCCAGCGCTTGGGGAGACTCCCGCTCATCCGCTGATCAGTCTTCCTCCTGGTCACTTGGCCAGGCGTTCAGGGCAGTTGCACCCGCGCCAGCAGCCACTGGCTGATTGCCTCCAGAAACTCCGGCATAAGCTGCGCCGGCAGGGCCGCGTATTCGTCTACGCCGCCTGTTGCCGCGTCCTGGAACAGGTGATTGGCAGTCGGCAGCACCTGGATGGTCACATCGGCGTTGCCGGCGCGCGCCAGAACAGCCTCCAATGCCGCAGTGTTCTGCGCGGCGTCGACCTGAGTGTCGTTGCCGCCGTACAGGCCCAGCACCGGCGCAGCAACCTGCGCCCAGTCCTGGCCGGGGTCATGGCTCAGGAAAAACTGATACCAGGGACTGCGCAGAACCTGCATCTGGGCCGCCACTTGTTGCTGCACCAACGTATCTTTGCCGCCCATAGCTGCGAGCTGCTCTGCTGGCACGGCTGCCATTTGGTCTTCGACAATCGCCGTGACCATGGCCTCCAGGCCGTCCCAGTCCTGGGCAAGGACCAGGTCCAGCGCGGCCCGTTGTTGTTCAGCAGCCGCAGCCGCCTCATCTGAGCTGGCGCCTGCGGCCAGCGCCAGCCGCTCCACCTGCTTGATGACGGTTTCGTAGCCGTTGACCGCCGTGCCGGCCATAGAGATGACGAAGGCCACGCCAGGGTTGCGCGCGGCAACCATGGCGGCCAGGATGCCGCCTTCGCTATGGCCCAAAAAGCCGATCTGCTGGCCGTCGATGTCGGCCCGGTTCTGGAGCAAGCCCAGCGCAGCCTCGGCATCGTCGGCAAAGTCGGCGCTGCTGACGTTCGCCAGGTCGCCAGCGCTGGAGCCGCCCACACCGCGGTCATCGTAGCGCAGCACGGCGATGCCCTGACGGGTTAGGGTATCCGCAATCTCGGCGAAGGGGCGATAGCCAGGCACGGTGGGCAGCGCCTCATCCCGGTCCTGCTGGCCGCTGCCGCTGAGCAGAATCAGCGCTGGGAAAGGCCCAGCCCCCTCAGGCAGGGTCAGCGTGCCGGCCAGCGTGATCTCGCCGTTCTGAAAGGTTACTTCTTCCTCGACATAGGGCAACTGCTCCGCGGCAGCCGGCTCTGGCGGCCGGGCCAGCTCGAAGCTGCCAGTGACGCCCATCTGCTTAAACTCACCGCTGATGCTGCCGTCGGGCTGCACCTGGCCGTCGAAGGTGGCCTTGTTCATGCCGCTAAGCATCTCGAAATAGACTGCGTTGGCGGCGATGCGCATGTCGTGCAACTCGATGCCAGCCGCGCCTTGAGCTGGCACGTCGATAGCGCCGCTCCAAACGCCATCCTGCTCGGCCAGCGTCACGTTGATGGCCAGCGCTGCGCCGGCCACGTTGATCTTGCCTTGCCACAGCCCGGCCAGCGCCAGCGCCTCGGCTGCAGCCGGCTCGGCGACGGGCGCAGATGTCTGCGCTGCGGGCCGTGAACAGGCGGTCATAGCGGCGGCGATGACCAGAACAAAAAGCAGGCCCAATGGCCTGGTTGGCAAACCACCGAGGGAAAACATCGTTGTCTCCTTGTGGGCTAGATCACGGAGGCGGTCTGGCCGCTGTGCCCAGCCGGTCGTAGCCGTCCCGTTGATCGCAAATGCGCCTTGGCTGAAGGACGCAACAGACTAACACCGTACCCAGAAGATTATAGCCCTGGCTGAAAGAGTTGCCAACTTTTTCCTAAAGTTGGCAACTCTCTCAGCGGACTGGGGCGGCCGCTGGGAACGGCGCAGCGACAGGCGCCGGACTACCCCTCTGCCCCCATCAAGCGCCGATGCGCCACACGCATGCAGGTGTCCATCACCACCGCCAGCCCGGCGCGGCGAGCACGGTCTGCGGCGGCTTCGTTGATGATCCCCTCTTGCATCCAGACAGCTTTAGCGCCGATCTGGATCGCCTGTTCCACCACCGGCGGCACGTCCTCGCTGCGCCGGAAGATCTGCACCACGTCCACAGGCTGCGGCACTGAGGTCAAATCGGCATAGGCCTGCTCGCCCAGCGCCTGCTCCAGGGTCGGGTTGACGGGGATGATGCGATAGCCCTTGCGCTGCATGTAGGCCGGCACCGAGTGGGCGGGCCGGTCTGGCCGGCTAGAAAGCCCCACCACGGCGATGGTCTGGGCGCTTTCCAGGATGCGCCGCATCAGGGCATCGTCCCCTTTGTCCACGGTCATCACCGGCGCGGCTGCGCTGTCCACCGCAGCGAAGTCGACCGGCAGCGTCGCCTGAAAGCAGGTGAAGCCGGGCCGCGAGACCACGCTCAGGTGGCCCCGGTGCTTGGTGGCTACGATGTTGTAACTGATGTCCAGCCCCATGCCGGTGCCCTTGCCGGGCGGCTTGGTGGTGAAGAAGGCGTCGAAGACGCGCGCCTGCACTTCGGGCGGCATTCCAGGGCCGTTGTCCTGCACCTCTACCAGCACCCAGCCGTCGCGCTGCTGCGTTTTGAGCGTGATCTGGGGCGAGGGTGTGTTCTCCAGCGCGTCGGCGGCATTGTCCAGCAGGTTGGTCCAGACCTGGTTCAGCTCGCTGCCGTAGCCCTGAATCAGGGGCAGGTCCGGCGCATAGTCGCGCACCACCTTGATGCCGCCCAGCTTATGGCGCAGCATCACCAGCGTGTTGTCCAGCCCCTCGTGGATATTCACCGCCTGCACCGGAGCCTGATCCAGGTAGGCGTAGGACTTGAGCGACTTGACGATCTCGGAGATGCGGCCGGCGCCCTGGCTCACCTCGGCCAGCAGGTTGTAGACCGTGTAGACCGCGCCCAGCCAGCGGATCACCACGGGCAACTGATCGGCCGCCAGCGGAGCGGCAAAGGCCGCCAGGCCGTCCACATCGTAGCCCAGATCGACCAGAGTCGGTGCCAGCTCCCAGGCATCGTGTACATCGTGGTCGTCGAGCCAGCTCTCCAGCTCGTACTCGCGATCGCTGCGCGCCAGGGGGTCCAGGTAGGCCGGCGGCTTGGCGGCGGCTGCTTGCACCGCGCCAGCCAGCTCAGCCAGCAGCGCCTGCTGTTGGCTGCTCAATTTGAGCCGGGCCGCCTCGGTTTGAGCCGCGCCGAAGGCAGCCAGAGCCTCGTTGAGCTGGCCCGCGCCGCGCTTGACGGCTGCAGCCGGGTTGTTCAGCTCGTGGGCCACACCGGCGGTCAGCGTGCCGAGCTGGGCCATCTTCTCACTCTGGCGCAGCAGCACGTTCATGTTGCGAATGCGCGCCACCACTGTGCTGAGCAGCACGCGCGCGGCCGTGGGGCTGCTGTTGACCAGGGTATCGAATTGCTCCTGGTTGATGGCCAGCAGCGTGCTGTCGCTGCGCGCGCGCAGGGTGGCTGTGCGCGGCGTGTCCTCCAGCAGGGCGATCTCGCCGATCACGTCGCCGGCCCGGCGCAGATCCAGCAGCACCGGCCGGCCGCCGGAATCCTTGATCACCTCCAGCTCGCCCGACTCGATGACATAGGCTTTGTCGCCGCGGCTGCCCTCGGCGAACAACTCCTGCCCGGCCGGCAACTGCACCTCTTCCACCATCTCGCACAGGCGGCTCAGGTCAGCCTCGGGCAGGTCGGCAAAAAGGGGGACTTTGCGTAGGAAATCGTACATGGGGGTAGATTGGTAGACTGGTAGATTGGTAGACTGGTAGATTGGTAGATTGGTAAATTGGTAGGTCGGTAAGGCGATAAACCGGGGGGACTCTATGAAACAGGACAAAATTGCTGCCGGTGTCTACTTGCGACTCGTGTCCACCAGTCTACCAATCTACCAATCTACCATCCTATACCGTCTTCAAATACTGATGCACCAAACTAACCGCAATCGCCCCTTCGCCGACGGCGGAGGCAACGCGGCGGACGGCGTTGTGGCGGACGTCGCCAGCAGCGAAGATGCCGGGCACGCTGGTCTCCAGGGGCAGCGGGTCGCGCTGCGGTTTCCAGCCTTGCGGCTTCTTGCCGCCGCGCACCAAATCCTGGCCGGTGAGGATGAAGCCGGCCTCGTTGCGCTCCACGATGCCCGCCACCAATTCAGAGTGCGGCATTGCACCGATGAACAGGAAGAGCGCAGCCGCAGGCACATGTTCGGTCGCCCCGCTGCGGCAATCGCGCAGGGTCAGACCCTCCAGCCGCTCGGCGCCGTGGGCCTCGGCCACCTCGGTGTACACCCGCACATCGATGTTGGGCGTGGCGCCGATCTGGTCGATCAGGTACTGCGACATGGTGGCCTGCAAGCCGTCGCGGCGCACCAGCATGGTCACCTGGCTGGCATAGCGCGAGAAGAACATCGCGCCCTGGCCGGCCGAGTTGGCGCCGCCCACCACGTAGACGTGCTGGCCGCGATAGTTGGCGGCCTCGGTCAGCGCCGCGCCGTAGTACACCCCCGCGCCGGTCAGCCGGTCCACGCCGGGCGCGTCCAGCCGGCGCACGGTGACGCCGGTGGCGACGATTAGCGCCTTGCAGCTCAGCTCCGTGCCGTCAGCCAGGACCACCGTGCGCGTGATGTCCTCGACGCGCACATTGACCGCGTCCTGGGCCGTCAGGATCTCCGCGCCCAGCCGAGCCGCTTGCACGGTAGCCCGCTGCGCCAGGTCGGCGCCGCTCAGTCCTTTGGGGAAGCCCAGGTAGTTCTCGATGCGCGAGCTGGTGCCGGCCTGGCCGCCCGTGGCGTGTCTGTCGATCATCAACGTGCGCAGTCCCTCGGAGGCGCCATAGACGGCCGCGCCCAGCCCGGCTGGCCCTGCGCCGACGACGATCAGGTCGTAGAAGGGCTGGGTGGCCTGGGTGCGCAGGCCGACCTTCTCGGCCAGGGTACGAAAGTCCGGTTCCACCAACACCTCGCCGCCGGGCAGAAAGACCACCGGCAGCCGGCGGGCAGTCGATGCGCCGCCGCCCAGGCTGGCCAGCGTGGCGTCCACCAGATCGCAGGCGGCCGCGTCTTGATCGATGTCCAGCCACAGGTAGGGGATGCGGTTGCGGGCCAGGAAATCCTTGACGTCGTGGCTCTTGGGCGACCAAAGGGTGCCGGCCACGCGGATGCCGTCGAAGGGGGGCGGTGTGGTCTGCCACCAATCGCTCAACAGATCGTCCAGCACCGGATACAGGTTCTGCTCCGGCGGGTCCCAGGGCTTGAGCAGGTAGTGATCCAGCCCGATGGTGTTGATGCTCTCGATGGCGGCCTCGGTGTCGGCGTAGGCCGTCAGCAGCACCTTGCGCGCGTCGGGATAGAGCTTCATGGCCTGGGCCAGGAACTCGGTGCCGCTGACGTGGGGCATGCGCTGGTCCACCAGGAAGAGCGCCACCGCATCGTTGCGCTGCTTGAGCTGGCGCACCACGTCCAGCGCCTCGCTGCCGGAGCCGACCTTGATCACGCGGTACTCGCTACGAAAGTGGCGGCGCAGGTCGCGCTCCACCGCGTTCAGCACCTGCGGCTCGTCGTCGACGGTCATGATAATCGGTTTGGCCATGCCGGTTCTCCTCGTGGTCTCGGTACGGGCCGGTGGGTTGAGTAGCGGTTCCAGCAAGGTTTCTTCTCAGATAGCCAATCAGCGTATCGAAACCCACCGGCCCTACTCGACCAACGGCTAGACCATGAACTGCTCGTCCGCGTAACACCACAGCCAGCTCTCACCCGGCTCGAACGACATGATGACCGGGTGGCCGGTGGCGTGGTGATGCTTGGTTGCGTGTTTATTTTTGGAGCTGTCGCAGCAGCCCACGTGGCCGCAGGTCAGGCAGATGCGCAGGTGTACCCAGATGTCGCCCGTCTTGAGGCAATCTTCGCAGCCTGCAGCGCTGGCCGTGACCGGACCGAGACCAGCCACGTGAGAACATGGCTCGGCGACCGCTGGAACCTGGACGCTCTTGATCGAATTGGATGGTGTCGAACTGCTCATGGTTTTCTCCGATGTCTCCTTGTTTCACGATTCTGGCTCACGCCCAGGCGCAGACTGGATGGACTGCGCAGATCGCCTCAAGGCTGAAATCACCTATAAGGTATCATCATGCGCGCTAATCGCCAAATGGACAGGAAGACGTTGGCTCTGTCCTGAATGTTGAACGCATTCACGGCTGGAATCTTACCAACTACGCAATCAACGAAGTCCTTTGTTTTTTCTTTTCACAGCCATCGACTCGCGCTTGACAGTCTGGCAGTGTTGGATATAATCGATAACAGTTCTAAATAAAGAATGAAACCAAACTAGTAATCAGTTCAGATAACAGGAACCACCCATGCAAGCACGAGCCGAACAGATGGAAAAAGCCTTGCAACAGGCGGGCTATCGCATGACCCCCCAGCGCACGGCGATCTGCGAGGTGCTGGCCCACAGCACCGAACACCCCACCCCCTATGCCGTCTACGACCAGGTGCGACTGCGCTTTCCCACCGTCAGCCGGGCCACGGTCTACAACACCCTGACCGCGCTGCGCGATCTGGGCGAGATCGTGGAGATCGGTCTGGGCCGTTCGGAGACCCACTACGAGCCCAACCTGGCCCCCCACGCCAACCTGATCTGCCTGCGCTGCGGCCGGATCGAGGACTTCCCCGACCTGCCCATCGATCTGCTGCGCGCACGGGTGGCTGACGAGGCTGGCTTCGACGCCAAGAACACCCGGATCGACGTCTTCGGCGTCTGCCGCCACTGCCAGCCCCAGGAAGGAGGCCCTGCCCGCCATGGCTAATCCAATGACTGCTGTTCTGGAGCCGGCTGGCGCGGCCGATGCGGAGCGCTGCGCCGAGGTGCTGATGGACGTGATGGATGGCCGCGCCGGCCTGGTGGGCGCGGAGTTGAACACCAGCCGCGGCGAGCTGACCCTCAGCTACGACCCCACCGTGCTGCCGGCCCACGAGGCCGACGACCTGGCCGCCACGCTCAGCCAGCAACTCGACCGCCGCTACCAGGTGTGCGCCAATGCGGCCGCTGGCATCACCTGTGACGAGTGCAGCCGTTCCCTGCAAGCAGGGCTGGCCCAGCGCGGCAACGGCGCCAGCGCCAGATTCACGGTGCGGCCCGGCCTGGTGGCCCTGCAAAGCAGCGCTCCCCCCATCGTGCTGGCCGAGGTGCGCAAGGCGCTACACCCGCCCCAGACTGACGAAGCTGCGCCGCGCTGGCCCTGGCAACGCTGGGACGCCACCCGCTGGGAGGTCACGCTGACGGCCATCACCGGCGTGGCCACGGCCACAGCCTGGATCGGCAGCGCATTCGGCCTGCCCGCAGCCTGGCAGACCGGGCTGTACATGCTGGCCTACCTGACCGGCGGCTACTTCGGCGTGCGCGAGGGGCTGGCCGAGCTGCGCCGCGGCGCGATCAACATCGACCTGCTGATGGTGCTGGCGGCCATCGGCGCGGCGGCCATCGGCAGTTGGCGCGAGGGGGCAATCCTGCTCTTCCTCTTCTCGTTGAGCAACACCTTGCAGGGCTACGCCATGGGCCGCAGCCGCCGGGCCATCCAGGCGCTGATGCAACTGCGCCCCGACGAGGCCCTGGTCAAGCGCGCCTACGGCGAGGTGCGGGTGCGCATCGAGCAGATCCAGCCGGGCGACGTGGTGATCGTCAAGCCGGGCGACCGCCTGCCGGTGGACGGCGTGGTGCAGCAGGGCCAGTCCAGCGTCGATCAGAGCACCATCACCGGCGAGTCGGTCCCGGTGGACGTGCAGCCGGGCGCGCCGGTCTTCGCGGGCACGGTCAACCAGACCGGCGCGCTGGAGGTGGAGGTAACCCGGCTGGCCAGCGAGAGCACCCTGGCCCGCATCATCGAGCTGGTGGAGAACGCGCAGGAGGAGAAGGCCCCCACCCAGCGCTTCCTGGACGAGTTCGAGCAGAAATACGCGCTGGGCGTCATTCTGGCCACGCTGCTGGCCATCCTGATCCCCTACTTCCTGCTCAACCAGCCCTTCGACGCCGTCTTCTACCGCGCCATGACGCTGCTGGTGGTGGCCAGCCCCTGCGCGCTGGTCATCTCGGTGCCGGCCGCAGTGCTGAGCGGCATCGCCAACGCGGCCCGGCGGGGCATCCTCTTCAAGGGCGGCGCCTATCTGGAGAACCTGGGCGGGGTCAAGGCCATCGCCTTCGACAAGACCGGCACGCTGACCCGCGGCAAGCCGGTGGTCACCGATCTCCGACCGCTGGGCAGTTGCGACGAAGACGGCCTGCTGGCGCTGGCTGCGGCCGTGGAAGCCCGCTCGGAGCACCCCCTGGCCAAAGCCATCGTGGCCGAGGCCCGGCGCCGCAGGCTGGACTTCGAGCCTTGCCGCAGCCTGGAGGCCATCAGCGGCCGCGGGGCCCGGGCCGAGAGCGAGGACGGCCGCGTCTATCTGATCGGCAACCAGGACCTGTTCGAGGGGCGCATGGCGCTGCCGGATGAGGCGCTGGCCGCGCTGGAAGCGCTGGAGAGCCAGGGCAAGACGGCCATGCTGCTGGGCGAGGAGAGGGCCGAGGGCGTGACGCTGTACGGGCTGCTGGCCGTGGCCGACGAGCTGCGGCCGGAGACCGCGGCCGCCATCCAGGCGCTGCGCCAGCAGGGCATCGAGCACATGATCATGCTGACCGGCGACAACGCGCGGGTGGCGGGCTCCATCGCCCGGCAGGCCGGCGTGGACGAGTACCGTGCCGGCCTGCTGCCGCAGGACAAGGTCGAGGCCATCAAGGCGCTGGGCGGGCAATACGGGCTGGCCGCCATGGTGGGCGACGGCGTCAACGATGCGCCGGCCATGGCCGCATCCGGCGTGGGCATCGCCATGGGCGCGGCCGGCACCGACGTGGCGCTGGAGACCGCTGACGTGGTGCTGATGGCCGACGACCTGAGCAAGCTGGCCTACGTGGTCAACCTGAGCAAGCGGGCCCGGCGCATCATCTGGCAGAACATCATCTTCGCCCTGGGCGTGATCGTGGTGCTGGTGATCAGCAACTTCGTGGTGGGCGTGCCGCTGCCCTTAGGCGTGGTGGCCCACGAGGGCAGCACGCTGATCGTGGTGGCCAACGGGCTGCGTCTGCTGCGCTAAAAGGTGGCTGCGCCAGATCTGGCGCAGCCACGCTCCCTTACTTACCGCCGACGCCAGCCTCGTTACTTCTCCCCTGCGCGCATCAGCGTCAGACTCTCACCACGACGCCGGCCCAGTCAAACAGGGCCACCGTGTCAGGGCGATAAGATCTCAGACACCGTCACAAACTGATAGCCGTTGCGCTCGAAAAACTCTAGCAGGCGAGGCAGTGCAACCGTGTTGGCGGGATTGGCGTCGTGGAAGGCGACAATCGCGCCGGGGCAGGACTGCTCAGTCACGCGCTGGTAGATGATATCAGCCGTGATGCCATCATCCCAGTCGCGGCTGTCTACGGTCCAGCCAATAGCGTGGTAGCCTTCGCTGTTGGCGACCCGCACCACCGTGTCGTTGATGGCGCCAAAGGGAGCGCGCAGCAGAGGCTTGGTAGTCGCGCCGGGGTAGGCTTCCTGGGTGAGTTGTTCGGTGAGCGCCAACTCCCAACGGATGGTGCTTTCTGGCATACGCAACATGTTGTCATGGGTATAGGAATGATTGCCCAACTCGTGACCATTCTCCAGTATCTGACCGATGATATAGGGATGTCTGACCAGCGCGCCCCCCAGAACAAAAAAAGTGGCCCGAATGCCGCGCGCAGCCAGCATCTCCTTCAGTTCCTTGTTGCCCTCGGCATAGCCCACATCAAAGGAGAGCGCCACCCGTTTCTGCCGGTTGTCACGTCCCAGATAATAGCCAGAAACGCCAAAGGGCAGGTCCTCAACGCGCGTCACCCTTGGCAAAGGGGCGGCCCATTGGCTCGGCGGCAGGCTGCCTGGCGGCAGACGAATTGCCCGGCCAGCATGGCCGGTCCAGCCGGGATTGGCTGCAAGAATTGCCGCCTCTGAAACCTTGGCATTGACGGCGATTTGACCCAACGTGTCATTAGGCCAAAGGCAGTAGGACTCGAATCCATCGGACTGAACGACAGGGGCCGGCTGGGCAGTGGCGGTAGCGGTCAGTTCAGCCGGCTGCGTAGCAAGCGAGACCGGTGTTGGCACATCAGCCATCGGCGCATCAGCCCAGCTCGACTGGGCAACCGGTTCGACAGCAGCGGCGCTGTTGGCGCTGGGCCTCGCCTGCCCCACGGCGAGAAGCGCCAGTCCAGCCAGGATCAACAGCGCCGGCAGCAGCAGAGTCGTTGCCCTGAAACCGCGCCGCGATCGACCGACGGGCGTGGCGGCGCCTGTAGCGACAGCGCCTTCTGGCTGTGACACATGAGGAGGAGGATTTTGAGTCATGAGATAGCGCCTTTCCTGTTGAGCGTCCACCAGAAATCGGGCAGTGGCGTGGCCCCGATCGAGCAGAACTCACCCGACCGACTCGCAGTGTGACATTGAGGACAGTTACCGGGAGATCAGCGTCAACCCAGCGGCTCCTTAAAATCATAGAAGCCATCGCCTGCTGACCAGCGCCGGCCGCAGGCGGTGCAGTCCAACGCACCGTCAGACGGCGCGAGTGCGCCTGTACACTCTGGACATTGAAACAACACGTGCGGCAGGCTCGCTGGGCTGACGCCCGGCGTCGCGCAGCGCACGAAGACGCTGGGGGTCAGCTTCCACAGCGCGCCAACCTGCTGCACTGCGCCATCCATTGCAGCTAACGCAGGGGCGGGAACCAACCGCTTCAATAAAGGCTGGCGAAAATGGGATACAGCCAACTCACGCTCGATATCGAGTCCGGCTGCTCTCAGTTGTTGGCTCATCCAGGTTGGGTGAAAATCATAGTTCAGGGGCACGAATTCGTAGGGCGCCAACTCGTAAGGGCTCCAGTCCTGACGGCGCAGCGCATGGCGGGCCATGGACTTCAGATGACGTTTGCTGGCGTACTCGGCCACGAACACACCGCCCGGCGCGACAGTGCGGCGGATCTGCGCCAGCGCAGCCGGCACATCGGCCAGATGGTGCATCACCCGCACCATGACGGCTGTATCCACCGCGCCAGCGACCAAGGGCAGCTTATATAGGTTGGCGGCTACATAGATGAAACGCCCACCTGTCCCCAGCCGCGCCTGGGCCTGGCGCAACAAGGAGCGCGAGTAATCCAGCAGCAGCACGTGCTCGTAGCCTGCGTACAGGTCCACCAGGCGACCAAAGGCTGCGCCAAATTCGACCAAACGCCGGCCGGTTGGCGGCAACAGCTTGCGCAGAGCGATGCGCTCAGCCAGGTCCTCGTAGGCGCGGCCCCCTTGTTCCCAGAAGCGCTGCTGGTAGTCCGATCCCTCATAGTCGATAACCTGGGGCGGCTGATCGGGCTTGTCGGCTGGAACAGGGCCATTCATAACGATTTTTGCCTTTTGTGATGAATTCATGTTTCACGTGAAACACGGTTATTGTCAACCGCGTAGCGAACGCTACGATTATAACACGACAGCAAAAAGCGTCCAAGTGACCAAAGGCTGCAAAGCGATGCCGCCAAATGAAGCAGCGACTCTACACCGGGCCCGCGCCCCCTGGAAGCCCCCTCCTCCTTGCCAAGGACATGCCATTTAGGGTAGAATGCTGTGGTCACGCCATTGGCGCAACTCGCGTCCCCTCAAGTCGCAAGCCCTGTCCTGCGATCTAAAATGCTTCGTGAAAGCCAGACCAAGAGACTGATCCATGACAGCCATCCAATCCTTCGCTCAACAAGTCACCCACAACGTCGAAAAAGTCATCGTCGGCAAGTCGAACGTGGTCGAGCTGCTGCTGGTTGCGCTGCTGTGCGATGGCCATGTACTGCTGGAGGACGTGCCCGGCGTGGGCAAGACCATGCTGGCGCGCGCGCTGGCTGTCAGCCTGGGCGTCTCCTTCAAACGCCTGCAGTGTACCCCGGACCTGTTACCCAACGACGTGACCGGGGTCTCGATCTTCAACCAGCAAAGCCGCCAGTTCGAGTTCTTGCCCGGCCCGGCCTTCGCCAACATCCTGCTGGCCGACGAGATCAACCGCGCCACGCCGCGCACCCAGGCTGCCCTGCTGGAGGCCATGGGTGAGCGCCAGGTGACGGTGGATGGCGTGACGCGGCCGCTGGCCCGGCCCTTCATGGTGCTGGCGACGCAGAATCCGGTGGAATACGAGGGCACCTTTCCGCTGCCAGAGGCGCAACTGGACCGCTTTTTGCTCAAGCTCAGCCTGGGCTACCTGGACAACGCCGAGGAGATGAACCTGCTGCTGCACCTGCGCCGCCAGCATCCCATTGACAGCCTGCAAGCGGTGAGCAGCGGCGATCATATCCTGCCGCTGGCCGAGCAGATCTGGGACATCCATGTGGACGACACCCTGCGCGACTACATCGTGCGGCTGGTGCAAGCCACGCGCCAACACCCAGACTTAGTGCTGGGCGCCAGCCCGCGCGGCTCGCTGGCTCTCTTCAAGAGCAGTCAGGCGCTGGCCGCGCTGCGCGGGCGCTCTTACGTGCTGCCTGACGACATCAAGCTGCTGGCGCCGCTGGCGCTGGCCCATCGCTGCATCGTGCGGCCCGAAAGCGCCCTGCGCGGCCGCACTCCTGCCCTGATCGTACAGGAGATCCTGGGCGAAACGCCGCTGGACATCGGCCAGCTATAAACTGCCATGCGAGAACTGCCCTTTCTGCTGGGCATGCTGTTGGTAATCGCGCTGCTTTTGCGACTGGATTTCGTCTTCTACGTCGTTTACGTGGTGGGCGGACTGTGGTTGTTAGCACGCTGGAGCGCGCCGCGCAGCATGAATCAACTGAGGGTGCGGCGCAGTTTCGTCGATCGCGCCTTCCTGGGCGAGACGATCCCCGTCACCGTAGAATTACACAACCCCACGCGGCTGCCCATCCCCTGGCTGCGGGCCAGCGAAGTATTGCCGTCTGACCTGGCTACAGCCGACCAAATCCGGCGCGTCTACACCTTGCGGCCGCGCGAGCAAGTGACCATCAACTACAACCTGCGCTGCATCCGCCGCGGCTATTATGCTATCGGGCCGCTGATGCTCAGCAGCGGCGATCTGTTCGGCTTCGCCAACATCCAGACCCGGTCAGAGGCGGTGCAGCATCTGACAGTTTATCCGCGCATCATCCCCTTGATTGGGCTGGCGCTGCCATCACGCCTGCCTTTTGGCGTGCTGGCCAGCCCACAGCGCATGTTCGAAGACCCGGCGCGGCTGCGCGGCGCACGAGAGTATCAGGCTGGCGACTCGTTGCGCCGCATCAACTGGAAGGCCAGCGCCCACAGCGACGCCCTGCTGGTCAAGCAGTACTCGCCAGCCATCTCGCTGGAAAGCATGATCTTGCTCAACCTAAACGCAGGTGAGTACGAGCGCCGGCAGCGCTACACCGCCAGTGAGTGGGCTATCGTCGTCGCCGCCTCGGTGGCTACCTATCTGGAGAGCAGGCGTCAGGCTGTGGGCGTGGCCGCTCACGGCGTCGATGCCTATGCCAGCGCGCCAGCAGTTTCAAATCAAGATGCGCCGCCTTTGATCGTGCCGCCACGGCCTGGCCGGCTGCACTTGATGAAGGTGCTGGAGCTGCTGGCCAGGGTCGAGCTGATCGAAGACGGCCAGCCGTTTGTGGATTGGGCGCGCAAGACAGCCGCGCCGTTAGCGTGGGGCGCCACCGTGATTATCGTCACCCCTAACGGCGACGAGCTGACCTGCCAGGGGCTGCACAGCCTGGTGCGCGCCGGTCTGAACGTGGTCATGCTGGTGGTGGAGCCTTACGGCCGCTTTGGGGTGGTGCAAGAACGTGCCCGCCGGCTGGGCATCCATGCCTATCTGACCGCATCTGAGGAGGATATGGAACGCCTGCAAACTCTCGGCGGCGCCCGCATCTCCGCCTACCGGGGTGTTGCGCCATGACCCAGCAAAGCGAACAAACACCCGCTGGCAGTTGGGAAGACCGCCTGCAAGATGTGGCCTGGCACAGCCATGTGACGCAGCAGATGTTGATTGCCGTGCAGGCTACCTGTCTGGCCGGTGGTCTGTGGGTGGTCATCCTGACCATCACAGAAGAGCCTGCGCTGCGCCTGATGCCTCTGTTTCTGTTCCTTGCCGCCCTGGCTGGAATTTACAGCGCCATCTGGCTGGACCGCCCTGCTCAGCGCTTAGTCAGCAAAACCACTTTCAAACTGGCCCAGTTGGCGCTGATCATCGTGGTTGTTCGGGTGCTGACCTGGTTGTTGGCTGGCTGGCCGACGCTGGCCGACCTGCGCAGTTGGATCCTGGAGCCGTGGAGCTTTTTCGATGGTATTTTCCTGGCGGCAGCTTTGCTCTGCGCGCTGGCCTGGCATCGCGCAGCAGTAGTCGCGGATATCTTCTACCGGCTGGCGCTGAGCCCCGGCGAGCTGGCCTACGACAACGAGCGCCGTTCGGGCGGCTTCTGGCGCATGGCCCACCAGCCTGAACGGGTAATGCTATCGCGCTCAGACCTGGTGGAGCAGTACGTTAGCCAATGGTTGATGGGCGGCATCTTTCTGGCCCTCTTGGCAGCAGCCACCCGGATACGCATCGACGGCGGCCTCAGCATCAACGTCTTTTCTATGGGCATCCCTTCCCAAATGGCTGTCGTTGTTGTGCTTTACTTTTTGATTGGCCTGGTTCTCCTCAGCCAGGCGCGCTTGGCCGTGCTGCGCGCCCGGTGGCTGTTGGATGGTGTGGAGATGCCGCGGATGCTGCCGGCCCGCTGGGGCCGCATCAGCCTGGCTTTGATCCTGGGCGCTGGGCTGATCGCTGCGCTGCTGCCGCTAGGCTCCACCTGGCACATCGGCGCCGTCGTGAACGCAGTGGTTGTGACGCTGATGCGCATAGCGCTCTTTGTGGTCTTTCTGATCGTCTCGGTCTATGCTTTACTTCTGCGGCTCTTGGGCGAGCAGCCCGAGATGCCGGAGATGCCGGAAGAGTTGGCGCCTGCCGCACCCGTTGAGCAATTGATGCCGCTGCTGGAACCACCGCCTTGGCTGGGCGGCGCTACGCTGTGGCTAGTTGCGCTGTTGGTGGTGCTGCTGGCCGTGCGCGTGGTGCTGGGCCAGGATGGCCTGAACGTCACGCGACGCAAGCTTAAAGATCTGTTGGTACGGCTTTGGGTCCACCTTAAAACGTGGGGACGAAGCGTGCAGACCCTGGCCAGAAACATTCAAGTCAGTCTGCCCGGACGGCGCACCCTGGTGGCTGACAAGACTATCGGCCAGCCTTGGCGTTTCATCCGTGTGGGCGGCCTGCCGCCGCGCGAGCAAGTGCGCTATTTCTACCTCAGCACCCTGCGCCGGGCGGCTGACCAAGGCATCGTGCGCCGGCCAGCCCAGACGCCGCAGGAATTTATCCAGGATCTGGAGCAGACCTGGCCCGAAGCGGAACTGGATGTAGAAGCGTTGACTGCGGCTTTCGTCACTGCCCGCTATGACGTGGCCGAGATCAGCCCCGACGAAGCCCACGAGGTCAAGTCGGTTTGGGAACGCGTCAAGCGGGCGCTGCGCGGCAAGCGCACAGACAGCCCAGATGCGCCGGTTGAGTAGGGACATATCGAAACCGGCGTATCCAGGCCAGCATTCTCCAACAAGGAGCTACCGATGAACTACACTGATTTCATCAAGCGTGCGGCCAGGCTCACCTGGCGCTACAAAGTGCTGTGGATCCTGGGCATCCTGCTGGCCCTCAGCGGCGGCGGAGGCGGCAGCGGCAGCGGTATGAACTTCAGCAGCGGCGGCAACGGCGGCAGCGGCATGATGCCGCCGGAGTTCTTTGCCTGGAATCCGCCAGATCCCGGTCTGATCGCCGGCTTCGTGCTGCTGTGCTGTAGCCTGCTCTTGGTTCTCATCGTCGTTCTGACCATCGTGCAGTACGTGGCCCGCACCGGGCTATATCGGGCGGTGGACCAGATCGAGGAGACCAGCGCCGCGCCGACCTGGCGCAACGGCCTGCGGCTGGGCTGGAACAACCGGGCTTTTCGCATGTTCCTGCTGGACCTGATCGTCGGCATTGCCATCTTCCTGGTGGTGATGGCGCTGGTGTTGCTGGCTCTGTCGCCCTTGCTGCTGCTACTCTTCGAGAACGACGTGCTGAGCATCTTCGGTGGCGTTGCTACGGCCGGGCTGATGCTGTTGGCAATCCTGCTGATCATTGTGCTGGCTGTTGTCATCAGTGTCTTGCAGCAGTTCTGGCGCCGGCAGATCGCGCTGGATGACCGCACCATCGGCGAGGCGCTCTCCCTGGGCACGCAGATGGCGCGGCGCAAGGCCGGCGACGTGGCCATCTTCTGGCTGCTGATGGCGGTGGTCGGCATCCTCTTCGCCGTGGTGCTAATTCCGGTGGTCATCGGGCTGAGCCTGCTGGGCGGCGCCATCGGCTTTGGCCTGGGTTATGCCGTATACAGCCTGACCAACTCCCCCGGCTGGGCCGTGCTGGCCGGCCTGCCCATCTTCCTCGTGATCCTGAGCATCCCGCTGCTGCTGGTGCAGGGCGTCTACCTGGTCTTCGAGAGCAGCGCCTGGACGTTGGTCTATCGCGACTTGCGGCCTGCGCTCGACGCATAACTGGCCAGTAGCCACGCGCTTGACTTGCAAATTACTGTTTTGTCTTGTAAAATCTCTTTTCGGAGGTAAGAAGATGCAAACAGCAATCACTAAGCGCGGTCAGACGGTTATTCCAGCCGCCATTCGCAAGCGCCATCAGATCCAAGAAGGCGACCATCTGGTTTGGCTGGACGACGGTGAAACCATCAAGGTTGTAGTCGTGCCTGCCAATCCCTTACAGGCCCTGCGAGGCCGAGGTCGAGGCGAGCGACTGGTTGAGAGACTCTTGGAGGAACGTCGTGCCGAGCGTGAACGCGACTCCTAAGCAGTTTGTTCTGGATACGTCTGCATTGCTCACCTTGATCGAGGACGAAGCTGGCGCCGACCGGGTCTATGAGGTGATCGAGGGCAAGCAAGCCGTAGTGCCTTGGGTTGCTCTGCTGGAGATGTCCTATATCTCGCAGCAGGAGCGCGGCCAGAACGAGGCGGAGCGGCGCTACGCCTTCGTCAAGACCCTGCCGCTGACCATCGTTTGGGAGGCAGACGAGGCGCTTCTGCTGCAAGCCTCCCGCCTCAAGGCGTCTCACCGCATTTCTTTGGGCGATTCCATCATCGCCGCCCATGCCATTCGTCTGAAGGCTGTTCTCCTGCACAAAGATCCAGAGTTCGAGTCATTGCGTGAAAAGGTCGCCCAGGAGACTCTGCCCTATAAGTCTCGCACCAAGAACTCCAACGGCGCTGGCGGCGCCCTGACAGGCGATTAACACACTCGCGCGAGTCATGCCATCACCACTCACTGCCCACCAATCCGCTGTCGTCGATCTGCCACTGGTCAGCCGCATCTTGCTATTGCCGCAGTGCTCAAGCCTCGACTCCCCACACAACTACAAGGGTCTGTCTGATTGCGTGCTGATTGACTATTGTCCACGCCAGCGGTATACTGTGATCACAAATGTATCCCAATTGATACCACCAAGATCGTGAAACGAGGTTTGCCATGCCCGTCATCGGAGTCCGTGAGCTGCGCGAGCATACGGCCGATGTTTTGCGCCAGGTGCGGGAGCAACAGGCTGAATACGTTATTACTTACCAAGGCAAGCCCGTGGCGTTCTTGTCGCCCGTGGATGAGCGGGCCGTCGAGGCTGCTATGGTGCAGGCCAGCCGGACGCCAGCGGAGGATGGCTGGACCGCCTACATGCGTTTGGTGGAGGAACTGCGCGCCACTTGGCCGGCTGATCTCTCCACGCAAGACCTGATCGACGGGATTCGCCGTTAGCCATGATCACCGTCGATGCCAGCGTTCACGTCAACGCGTTGAACCCAACGGAGGCAGGTTCAGCCGAGAGCAAAGCATTCCTTGAGTGGCTTCAGCAGGCAGGCCAACCCGTCACGTCCCCTACCCTGCTGCTGGTCGAAGTCGCTGCGGCAGTAGCGCGCAGCCAAGATGACAGCCAGCGCGGCATCGATGCGATGCAGCGTTTACACAACCTGCCTGGCCACACCTGGCTGTCACTTGATCGCTCGCTGGCCGCGCTGGCCGCCAGATTGGCCGCACAGTATCGGCTGCGCGGGGCTGATGCCGTCTACGCAGCGGTCGCTCAATACACCGCAAGCATCCTGGTCACGACTGATCGTCAGCAGTTGGAGCGCTTGCAGGAAGCGATTTCCGTCATGTCTCCCGCCCAAGCATTGCAGGAGCTGCCAAATCCGCAGCCAATCTCGGCAGAGGATGCCCTGAAGGCCCTGCGGGGTCGGGGCAAGGGCGAACGGTTGATCGAGCGTCTCCTGGAAGAGCGCCGGAAAGATCGCGATCGTGAAGCTTAACCTCCAGCAAGCCGCCATCGTGGAGCTGCCGCTGGCCAGCCGCGTCTTTCTGGCAGGCCCGGCCGGCGCGGGCAAGACGACCGCCGCCGCCCAACGGCTTTTAAGGTTGCTCAAGGAGGGCGTCCCCGGCGGCTCGATCCTGGTGCTGACCCCGCAGCGCACGCTGGCCGAGCCCTACCAGACCGCGTTGCGCCGCTCCCGGCTGCGCGCGGGCGGCATGCCGTCGTTGTCGACGGCCGGCGGCCTGGCGCGGCGCATGGTGGAGCTGTTCTGGCCGCTGGCGGCCGGCCCGGCCGGCTTTGCCGATCCCGACCGCCCCCCCACCTTCTTGACCCTGGAGACGGCCCAGTACCACATGGCCCGCCTGGTGCGGCCGCTGCTGGACGACGGCTACTTCGAGTCGATCACCGTCGACCGCAACCGGCTCTACAGCCAGATCATCGACAACCTGAACAAGGCCGCGGTGGTCGGCTTCCCTCACGGCGAGATCGGCCGGCGGCTGGAGGCGGCCTGGAACGGCGATCCGGCCCAGGTGCGCGTCTATGCCGACGCCCAGGAGTGCGCCAACCGCTTTCGCGACTATTGCCTGGCGCACAACCTGCTGGACTTCTCGCTGCAAGTCGAGGTCTTCTGGCGCCACCTGTGGCCGCTGCCCATCTGCCGCCAGCATCTGACTCAGACCTACCGCCATCTGCTCGTCGACAACGTGGAGGAGGACACCCCTTTCGCCCACGACCTGCTGCGCGACTGGCTGCCGGCGGCCGAGTCGGCGCTGCTGGTCTATGACCAGGACGCGGGCTATCGCCAGTTCCTGGGCGCGGACCCCGCCAGCGGTTATGCCCTGCGCGCCCTGTGCGACGAATCAGTGGTCTTTGCCGAGTCGCTGGTCACGCCGCCGGAACTACAAACCTTAAATGCGCACCTGGCCCGGGCGCTGGACCAGCCCGCCAGCCCGCCGGCCGCGCCCGTCCCGCCCGACGCTGTGCGCGCGGCCCTGCGCTTCGAGGAGGACCTGCGTTTCTACCCGCAGATGCTGGACTGGACCGCGCAGCAAATCGCCGATCTGGTGGATGAGGGCGAGGCGCCGGGCGAAATCGTGGTGCTGGCGCCATTTCTCTCCGACGCCTTGCGCTACTCGCTGATGGAGCGGCTGGTACGCCTGGGCGTGCCGGCTCGCTCGCACCGTCCCTCGCGCGCTTTGCGCGACGAACCGGCCGCCCGCGCCCTGCTGACCCTGGTGGCCCTGGGCCATCCCCAGTGGCGTCTCACGCCCAGCCGCTTCGACGTGGCCTACAGCCTGGTGCAAGCCGTGGATGAAATGGACCTGGTGCGTGCCCAGTTGCTGTCGCAGATCGTCTACCGGCCCAAGGAGGGCGTACCGCAGCTCAGCACCTGGGAGCGTATCAACCCGGAGATGCACGAGCGCATCAGCTACGTGCTGGGCGGCCGCTACGACACGCTACGCCTCTGGCTGGCCGAGACCGCACGCAAGGGGGAGCAGCCGCTGGACCACTTCCTCAGCCGGCTGTTCGGCGAGATCCTGTCGCAGCGCGGCCATGGCTTCCACGACGACCTGGACGCAGCGCGCGTGGCCGCGACGCTGGTGGAGTCGGTGCAGAAGTTCCGGCAGGGCGTGGCGGGTTTCGATACGCCGCAGACGGCTACTCAACCCACGGCTACTCAACCCACGGCTGCGGAGCGCTCGCTGGGCCAGGAGTACATCGCCATGGTCGAGGACGGCGTGCTGGCGGCGCAGTATGTGGGCGCGTGGCAGGAGCCGGAAGCGCGCACCGACGCCGTGCTGCTGGCCCCGGCCTACACCTTCCTGATGATGAACCGGCCGGTGGACTACCAGTTCTGGCTGGACATCGGCAGCCGCGGCTGGTACGAGCGCCTCTACCAGCCGCTGACCCATCCCTACGTGCTCAGCCGGCAGTGGGACGGCCAGCGCCAATGGGGCGACGCCGACGAGCACGCCGCCAGCCAGCAGCGCCTGTACCGCCTGGCGGCCGGCCTGCTGCGCCGCTGCCGCAAGCAGGTCTCCCTGGGCCTGAGCGAGTTGGGCGAGCAGGGCTACGAGCAGCGCGGGCCGCTGCTGTGGGCCTTGAACCAGGTGCTGCGGCAGCTTACGCTGGAAACAGAAACGTGACCCTGGTCAGATTTAAGTTATGACCTTCATTCCTCGCCCCAAGCAGCAGGAAATCCTCGCCTACACCGGCGGCAAGATGGGCGTCGCGGCCGTGCCTGGCAGCGGCAAGACCGAGACCCTGTCGCAGTTGGCCGCGCAGATCATCAACCGCGGCGTGCTGGACAGCCGGCAGGAGGTGCTGATCGTCACCCTGGTCAACGCGGCGGTGGACAGCTTCTACCAGCGGGTCAGCAAGCTGGTCAAGGCGCAAGGCCTGTTGCCCCACGTGGGCTATCGGGTGCGCACCCTGCACGGGCTGGCCCACGACATCGTGCGCGAGCGGCCGGCGCTGGTTAGCCTGGCTGACGACTTCCAGATCGTCGACGAACGCGCGGGCGAGGAGGTGTTGGACGAAGCGGCTGCGGCCTGGCTGCGCAACAACCCCTACGCGCTGGAAGGCTATATTTCTGACGAGATCGAGCCTGGCAAGCAGGACTGGGTGCGCCGCGACCCGCTGCTGGAGCTGGTCAAGGACACGGCCAAAGCCTTCACCCGCCTGGCCAAGGACCTGCAACTGGCTCCGGAAGCCCTGCGCGAGCGGCTGGCCGGCCAGGAGGAGACGCTGCCCCTGGCCCAGATGGGCGCGGCCATCTACGCCGACTATCAGCGCGCGCTGGCCTACCGCGGCGCGGTGGACTTCGACGACCTGATCCGGCTGGCCTTGCGCGCGCTGGAGAGCGACGAGGCGCTGCTGTTGCGCCTGCGTCAGCGCTGGCCGTACATCCTGGAGGACGAGGCCCAGGACAGCAGCCGCTTGCAAGAGCGCATCCTGCGCGCGCTGGCCGGGCCGGCCGGCAACTGGGTGCGGGTGGGCGACCCCAACCAGGCCATCTTCGAGACCTTCACCACCGCCAGCCCCGAGCATCTGCGCCGCTTTTTGGCCGAGGCGGGGGTGGCTGCCAAGGATTTGCCCAACTCCGGCCGCTCCACGCCCAGCATCATCGACCTGGCCAACCGCCTGATCGACTGGACGAACGGCGAGCACCCGGAGCCGGTCGTGCGCAACGCGCTGGCCCCGCCGCACATCGAACCGACGCCGCCGGGCGATCCGCAGCCCAACCCGGCCGACGATCCCGGCGCCATGTTCCTGATGGCCACCAAATTCAGCCCGGAGGGCGAGATTCGCGCCGTGGTCGAGTCGCTGGCGCGCTGGCTGCCCAATAACCCGCAGGCTACGGTCGCCGTTTTAGTGCCACGCAACCAGCGCGGCTTCGAGCTGGTGGACGCGCTGCGGGCCAGGGAAATCGAGGCCGTGGATAGCCTGCTGCGCAGCACCCTGACCACCCGACAGGCCGCCGGCGCCCTGGCCAACGTGTTGCTCTACCTGGCCGACCCGACGGCCGCGCCCAAGCTGGCCCGGGTCTACGAGGTGTGGCGGCGCGATCTGCGCGAGGACAAAGAGGCCTGGGCCGAGGTTCAGGAGGTCAGCAAGCTGCTGCGCCGCATCGACCGCGTCGAGGATTTCGTCTGGCCGCGGGCCGGCCGCGACTGGCTGGCCGAGGCGGAGATCGACGACGACCTGCGCGCCCACCTGGAGGATTTCCGCGCGCTGGTGCAGCGCTGGCAAGGCGCAGTGCTGCTGCCCATCGACCAGGCCGTGCTGACCCTGGCCCAGGACCTGTTCAGCGAGCCGGGCGACCTGGCCCTGGCCCACAAGCTGGCCGTCAGCCTGGAGCAGGTCGCCCAGCAGAAGCCGGAGTGGCGCCTGCCGGAGCTGGCCAACGAGCTGACCACCATCGCCCGCAACGAGCGGCGCTTCCTGGGCTTCAGCGAGGAGGACAGCGGCTTCGATCCCAACAAGTACAAGGGCCAGGTGGTGGTGGCTACCATGCACAAGGCCAAGGGGCTGGAGTGGGACCGGGTCTACCTGATGTCGGTCAACAGCTACGACTTCCCCTCCGGCCAGCCCTACGACCAGTACATCGCCGAGAAGTGGTTCATCCGCCCTGGCCGGCAGGCGCAGACCGGCGGCCCGCTCAATTTGCAGGCTGAGGCGCTGGCGCAGCTCGATTTGCTGGCCGCCGAGATCGATCCGGCCGGCTACGTCGAAGGCGAGCCCTCACGGCTGGCCCGGCTGGACTACGTGCGCGAGCGGCTGCGCCTGCTCTACGTCGGCATCACCCGCGCCAAAAAGGAGATGGTCATCACCTGGAACACCGGCCGGAAAGCCGATCTGACCCAGGCGCTGCCGTTTGTGGCGCTGCAGGCGTATTGGGAGCGGGAACGTAACACGTAATGCGTAACTCGTAACCCGGAAAAGAGAGAGTCGTGTCCGGGATTCCGGGTTACGGGTTACGAGTTACGAGTTACGCATCACCGAATGCCCTCCCATCCAAGAGCCAAGAATCATGCCCCTACCCTCCGATTTTCACTTCAGCCAGGGCAGCTTGCAGGATTTTGTCGACTGCCAGCGGCGCTTTCAGTTGCGTTATCTGGAGCGCATCGCCTGGCCGGCTGTGCCGGCTGAGCCGATCCTGGAGAACGAGCGCCACATGCAGCAGGGCGAGCTGTTCCATCTGCTGGTGCAGCAGCACTTGGTGGGCGTGCCGGTGGAGCGGCTGACCGCGATGGCCCAGGGCGACGCGGACCTGGCCGCCTGGTGGCAGGCCTATCTGGCGGCTGCGCCGGCCGATCTGCCTGGCCAGCGCTTCCCGGAGGTGACGTTGTCGGCGCCGTTGGGCGAGAGCGGCGAGCGCAGGCTGGTGGCGAAATTCGACCTGGTGGTGTTGACAACTGATGGCCGCGCCGTGATCTTCGACTGGAAGACCTCGCGCCACCGGCCGCCGCGGCGCTGGCTGGCCGAACGGCTGCAAACGCGGGTCTATCCCTACCTACTGGTGCAAGCTGGCATCGATCTGAATGCTGGCCGGCCGCTGGCCGCTGATCGAATCGAGATGGTCTATTGGTTCGCCGGCTTCCCCGACCAGCCAGAGCGCTTCGTTTACAGCCCGGCCCAAGGATCGGAGGATGAGGGCTATCTGCATGCGCTGGTGGAGCGGATCGTGCTGCTGGCCGGCGGCGAGGGCGTGTGGCCATTGACGCCCGACGAAACACAATGCCACTTTTGCGTCTACAGGTCGTTGTGTGAGCGGGGAACGACGGCGGGCCGCTCGGACGAGGCAGATTACCGCGACTACGAAGCGGAGATCGCAGTCGATCTGGACTTCGAACAGATCGCAGAGGTGGAGTACTGAGGAGGAAGTTCATGCCGCCCGCCGATGCACCGCCGCGCTCGCCTCTCGGAGTGTCTGCGACAATGGGTCAATCTGAAACAAATCGCTCATGAAACCGAGTAGACTGTCTACAGAGTCAACCACGGTCTCTTGTCGGACTACATGCGCCAGCAGTTGAAGTCGCCGGGGGTTAGCATGATTCTTGGGTAAGTCCTACTAGATTTGACATGTTGATGCAAAACTGTATACTGCGATTTAGTGAAGGAGTTCACTGCTAGATATGAAGTGAATACGTGTGGGTTGGTGCGCGCCAGCGCAGCACGATACCATTTCACAGTGGGTTCTGGTGGGTCAGCGACATCTTCGTTTTCCGAGAAGCGGATGGGCAAAGAGGTCGAACAACAGCAGGCAGGAGAATCCCCATGACAACCACAAATAGCCATGATTTCTCTGAGACCGCCCGTCCCCCCGTCTCGAAGCAACGGGGGCAAGTCCCCATCTATCGGCGACGAGGCGTTCACGTCCTCCTGTTGACGGCCTTGCTCATTGCGCTGCTGGCGTTTCTCGCCCTGGCATCCAGCGAAGCTGACGAAGGGGATGTCATTGTGGCATCGGCGAATTCTGCGCAGAATTCTCACAGCGCCACGTTGTTGACCGATGGACGCGTTCTCGTGGCAGGGGGCTGGAGTGGGACCACAGCCATTGCAACCGCTGATTTGTTCGATGCGGACGCCAGAACCTGGGCGCCCACTGCGCCGCTGCTGACGCCGCGCATCTTTCACGCCGCCACGCGCTTATCCGATGGCCGCGTTTTGGTCACGGGCGGCTGGGACAACAACGGCGATATCCTGACTAGCGCCGAGATCTACGACCCTGCTAATGCCGCCTGGCTTCCGGCTGCTCCGCTTCGCAATGCACGTGCGGGCCATGCAGCGCTCACCCTGCCAGACGGAAGGGTCTTGGTGGTGGGCGGCTGTTTTGGCTCCCAGGCTTCGGGAGCAGTCTCTTCTCCTGGCCAGACGTGGGACGTTCAAGCCATCGCCGAGGTCTACGACCCCCGCGCAGATAGCTGGCAGGCGGCCGGGCAACTGGCCGAGGGGCGCTGCTGGCCCACAGCCACGTTGCTGGCCGATGGCAGGGTGTTGGTCGTTGGCGGCGCTGATCGCAACGGGCGGCCTGTGGCCGGCGCAGAATTGTATGATCCACTCCGAGGTGACTGGTCATCCGCGGGCCGGCTCCATGTGGCGCGGGAGGGGCACACGGCCACGCTGCTGCCTGATGGGCAAGTCCTGGTAGCAGGCGGCTACAACGGCGAAGCGCTGGCCAGCACAGAGCTCTACAGCCCCGCCGCCAACGGCTGGACACCGGCTGCCTCCATGCGCCAGGCGCGCGCCTATCACACCGCGGCCTTGCTGCAAAACGGCAAGGTGTTGGCCATCGGCGGGGCGACAGGCGGCCTCCCCAGCCAGGATACGGAGGCCTATGATCCTCGCGCCAACACGTGGACGCCGGCCGGTCCATTGCCGGCCCCCTATGCCTTTCACCTAACCACGGTCCTGGCCAACGGCCGCGTGGTGCTGACCGGCCGGCCGGGGAGCAACGACCCCACAGGCAACGACGGCTATCCCACCCCCATCGGCGGCGCGCAGACGCCGACGCCCAGAGGCACGCCCGGCATACCCCAACATCTGGCCAATACACCGAACGGGGGAGCAATGGGCAGCCAGGGTATGAACGCAGCAGAGGGCGGCGAGGAAACAACCCCAACGCCCCCAGCGCCTGTGAACAACGTGACGACCGGGGTGAACACAGCCCGGCTGTACGGCGTCCACGAAGTCAGTTTCACGCTGCCCGCTGCCACTGCTTCGCCCTATGGTTTGTCCTATCCGATCATCTTCACCGGGCAGAACGGCGCCAGCACCACGGTGAAAGCGTTCTATGACGGTCCTGCCGGAAGCAGAGATAAGTGGGTGGCGCGCGTTTACGTCAACCAGGTAGGCACGTGGACATGGCAAGCGCCGACAGGAGCAAGCAATACGCCGTGTGGCGTCTTATCGTGTTCGTTTATTGCCGTAGACCAGCCCAACTACGCTCAATTGCACGGCATGCTGCGCGTGACCTCCGGCAACGAGGGCAAGCGCTGGTACACCGACGACGGCCAGACCTTTCTGCCCAAGGCCGACACGGCCTATCGGCTGTTCATGGAAGTGCCTATTACGCCGACGACCGGCTGCTCGGCAAACTTGCCGATGGGAGACACTGGCGCTGCAGACAGTTTCGTGGCAGCGTATGCCGACTCAGCAAAGGAACATGGGATCAATGTGCTGCGCGCTCTAGCCTTTGGCAACTGGGCCTATTCACGGGATGAATACAATGAACCAAGAACTTGTCAAACAGAAGATTGGAAAAGCCAGCGTTTCGTAAATTCACGAGAGGACGATTGTCTTCCTGACCTGAGCCTGTATTTCAGCAACAGTCCGAATGGGTCCTCCACCAACCTGTTCGATGGCGGGCCGGAGCATTTGGTGATACAACCAGGCCCCTACCCCAGTTCAGGCTACTACCCCAATTTGGATTCCTTTCAGCGCACGGATCGCAAGCTCAAGCTGCTGCTGAACCAGTATCCCTCGATGTATATTCAGGTGCTTCTTGTTACTGAACCGATAAACAACTGTCGTGATACGAGATGGGGAGACATCAATGGCACATTGCGTACACAATTGTGGCAGAACATGATTGCACGATGGGCTGCTTTCCCCAACGTTTTCTGGTCGGTATCCAACGATCTTGGAGACACTCTGACGCCTGACCCCTGGCACGGCAACAATATATACCCGAAAAACGTAGCTTTGGCCAACGAAATTGGGTGTTATTGGATGGGGGGCAGTGCTTGTACTCCACAGACCGGCAATGATCCCTGGCGGGCAAGTCGCCCTATGAGTATGGGCCATTTGCGGTTTCTTGTAGACAGTTCTATCGACAAGCCCTGGCATACCTACATCACTTCCTACACGTATGCTGACATTTCCGCGCAGGAGATGGACGGAACCATGTATCTGCCGCTTGCTTGGAACCGCAGCTACGCAGCAGCTCCCAAACCTGTCTATAACACCGAGGATATGTACGAGGCTGAGGATGCCGGAACCGAAGATACTAACCATAAAGTTGTCAAGTACGCTGATTACTTCTTCCGCAAATTGTTCTGGTCATATCTACTTTCTGGCGGAGGAGCCACCTATGGCTCCGATACTACCTGGAGCATGGAACACGAATATGATGGAGGAACTTATTACATACCACCACCGCTGCAAGTCATAACATCGCTTGTAGGACTCGATAGCATTGGGGCTATTGATCCGATTCTTCGTCAGGCCGGAATTGATATGGCCCGCTTTGCTCCAAGCGACGAATTGATCCTGCAGACCGTATCTCCCCCAGCCTGGGCAGAAGTTGAACGCGCTCAAGTGGCGAGCAACATACAAGAGATACTGGCCTATATTCCAAGCACGGATCCCAGCGATGTAAACACTTCCACCGTGGGGCCTATCGATCGTAGGATGGCTAGAGAAATTACATCCGCTACCAGGATCATCACGGTAGACATGGACGACTATGGCAATCCCAGCTACCGTGTAACGTGGTATGAACCTGCCACAGGCCAGGTTCTGAATACCGGAACCATTCCTGGTAACTCAGGGCCAGGCAGCTATCGTCCAACCTTAACGCCTCCGCCCAGTGCCGGCGATGTTGTACTGCACATCAGCTCACGCTGCGAGTCGCCCAACGCCTGCCAATCGATGGACGGAGCGCCGCGAACTGGGACGCCGACCGCAGGCTTTCAGGCGGGAGCCGATCTGAACGCCGACCTGGTGGTCGACGGATCGCGCATTGCACTGGGCTACCCGAACACCACCCCCACTCCTGCCTCCGCCTCCTGGCGCTGCGACCGGCTGCAACAACCTGAAACGGGCGTGCCGGGTTGCTGGGTGCGGCATGATTTCCCCAACGGGCGCAGCGTTGCTTCGGCCGAGTTCTACTTCCGTCGCAATAGCCGATCATCTTACCAGGGGATCTTCTTCATTACCACGGCCGGCACGGCGCCAGGCGATCCCATCGTGGATGGCGAGCACGCCATTTCGCTCGATGTCTGGTTCAACGACGCTGGCGACCTGTACACAGGCGGGGATCAGGGAAGGATCCCCTTGAACATCACCGTTGGCGTCGCGCCTGATCCCAATCGCTGGTATCGCCTGTCCGCGCGCGCGGAGCGCACGGCGCTCAACACGTACCTCTTGAAGGTCTATGTCGATGGGGTCTTGCGAGACATTCGTGGCGAAGATGAGATTGCTGATCCGCTGCATTTCGCTTCCGGCGACGCGTTTTTCCGCCGCACGGTGGTGCATACAGCCTGGTGGGTGCCGACGACCGACCTGCCGCCGGGCAGCGTTCCGGGTGTATGGTGGGATGAACTCTCCATCGATCCGCCTGATGCGGGCGAGATGGATGGCCTGTACCGGACGGTGTTACAGCAGGGCTTGGGCGGTTTCACAGGCAGCCACGTTGCCTGGTTCGACGGCGCCAATGGCTACAACGATACATCGCTGCTGAACGTCGGCGCCAACAACGACATGAAAACGCTGTTGCGCTTCAATACAGCTAGCCTGCCCACAGGAGCCGTCATCGACGAGGCGACGCTGGAGTTGTACTACACCAGCAAGAACAACGGCAACACCCTGACCTTGGGCGCACACCGCGTGCTGGCCGAGTGGACCGACAGCGAGGTTAATCGCGTTCTGCGCCAAGCCGGCAGCAACTGGATAGCAGCCGGCATGGGCAGCGGGAGCGACTATGCAGCGGCGCCCGAAGCGACCGCGGCCCTTGCCAGCTCAGGCAACGAATGGGTGCGGCTGAATGTGACCGCCGCAGCCCAGGCGTGGGTGGCCAACCCGGCCAGCAACCATGGCCTGGTTCTCTTGCAGGAGGCGGCCAGTGGCTGTGTGATCTACAAGTTCTGCAGCGAACTGGGCTGGTCGCCCTGCGCGCCAGACCGGGCGCCCCGGTTGACGCTGCGCTACCACCTGGTGGAGCCGGCGCCGGTGAAGGTCACGTTCCAACAGGGCATAGCCGGATATAGCGGCGCCAACGCCACCTGTCTGGCGTACTCATCCAGCAACAACAGTTGCACCCTGTTCAAGGCAGGCGCGAACGATGGATTGAAGAGCCTGCTGCGCTTCGATCTGTCCACCATCCCGGCCGGCAAGACCGTGGACGAGGCGACGCTGAGCCTCTACTACAAGGGGCGCAGCAACAGCAACAATCTGACGCTGGGCGCCTACCGCCTGCTTGCTCCCTGGGTAGATAGCCAGGCAACGTGGACACAACGGATGAACGGCATGAACTGGATCGTTCCAGGGCTGGGCAGCGGTGCGGATTACGCGGCGACTGCGGATGACACTAACCTTGTACCTGGTGAGGGAGGGACGTGGATCGAGTTGGATGTCACCGGCATGGCGCAGACCTGGGTGGATAATCCTGCTGCGAACTATGGTCTCATCCTGCGCCAGGCTGCCGCCGCCGGTTATGTCATCTACGACTTCTGCAGCGAGCGCGGTGTGTCGCCCTGCACAACCGTACAGACGCCGCTACTCACCGTCTGGTATCATTGACAGACCTAGAGCCCAGGAGGTGATGTATGTCCTACTCAACGAAGCTGCGCATGTTGCTGGTACTGCTACTAGGCATCCTGCTGGTCGGTCCATCGCAGTCGGCGGCCTTGGTCAGTGCAAGCCAGGTGCCTCTGTTTGACTGTGCAACGGTCACTGAGATCCCGCAGGCCGAGTGCGAGGCGTTGGAGGCGCTGTATACTAGCACCGATGGAGCCAACTGGGTGAACAACACCGGCTGGCTGCAGACCAATACGCCCTGTACGTGGCATGGGCTGACGTGCAAAGTAGGTCATATAACGCAATTAGAACTGTATGGGAATCACCTTCAAGGCACAATTCCCCCCGATATGGGCGATTTGTTACAATTATGGGAGCTGGGCTTGAATCGCAATGAGCTACACGGTGCCATTCCCCGCGAGTTGGGGAAACTTGTGAACCTGAGTTTTCTTTTCCTGAATGATAATCAACTAAGCGACTCAATCCCAGCTGAGATCGGCAACATGAGTGGGTTGGTTTTCTTGAAGTTGCAAAACAATCTGTTGAGTGGTTCTATTCCTCCAAGCCTTGGCCAACTGACCAACCTGTGTGATCTCGACCTGAGCTTCAACCACTTGACTGGAACGCTGCCGCCCGAGCTGGGCAACCTGACGCGCATCGGCTGGTGTCGTTCCCCAGCCCAAACTGGCCCAGTGGGTGACGTGCTTCGGCCAACGACGGGATGCATTGTTGGTACAAATCGCTATCCTTCGCCTAGCATCGGCTACCTGGCCGTCACCAGTAACCATCTCAGTGGCCCAGTCCCCGTTGAGTTAGGCCAACTCACGGATACCTCCGGGTTGGAACTAAGCTGCAACATGTTCTCCGGAGACCTACCCTATCCAGTGGCCCTCGTCATTGATTGGGGCGGTATCTTTTTCAATGCACTGACCTGCTCAGGCTCAGCCTGCGACCGCAGCCAGACCGTAGCGCCGACCCACCTCACGGCAACGGGCAGCAGCAACGGCGAGCCGATCACGCTCTCGTGGACGCCTATTCTCTACACATTGGACGTGGGTTATTACGAGATCAGCTATGCCACTGCGCCGGGCGGCCCGTTTACAGTCCATGGGCAAACTGCAGACAAGACCATCAGCGCTTACAGCGTGGTTCTTCCCCCGCGCAGTACGCCCTACTACTTCCGCGTGCGCACGATCACCGAGCCGCACTTCTGCGATCCGATCGAATGGTGCGCCTATCAGCCGAATCGGGTGATCAGTGAGTACACTGAGGTGGTGGCCAGCGGCGGTGGAGATCCCACCCCGACCCACACATCCACGCCAACGGCCACACCGACCGCGACTGCGACCGCGACGCCGACCGCGACGGCTACCGTGACGTGGACGGCGACGCCCAGCCCAACGCCCACCGGCACATGGACGCCCACGGCAACTCCCAGCGCCACTGCGACGCCCACGGCCAGCGCCACCCCGGCGCGGCTGTGGCTGCCGTTGATCTTGCGTTGAGGCATGGATTATCAAGCTCGAGGACTTTTCACCATGCACTGGCGTGATGATGCGCAGGCTATCGCAGACATGACCTATTAGCACAAGTAGCTGCGGCTTGTTTCAACCCCCGGATCAAATAGGGTTATATGACTCGAGCACTGGCGGAATCTCGAGGACGGAGCTACTGCGCGCTGCTTTCCACGATCCGCCCCTCCATCACCTGCAGGCAGCGCGCCCGGCTGCGGAAT
>CAZVGR010000021.1:0-63083 GCA_964626845.1 uncultured Anaerolinea sp.
AGCCCGGCTGGGACGTGGACGTGGTGCGGGCCGTGCGCCAGCGCTGGCCGGACCTGGCCTTGCAGGTGGACGCCAACTCGGCCTACACCCTGGCCGACGCGGCGCGGCTGGCCGAGCTGGATCAGTTCGACCTCTTGCTGATTGAGCAGCCGCTGCACCACGACGACATGGTTGACCACGCCGTCTTGCAGATGCAGCTCAACACCCCCATCTGCCTGGACGAGAGCATCCACTCGCCGGAGCACGCGCGCTGGGCGTTGGATATCGGCGCCTGCCGTATCATCAACATCAAGGTAGGGCGGGTGGGCGGCTTCACGGCTGCCAAACAGATCCACGACCTGTGCGCCGAGCGGGGCGTGCCGGTTTGGTGCGGCGGTATGCTGGAGACCAACATCGGCCGCGCGGGCAACCTGGCCCTGGCTGCCCTGCCCAACTTCACCCTGCCGGGCGACATCTCGGCCTCGGCCCGCTACTTCCACCACGACATCGCCGCGCCGGACTTCATGCTCAACGCGGATTCGACCATCACCGTGCCCGCTGGTCCGGGGATCGGTGTAGATGTGCTGCCAGAGCGGCTGAACGCGGCCAGGCTGCGCCATATCACCCTGGAATAAAGTTGCCAACTTGGCGAAAGTTGGCAACTCTGGCGCTATCGGATACAATGCCCCGGCGGTTTGAAACCGCCCAGGCAGCGCCAGGTGGAGGCGCCGTCGCAAACTCCAGTAGCACACAGGCGATCTTGACGAAATCACCGCACCTTGCCGCCATCCCCGCCGGGGACGGCGGTCTTGCGCCAACTGAAGAACCTGCCCAGCACCGCGTGATCTTCCAGCCCGCCGGCCGGCAGGGCCTGGTTGCAGCCGGAACCAGCTTGCTGGACGCCGCGCGCCAGCTTGGCGTGGAGATCGAGTCGATCTGCGGCGGCCGGCAGACGTGCGCCAAGTGCCAGGTGCGGGTGGAAGAGGGCGTCTTTGCCCGCCACGGCATCGAGTCGTCCAACCAACACATCACGGGCGAAGGGGAACGCGAGGCTATGTACCGCGCGGAGAAAGGGCTGTTGCCCGATTGCCGCATGAGCTGCGACGCGAGGGTGTTGGGCGACGTGCTGGTGACGGTGCCGGAGGAGAGCCGGGCCCACAAGCAGGTGGTGCGCAAGGCCGCGACCGCCCGCGCCGTCGAGCTGGACCCGGCCGTGCGGCTGTGCTACGTGGAGCTGCCGCCGGCTAGCCTGGAGGACGAACGCAGCGATTGGGCGCGGCTGGCTGACGAGCTGGCGGACCGTTTCGGCCTGGAGCGGGCGCAGTTGCGCATCGATCCCGCGGTTCTGCCTGCCTTACAGCCCGCGCTGTATGCCGGCCGTAGCCGTACCACTGACGGCCAGATCGTTCATGGCGTCACGGCGACGCTCTGGCGCGACCACGAGGTGCTGCGCGTCCAGCCGGGCTACCACGAGCGGGCCTACGGCGTGGCGGTGGATGTGGGCACCACCACCATTGCCGCCCACCTGGCCGAGCTGCGCACGGGCGAGGTGCTGGCCACCGCAAGCTGCATGAACCCGCAGATCAGCTACGGCGAGGACCTGATGTCGCGCGTCTCCTACGTCATGGAGCACGCCGACGGCCTGGCGACCTTGCATCGCGCGGTGATCGAGGCGCTCAACGGCCTGACTCACGACGCCACAGCGGCTGCGGGCCTGAGCGGCGACGACGTGAGCGAGCTGGTGGTGGTGGGCAACACCATCATGCACCACGTCTTTCTCGGCATCGACCCGCGCGATCTGGGCGGCGCGCCTTTTGCGCCAGCCGTCAAGGAGGCCGTCGAGATCAAGGCGCGCGACCTGGGGCTGGCTGCGGGCCGCGGGGCTTACGTCTACGTGCCGCCGGTGGAGGCTGGCTACGTGGGCGCGGACAACGTGGCCGCGATCATCGCCGAGGAGCCGCACCGCCGCGATGAGATCACCTTGCTGATCGACGTGGGCACCAACGGCGAGATCGTGCTGGGCAACCGCCAGCGGCTGCTTTCGGCCTCCTCCCCCACTGGCCCGGCCTTCGAGGGCGCGCAGGTGCGCCACGGCATGCGGGCCGCGCCGGGCGCCATCGAGCGGGTGCGCATCGATCCGGCCACGCTGGCGGTGCAGTACCGGGTGATCGGGCGCGAGGGGTGGGTGGATTCGGAGGTGGCAGGTGGCAGGTGGCAGGTGGCAGGTGGCAGGTGGCACGTTGCAAGTGGCACGTTGCAGGTTGCAGGTAACGAAGAGAACCGGTTGAGCGCAAAGGAGGCGCGGGAGATGCGGCAGCGGCGGCGGGCTGAGGAGCAGGCGACGGTCAAGGCGGCCGGCATTTGCGGGTCGGGCATTATTGAAGCGATTGCCGAGCTGTACAAGGCCGGCGTGCTGGATGCTTCGGGGCGCTTTGTGGCCGATGCGCCGACGCCGCGCCTGGGCTGGGACGGCGCCAAAGGCTATTTCGTGCTGGCCTGGCCGCACGAGACCAGCACCGGCCGCGAGATCGTGGTCCACGCCGACGATATCCGGGCGATTCAACTGGCCAAGGCCGCGCTCTACGCTGGCGCCAAGCTGCTGATGCGCCACTATGGCCTGACCGAGGTCGATCGCATCGTGCTGGCCGGCGCGTTCGGCTCCTACATCGACCCGGAGCACGCCATGGTGCTGGGCCTGATCCCTGACTGCGACCTGGAGCACGTCGTGGCTGTGGGCAACGCAGCCGGCGACGGCGCATTGCTGATGCTGCTCAGCCGCGCCAAACGGCTGGAGGCCGAGCAGGTGGCGGGCCAGGTGGCGCACATCCAGACCGCCACCGATCCCCATTTTCAGGACGAGTTCGTGGGCGCGATCGCCATCCCCCACGCCAACGACGCCTTCCCGCACCTGGAGCCGCTGCTGGCTGCCGCCCAGGCCATGCGTATCATCCAACCAGCCGCCGCCCACAGCAACGGCGCCAACGGCGCCGGCCGGGCCCAACGCCGCGCCCAACGTCAGGAGCGGCGCGGCCAGACAGTCTGAAAAACACAGGAAAAACCATGGACAACGACAGTTTCGACAGTCTGCCGGAAGCATTGCAGGAACTTTACATCAAGATGCAGGACGACCTCTACGACGGCCTGAAGGACGAGGTCGTGGAGGCCACCAACGAAGCGCTGGCGCAGTGGGGCCAGGCGCCGGGCGATATCTTGCAGCGCGGCCTGGTGGCCGGCATGGACATCGTCGGCGAGGACTTCCGCGATGGCATCCTCTTCGTGCCAGAGGTGCTGCTGGCAGCCAAGGCCATGAAGGGCGCAATGGAAGTGCTGCGCCCCCTGCTGACCGACGCCAAGGATGTGCAGCGCCAGGGAACCGTGGTCATCGGCACGGTCAAGGGCGACATCCACGACATCGGCAAGAACCTGGTGGGCATGATGCTGGAGGGCGCCGGCTTCGAGGTGATCAACCTGGGCATCAACGTGGACGCGGACCAGTTCCTGGCCGCTATTCGGGAACACAACGCCGACATCCTGGGCATGTCTGCGCTGCTGACCACCACCATGCCCTACATGCGCACCGTCATCCAGCGCCTGGCCGAGGAGGGCCTGCGCCAGCGCACAATCGTGCTGGTGGGCGGCGCGCCGTTGACCTCCGCCTTCGCCGAGGACATCGGCGCCGACCGCTACTGCGAAGACGCGGCCGTGGCGGTGGAGGCGGCCAAGGCGTTGATGCAGATCAAACGGAGTAATGCGTAACACGTAATGCGTAACCAGAACTGCGCTGGCGAACGGCCTTTCTGGGTTACGAGTTACTCGTTACTCGTCACTGATCTCGGAAGGATCGTACCATGACAGACCGCTTGTTGGAACTGCTGGATCGGAAAGGCATTGTTCTCGGCGACGGCGCGATGGGCACCATGCTGCAGCGCGCTGGCCTGACCGACGGCGGCGCGCCGGAGCTGTGGAACGTGACCCACCCGGACGCCGTGCGGGCCATCTACCAGGGCTACGCCGACGCGGGCAGCGATATCATCACCACCAACACCTTTGGCGGCACCCGCTACCGGCTCAAGCTGCACCATCTGCAAGAACGGGTCTTCGAGCTGAACCAGGCCGCGGCCGCGCTGGCCAGGGAAGTTGCTGGCGCTGACAAGCTGGTGGCCGGCTCGATCGGGCCGACCGGCGAGCTGATGGAGCCGCTAGGGCCGTTGACCCTGGACGAGGCGCGGACGGCCTTTGCCGAGCAGGCGGCCGGCCTGGCGGCCGGCGGCGTCGATTTCTTCCTGGTCGAGACCATGAGCTCGCTGGACGAGGTGCAGGCCGCGGTTGAGGGCGCACGCCAGGCCAGCGAGCTGCCGGTGGTGGTGACCATGACCTTCGACACCAATTTCCGCACCATGATGGGCGTGACGCCGGCCCAGGCAGTGCAGACCCTGCACGGCTGGGGCGTTGCGGTGATCGGCGCCAACTGCGGCAACGGTCCGGCTGAGATCGAGCGCATCATGTGGGAGATGGCCCAGGCGCGGCCGGAAGGCGTGGCGCTGATGGCCCAGTCCAACGCCGGCCTGCCCCGCTGGAGCGAAGGCGGCATTTCTTACGACGGCACGCCGCCGGTGATGGCTGACTATGCCCAGCGCATGCGCGCCCTGGGTGTGCAGGTCATTGGCGCTTGCTGCGGCAGCACGCCCGACCACCTGGCTGCCATGCGGGCTGCGTTGGACGGCCCGCCGCTGGCGCACTATGAGCCGGACTTTGACGCCAGCGCCTTGCAGGCCAGGCCAGCCAGCGACTCGACAGCCCGCCGCGCGGCCCGGCGCGTCCAGCGGGCCGGCGGCTAACAGCGACGTAGCGCAATCCGCCGGATTGCCAGCTCGCTAACCAGCGTTAAGACGCAATCCAGCGGATTGTGCTACGAGATGAGTGTTGATTGCTATGCAAACTTTGACTGCGCGGCTCCAGCGTAAAGATGTCATCTTGCGGCTTGTGTTGCTGGTGGTAGTGCTGGTGGCAGCCCTGCTGCTGGCCAACGTAGCCGCCTCGCTGCTGGCGGTCTGGCGGCTCGATCCGGGCGCAGCCGTGCCGGCCCCATGGAATGATCTTTTCAACGCCAGCCGGGCCACGCAGCGCAGCGATACCCTGGCCTTGCTGGGGCTGGCAGCCTTCGGCGGCGCGGCGCTAGCTTGCCTGGTCTTCGTTGTAGAGCGTGCCGGCAGGTCGCTCTGGGCGATGCTGCAAGAGCTGGTGCGCAAGTAGGCCGGCAAGCAGGCGAACCGGTTGGTTGAGCAAACTGCCCTGGCCAGACCAAGACCAGTGCGGATGACACGACGAGGTGACAGCATGGATGGCGCCTTTCCCTGGCCATACACTCGATGGGAGGCGGGCCAACGCTTTTCAATCGATGGTCAGGTGATTGAGGAAGGCCTGGTACGCATCCATGTTAACGGCCTGGAGCTGGCCACCTTGATGTGTACACCGCACGAGCTGGATCAGTTAGCGCTGGGCTTTCTGCGGGCTGAGGGCATCATCCAGACGCGCCAGGACGTGCGCCTGGTGCATGTCTGCCCTAGCCGGACCTGCGTCGAGGTGTGGCTGCACAAGGCCGAGGTAGAGCTGCCCGGCCGGCCGATTCTTACCTCGGGTTGTGGCGGCGGCGTCACCTTCGACGACCTGAGCCAGCGCGTGCCGCCGGTGGCCTCGCAGCGCCAGTTCGAGCCGCAGCAGATACTGAACGGCATGCAACAACTGATGGCGGCTGCAACCCTGTACAAGGAGACGCGCGGCGTACACACCTCAGTCCTGAGCGACGGCGAGCGCTTGCTGGCAGTCGCTGAAGATGTCGGCCGTCATAACACCGTCGACAAGCTGTGGGGCTATTGCCTGCAGCATGATATTGACCCCGCCGGCCAGTTGCTGCTGGCCACTGGCCGTATCAGCTCAGAGATGCTCAACAAGGCCGCCAAGATGGGCGCGCCGGTGGTGGCAAGCCACACCTCGCCCACCAGCCTCAGTGTGCGCCTGGCCCAGGAGTGGAACATTCTGCTGATCGGCTATGTGCGCGGCCGCAGCTTCAACGTTTATGCTGGCGAGTGGCGCCTGACAACCTAGGATTGCGTGAGAACCATGACTGAACCCATCAACCGACAACAGCTATTCGAGGACCTGGTCAACGCGCGGCAGGAGTTGATGCGCTCGTTGCTCTTCCTGAGTGAAAAGGAAGCCATGGCGTGCAGCGATGGAGCCGATTGGTGTGTGCGCGACTTGATGAGTCACATCACGGCGCGTGAGTGTACCGCTTTGGCTGCGGCCCAACATCTGGTGGAGGAAGGAGACCCGCACTTCCCTGACCCGCTGGATGACCAGGAGTTTAACCGCCTTGCCGTGCGCCGGCGCCATGATCTGGCGCTGAGCGACGTCATCGACGAGCTGGACGGCACGCGGCGGCAGGTGCTGCGCTACACCCGGAAGATGCACAACCATGAGTTGTACAGCCCATATTCGGTGCGGGCCACAGGCGATATGAGAAGCATCGCCGACGTGTTGTCCGGTCTGGTGGAACACGACTACCTGCACGCAGCGGAGATATGGCGCCGGCGGGCTGAAAATGGCCTGCTGCATCGCATCGAGTTTCGTTTTGTCATCAACGACGAGCGCAACCGCTTCATGAGCGCCCTCGGCGGCACGTTCGATCAGGACATGTTTTCTACCGAGGTATGCGGCTACTGGACGGTCAAGGATGTGATGGCGCACATGTTGGCCTGGGATGAGGAGATCCTGCGCACCATGGAACATTGGACGGTGGAGCGGCCCTGGCAGCACGGCGCGCTGTACGACGACGAGTGGAACGAGATGCAGGTGGCGCAACGGGCTGACATGGACGTGATCGAGCTGGCTGATGGCCTGGCCGCCTGCCAGCGCAAGCAGATGCAGCTCTTCGACCAGATGAGCGATCACGATCTGGCGGCCATGTCAGTGACGCCGTGGGGCGAGCGCATGTCGCTGCTCAGCTTCCTGTACGAGATGGCGCTGCACAACTCGACCCACCGCAAGGACCTGGAGGCGTTGCGCCGGCCCGCGCCGCGCACTCGCAAGAAGCGGTAAAACTCCCATCGCCGTAGGTCCGGCTACCAGCCGGACATGCGCCGTGTCACGTTGCTAACGTGACCTACTCCGAGGCAATGCCTGTGACGCCCATCTTTCTCGTGGTTGGCGGGCCGGCCGTCGGCAAGAGCACGACTGCTGCCGCGCTGGCGGCGCGTTTTCCCAGGAGCGTTCACATCCCGGTGGACGTGGTGCGAGATCTGGTGGTATCGGGCCAGGCGCTGCCAGGCGCGGACTGGAGCCAGGACCTGATCGAGCAGCTTGTGGTGGCGCGGGAGTGCGTCACTTTCATGGCGCTGGCTTACCAGAAAGCCGGCTTCGCCGTGGTGATCGACGACTTCTGGGATCCCAACAGCGGGCTGGCCGAGTACGCCGAGCTGTTCAGCCAGCCGCAGACCTTCAAGGTGCTGCTCTATCCCAGCCGGGAAGCGGCCCGCGCGCGCAACCGGCAGCGCTCCGGCGCCGGCGGCGCCGTCGATTACATCGACGACGGCATCCGCCTGGTCTACGAACATCTCGACGCTGTCGTCGGCGATCTGGCGGCGCAGGGCTGGTGGGTGCTGGATACGACGGAGATGGGTGTGGAAGACGTGGTGCAGGATATCCTGGTGCGAGCCGGGATTGGATAGATCGGCCCGTGCAGCAGCGGGGTGAAGACGATGTCAAACACAGTGTTCGTACAGGCAATTTACACGATCTGGACCAAGGCCAGCCGGGGCGCGCCGCAGGCGGCCGCGCGCAATCAAGTGCCGGACGCGTTCGCGCTGGCTGACATTCACTTGGAGCAGTTGCTGGCAGGCGAGTGCTACTGCCAGGTCGTGATCCATGAGGATTTCGGATTCAGGCCACGCTCGTCCGTGCAGGAATTCACCTCGAGTATTCGCTGGCGCTGGCCCGGTGTCTCCATTCAGTTTCGGAACAACGACAAGGCTGTTGTTGTCCGCTACAAGCACGAGTCCTGGCAAGGCTATCCGAATCGCTCCCACCAGCCGGTCGTCAAGGTCGAGTTGGCGCCCGACAAGCTGCTGCGCGTGAAGTTCAACAACCGCGATTCTGGCCCCTGGGACCATTGGTGGTATCACATCCACGTCTACAACATCCTGCGCACGGAGAGCCCATCTGTTGAGATGTTTTTGGCGGAGCCAGCGAAGATAATGAGTGATCTGGCGGAGTTGTGGTAAACAGGTAGTGTCACGGGCGCTATAAACGGCTTGCCGAAGTAGCATGGAAGCGGTGAGCGGAAGGAGTTGCGTATGCGCCATTCAAGAGATTTGATCGAGATATTCGGGTATGCGGCCGACGACAAAACCGAGTTTGCCCGCTCCCTTTGGCGGCTCGGCGGCTGTCCATTCACAGGCCGCGGCTGCGTGAAGTTCAACCATGACAAGACCATTACCTACGGCACGTGCAGCGCAACATCTCCCTATGGTGACTTGGTGATCTGCCCGAATAGGCTGTACGCTGACAACTACGCGGCAATACGCCGTGTGGCAGTGGATGCGTTTGGGCCAGTGGGTCCTTTCTATCTGTTCCACCAATACGTTGCGAGGCAACCCAATTCAGAAACTTGTGTCGTCGCATTGGGCGCTCACTCAGGTAGAGAGGTACGGTTGGGAAGGTCGCTGTCGATGGATTGGGTGCTCGTGTTGTTGAGCGATCACCGGATCGTGGAGTACGTGGGTATTGAAGTCCAAAGCATCGACATCACAGGCAACTATCGCGATGCCTGGCATGCTTACCACCGAATCTATCTCGGCTCTGACCCCGTCGCGATCCCTGCGTCTAAACACGGATTGAACTGGGCGAATGTCCACAAACGCCTCATTCCGCAGTTGATTCGAAAAGGAACCGTTTATGCGTCGTCATCGTTGGTAAGGCGAGGGTTGTATTTCATCGTGCCTGATCCGGTTTATCGCAAGTTCGAGGAGTTGTTGGGTGTCATGCCTGAGCGTACAGAAGCAGATCACAATGTCATGACGGTTTTCACCTATGATCTCGGGCCTCGAGTGCCACCCGGCGAGATAAGGGCCCTTCAGCCAAAGAGGACGATGCGTTTCGGACTCGATGATCTAAAGGATCGTTTCATCACCGGTCCTGGCTTGCCATCTGGCGACGACCTTGATCAGGCCGTACGACGCACCTTGGGTCTTGAGTAGGGTCATGATGTTTCGGTAGAACACCAATGGTTGCACAAATGCAAGACCCCTACCTGCAGCTGGCGTTGGAGTTTCACAGCGAGCCGATTAGATTCAACCTGATTGACTCGCATTTTGACGCTGAGTTTGCCAACGCGCTGGCCGAGATCGAGGCTTACAACAAGCATCTCTATCGGCCCAATACCTATTTGCACAAGTGGTGGGCGCGGCGTTGCGGTACGACGTTTCGGGCTATCCTCAAGCATCTGGTGCGTGATCAGGCCAGGCAGGACTACTATGCGCCCGGTGGACTCGAGGGGCAGATCATTCTCGATCCCATGATGGGCGGGGGTACTACGTTGCACGAGGCGATTCGCCTTGGCGCCAATGTCGTGGGCAGCGATATCGATCCGATTCCAGTCTTGCAGGCCAGGGCTACGCTGACCGATGTGCCAATGCATGAGTTGACGAGGGCCTTCGAGGGCTTTCTTGCGGCGTTACAGGCGCGCATGAAGCACCTGTATCACACTGCGTGCCCATTTTGTGGTCAGCAATGCCAACAACGCTTTATGCTGTACGGGCTGCGGCGCCGGTGTTCATGTCAAGAAGCTGTACTCGTCGACGACTATGTCCTGCGCCATAACGCAGACGATAGCGTGGTTCGCATTGACCCGGCAACCTATGACATCCTCTGTGACAATCAGATCATCAGCAAGAGTCCTGGATTGAACCATTGGCCGTTGTCGCTCAAAGGCCAAGATACCTGTTCCTGTGGCGAACGATTGGTTGACGATCTAACCGTTCCTTATACGCAACGCTTTGTTCCGGTAGCTGTGGCCGGGGAATGTGCGCAACACGGCTTTTACTTTGCGGCGCCGCAGCAACTCGATCTGGACCTCCTGGCCGAGGCCGACAGCCGGCGGGCTCAAGTAAGTTTTGTTCGCTCGGATTTCGTTGTCATCCCTGGCCCCAAGTCACGCGACTTGTTCAACCGGGCCATCGACAACTACCTGGATCTGTTCTCCAGCCGCCAATTGTTGTTTCTCGAGCAGGCGATTGGTCTGCTACATCAGGTGGATCCAGCACTGCGTCTCAAGCTCGCCATGCTGCTTTCGACGGCTACCGAGTTCAACTCGATGCTCTGTGGCTATAAAGGCGCTGGCAAGAGCCGTCCGGGCGCTATTCGCCACACCTTTGCCCATCACGCCTATACCTTTCCCTACACGGCGTTGGAGAACAATCCACTGCACGGGTCGCGCTCGTCGGGCACCCTGGAGAATTTGTATCAGAGCCGGCTCGTACGCGGCTATACATGGGCCATGAGGCCGATTGAGCGCCGGGTCAACGGCAGCAGAACCAGCCAGGTAGCTATCAGCGGCGAGATTGACGCGGGCCGCGAAGTCCATGACGTGGCTGACTTGCAGCAGGGTAGCCGCCGGTTTTTGCTTCTGCATGGCTCGTCTGTCGACCTAGACCTTCCCGACAATAGCATCGATCACATTGTCACGGATCCTCCCTATTTCGACAGCGTGCAGTACAGTGATCTGGCCGGTTTCTTTCGTGTTTGGCTGCGTCAGATGTTGCCGACGGAGGTGCGCTGGGATTACTCTCTGGACGAGGCCGCCGTGGACCAGCAAGCCGGTGGCAATGGCCAGTACGAAGACGTGCTGGGTGGCATTTTTAGCGAGTGCCATCGCGTTCTGAGAAAAGAGTGCGGCCGTTTGATCTTTACTTTCCATCACTGGAACTCCAAGGGATGGGCTGGTCTGACCCTAGCTCTGCGCCGCGCCGGCTTTCGGTTGGTCAATCGCTACGTGATCCATGCTGAAAACCCGACGTCCGTCCACATCATAAACCAAAAAGCACTGGTGCATGACGTGGTGTTAGTGTTAGGCGCAGTAGAGAGCGGTGACGTCAGGCCGTGGCAGATGCCAGAAACCGTCGACAGGAGCGACAGCTACGCTTTCTGCGAGCAGTGCGGCGCTGCGGTGGGGTATATGCTCGACCAGCCGTGGCCGGAGCCGGAGATTAGGGCCGTATGGCAAAATCTCCTGGGATGACAGAAGAATGACATCTCTGATCATCCCTCCGCGGTTCAGCTTGTCTGCAATCGTGGATTGCTGTAGAATGAGCCATCGAGTTTGAATTCTGGATTACCCGGTTCATTGGTCAAGCCCGGCACATGGCAATCAGCAAAGGCGATGTTAAGTTATGACAGTAAAAGAAATCGAGACCGCTATCGCTCAATTGTCTATCAAGGATGTAGCAAAGCTGGCGGATTGGTTTGCGGAGTATCAGGCGCAGTTGTGGGACAAGCAGATCGAAGAAGACCTTGAAGTAGGTCGCCTTGACGAGCTCCTGGAAGAAGTCGAGAGCGAATATGCTGCTGGACTAAGCCGGCCGCTATGAGGCATGCCACCTTACCACGGTTTTGGCGCCATTACGAGCAACTGCCGGAAGCAGTCCAGGATCTGGCCGACAAGAACTTCGACTTGCTCAAAGTCGATCCCTTTCATCCCTCGTTGCATCTCAAACGGGTCGGGCGGTATAAACAGCTCTGGTCAGTGCGCGTGGGCGCCCATTATCGCGCTCTGGGTATGGACAAGCCCGAGGGGATCGTGTGGTTTTGGATAGGCACTCATGTCGAATACGACAGGTTGTTGTCTTAGCTTGAGCAAGGCACAGAGCCTTGCTGGAAGTCGGTCGTTTCTGCCATGCCACTGAGCCTGAAGATGCGCGCCGTGCTGCTGATCGCGCGAGTCGCCGGCGGCAAGCCCCTGAACGAGTTGCCAGTGGCCCAGGCGCGCCAGACCACGGTGATGCAAGCGCCCCGGAGCCGCAAGCCCGTCCCGGTCGCCAGCGTTGTGGACCGCGCCATTCCCGGCCCGGCGGGCGACCTGGCCATCCGCATCTACACGCCTGAGGGCCAAGGGCCATTTCCACTGGTGATCTACTTCCACGGGGGCGGTTTCGTCGTCGGCGGCCTTGCCAGCGGCGACTCGACCTGCCGCGCCCTGTGCCACGGCGCTGGCTGCGTCGTCGTCTCGGTCGACTATCGCCTGGCGCCGGAGCACAAGTTTCCCGCTGCCACCGACGACTGTCTGGCAGCCACGCGCTGGGCCGCAGCCCAGGCCGCCGAGCTCGACGCCGACCCTGACCGCCTGGTGGTGGCCGGCGACAGCGCGGGCGGCAACATGGCGGCGGTGACGGCGCTGCGCATACGTGATGAGGGTGGGCCGCGGCTGTGCGGCCAACTACTCATTTACCCGGTGACCGACTACCACACGCCGCCGACCCCCTCCTATCTCGCTAACGCCGATGGCTATTTGCTCACCCGCGATATGATGGTGTGGTTTTGGGGCCATTACCTGAACGACGCCGGCGAGGCCGGCCATCCCCATGCCGCGCCGCTGCGCGCGCCTGACCTGAGCGGCCTGCCGGCAGCTCTGGTGATCACGGCTGAGTACGACCCCCTGCGCGACGAGGGCAAGCGCTATGCGGAACGTCTCCAACTGGCGGGTGTGCCCACGCAGCTTACGCGCTACGATGGCATGATCCACGGCTTCCTGCTGCTGAGCGAGCTGTTCGACGAGGGCCGCCAGGCGATGGAGGAGGCGATCCTGTGGCTGCGACAGCTTTTTGATCGCTAGGCCCTTGGCCCGACGCCGGGCGGGACGCCCTTGGGATCGTGGCAAATGGGGTGGTTAAGCGGTCGAGACCCTTGCATTCCGATGGCTGCCCACGGAGGGGGCGCAAGATGCCATCTTGCGCTACAGTGGGTACGCAGGATGTAGTGCAAGACGGTATCTTCGGGTTTCTGTGTGCTAACGGCGACTCGTGATCGACACTGCGACTGCGTTTGCAGCGACTCGTGATCGATCACGGAAACCCGAAGGGTCTTGAACTCTACAGAATGCCAGCATAGCGCGCCTGCTCGCGGGGGTTGAGGGGACGTTTGACGCTGCGGCGCAGGGTTGCCGCCCGCTGGCGCAGGGCCGCGGCTTGTGGCAGGTCGCCGCGGCTGCGGGCCAGCTCAGCCTGCACCAGCAATGCCGACGCGGTCAGCACGATGTCCTGCCGGGCTTCGTACTGGGCCAGGGCCAGCGCGCCCAGGCTGGCGGCCTGTTGATCATCGCCCTCGGCGTGGGCGATCTGCGCCAGCAGCAACTGGGGGTCGGGCAGGTAGTAGGCGTCGCCCAGGGCCGCGAACAGGTCCAGGCTGCCCTGTGCCATCTGCCGGGCGGCGGCGATGTCCCGGCACTCCCACAGCGCTTCGGCCAGGTTGAGCTGCACGAAGGCTTGCATCCAGCCGGCCGGCTCCTGCATCACCTGGGCGTGCGCCCGCTCCAGCCACTGGCGGGCCTGCGCCAGGTCCAGCATGTCCAGCGCGATCACCCCCATGTGCGCCCATGCCTGCGCCGGGTCGGCGCTGGGGTCGGCGTCGATGCTCTCCTGCAACCAGACAAGGGCCTGACGGGAGTCGCCCATGGTGTGGGCGGTCAACGCCATGTTGTGCAGCGCCGTGGCCGTGCCCAGCGCGTCCCCCAACGCGCGGCGCAGCGCCAGCCCCTCCTCGTGGCAGGCCAGGCTGGCCGCGTACTCGTCGTGGATCAGGTGAAACGAGGCCAGGCCGTTGAGCGCCCGCGCCCGCTGGCTCAGATCTGCGCTGGGTAGGCGCAGCGCGGCCTGCAGCATCTCCTGGCCCAGCGTAAAGAGGCCCTGCCGGTACCAGAACCACCACAGGCTGCTGGCCAGCGAGACGGCCGTGTCGCCCTGCTGCCCGGCCAACGCCCAGCGCAGCGCGGCCAGGCAGTTGTTGTGGTCGGCCAGCGCGCGCTGCATCCAGGCGGCCTGCTCCTCGCCCAACAAGCCGTCGAATACCTGGTGAGCAAACGCGGCGTAATAGGCGGCGTGGCGCTGCTGGCCGTCAGTCAGGTCGCCGCCGGCCGCCAGCCGCTCATTCGCGAAGACGCGCAGGGTCTCCAGCAGCGTCACCCGGCCGCCGGCCAGCGACAGCAGGCTGGCGCGCGCCAGGCTGGCCAGCAGGGCAGGATCGGCTGCTGCGACCGCCTGCGCGGCTTCTGCGGTACAGCCTCCCACGAACACCCCCAACTGAAAGAACGCGCTTTGCTGGCCGGGGGGCAGCATGCGCACACTCCAGTCGATGGCGGCCTGCAGGGTGCGGTGGCGCTCGGCGACGTTGCGCCGGGTCTGTTGCAGCCAGGTGGAGGAGAGCTGGCCGTGGCCGCGCAGGGCCAGCAACTGCTGCACCAGCGCCTGGGGCGGCAGCTCCCTCAGCCGCACGGCCGCCAGCTCCAAAGCCAGCGGCAGCCCATCCAGCGCCACGCACAGCGTCGCCAGCGGCAGCAGGTTGTCGCCAGTCAGCGCAAAGGCGGGGTCGGCCGCGCGGGCCCGAGCCAGCAGCAGTTGCATGGCCGGCGTCTGCCCCCAGCGCATCAGATCGGGCGGCTGCGCCAAATCAGGCGCGGCCAGCGGGGCCAGCGGCCACTCCTGCTCGCCGTACAGGTCCAGCGGGGTGCGGCTGGTGCAGAGCAGCCTCAGATAGGGCGAGCGGGCCAGCCAATCGGTGAACAGCGGCGCGCTGTCCAGGACGTGCTCGCAGTTGTCGAGCACCACCAGGAGGCGGCGAGTCGACAGGTAGTCCGCAATGGCCGCTTCCGGCGACTGGCCGGGCGATGGGGTGAGGGCCAGGGCGCGCACGACGGCAAAGGGTACGTCGGCGGCCGATGTCACGTCGGCCAGCGGGATCCAGACCGCGCCGTCGGCGAACTCGGCCGCAGCCAGGTTGGCCACCTCCAACGCCAGCCGGCTCTTGCCGATGCCTGGCGCGCCCACCAGGGTGACGAGACGGGCTGTGCGCAGCAAGGCCCGCAGCTCGGCCACGTCCTGGTCGCGGCCCAGCAGCGGCACCAGCGGCGAGGGCGGCAGGTGCTTCGGCCGGTCTGGCCCAGCGATGGTCTCGCTGCTCACCTGCACGCGTGTGCGCCGCGTGTGGGTGACGGTGACCTGCTGGTCGGCGCGCGTCTGGCCGGCCAGCGCCATGAACTGCTCCACCAGCGGCGTTTCCTGGCGCTCGAACAGGGCCGGCACGAACAGCGCGGCGATCACCGCCAGATCGGGCAGGCGGGTGCCGTTTTCCAGACGGGCGATCTGCTCGCGGCTGTAGCCCACCGCCCGGCCCAGCTCGTCCTGGGTCAGTTGGGCGCGCTTGCGCAGCAGGCGCAGCGCGCCGCCGAAGGTATCTGGCAGGGTAAGGGAGTTGCGCATAGAAATTGGACAGGTGCCGGGCACTTGAGTCGCAAGTGCCCGGCACCTTTACGGGCTTGTCACAAAATGTCACCTTTGGTCGTTACAAAGTCCATATAATAGCACCACAGTCTCGAGAAACGAAACTCAAGCCCATGGAAATCAAACGCCTGACCCTGACCGTCGAAGTGATCGAGACAACAATCATTACGGTGACGAAAAGAGGAACGACCCACCATGAAGAAGCGGACATTTTTACTCCTATCGATCTGCATCGCTGCCCTTGCGGTTGCGGCCTGTGGTGGACAGACGACGCCGGCGCCCACCCCGACCAGCCTGCCAGCCAGCCCGGCCCAGCCAGCCAATCCTCCGGCGGCTGAGGCCACTGCGCCGCCGGCGCCGGTAGTCGAGGCCACGCCCGCGGCCGAGTCGGCAGCGCTGTGCGAGGAATACTTCGGCTTCTGTGTGGCCGCCGCAGTCAGCGGCGCAGTGGACGCGGCCGGCGCAGGCGGCTGGTCCAGCAGCAGCAGAACCGACTGCACGGCTTTGGCCGCCCCCGGCGACGCCCGCATCCTGGAACTGCCCAACCTGCTGGCCGCGGGCGAGCAGCAGATCACCGTGGCGCTGACCCGCGTCGGCGCGTACACAGGGCCGGGCACGTATGAGCTGGCCGCGGTGGCCACCGGCGGCGCCATGCCCGACATGTTCCCCACGGTGCGGGTGGGCAGCCGCGCGTTCACCAACGGCGACGGCACCACGGCCAGCGTGACGATCAACGCCGACGGCTCCGGCTCGCTGGAGGCCGCGGGCCTGGTGGAGATGGACGCCATGCAGGGCGCCACGCCCGATCCCAGCGCCCGCGTCGACTTTTCGATGCAATGGACGTGCCAGGGGGAGCAGTGAACGGTGAACAGTGAACGGTAAACGGTTAATGGTGAATGGTGAATGGTTCGCTCTGGCCGGTCTCCGACCGAGCCAGGTGATGCATATGGAGACTCTCTCATGACCAATCTACATCGTCTGATCCACAGCATAATCGCCGGTGTGCTGGCCGCACTCGCTTTGCTAAGCCCAGCCTACGCCCAGGAAATCCGCCAGCCTGAGGCGCCGGCCCACACCCGGCCGCCGCTGACCAACCCGGCGTGCGCGTCGTGGGGGCCGAACCGGGTGGACTGCTTCATCATCGGCAACGATGGCCGCCTGTACCACTCCTACTCCGACCAGGCCTCCAGCGGCGATCACCGCCACTTCTCACGCTGGATCGAGGAGCCGGCGCCGCCGCCGGACGGCCTCGACCTGGGCGCGGGCCTGGCCGTCACTGCCTGGGGCCCGGGCCGGCTGGACATCATGGCCATCACCCCTGACGGTGACGTGATGCACACCTACTACGACCAGAACGCCTGGCAACTGCCCAACTGGGAGTTCATCGCCTACCCCGGCAACGTGGGCGTCAGCGAGATCGGCTGCACGTCGTGGGGCGTCAACCGCATTGACTGCTTCACGCGTGGCAAGAACCGGCGTATCTACCAGGTGCGCTGGGATGGCGTCAGTTGGGGTACGTTCGACATGGGGCCGCTGCCCACCAGCGGCGCGGCGGATAACCCATATCTGGGCGTGGGCGCGGCGGCGTATGCACCTAACGCGCTCTTTTTGCTGGTGATCGGCGTCGATGGCAACCTGTACTACCGTAAATGGGACGGCGCGAGCTGGGGCGTGTGGCGCGACGGCGGCAAGGCCTCGCCCGATAACCTGATGACCGTCTCCTGCCAGGCTGGGGTCATCTATCTGATGGACTGCGTGTTCGGCGACGTGGCAGGCAAGCTCTGGCATCGCTCGTACTACGACGGCGGGGGCTACTGGCTGGACTGGCACAACCTCAACGCGGTGGGCGGCGGGATCAACGCCTACTACGCCTCGGGCGTGGGAACCAGCAAGATCGTGGGCGACCAGGGCGCGCTGTATGCGCTGACCTACGGCGTGGATGGCCAGCTCTACCTCGGCTTCGGCCGCGGCGGCGCATCGAGCTTCAACTGGTTCGGCTGGGACAGCCTGGGCCGGCCGATGGACCAGCGCGTGTATCTGCCGGCGGTGAGGCGGTAGGTTGGTGGAGTGGTTGATTGGTAGATTGGTAGAGTGGTTCGCCGGAGGCGGGTAGATTGGTGCGCGTTTGGCGTGTACGTACGTTGTGTCAGGAGAATACAAGATGAAACAGGTTGTGGGTTGGTTGTTGGTTGTGTTGTGTCTGGTTTTTGCGCTGGCTCCGCGGGCTGTTTATGCGGGCAATGCCGTGGTGGGCAATGGCACGGCGGCAAGCTGCACCGAGGCCGCTTTCGACAGCGCGCTGGCAACAGCCAGCGCGGGCGGGGGCGTCATCACTTTCAACTGCGGCCCTAACACGGTGACGATTCGTTTCACCGTTGCCAAGACCGTGGTGCTGGGCAATGTAACGATCAACGGCGGCGGACGCATTGTGCTCGAAGCAGGCAACAACGAGCGCCATTTCTTCGCCGGCTCCGGCGTCACCTTCCGCTTGCAGAACATCACCTTGCGCGCAGGCAATGCGCTGGTGAGCGGCGGCGCGCTGGAGACCTCCGGCGCCACGGTGATCCTGGACAACGTACAACTGCTGAACAACGCGTCTTCGGTGGCCGGCGGCGCTATCTATTGCTACGACGGCATACTCACGATCAACAACAGTATGCTGCAAGGCAACAGCTCGGCTGAACGCGGCGGCGCGATCTACAACGACGGCTGCACGGTGACGATTGCCGGCTCCACGCTGCGCAGCAACCGCACGCTGAACAGCATCAGCCAGGGCGGCGCGATTTTCAACCAGATCAACGGCAGGCTCGCTGTCAACCAGACGCTGTTACAGGATAACCAATCGCCGGACGGCGGCGGCCTGTACGTGGCCAGCAACTCCACCGCTGCGCTGAACGGCGTAACCTTGCTGGCCAATCGCGGCGGCTACGGCGGCGGCCTGGAAAACAGCGGCGTGGTGACCATCACACATAGCGTGCTGGACGGCAACGTCGTAACGGGCAGCGGCGGCGGGCTGTGGAATCTGGGCGGCTACGTGGTGATGAAGCAGACCACCGTGCGCAACAACCGCGCCTACGAAGGAGGCGGCATCAACAGCTACGGCAACGCCGTGGAGTTGACCGACGTCAACATCACCGACAATGTGGCTGCCGGCTCACACGGCGGCGGGATCTATCACGGTGGCGGCACGTTGTTCGTCGCCAACGCCACGATCAGCGGCAATCGTGCCAACGATGCGGCGGCCAATGGGGGCGGCGTGTACCAGGCCTCCGACGACAACCTGGTGCTGACCAACGTCACCCTGGCCAACAACTGGGCCGGAGGCTTTGGCGGCGGGCTGTATCACTACGCGCGCTATGCCATCCTGACCAACGTGACCATCACCGACAACAACGCGGGCCTGGCCGGCGCGGCGATCTACGAAGACGCGCCGATGACCCCCGGCAGCCCCGGCGTCATCCAGATCACCAGCAGCGTCCTTGCGGGCAGCGCCAACAACTGCGATGGGGCGCAGTTCCAGTCCATCGGCTACAACATCAGTCGCGGCACGTGCAGCTCGTTGGATCACCCCACCGACCGCCAGAACTACAGCGGCAACCTGCTGCTGGGCCCGCTGACCTTCAACGGCGGCGCGTTCGCCATGAACACCCGCTTGCCGCAGGCCGGCAGTCCGCTGATCAACGCAGGTAATGCCGCGCGGTGCACACCGCTCGATCAGCGCGGCGCGCCGCGCGTTGGGGTGTGCGACATTGGCGCTGTGGAGCACGGCGCGTCGCTGCAACGCACTGTCTATCTGCCGCTGCTCAAACGGACACGCTAACCTCACCTCTCACCAATCTACCAATCTACCCGCCTCCGGCGTACCAATCTACCAATCTACCGATTTACCCGACAGGACCCCGTCATGCCACGAACACTCGCACTCCTCCTGATCCTCGCCCTGCTGGCGGCCTGCGGCGGCGGGAAACCTGCACCCGCAGCCGAGCCGGCTCATCTCGAACCCGTGTCTGTCCAGGCTGCGATCGGCGCGCATCCGCGGCTGTGGTTGACGGCTGCCGATCTGCCGCGGCTGCGCAGTTGGGCCACGGACAGCAACCCGCTCTACCGCGATGGCCTGGCATTGCTGGCCGCGCGCGCAGTGCAGGAGATGGACGACGGCCGCGTGCCCGGCGACGACTGCGGCAACGTGGGCTACGAGGAGTACCCGACCGAGAGCTACGCCGAGCTGTTCGCCTTCCTCTCGCTGGTGGACAATGACCCCGCGGCCCGCGCCGACTACGCCCGCCGCGCCCGCAGCCTGCTGATGCACGTCATGAACGAGGCCGCCAAAGGGCCGGCCAGCCGCGAGAGCGTCACCTGCAACGGCTCGCGCCAGTATCCGCCCTTTCGCCACCCCGACTTCGCCACCGAGGACCGCGACCGCATCCGCTACCACGGCGAGGCCTTTCCGCTGGTCGTGGACTGGATCTACCCCTCGCTCAGCAGCCAGGATAAGGCCACCATCCGCCAGGTCTTCCTGCGCTGGTCGCAGGAGGTGGTCGAGCGCGGCTATCACCACCCGGAGCCGGTCGGGCTAGTCGACGACCCGGCGCTGCTGGCCGACCCGCAGCAGGTGCGCTTCAGCAGCAACAACTACTACGCCGCGCACATGCGCAACCTGGGGCTGATGGCGCTGGCGCTGGACCCGGCCGACGACCCCGACGGCGCGCTGCGCGCCTATCTGGCCAACGCGCTGGGCGCAAGGCTGTTCATCTTCGAGCATCTGGTGCGCAACGACAGCCGCGGCGGGCTGCTGCCCGAAGGGCTGGAGTACAGCCCGCAGACCCTGGGCTACGTCACCCAATTCCTGCTGGCGCTGCACACCGCGGGCGCAATCTACCCGGATAGCGCGTCGCTGGGCAGCAACCCCTTCTGGGGCGACAGCCTGGCGGCCTATCTGCACTCGCTCAGCCCGGCCACGGTTCCCCACGAGGCGGGCGGCGAGCAGTACCAGCCCGCGTTCTACGGCGACGGACAGAGCTACCACCTGCCCGACTTCATCAGCGCCTGGGCGCCCATCGGCCTGTACGACACGCTGACCGGCAACGCGGCCCGTCTGAACACCGTGCGCTGGATTCAGACCCACACTGCGCCAGGGGGCGTCGGACAGTTGGCCGAGCGGGTGCGCAACCCCAACGACCTGCGCGAGGCCATCCTCTACTTCATGCTCTTCGATCCAGCGGCCGCGCCGGCCAGCGATCCGCGGCCTGCGCTGGACACGGCCTACCTGGCGCCGGGCCTGAACCGCCTGTTCAGCCGCACCGACTGGAGCGCTGACGCAGCCTGGTTCACCTATGGCCTGAGCTGGAACTCCATCGACCATCAGATGGCCGACGGCAACAGCTTCAGCTTTTACCGCGACGGCGAATGGCTGACCAAGGGGCGGGTGGGCTACGCCAACATCGCCGAGGGCATCGCCAGCTCCGAGTTCTACAACACCATCGCCATCGAGAACGACCGGCCGGTCGACCGAGACGACGACGACTGGCGCATCGACCTGTGGCAGCGCGGCTCGCAGTGGAACTACGTCAACGACGGCGACCCGACCCTGTTGGCCGCCAGCCTGCAACCCGACTTCGCCTACGCCTGGGGCGATGCAACGACGCTCTACAACGCCAGCGACGAGGGCGCGTCGGCTGTCACGCAAGCCGAGCGGGCCGTGGTGTGGCTCAAGCCGAACCACATCGTCGTCTATGACCAGACCGCCACGCGCGACGCAGGCAAGTTCAAGCGCTGGTGGCTGCAACTGCCGCAGCCGGCCCGCATCGACGGTCGGCAGGCGGCGATGACCACCGCCCGCGGCCAGCAGTTGTTCGTAACCACCCTCTTGCCGATAGACGCCCGGCTGGCGGCGGTGAACAGCGACGAGCCGTTGATTGCTGAGACCGCTGCGGCCGACGACCCGATGACGGCGCGGCTGCGGGTGGACGGCGGCGACGCGGCCGAGGTGGCATTCCTGCACGTGCTGCAAGGCGCGGACGCGGGGGCCCGCGCGGACGCGGCGACGCTGGTGCAGGACCAGGCCGGCCTAGTGCGCGGCGCGGCCATCGGCGAGCGCGCTGTGTTGTTCGTGCGTGCGCCGGCCGGCAGCGCCCTGCGCTACACCCTGCCAGCCGCGGTCAGCCAGCAGATCATCACCGGCCTGGCCCCCCACACGTCCTACGCGATGCAGCGCGCCGTCAGCGGCGACAGCGCCACGATCGTCATCGAGCCGGGCGGTGACCTGCTCACCGACGAGGGGGGTGTGCTGATGATTGGCCCTTGATGGAGGCGTCTGCTTTAGTTCTCCCCGTCGATTTCTTCCACTGAAGTACGCGCTTCTGGTTCCCCGGCGCTCTGGTCATCCAAAGCCGGCCGAGCAGGGCTGATCTCGGCTGCGTCCGGCTCCGGCAGCGCGGCCAGCGGCGCGCCGGCCTGCAAGGCCGGCTCCAGCGCCAGCCGCCGGCCGTAGATCGCGGCCAGCGCCGGCCCGGTGTGCTCCAACGGCATTCGGGAGCGCAGCGGCGCGTGGTCGCGCTGCCACTGCTCGTGCAGGCTGCGGAAGCTCCACTCGGCGGTGATCAGCCCCTCGGTGCTGTCGGTTCCCATCTCCACCATCACACCTGTGTAGCGGGGGGTCATGCTGGCCGGCGCGGCGATCAGCGAGCGGCCGCTGTAGGGCTCCTCGTCGCCGCTGGTGAAGGGGTTGTAGCCCACGGCGAAGCTCAGCGCGCCGTAGACCTGGTTGTCCTCGGCGCGCGCCAGCAGGCCCAGCCGCTGGCGGTGATACTGCACCGCCTCGGCTGTGGCGCCCAGGCCGATCAGCATCTCAGCCCCGCCGTAGGCCAGGATGCGCCCGGCCTCGGGGTAGAGCATGTCGCTGCCGATCAGCACGCCCAGCCGGCCCAGCGGAGTCTGGATCGCCTGCCAGGTGGGCGCGGCCTCGACCATGGGGTGCTCGTCGTGGGCCAACGTCACTGCGCCCTGCTTGCCCAGCAGGCTGCCGTCCGGCCCGAAGACCACGGCCATATGGCGCACCACGCGGTCGCTGGGGTCCTCCAGGTAGGCGCTGCCGGCCACCACCACCATGCCGTGGTAGCGGGCGATGTCGCCGAACAGCGAGGTGTAGCTTTCCCACAGCAGGTCGGGCTGCTGGAGCAACGCGCCCTCCAGCGCGCGGCCAAAGTCCGCCTTCAGCACGCCGGCCGCGCCGCCGGCCAGTTTGGCCTGGGTGCGGGTCCAGAAAGAGGCGTTGCTGCGGCGGGCGCGGTCAGCCTGCTTGAGCAAGCCCGCTCCGCGGCCCTTGACCACCAGCGCGGCGGCCATCAGCCCGGTGAACTGGGGAAAGACCAGCAGCCGCGCCCGCTTGGTCTGGGCCAGGCGGGTAAACCGTACCAAATGCTGCTCCAGTTCCTCCCGGTCCTGGGGCAGGCGGATGCGCAGTTGCACAACGGCGGCGACGAATTCGTCCATGATAGCTTGCTTGCTTTCGTGTTGTAAAAGCCCAGATCGGACCTGCACCACAACAGTCAAACTTGGCCACGAATTGCACGAATTTAACGAATTGATCGAGCCGGTTGCCTGAAGACCTCTGCTAATTCGCTCAATTCGCGTAATTCGTGGCTAAAGGTTCCCTGCTGCCAGCGCGTCTACTGCTGCGCCCAGCCGGGCCAGCGTGCGCTGGCGGCCGAGGATGACGAGGGTCTCGAACAGGGGCGGGGAGACCTTGGTTCCCGTGACGGCGACGCGCACCACGTGCAGCAATTGGCGGATCTTCAGCCCCATCTCGTCGGCCAGCGCGCGCAGGGCAGCCTCGATGCTGGCGTGGTCGAAGCTGGGCAGGCCGGCCAGCGCGGCAGCGCTTCTTTGCAGCGCATCGACGGTTTGGGTCGCTGTCATCTTTTCGCCCACCAGCGCCTGCGGATCGGGGTAATCCAGCGGGCCGTCGACGAAGAAGAAATCCAGCATGGGCGCGGCCTCGGCCAGCGTCTTGATGCGCTCCTTGATCAGCGGCACGGCCGGCCGCAGCTCAGGCCGCGCGGCCATGGCCTCGATGCTCAGGCCCGCGCCAGCGGCCACGAAGGGCAGCAGCCGCTGGTAGAGCTCGTCGTCGTCCAGTTGGCGGATGTAAACGCCGTTCAGCCAGACCAGTTTGTCGTAGGGAAAGGCGGCGGGCGACGGGTTGATGGCGGCGATGTCGAAGGCGGCGATGGCCTGTTCGGGCGTGAAGACCTCGGTGCTGCCGTCCAGGTTCCAGCCTACGTTGGACAGGAAATTGGCCATGGCCTCGGGCAGGTAACCGGCGGCGATATACTCTTTGAGCAGCACGGGGATGCTCTTGCCGTCCGCGCCGACCGCGTGGCGCTTGCTCATCTTGCCCTTGCCGTTGGGGTTGAGGATCACCGGCAGGTGCGCCCACACCGGCGGCTCCCAGCCAAAGGCTTCGTAGAGCAAGACGCCCAGCGGCGCGCTGCTCAGCCATTCGTCGCTGCGCATGATGTGGCTGATCTCCATCAGGTGGTCGTCCACCACCGCGGCCAGATGATAGGTGGGCCAGCCGTCGGATTTCAGCAGCACGGCGTCTTGCAGCAGGCTGTGCTCGAAGGTGATCTCGCCGCGGATGGCGTCGTGGAAGGTGGTGCTGCCGTCCAGCGGCTCGATGGCCAGGCGTACCACCCAGGGATCGCCGGCGGCCACGTGCCGGGCGCGCTGCTCCGCCGTCAGATAGCGGCAGTGGCGGTCGTAGCCGGTCTGCTCCCTGGCCGCGGTCTGTTGCTCGCGCACCTGGGCCAGCCGCTCCTCGGTGCAGTAGCAGCGGTAGGCGTGGCCGTGCTCCACCAGCCAGTCGGCCCACTGGCGGTAAAGGGGCAGGCGCTGGCTCTGGAAGTAGGGGCCTTGGTCGCCGCCCACCTGCGGCCCTTCGTCCCACTGGCAGCCCAGCCAGCGCAGGCCGGCCATGAAATCGTCCAGCGCATCCTCCACCAGGCGCTTCTGGTCGGTGTCCTCGATGCGCAGGATGAACTTGCCGCCGCTGTGGCGGGCATAGAGCCAGTTGAACAGCGCCGAGCGGGCGGAGCCGATGTGCAGGTAGCCGGTGGGGCTGGGGGCGAAGCGGACGCGGGTGGGTTTGGTGCTCATGGTGGGTGATTGGGTGACAGGGTGACAGGGTGATTAGGTGACTGGGTGACAAGGTGACAGGGTGATTAGGTGACTGGGTGACTGGGTGCCGATCATCGATTACCGTTCACCGCCGTTAGCAGGCTGCGCAGGGCGGCCAGCACGGCTGCCTCGCGCGTGCGGGCCAGGGACGGATCGCCCGCGGCCAGGATGCAGTGGCGTAGGTCGATGGCCAGGTCGGGCGGGAAGTCGGGACGCTGGGCCAGGCGCTCGGCCAGCAGTTGATCGCTGAGCGGCGCCACGCCCAGGCGGGCCACGGCCTTGCCGCCGCGCGGCTGGGTCAGCGCCACAGTGGCGCCGATGCCGTGCAGCACGATGGCCGCGGTCAGCAGGTCATGGTCCAGGTCGGGCGCCAGGCTGCGCAGCGGCGCGGCCAGCTCCAGCAGGGCCACGATGGTCTCCAACAGGTGGCCCGGCCGTTGCGGCGGCGTCAGGCTCAGCGCAGAGACGAAGTCGCCATCGCCCAGCAAGCCGGCCAGCAGATCGGCCAATGGGCGGCGGCCGATGCGGTTCACGGCGGTATGAATGACCGCCAGCGCTTCGCCGACGTCGATGGCCGGCGCCGGCAGCAGCTCGGCCAAGTCGACGGCGTTCACGTCGGGCGGCTCGATGCTATCCACGCGCAGGCGGATGCGGCCCTCATACAGCTTGGCCCGGCCCGCCACCTGGGCGATGTCACCGGCGGCCAGCCAGCCCGCTGCCTCTTGCGCATCCTCCCACAGCCGGCCCTCGACCTGCCCCGTGCGGTCGGCCAGCACCAGGTGCAGGTAATGTCCCTTGCTGCCGTCGCGATAGGGCGCCAGCCGCGCCTCCAGCACCCGGAACACGCCGGATACCTGGTCGTCGGGCTTGATGGCGGCGATGGGGGATGTGTTCATGATGACGGGGTGACAGGGTGACAGGGTGACAGGGTGACAGGGTGATAGGGTGACAGGGTGACAGGGTGCAGCGACAGTCACCTTGTCACCCCTTCACCTTGTCACCCTTGTCACTGCCTTTGCTGCACCTTCGCCCACTCGTCCTTCAGCGCCACGGTACGGTTGAAGACCAGCTTGCCGGGCGTGGAGTCGGGGTCGACGCAGAAGTAGGCCAGGCGCTCGAACTGGTAGCGGCTGCCAGGAGCCGCGCCGGCCACGCTGGGCTCGACATAACAGGCGCGCACCTCCAGCGAGTTGGGGTTGAGGTTGTCCATCCAGTTGCCGCCCTCGGGCACGTCGTCCGGGTTCTCGGTGAGGAAGAGCCGGTCGTAGAGCCGCGCCTCGGCGGTCAGGGCGTGGCCAGCCGACACCCAGTGGATGGTGCTCTTGACCTTGCGGCCGTCGGGCGCGTTGCCGCCGCGCGTCTCCGGGTCGTAGGTGCAGAGCAGCTCGACCACCTGGCCGTCCGCATCCTTGACCACGTCCACGCACTTGATGAAATAGCCGTAGCGCAGGCGCACCTCGCGGCCCACGGTCAGGCGGAAGTACTTGGGCGGCGGGGTCTCGCGGAAGTCGCCCTGCTCGATCCACAGCTCGCGGCTGAAGGGTACCTGGCGCACGCCGGCCGTCGGGTCCTCCGGGTTGTTGACTGCGTCCAGCCACTCCACCTGGCCCTCGGGGTAGTTGACCAGCGTCACCTTGAGCGGGTCCAGCACGCCCATCACCCGCAGCGCGTGCTGATTCAAATCCTGGCGGATCGAGTATTCCAGCAGGGCCAGGTCCACCACGCTGTTGTTCTTGGCCACGCCGATGCGCTCGGTGAAGTCGCGCAGCGCGGCCGGCGTCACGCCGCGGCGGCGCATCCCGCTCAGCGTCGGCATGCGCGGGTCGTTCCAGCCGCTGACGATGCCCTCGTTGACCAGCTTGAGCAGGCGGCGCTTGCTCATCAGTGTGTAGGTGAGCGCCAGCCGGGCGAACTCGATCTGCTGCGGCGCGTGGATTCCCAAGGCCTGGATATACCAGTCGTACAGCGGCCGGTGGTCCTCGAACTCCAGTGTGCAGATGGAGTGGGTGATGCCCTCGATGCTGTCCGACTGGCCGTGGGCCCAGTCGTAGGTGGGGTAGATGCACCAGGCGCCGCCGGTGCGCGGGTGCTCGGCGTGCAGGATGCGGTACATCACCGGGTCGCGCAGGTTCAGGTTGGGCGAGGCCATGTCGATCTTAGCGCGCAGGGTGCGGCTGCCGTCAGGGTAATCGCCGGCCTTCATGGCCGCGAACAGCTCCAGGTTCTCCTGGACAGAGCGGTCGCGGTAGGGGCTGGGGCGGCCCGGCTCGGTCAACGTGCCGCGGTGCTCGCGCACCTCGTCGGCGCTCAGGTCGCAGACGTAGGCCTGGCCCTGCTGGATCAACTGCACAGCCCAGTCGTAGAGCTGCTGGAAATAGTCCGAGGCGTGAAAGAGCCGGTCTTCCCAGTCCGCGCCCAGCCAGCGCACGTCCTCGGTGATGGCGTCGATGTACTCCTGCTCTTCCTTGGTCGGGTTGGTGTCGTCGAAGCGCAGGTTGAACTGGCCGCCGTAGCGCTGGGCGATGCCGACGTTGAGCAGGATCGACTTGGCGTGGCCGATGTGCAGGTAGCCGTTGGGCTCCGGCGGGAAACGGGTATGCACACGGCCGGCGAAGCGGCCCGTGCGGTTGTGCTCGTCGATGATATCGGTGATGAAGTTAGATTGTGCTGTGGTCTCTGTGTCTGGCATAGCCGTTAGGTCCATCCCTTGAACGGGAATATCTTGCGCCTAAGAACGCTATTCGTTACTACTCAGGTGCCGGGCACTTGCACCCCGTGGACGGCTGAAGTCGGTTCGACAGACGTCGCTGGAGGCGCAAAGGCAAGTGCCCGGCACCTATGGCTGAGTGGTTACCGCTATTCTATCACAAGCTGGCTGTCCATGCCAGCGTAGACTTGTGGTATAATGCGCCAGTGATGACTGGAAGGAAGCTCGGCGGGCTGGCGCCGTTGTTGTTGATCATGCTGCTGCTGACAGGCTGCGGCCAGGTTGTCACGCGCCCTACGCCCAGGGCCATTCCGACCCGCACGCCCACAGCCACCGCAGCCCCGCCGGTCATCGTGCCCACGGCCACGCCCGACACCTACATCCCGCCGCCCACGTCCACACCCACGGTCACGCCGGAGCCGATCATTCACAGCATTGAAGCTGGCGAGAACCTGTTTATCATCGCGGCCAAGTACGGCGTGTCGCGCGACCTGCTGCGCGAGGTCAACGCCATCGAGAACGAGCGCGCCTTGCAGGTGGGCCAGAGGCTGTTGATCCCGGTGGCCGGCTGGGGCGGGCCGGCCGAACCCACGCCGACAGCCACGCCCACGCCGCTGCCAGCCAGGGTCGAGAACGTCTACTTTCATCCCAGCCCCCTGGGCGAGCTGATGGTGCTGGGCGAGGTGGTCAACGCCAGCAACAGCGATCTGGAGCGGGTGGTGGCGCAGATTGCCCTGTTTGATGAGGCCGACCGCCTGCTGGCCAGCCAGGCGGCCACCATTGCCCTGGACGCCCTGGCGCCGGGCCAGCGTTCGCCTTTCGCCGTGTTGTTCATTGAAGCGCCGGAGCGCTATGCCTCTTACCAGGCCACCGTCCTGTCAGCCGTCCCGGCCTACGTGGGCGCCATGCAGCGCGATTTGGAGGCGGTAGACGTGGCCCTGGAGCAGCACTCCGAGCGCCTGGTAACCTTGACAGGCCGCGTGCGCAACGTGGGCCAGGTCGAGGCGGTGGGTGTGATCGTGGTGGTCACGCTCTACGATCCGCTGGGGCGGGTCGTGGGGATGCGCAGCATGGCCACCGAGCCGCCAGCCATTGCCCTGGGCGGCGGTGAAGCCGATTTTAACGTCGAGATCGTCCCAGCCGGCCCTGTGCTCACCTACACGGTGCAAGCTCAAGGGCGGCAATTGCAATGATCGAGAGTGGATCCAGAAATGACATTTCTCGGAAGAAATGTCATTTCTGCAAGCGTTCAGCAAGGACCGTATGAATCAACACGACAGCACCAAACTGCCTTGGCGGGTCAGATTTCTGCACAACCTGGCCCGGCTCAGCCTGCGCCTGATGACTCGCACCGAGGTGCATGGCGCTGAGAACATCCCCGCATCGGGGGTCACTATGATGATCATGAACCACCTGCACTGGTTGGATCCGGTCATCGGGGTTGCCATTGTCAAACGGCCGGCGGTGATGTTTACAGCTGACAAGTGGGAGCATCGGCCGGTGATTGGCGATGTGATCCGCTGGAGCCAGCGCGCGATCTTTGTGGCGCGCGGCGAGCCTGACCGCGGCGCGCTGGCTGAGGCAGAGCAGGTGCTTAAGCGGGGCGATGTGCTGGCCCTGGCGCCTGAAGGCACGCGCAGCAAGACCGGAGCGTTGCAGCAGGCGCGCGATGGCGCCGCCTATCTGGCGGCGCGCACCGGGCCGACCATCGTGCCTGTTGCTGCTTACGGGCAGGAGTTGGCTGAACAGCACTGGAAGCGGCTGCGCCGCCCCCGCATCGTGGTCATTGTCGGCGAGCCGTTTCACTTGGAGGGCACGCCCGGCAAGGCTCGGGGCCAGCAGCGAGTCCAGTACACCGAGGAAATGATGTTGCGCCTGGCGGCCATGTTGCCGCCGCAGTACCGGGGGGTTTATGCGGATCAAGTTACTGCCCGTCAACCGACGGTGCATCACACCCCGCCTAGCACCATGGTTAACAGCACAGCCAACACGAAGTAGACCACGACGGCCAGCAGCGATACGAAGGCCGTCAGCAAGAACTTGACAGCCGTCGATCTGTTGGAGCGGAAGATGCCGGCGCTTACGGTGAAGGCAACGATGCCTGCGATGACTCCTAATGCGCCGCCGACGAATACCAACAGGACAGGCAGCCCGCTCCATAACCAGGCGTACCAAGGCAGCGGCTTGGTGACTTCAATGATCTCTCCGTCCACGGCCAGTTGGGGGACGTCCAGCCCCATGAAGCGTGGCCGCCAGGCGGCAACGACCTCTTGCCCGAAATTGTTCGTCAAAGTCATCTGGCCGCGCCGCGGCCCTTTAGCTGCCGGTTGTCCATTGACCAGCAGCTTAGGGCCGGACCACATGCCCGCCGTCTGGACTTCGATAGTTTGACCTTCGAAGCCTTGAAGGGTTATCGGATAGTTCATGGTCTTGCTCCTTCCACATCAGGTGATAGATAAGAACTACGGCTTTAGCCACGAAGCCAGACGGCCACGAACCTGCGTCAGTCGATCCGGTGAGATACTGCCCAGCTTGGCGGCAACAACTCGAGGTTCGACTGTCGCTAACCGCGCTAGTCGAATGACTGAACGCGTTTTGAGCCGGGTGAGAGAGAAATCGGGGTCAGTCGGTTCCACCACTTCGTCGAAACCTGCCACTGCCTGATAGGTGCGCGACGACACCAAGGCCAGCAGAACGTCAGCGTGCCGTCCCGGCGCGAGGGCAATCACCAACGCCGGACGAAGTTTGCCCTGCTGGAGGTCGGTCTGGGGGAAACGTAGCAGGACGAGATCTCCCGGCTTCATCGCTGATAGACCTCTTCTGCGTCGCTCAACGCGTACGCCACATCGTCATCTGCGTCGCGCAGGAACTGGTTTAGCGACAACGCCTGCCACTGGCTGTCACTCCACTCGAAGTAGGTTGAGGGTATCTTGCGTCTGGTCAGGACGAAAGCTGTGAAGTCAGCGATCTCATTGACGATGTCGTCGGGGAGTTCGTGCAACTGCCGGCTGAGTTGTTCCCGTACTGAGATTGTGCTCATGGCGCCTCCTTTTCTGACAACTTGACTGGTTCAGGCAGTATAACATGACCTGACCGCTACGCCAAAGCAGCATCGCCCACCTGAAAGCGCGCCGTGAAGTGCCCCAGCACCGGCGCATACCAGATGATGCGCAGGCCGCGGAATCGCCCCCGCTAGCTGGCGATGTAGGTTAACGGCGCAGCGTGCTAACGGACAGTGATGCCGTCCCGCCAGGCGTGGGCCAGGCGCGCCCACTCGGCCAGCGTCAAGGTTTCGGCCCGGCGCTGCGGATCGATCTGCGCCTGGCCGAGCATGGCATCGATCTGCTCCTGGGGCAGCGCCAGGTTGGCGCGCAGGGAATTCCTCAGTTGTTTGCGCCGCTGGCCGAAGCCAGCTCGCACCACAGTGAAGAACGCTTCCTCGTCGGGCGCGTCCACAGGGGGGCTGGACCAGGGGCGCAGCCGCAGAATGGCCGAGTCGACCTTGGGCGGTGGGTAGAACGCGCCGGCCGGGATACGGGCCACGATCTCTGGCTGGGTAAAAAACTGCACGCTGACCGCCAGCAGGCTCATGTCAGGTGGGCGGGCGACAATGCGCTGCGCCACCTCGCGCTGGATGGTCAGCACCAGCAGCGCTGGCGGCTGCGCCGCCGTCAACAGGTGGCGGATGGCGGCTGAGGTGATGTAGTAGGGCAGGTTGGCGACGACCTTGTAATTGCCAATGTTCAATGGGGAATTGTCAATTGTCAATGGGCCGGCGATCTGCGTCTCATTGACAATTGACAATTGACTATTGAACAGTGACAATTTCGGGGGATCGAGTTGCAGGATGTCGCCCTGGACGATGGTCACGTTGTCGTAAGCGGCGACGGTTTCGTGCAGCGCGGGCAGCAGGCTGGCGTCCAGTTCCACGGCCACGACGCGGCCGGCCTGGCTTGCCAGCCGCGCGGTCAGCGTGCCCACACCAGGGCCGACCTCCACCACCACGTCGTCGCGCGTCAACTCGGCGGCAGCGACGATGCGGTCCAGGTGAACCGGATCGGCCAGGAAGTTCTGTCCCAGCCCTTTTTTCAGATGCAGGCCATGCTTGCGCAGCACAGCGCCGAGAGCGAGGGCATCACTCATTCGTCCACCAGGCGTCCCAGCTAATCTTCGTCCAGCCGCAGCACGGACATGAATGCTTCCTGGGGAATCTCCACGCTGCCCACCATCTTCATGCGCTTTTTGCCCTTCTTCTGCTTCTCCAGCAGCTTGCGCTTGCGGGTGATATCGCCGCCATAGCACTTGGCCAGCACGTCCTTGCGCATGGCTTGGACATTGGCGCGGCTGATCACCTTGTTGCCAACAGCAGCCTGGATCGGCACCACGAAGAGCTGGCGCGGAATAACTTCTTTCATCTTGGTGACCAGGCGCTGGCCCTTGCGGTAGGCGTCGCCCCGGTGGACGATGATGCTCAGCGCATCTACCGGCTGCTCGTTGACCAGCACGTCCAGCTTGACCATGTCAGCCGGCCGGTATTCGTCGAAGTGATAGTCCAAGCTGGCATAGCCCCTGGTGCGAGCCTTGAGCTCGTTGTAGAACTCAGTCAGAATTTCGGTCAGCGGCATCTTATAGCTGAGCAGCACGCGGCGTTGGTCCAGATACTCCTGAGCCATGAACTCGCCACGCCGGCTGGTGACCATGTCCATCACCGCGCCGATGTATTCGGTGGGCGTGAAGACCTCGATGCGCACCCACGGCTCGCGGATCTCCAGGATGTGGTTAGGCTCCGGCAGGTCGGCCGGGCTGTCCACCACAATTTCACTGCCGTCGCTCTGGGTCACCTCGTATTCAACGCTGGGCGCCGTGAAGATCATGTCCAGGTCGTACTCCCGCTCCAGCCGCTCCTGGATGATCTCCATGTGGAACAGGCCCAGAAAGCCGCAGCGGAAGCCGAAGCCCAGCGCCTGGCTGGTCTCAGGCTGGTAGATCAGCGAGGCGTCGTTCAGTTGCAGCTTCTCCAGCGCGTCGCGCAGCAGCGCGTAGTCCTCGGCCTCGCTGGGGTAGAGGCCCGCAAAGACCATCGGCTTCATCGGCTGGTAGCCCGGCAGCGGCTGGCTGGCCGGCTCATCCAGCCAGGTGATGGTGTCGCCCACGGCCAGGTCCCGCACCGTCTTCAAGCCAGTGGCCACATAGCCCACCTCGCCCGCCTCCAGCCGGTCAACAGGAGTCATGCGCGGCGCAAAGACGCCGATCTCCAGCGGTTCCAGCCGCATGCCGCTGGACATCAGCCGCAGCGGCCGCGTGCCGTCCATCACCCCATCGACCACACGCACGTAGGCTATCACGCCCTTGTACGAGTCGTAATGGCTGTCGAAGATCAGCGCGCGCAGCGGCTGGTGGCGGCTGCCATGCGGCGGCGGCACGTGCTGGATGACCGCCTCCAACACGGCCCGCACGTTGGTGCCAGCTTTGGCCGAGACGCGCAGGATGTCTTCGGCTGGCGTGCCGATCAGGTCCTCCAACTCCTGCGCCACCTCATCAGGCTGGGCGGCGATCAGGTCGATTTTGTTGACGACCGGGATGATCTCCAGATCGGCGCCCATGGCCAGGTAGAGGTTGGCCAGCGTCTGTGCTTCGATGCCTTGGGTAGCGTCTACCACCAACAGCGCGCCCTCGCAGGCCTGCAAAGCACGGCTGACTTCGTAGGAAAAATCGACATGGCCGGGCGTGTCGATCAAATTGATCTCGTAGGTTTGGCCGCTGTCGGCGGTGTAGGCCATGCGCACCGCCGAGGCCTTGATTGTCACCCCCTTCTCCCGCTCCAAATCCATGCTGTCCAGCACCTGATCCTTCATTTCTCGGTCCGAGATGGTGCCGGTTACTTGCAGCAGGCGATCGGCCAGGGTACTCTTGCCATGGTCGATATGGGCAATAATGCAGAAGTTACGAATATGATCTAAGTCCATACAGCTTTTGTTACTTCCTGGCGTTTCAGATGTCGGGATAGTCTTCAACCCGTTGCCTGATTATACCGCAAGGCCAGCGAATCATAGAATGGCGGAGTCAATTTCGCCGTGTTGTTGAGGTGCCCGGCACTTGGCACGAGCTTCTGATCATGTACGAATCGTCGCCAAAGTGCCGGGCACCGATACGTAGTTAATTTGTTTACGGTGTAGTTAGCCTTGCAGGCAGATCGTTCTAATAACCCAGGTAGTGGTATTGACTTGTATTCAAAACAGAGCAATGTTATAATCTGCCAGGTTCTGTCTTACAGAAAGCATTCTTTGACAACGACTGTGGATGGGGGAAGACGTCGAAACTTTTTTGGTCTGGCCTGTGCAAACATGGTCAGGCAACGCAATCAATGCCCCGCCGTTACTGCTCAGGCTGGGCTTAGAGAAACCGGGTTTTTGCTGCGGAAGCGGCTATCATAGCCCCGAGCAATGCGTTTGCAAGCTCAGAAATCATTGCCCAACGAGAAAAACCCGGTTTCTGACCGGCCGGCTGAGCAGTTACGCCCCGCCTTTGCTTTGAAGGCAGGTACTGTAGGAGTTATGCCAACAACCCACCGGAGGCTTTATTAGCATGGTAAAAGAGAGCATCGTAGACGCCCGCGTGCCCAGCGCGGGGCGCATGTACGACTACTACCTGGGCGGCCATCACAACTTTGAAGTTGACCGCCAGGCTGCTGAGCAAGTGCTCAAGTTGTTTCCCTTTGCTGCCACGGCTGTCAGGCTCCAGCGCTGGTGTCTGCGCGATATCGCCCATGAGCTGACGTTCACCCGCGGATACGACACCATCGTCGATCTGGCGTCTGGCTTGCCAACTCAGGACCATATTCACGCCGTGGCCAAAGAGGGAACGACCGTAGTCTATTCGGATTATGATCCGGTCGTTGTCGAATATGCCCGAGAGATTCTGGGCGACACGCCCAATGTGTCCTTTTTTGAGGCCGACGCCCGCAAACCCGCTGAATTGTTCAAGCGGCCAGAGATAGAGCGCATTTTGCAGGGGCGCAAGAGGATCGCCGTCATTATTTGGGGAATCTCCGCGTTTCTCACCGACCAGGAATTGGCGCACACAGCGCAACAGTTGTATGACTTGACCGGCCCTGACAGTTGTCTGGTCTTCAACGCCCAGTTTGCCGATGCCGACTCCAACAGCCCAGACGGTATCAAGGTGATGAAGATCTACGAGCAGGCCGGTTCACCGGTTCATCTGCGCCCCAAGGAACGGTACGCCGAACTGGTGAAGCCGTGGCGTCCTGACGGGCTGGGCTTCAAGTCGCTGCTGGAATGGCATGGATTCAGCGAGTCGACGCTGGCTACAGAAGACCGCGCCGCTTTTGGTCCAGGAGGCGCGGGTTACGGAGCTTATCTGATCAAATGAGAGCAGCCTGAAGCCCGTCACTGCGCCTTTGTCGGAAGATAGGAATGCTTGAAGTATACAACCGAATGTGAGCATGTAGCTATGGTGCTTGCAGCCAGCAGCACTGCGCTATGGTCTGGACTGAACGAGGTGAGAGTTGGCGGATCAGCAGCTTCTCGACCAAAGAGATGATTTGGCGCATCTTTTTGCCGCATCTCTGCGCAGTACACTCTTTGAAAGCCGCGCCTTTCTGCATCCAACTCAGGTGTCCAGTTGGTCAGGCGCTATGGCGGACGCCTTCTTCGACTATGTGTGCGCGCCGGATGTGGCCCGAGCGCAGGGGTTTGGCGCTGACCTATGCCGCGCCGGAATAAGCAGCCAGGCCGTGTTGCAGGTGGGACGCTGCCTGGTGGAATTCTGCCAGCGCCACTGCCCGCCAGATGGATTCGATGATTATCTGGACCAGTCTCAGGTTTTCTATCAGGGGGTAGTCAAAGGCTATTTCCGCGCCAGCGAATCCATGATCCTGCAAGAGCAGGAGCGCATCCGATCCGCTTTACAACAGACCTTGCACCGTTACACGGTTCAGCTTGAGGCTGCGGCCGAGATCGCACGAACCACCGTCTCCATGCTTGATCTGGGCCTTCTGTTGACCACGGCTGTGGACCGGATTGCCGAGCGCTTCCAATTGGATTATGTGGCGATCTACCTGGTGGACGACGAGCGCGCTTACGCTGTTCTGCGGGCAGCCACCGGCGAGGAGGGCCGTCAGCGCCTGGCGCGCCAGCTCCGCCTCAAGCTGACCGGACCGTCGGCCGTGTCGCGCTGTATCCTCAACCAACAAGTTTTGATCGTGAACAATGTCGAGGGGGAGAAGATCAAGAGCGCGGCATCCTGGCTGCCCATCACCCGATCAGAGATAGCTTTTCCTTTGGCTTCTCACGACACGGTGATCGGCGCGCTGAGCGTTCAAAGCAGCCAGGCGGGAGTGTTTTCCACGCAGGACATCCCCGGCTTCCAGATCATGTCTGACCAACTGGCCAGCGCCATCGAGAATGCCCGTCTCTATGCCGAGGCCGAGCACCGCGCCGAAGACCTGGCTCAGGCTTTCGAGCAGCTCAAAGAAATGGAGCAGCTCAAAGACCGGTTCATGGAGAACGTCTCCCATGAGCTGCGCACGCCGTTGACGATGATCAAGGGCTATGCAGAGCTTATGCTGTCCGGGGAGGCAGGCCCGCTCGACGATGAACAACGCCATGCGTTGAACATCATTTTGCGCAACTCCGAAGCGCTGAGTGAGCTGGTGATTGACATACTGGCCATGCTGGAGGTCAGAACGAAGCACAAGCCCTTAAAAGCGGTCTCTCTGGTCGAGGTCGTTCGCGATAGTCTGGCCAGCTTTCAGGTTCTCGCGTTCAGGAAAGACGTCTCGTTGGAGGCCGATCTGGTCGCGGCCAGCGGTCAGTGCCAGGTTATCGCGCGTGCCGACCACCTGCGCCGTGTGATCGACAACTTGCTCAGCAACGCGCTGAAGTTCACGCTGGCCGGCGGCAGCGTCAAGCTACGCCTTTGGCAGAGTGAGCGTACTGCCCATCTTGAAATCGCCGACACCGGGATTGGCGTGCCTCTGCATCTTCAGGCGCGCATCTTTGAGCGCTTCTACCAGGTAGATAACTCACGACGCCGCCTGCACGGCGGCGCCGGTTTGGGCCTTGCCCTGGTCAGGGAGCTGGTCGAGAGCTACGGAGGCTCCGTAAGAGTCAACAGCTTGGGCCAGAATCAAGGCAGTGTGTTTACTGTGCTTTTGCCCTGCGCTGAAGGCTGACCGCCCTGCCGGCCTCACGCCATCCCCAGCCGCTTGCGGAAGTCAGTCACCGTGGCGGCCAGCCCTTGTTCCAAAGGCACCGCTGGCGCCCAGCCATCCAGCACGCGCTGCGCCTTGCTGATGTCAGGCCGGCGCTGTTTGGGGTCGTCCACTGGCAGCGGGTGGCGCACAATCCCTGCCGCGTTGCCGGTCAGGCGGTTGATGGCCTCGGCAAACTGGAGAATCGTCATTTCACTGGGGTTGCCGATGTTGACCGGCTCTGGCTCATCGGAGTGCAGCAGCCGCACCAGCCCCTCCACCAGGTCGCTGACGTAGCAGAAGCTGCGGGTCTGGCTGCCGTCGCCGTAGACCGTCAGCGGCTCGCCATGCAGCGCCTGAAAGATGAAGTTAGGCACGACCCGGCCGTCGTTGATGCGCATACGCGGGCCATAGGTGTTGAAGATGCGCACGATGCGCGTCTCCAGACCGTGATAGCGCTGATAGGCCATGGTCATGGCCTCGGCAAAGCGCTTGGCCTCATCGTAGACTCCGCGCGGGCCAATCGGGTTGACATTGCCCCAATAGTCCTCGGTCTGGGGGTGGACCACTGGATCGCCGTAGACCTCTGAGGTGGAGGCCAGCAGAAAGCGGGCGTTCTTGGCCTTGGCCAGTCCCAGCGCCTTGTGGGTGCCCAGCGCGCCGACTTTCAGCGTCTGGATCGGGTAGTTGAGATAGTCCACCGGGCTGGCCGGCGAGGCGAAGTGCAGCACCGCGTTCACTGCCCCTTCAACGTAGATGTAGTTGGTCACGTCCTGGTGGATGAAGGTGAAGCCGCGGTTGCCTGCCAGATGGGCGATGTTGTCAGTGCTGCCGGTGATCAGATTGTCCATCGCGATGACTGCGTGGCCGTCGGCCAGGAGCCGGTCGCACAGATGAGAGCCGATGAAGCCGGCGCCGCCGGTAATGAGAATACGCAAAGTTGGGTCTCCTTATTCAATCGATAGGCGCCGGGCACTCGAATTGACCTATGGGCTGCAAGCGCCCGGCGGCGGAGTAGAAAAAAGGCGCTCAGAGCAATCGACGCAGATCGCTGGAGATGGGGGAGACGGACGAGAACCCAACAGCAGGTGTAGCTGCGTCCCTTTTAGTCTCCTTCAGCTCCTGTCAGATCCCGATCAAGCCGGGTAATCACGCCAATGCTCAACATAAACAACAGCATCAGATCGACCAGGAACACCGAGTTGTCGATCAGTCCGTGGGCCAGGGTGGCGGCCAATGACCCCAGCAGGCCCAGCAGCAGGGCCCAGCGTTCGCCGCTGGCGCGCTTGAGCGCTTGCCAGTTCTGCCAGAAGGCGGCAGCGAAAAGCCAAACGCCAACAACCAGCCCCAAAAAGCCCAACCGGGTCCAGAAATCGAGCGCGATGTTGTGGGGGTGGCTCAGATTCAGCTCCTGCCAGGCTGTTGGCAGGGCGTAGCGCGTGCGGTAGGCGTAAAGGAAGTTGTCCAGGCCCACCCCCAACCAGGGATGCTCCTGCACCATGTTCCACGCGCCGCGCCAAAGCTGCACGCGAAAGAAGCTGGTGCCGCCTTGCAGGTCAAACAGGCCAGCAAAGCGCTCAGTGCCGAACAGCGGCAGCAGCGCCAGCGCGCCCGCAGCCAGCAGCGCCAGCGCTACCCAGCGCCAGCGTCCGCCTGCCACAAAGCCTATCACCAGCAGCGCAGCCGGCAGGCCCAGCAGCAGCGCTCCCTTGCTGAAGGTCAACACCAGGCCCAAAAAGATCACTGCAGACAGCAGGCCGGCCGCCAGTCGCCGTCTGCGCTGTGCGCTGAACACGGCCACGGCCAGCAAGATGGGCAGGGTGTGGCCCAGGTAGAGCGCCAGGTTGTTAGGCGAGCCGTAAGGCCCGCGCACCCGCCAGACGCCCTCGGCGTCGATCAGCCCCACACCGCCCACAGCCTGATAGATGCCCCAGCCCGCCACCGCGGCCGCCCCCAGGCCCAGGCCCCAGACCAGCGGCCAGGGGTCGAAGCGACCGTCGCGGCCGGCCGGCGCCAGTCGCACCAGCCAGTAGGCCAGCACACCAGCCACGATCACAGTGCGCAGATCGCGCAGGGCCACGCCCAGGTTGTCGGCCGCCGCCAGCGAGACGACCGCCACGGCCAGCAACGCCAGCACAGCCCAATCCAACGACGCCAACCTCGAACGGTCAGCCTTTAGCGCTGGGGCCGGTCTCCCGACCGAGCCCGCCCATTTTGCGGCCGCCCACTCCGCCAGCCAGCGCGCGCCCAGAGCTGCGGCCAGCAGCCAGACCGTCGCCTCGGCCGGGCTGACCATCCGGCCCAGGAGCGGCGTCAGCATCAGAAACAGCGGCGTCACGGCCGCCAGCAGGGCCAGTCCGGTTCCAGGCCAGACCACCAACAGGGCAAAGAGCAGGCCCAGGGGGATCAGTTGCAGCGCGTCAGGCGCCAGCAGCACGCCCGCCGCCGCCGCCGCTAACAGGCCATAGCGCAGCGCTGGCGGCGCGTCCTCGGCCTCATCGAAGATCGAAGCGCCGGCGCGCCGCACGCCGGCCGTCTGCCTTGGCTGCTGGCGGCCAAGGGCGGCCATGCCCACGCCAGTCAGCACAAGGCCGTTCAGCCCCATCAGCCACACCAGCCAACCTGGCCAGCCGGTTTGCGGCTGATTGACGACGCGTATCGCCAGCAGCGGCCACTGCTCCCAGCCGCCGGCCGCGCGAATTTCGGCTACATGCGGGCCAGCGGGCAGATGGCGGGCCGCCCACACCGCAGCCTGCTGGCCCAGCGGGTCATGCAGCAAGAGGTTGGCCCGCCCGGCGGCATCTTTCGGCAAAGCGCCGGCCGGCTCTCCATCGATGGTCACGTCCAGATAACCCCAGTAGGGGCCGCGCTGCACCTGGAGCGCCAGCGCCGTGCCCTCGAAGGGGATGCGCAGCCGGTTGTTGTCCAGCGCAGCGCCGTGCGGCGGGTCAGCTGCTTGGCTCAACAAGCGCCACCCCCCTTCAGCCTGCACAGCGCCAGCCGTTGGCAGCCATACCCCTGCGCCCAAGGGATGCGTCGCCTGCATCCAGCGGCTCAGCGCGTCGAGCGTAGCGGTGCTCTGGCCGTCAGCCGTTGTCAGCGCAAAGCCCCAGCGCGGGTCGTCAGCCGGCTGCTGCGGCTGCCACGCGGCCCAGGCCAGTCCGGCCGCCCACTCCCAGCGCCGCCGCGCCCATTCCAGCGCGTCGACGGCCCACGCGGCCTGTGTGTCAGGAGCCACGCTCTGCCAGGGGCTGGCGGCAGCGCTGGCGGGGCTGTGCCAGCCGAACGCTGTGAGCCAGATGGGCGTCTCGCCATCGTCGTGGCGCACCATGATCTGGCGCAGCAGCTCGGCCCGCCGAAAATTGAGCACATCGTTGGCAGGGGGATCGTCGGGCGGCCGCTCAAAGCCGTAGGGCTGGGCCGCAACGGCGTCGAACCAGGGGGCAGCGCCGGCGGCATACAGGGCATCCAGATAGGCCAGGTCGCTCTGGTTCAAGCCGCCAGGTTCGATGTTGGGCGCCAGCGCAGCCAGCAGGATCAGCGCGTCCGGGTCCACGCTGCGCAGTTGCACCGCAGCCTCGCGCAGCAGGCCAGCGTAGTCGTTTGCATCGACATAACGGTCGCCCCAGTGCGGCGCAATGTTGGGCTCGTCCCAGATTTGGTAGATGTGCAGGTTGCGGCCGTAGCGCTGCGCAAAGGCGGCGGCAAAGCGGCCGAAGTCGGCGCGGCTGGCGGGGGGGGCCAGCGGGTTGGCTGCGTCCTGTGGCGGCCTGGTCCAGGCGGGCGATCCGTCCAGCACCGCTACCAGTTCCAGGCTGCGGGCGGCGCTGTCCGCCACAATCTCGTCCCAGAGCGTCCAGTCGTAGGCGCCGGGGGCCGGTTCGATCAGGTCCCAGGGAAAGCGCTGCCGTACCCAGCCGAAGCCGGCTGCGGCAATGGCATCCAGCGTTTCAGCCCGCTGCTGCGCATCATAGCGTTCCAGGGCCACGTTGACCCCCAAGGGCTGTGCTGGGCGGGGGGGCGGCGAGCTGGGCGGCATGGACGCGGCCGCGCGCTGCGCCCATGCCAGACCGGTGGCGCCGGCTAACAGCGCAAATCCCAACAGTAGAAAGGCCAGCCACTTGCTCATCGGGGCAGAATCCTACCACAGGCCGCAGCGTTTTGACGAATCATGCGACTTGGGCTAGAATAGCGTCACTGGCCCGCACCCTGGTGTTCAGATGGGAGCGGGCCAGCCGCGCTGGACACCGGCGCACAATACATGTCACGAGCAACTTGTCTCATCTTAGACGCCGGGCGCTTGGCTTCACACGAGCAATCCTGACTCTGGATGGCGCTCAGCGCCAGGCGCCTAAGTGCGGCAAGAGAAGGAAAAAGAGAGGTTATTCATGGAGGATTTTACGCTGCAAGTTGAGAAGCGGGCCAGCTCTGGCCCCAAGCCCAGCCGCCTGCGCGCCGAGGGCTACATTCCCGCTGTCATCTATGGCGGGTCTGCACCTACCGAGCACCTGCAACTGGTAGAACGCGACCTGGACCGCATGCTGATCAAGGGCGCTGCGTCGCATCTGCTCAACCTGGTAGGCCCTGATTTTCCCAAGACGCGCGTGCTGATTCGTGAGCTGCAGCGTCATCCGGTGCGCCGCAATCTGTTGCATGTGGATTTCGTGCGCGTGGCATCAGGCCAGAAGATCACCATGGCGGTGCCGCTGCATCTGATGGGCCATGCCCCGGCCATCGATCTGGGCGCTGTGCTGCTGCAAAACGTGGACAACATCGAGATCACCTGCCTGCCTGACGATCTGCCTCAGGCGATTGAGGTGGACGTGTCTGTTCTGGCCGAGGTCACTGACCGCATCTATGCGCGTGATCTGCGTCTGCCTGCGGGCGTTGCTTTGGCCGCTGACTACGGCGAGGAGCCGCTGGTGGCCATGAACCTGTCGCGCGCGGCGGCTCACGCGGGCGATGAAGAGGCCGAGGCCGCTTCCAGCGAGGTCGAGATCATCACCGAGCGGCGCAAAGAAGACTAGGCGGCCGCCCGAACGCGCTGTGTTTGATCTGCAAACAGCGGCTGACCACTTGGTCAGCCGCTGTTTTGATTCTGTGTCACTACTAAGGCGCCGGGCACTTGCGGTCCATGCACAGCTTGAGTTGGTGCTCTGGCCGGTCTCCTGACCGAGCCAGCCTGCCAGTTAGTTGGTGCTCTGGCCGGTCTCCTGACCGAGCCAGCCCGCCATGTTATTTGGGACAGGTACTTAGCCCAGGCAAATGCCCAACTCCTGGGCCGTCAACAGCAGATCGCAATCGCGAGGCACCGTGCGCGGCACGCGGGCCACGCGGGTCAGGGGCAGGTCGGTCAGGGTCGAGCCGCGCAGCGCCACCATGCGGCCCAGCTTGCGTTGGGCGATCAGGCGCACGGCGGCCGCGCCGAAACGGGTGGCAAGCACCCGGTCTGTGCTGCTGGGCGTGCCGCCGCGCTGCACATGGCCCAAGACCGTGACGCGGATGTCCCAGTCCAGGTCGGGGGTGACTTGATCCTGGTCCTGGCGTTCTTGCAGCAACTGCGCCAGGTGTTCGCCGATGCCGCCCAGGCGTTGTTTGCCCTCGCTGCCTGCGCGGCGTCGAAACACCGGGCTCTCGCCCTGGGCATAGGCGCCTTCCGCCACCACGATGATGGCCGAACGCTGCACCGCGGCGAAGCTCTCCTGCAAGCGGCTGTAGATGGTCTCCACGTTGAATGGGTTCTCGGGGATCAGCACCACATCGGCCCCCCCGGCCACGCCGCTGTGCAGCGCAATCCAGCCCGCCTGCCGGCCCATCACCTCGACGATCATCGCGCGGTGATGGCTTTCAGCCGTGGTGCGCAGCCGGTCGATGGCTTCAGTGGCCACGCTGACGGCTGTGTCGAAGCCAAAGGTGTACTCAGTGCCCTCCACGTCGTTGTCGATGGTCTTGGGCACCCCCACCAACGGCGCGCCCATCTCGTGCAGCTCGCGCGCGATGCGCATGGTGCCGTCGCCGCCGATCACCACCACGGCATCCAGCGCCAGGTCGTTCATGCGCTCCAGCACGCGCGGGGTGACATCGATGGAAACCCGGTTGCCCTCCTGGCGCTTGGTGTAAAGGAAGGGATTGGCCCGGCTGGCTGCGCCGAGGATCGTGCCGCCGCGCGCCAGGATGCCGTAGACCGACTCAATCGTCAAGGGCACAAGCGCGTCATCATCGCTGATCAGCCCCTCAAATCCGTCGCGGATGCCGACAACCTGCCAGCCATGCTCCTGCGCGGCTGATTTGACCACAGCCCGAATGACTGCGTTGAGGCCGGGACAGTCGCCGCCTGCTGTCAGCACGCCAATGCGGTTGATCTTGCTGGCTGCCCTGCCAGGGATAATGGATGGCATGATGCACCTGTGGTTGCTGTCAGGGAAAACGCGTCGTGAGCCATTGCATCGGATCGGCCGCGTAGCCGTTGATGCGCAGCTCCCAGTGAAGATGGTTGCCGGTGCTCAGGCCGGTGGTGCCGACATGGCCGAGCAGATCGCCCGGCTGCACTTGCTGGCCAGCGCTGACCGCGATATCGACCAGGTGCCAGTAGCCGCTGAAGACGCCGCCGCCGTGGTCGATCAGCACGGCGTTGCCCCGCACCATCAACTCCTCGGCCAGGACGACCACGCCGGCGGCCGGCGCGATGATCGGCGCGCCTTCGGGGGCGGCGAAGTCCTGGCCGGCATGGAACCCGCTGACCGGCCCGCTGTTATAAGAGCGCCGCTGGCCGTAGGGCGCGCTGGTCGGGTATTCGTCGGCTACAGGGCGCAGGAATAGCCGGCGCCACGCAGGCGGCGTGGGCGGGGCATTCCACAGCGCGGTCATCCGCGCCAGCTCGGCCTGCACCAGGTCGGGGGCAAGCAGGTCGCCTTTGCCAGGGGGCAGGACGATGTCGAAGGTGGGATAGCTGGCGTCCAACACCTGGACTGGCCAGCGGATGGTCTGCACATCGGCTCCGCCCGCCGGCTGCCAGGCCAGGTCCAGCCACACATAGCCTGGATCGGTCAAGGCATGGATCACCACCAGGCCCACAGTTGCCCCGTCGCCTGCTTGGCGCAACAGCGCTGCCTGAGGCCCCAGCGCCAGGCTCAGGCTGACTGGCTGGCTGGCGTCAAGCTCGATGCGCACGCTGACCGTCTCGCCTTGTCGCACCACGGGAGGCGTAACCGTGATGCTGCGCACAGGGCCGGGGGGCAGGGCCGGAGATGGCTGGCCGGGCAGGGCGGGAACCAGGAGATCCTGCCCTGGCGCCAGCGTTTGGCCGGTGGCAAGCTGGTTGAGCGCCTGCAAGGCCGCCGGCTGGATGTGGTAGCGGCGCGCCAGGCTGGCGATGGTGTCGCGCGGCCGGGCCTCGACGCTCAACAGCGCTGCTCTGGCTGGCGGCGCTGCCAGCACCTGGCCGACCTCGATGCGGTCAGGGTCGACCAGCGCGTTGGCGGCCATCAGCGCCTCGACCGTGCTGCCGTACTGCTGTGCGATGCCGGCCAGCGTGTCGCCCGGCTGGACAACGTGACGCGGGGGCGGGTCAAGCCCGGCCCAGGCTGGCGTGACGACCAGCGCCAGCGCAAAGCAGGCCAGGGCCAACGCTGCCAGCCCGCGCGACCATGCCGGCGAGACTGGCTTGGCCGGGCGTTGTGGCTGGGGCGGAACTGGCAGAGAAGTGGACATAACTCAAATAAGCTGGGCGGCGGCGTGTGGTCTTTGCGCTACTCGTAGATCTCCGGCTTCAGCACGCCGATGAAGGGCAGTTGGCGGTAGTGCTCGGCGTAGTCCAGCCCGTAGCCCACCACAAAGGCATCGGGCACTTCGAAGCCTACATAGTCAATCGGCACATCAACCTCGCGGCGCTCGCGCTTGTCCAGCAGGGTGCAGACGTGCAGCGTGGCCGGGTTGCGCTGGCGCAACATGCGCAACAGGTAGTCCAGCGTGCGGCCCGAGTCGACGATATCCTCGACGATGATCACGTTTTGGTGCTCGATGGTCTCGTCCAGGTCCTTAAGAATGCGCACCACGCCGCTGCTCTCGGTGCCTGCGCCGTAGCTGGAAACGGCCAGGAAGTCGATAGCCAGAGGCAGGTCGATGTAGCGGATCAGGTCGGCCAGGAAGAGCATCGCCCCTTTGAGCACGGCGACGATCAGTATCTGCTCGCCGGCGAAGTCGGCGCAGATGCGCGCGCCAAGCTCGGCGGTTTTCTGCTGGATCTGCTCCTGGGTGATAAGGATCTCGGCGACGTCATCGTAAAGCGTGGGGGTGGTGTTGAGCAAGGGAGCCTCCTAAGTGGCGCTGGCAGCGAGATCACTCCATGCTGACGCCCCGCCACTCGCTGTTGGCGGCGGTCGGATCGACATAAGGAACCTGTTGCAAGGCATCAGCCGGGCCAATCGGCTGCACCCATTGGCCGCTGACCCAGGCGCGCTGCCGGTCGATGCAGCACACCTGCCACCAGCTTTCGTCCGGCAGCCTGCCCAGGGCGCGCCAGATGGCGTTGGCGGATGTCTGGCCGAGCAGGGAAGCCTCGGCGTTGGGCGCGCTGCGCAGGTTGAGCACGGCTGTCTCCACGCGCAGCGCGGCATAGCTGGGCGTGGGAACAGGGGTGGGCGTGGGAGCTGGGGCGGGAGGGGGAGCAGCAGCCGGGCTGGCTGCGGCAGGCGCAGGCGGTTGGTAGGGAACGCCCTCGCCGCTTTTGAAACGCCCAGCCCATTCCGCTGTCAGCCCCAGGTAGCGATCGCCGTAAGCCTGGCTGGGCTCGATGTAGGTGCCCTCGGGCCACTCGTTGAACGAGGTGATGATCACCCAGTCGGGATTGCTGGCGATGGCCGCCTGCCAGGTCTGCACGTAATAGGCCCCGTCCTCGCGGCTGCGGGCAAAGGCGTTGCCGCGACCGGTGCGCAGGTCGTTGTAGCCGGGCATGACTGTGGCAACCCAATAGCGATGGCTGCCATAGCGCTCGCGGGCTGTCTGCACCCAGCGGCTGAACTTGTTGGCTGTGTAGAAGAGGTCGCTGGGGGGATTCCAGGTCACCGAGTAGAGGTGATGGCCGTCGAACACGGCCTGATAGCTCATGTCGATGCCCTCGGCGATCCAGATGCTGTTGCGGCCGGGGTCGACCTGGTCACGGATGCCTCGCCAGGTGTCCACGCCGTAGCGCTGCTGCCGCCAAAAGAAGAAGACCGGCTTGCCATTCACCCGCAGATAGGCCGGGTGGTTGGCGTGGGTTGCCAGGGCGTGGCGCAGCATCTCGGCTGTGCCGGCCGTGCCGGCCCCGGCGAAGGGGCTGGTGACCTCCACATCCAGCGCCAGCTTGAAGCCGCGCGCCGCAGCCACATCCAGCATGGCCGCGAAGTTGCCCTCGGTCTGGTTGCCGCCGCCAGGGCCATACCAACTGACCACGAAGGCGTCGATGCCTGCGGCCTGGGCCTGGGCGATGTGGCGGTCCATGACGGCCGGGTCGCGGCTGACATAGGGCTGTGTGGGGAAGTCGGGCACTTTGGCCGGCGTCCAGGTGTTCTCGTCGAACCAGTTGTAATAGAAAGCCAGCACGAGCCGCGAGCTTTGAGCGTTGCTGTGTCTGGGCAGCAGGGCTGGCAGGGTCAGGCCGATGGCGACCAGCAGGGCAACTGCCAGCCAGGCCCGGCTGCACCAGGGTGAGTTCATTCGACAGGTTGACATGGCAGAGATTATACCAGAGGGGTTAGAGGATGGGCAAAGGTGGAAACATCACCGTCACGAGCCGCCGGACATCAAGCACAACCGCCGTCCAGCGCCGGGCATCAGCTTCACCGAGCCCAATCTGGCGACGCTGATCGCTGACTGCAGCGCGCTGGCGGCAGCATAGAGCGGCGTCAATCAACATAAAACACGGCCCTTTCGATGATAGCCATCGAAAGGGCCGTGTTTTTGTGTCGCCGTAGCTATGGACGTTACTACCCAACGATGGTGACGCCGTAATTCGGCGGCACGATCTGGAACCAGGTGTTGCCCGGCTTGAGTGGGATAGGGTTGCCCGCCGCGTCCACCAGCTCCATGCCGCTGAAGGTGTTCGGCACGCGCCAGCGGCCCTGGATGGCCACGCCGTCGCGGATGATGGTGGCCGGGCCTTCCTGGCCGACCAGGTAGGTATGCACGGTGTAGCTGCCCAGCACCAGCAGGTCAGTCCGGTCGTGCTTGGCCTCCAGGATCACCACGTTGGCGGCTGTCACCTGCTGGCCGTTGTTGGCGTCGATCAGCGGGTTGCGCTGGGAGCCGGAGAAGCGGGCATAGCGGCCGGTGGCGGGATCGTAGCGCCACTCCACCTCGTAGAAGCCACGGTTGATGTAGGGGATCACGACCCGGCTGGCCGGTTGGTCGCCCCTGGGCGCGGTTTCGTCGAAGGTGAAGGGCTGGATTTTGACGCCCGTGTTGAGGCCGTTGGCCTGCAAGAAGCTGCGAATCCGGTCGCTGGTGGTCAGCACCCGGTTTTGATAGCTGCCGCCAGCGGGATTGTCGTAGTAAATCTGCGCGTAGCAGCGCTCGTCCAGGTCCTCGACGCCGGCTGCATAGGCGAAAATCTGGTTCGGCCCAACTGCGCCGCTGCTGGCCATGGGTGCATCAAAGGTCTGCGCCAGTTGGATGGTGGTGTTGCGGAAAGAGCGCAACGGGCCGATCTGCGGCGCGTCGCCGCCCAGCCATAGGGTGGTGAAGCGCGTGGTGTTGAGGCTGTCCATCAACTCCTCGAACACCAGGTCAGGCGCCGAGATGCCAAAGTACGCGTTGACAGCCGGCTCATTGCCGTAGCGGGCGACAAAGATGCGTTCTTCGAGGCGCTTCGGGTCGATGGGCAGGCCGGTCAGGGGGTTGATGTTGCCTGTCAACGTCGTGCGCTGTGGCGGCACGGCGCGCACGGGGCGGTTCTCGCGCAGGCCGCACAGGCCGTAGTATTTGCCTGGGGGCGGATTGTCGACGGGCGGCACCACGTTGCCGATGTAGGTCAGGCCGGTGATGCCAGGGCTGCCAGAGCCACTGGCTACAGCCGGCGCGTTGTCAGCCTGGGTCTCGGCGTTGAGCGGCGGCGCCTCGACCACAGGGAGCGCAGCGATGTCGCCGCTGACCTGCGCATACTGGGCAGCAAACCAGGCCTCCTGGCCGTTGACGCAGCAGACTTTGTACCAGTTGCCGTCGGCGCTTTTGCCATAGACGCCCAGTTTGTCGGCGCGCGTGATCTGGCCGACCCGCCCGTAGTTGGTGCCTGGCCCCTTGCGCGTGTTCACATCATCCTGAGTAGGCTGGAGGAAGGCCATCGGGGTGGGCGTCGGCTCCGGGGTCGGGGTGCCCTCTGGCGTCGGCGTGTCAGCCGGGGTGGGCGTGGCCGTCGGCTCAGGCGTGTCGGTGGGGGCTGGCGTGGCCGTGGGGGTAGCCGACGGGACAGGGGTGTTGGTCGCCAGCGGCAGCGGCGTCTTGGTGGGCGTCGGCGTTGGCAGCGGTTCGTTGCCGCCGCAGCCAGCCAGGGCCAGGGAAATCAACAGCAAAGCAAAGGGAAAGACGATTCTGATCCAACGTTTTTGCATGGGTGTAACCTCGAACAAGTGACTGACGGTTAGTAAATCCACAAACGGCAAAATGGCAAATCGGGAGATGGGGAGATGACAAGGTGACAAGGTGACAAGGTGACAAGGTGACAAGGTGACAAGGTGATTGCCAGCCACGCGATCGTGTCACCCAGTCACCCTGTCACCCAGTCACCCTGTCACCCAGTCACCCTGTCACAAGACCCGGCACACCAGCCCCTTCAGATACTCCCCTTCCGGGAAGCTCAACAGCAGCGGGTGGTCGGGCCCCTGGCTGAGGCGCTCGATCACTTGCACAGCGCGGCCCGCGTCAATCGACGCGCCGAAGAGGATTTTCTGGAACAGGTCGGCGCTGACCAGACCGGAGCAGGAAAAGGTGGCCAGCACGCCGCCCGGCTGCAGGAGCTGCATGGCCAGCAGGTTGATGTCCTTGTAGGCCCGCGCGGCGCGATCGACCTGCTGCTGGCTGTGGGCAAACTTGGGTGGGTCGAGAATGATCACGTCGAAGCGTTCGCCGGCCGCGCGCCAGTCGCGCAGCACCTGGAACACGTCGCCGGCCACCCCCTCGGCCTGCGCGTCGGGGTCGAAGCCGTTGAGGGCCAGATTGCGCTCGGCCAGCTCCAGCGCCTCCAGCGACGAGTCCAGGTTGACGACATGCTGCGCGCCGGCCACCAGGGCATAGACCGCGAAGCCGCCGCTGTAGCTGAAGGCGTTGAGCACGCGCGCGTCGCGGCAGTAGAAGGCGACGCGCAGGCGGTTCTCGCGCTGGTCCAGGTAGAAGCCGGTCTTCTGGCCGCCCAGCAGGTCGACCAGGAAGCGCTGGCCGTGCTCCACGATCTCCACCGGGCTGGCTGGCGCCTCCCCGTGCAGCAGGCCCACAGCCGGTCGCAGCCCCTCCTTCTCGCGCACGTCCACATCGGAGCGCTCCACGATGCCGGCCGGCTGGCAAAGCTCCACCAGCAACCGCGCCAGCAGCGGCTTGACCCGCTCGATGCCCAGCGTCAGGCACTGCATCACCAGCCAGTCGCCGTAGCAGTCCACCACCAGGCCGGGCAGGCCATCGCTTTCGGCGTGGACCAGGCGATAGGAGTTGGTCTGAGGAGCGGCAGCCAGGCCGGCGCGGCCGGCGATGGCCTGCTGTAAGCGGCTGCGCCAGAAGTCTTCATCGATGCTTTCGTGCGCGTCCCAGCTCAGCAGGCGCACCTGGATCTGTGAGCGGCGGTTGAGGTAGCCGCGTGCCAGCCACTGGCCGCCGTTGCTGTGTACATCTACAATATCGCCGTCGGCGGCGTCACGGTCGATGTGCTGGATTGCCCCGGAGAAGAGCCATGGGTGGCGGTTGCGGACCGATTTCTCGCGACCGGGTTTGAGGGTGATGGTGGGCATGATGGGTTGGTAGGTTGGTAGATTGGTAGGTTGGTAGATTGGTAGGTTGGTAGGTTGGTGGGTTGGTAGATTGGTAGGTTGGTAGATTGGTAGGTTGGTAGATTGGTAGGTGGTAGATTGGTGGGTTGGTGGGTTGGTAGGTTGGTAGATTGGTAGGTGGTAGATTGGTGGGTTGGTGCTTTGGAGGCTCTGCAGCTCGTGGACGGACCAATTTACCAATCTACCCCTTTACCTCTTGCTCGAAGCCATACGCATCCAACTGCAGGACGCGCTGTTGGTCGCCTGCGTCGATGACAAGGCGCATGGTCTGTTGGTTGTAGCGAAAGGAGCGCACGGCGCCGTCAGGGCCAGCCAGCGCGCCCCAGATATCGCCGTCGTCGCGGCCGGCGATGCGGATCTTCTGCTGGCGGTGGATGGCCCAATGGGTCAACGGTTTCAACTGTCCCTTCTTTCCTTCATTTCCTTCAGTCTGTGGTGTACAGCCTGATGTGCATGACCTGCTGCGTGGCTGGCGTGATGCAGGCGCGTTGGTCGGCGCGCAGGCCGCAGACCCAGGCGATGTCGCCTGCGCTGCTGACCAGCAGCGGCCAACGATCGCGGGCAGGGGCGGGAATCTTGGCGTTGGTGAACAGCTCAGCCAGCAATTTGCTGCGGCCGGCCATGCCCAGCGGCTGGAAGCGGTCACCGTCGCGGCGGGTGCGCAGGGCCGGTTCGGCGCCGAGAACGTCCGCGTCCAGCCAGGCCTGCCAGGGGTCGTCGTTGGCTTGCCAGCCGGGCGGCAGCGCAGCCGCGGCCAGCAGCGTGGTCTCGATCTGCCAGCCGGCCAGCTCGAAAGCTCCAGGCGCAGGCAGCGGCAGCCATTCCACGTCCATCTGCGGCAGATCGTTCACCGGCAGATCGACCCCTTCATCGCCCACGGCAAAGCAGTCGTAGCCCATTACCAACTCCAGCCCGGCCGGCAGGGTCATGCGGTCGCCGGCCTGGCCCTCGTGCAGCAGCCAATAGGCGTTGTCCACATGCACGTAATTGACGTTGCGCAGGCTGGCCCGCAGGCGCTGGATGGCCTGGCGCAGCACAGCACGCTGTAAGGCGGCCGGCAGGCTGCGCCAGGCCGCCAGGCCAAACACCAGCCGGCCGTCGCGCTCGTGCTGCATCACATCCGGCCACACGGCCAGCAGGTCGCTGCGCAGCAGCTCGTAGTCGTCGGCCAGCACGGCGGCTGTGCGGGCCAGGATGCGGCGCATCTGCGGGTTGTAGGTCTCTAACAACGGCAGCAGCTCATGGCGCAGGCGGTTGCGAAAGAAAGTTGTGTCCTCATTGGAGCGGTCATAGCGCGGCTGTAAGTTGTGCTGGGCGCAGTAAGCCAGGATGTCTGCACGCGGGACGAATAACAGGGGACGGATCAGGAGCAAATTGTCAATTGTCAATTGACAATTATCAATTGGCAATGGCGACAGGGGGAAGGCGCTGCGCGGCTGCATCCCCCGCAGCCCGGCCAGCCCGCTGCCGCGCAGAAAATGCATCAGCACCGTCTCGGCCTGGTCGTCGCTGTTATGGCCGACGGCCACGGCGCAGGCGTCGATCTCAGCGGCCAGCCGGCCGAGGAAGGTGTAGCGGGCTTCCCGTGCAGCCTCCTCCAGCGTTGCGCCGGTCTGCGCGGCCAGCGCCGCCACGTCGGTTCGCCCCACCGTGCAGGGCAGCCCCCAGGCTGCGGCCAGCGCCGCCACGAAAGCGGCGTCCGCGTCTGCCTCCTCTGCGCGCAGGCCATGATGCAGATGAGCCACGTGCAGCCGCACGCCTAGCTCTGGCGCCAGCGCATTGAGCAGATGCAGCAGGCAGAGCGAATCAGGCCCACCTGACACGCCAAGCAGTACTGCGTCGCCGGGGCTGATGAGCTGGTAGCGCTGGATGATGCGTTGCACGTGCTGAAAGACATCCATGAGCAGATTGTAACACGACTCGGCAAAATCGTGGGTTCAGCCGGTGGCTTTGCGCTGGCCAAGGCGGAAATGTGTGTTGCCCTGCCAGCGCCGTATCCAGAAGAAGGCAGCTACGTCATGATTAGTCAGAGAATAATCGCGCGAGTTGCTGGGGTGCTGTGTTTCGCCTTTTGAGTTACTACTCAGGTGCCGGGCACTTGCAGCCCGGGATCGGCTGCATTCGGCTCGGCAGACTTCGTAAATTAGGCGCAAAGCCAAGTGCCCGGCACCTGTGGTTGAGTAGCAACCCTTTTGAGTGCAGGCAATAAGGAGGTCTGCCATGTGGTACAAGTCTCTTCCTGATGCGCGTAGCCGTCCATCCTCTGGTCGCTTTCTCACCTCTGCCCTATACCGTTTGGTGCTCTGTCTGCTGATCGCAAGCTTGGCCTTGGCCGCTGTCCCGCCTGGCGGCGCGCAGGCTCAAGAGGCTAATCCACCCCTGGAGCAGACCCCGGAGGAGCTGTTCAGCGCAGGGCCGGATGCCACGATCCCGGTGCCCGGCCTGCAGACCCCCAACGGTCTGGCAGTCGATCCAGTCACCCACCGGGTCTACATCACCAGCCGCGATAACAGGCGTCTGTTGGTGTTGGATGGCTTCACGTACGCAGTGCTCGGTCAGTTCGGCTTGGGCAGTTCACCGTGGGGTGTGGCGGTCAACTCAACGACCAGGCTGGTTTACGTAGCGACATTTGGCAACGGCGATGTGCGCGTTCTGAATGCTGATACGCTGGCCCCGGTCCACCTGATCTCTTTCGGTGAAGACGCCCAACTGACCAACATAGTGACAATGGCTGAGCGCGGGCTTGCCTTAACGGTCAGCCACAGCCGCAATCAACTGTACGTGGTTCATGGCGCAACGGGCACCGTCGTTGCCACGCAGCCGACCGGCGGCTCCGGGGCCTGGGGCGTGGCGCATGACCCTGTGTTGAACCGGGCTTACGTCAGCCATCGCGACAACGGCACAGTGACTACCATGGACGGCGGCGCTGGCTGGGCGCAGATACCCGGTCAGACCATCCAGGCATGCGGGCCGGGCGGCCAAGCCTACGGCCTGGCCGTCAATCCAATCAAGCGCCGGCTCTACATCGCCTGCGCGCCGGCCGGCAACGTCAACGTGGTCAAGGTGTACGCGATTGCCGAGACCGGCCTCAACTTTCAGGCCAGCGTGGCGGTGGGCAATGGCGGCGACGATGGCGGCGGCGGCATTGCGATCAACATGCGGACTGGCAACGTCTTCTTCACCAATTCCACCTCCAACACGGTCAGCGTCATCAACAGCACCACCAACCAAGTCATTGCCACCGTGGCGGCAGGCGTGAACCCCTTTGGCGCGGCGGTGGACCCGGTGACCGGCAAGGTGTTCGTGGGCAACAAGACCAGCAACAACCTGACGGTGCTGAACGACACCTATCCCGCCGACCCCGCCATGCCCTTTATCACGGTGTCCAAGCAGACGACCTGCGCCACGGACCAGCTTACCGTGAACGGACGCAACTTCCGAACCGCCGGCGGCCCGGAGTTCGTCACGATCAACTTCAACGGGGTCCGGCAAACCGGCGTGCAGGCGCAAGCAGACGGCAGTTTTGTGGCTACCTTCACTGTGCCCAATAACCCGGGCGGGCTGCAGACAGTGACGGCCATCGCTGCGCTGCAGCCGTGGTTTCATGCGGGGACGCTGACACGAACGCCCCTGCTCGGCCTGCCCATCGTCTTCCTGCCTGGCCTGGCCGGCAGCGAGCTGCGCGCTGGCTCGGCGTTCAATCTGCTTACCCCGGTCAACCTGGAACTTTGTGTTACGCTGCCCCTCAATCCCGCGTGCCTGCTGCCCGAAGATCACATCTACCTGCCCAACGAGCCGGTCTGGCTGGGGCTGCGCGGTGTCGCCACGGCCTTCCTCGGCCGATGGCGCTATCTGGACGCCCTGGCTTTGGAGGCGGATGGCCGCACCCCCCGGGCTGACCTGCTGGGAGTCCGGCCCAACATCGTCGTCGGCGAGCCAACCTGGAACATCGCCGGTCTCAAGCCAGTCTACGAACCGCTGGATCAGTTCCTGAGGGCTCAAGGCTATGTCTTGGGGCAGACGCTTTTCTATTTCCCGTATGACTGGCGCAAAGACTACATCACCATGGACCAGGCGCTGGAGGACACCATCAACCTGGCCTTGCAGCAATCCGGCAAGGAGAAGGTGGTGCTGATGGCCCACAGCACGGGCGGTGTGGTCGCTCGCAACTACCTGCTGCGCCGCGGCACAGCCAAGGTAGATCAGCTCATCACCATGGGCACCCCCTACATCGGCAGCCCTGTGTCTGCCCGCGCGATGGAGGTGGGCGATGACATGGGCCTGGGCGCGCATTTCGGCGATTTCGGTATCGGCCTGCATCCCAAACAGGGCAAGGCGCTGGCCCAAAACTTCGCAGGGCTGTATGACCTGTTGCCCTCGTCGCTCTGGTTCACCCCCAGCCCGGCCGACCGCGGCGCGCCGCCGCCGCCCTATCTGATCCGCACCCGCAAACAGGACAATCAGGTGATCCTGGAGCCGCTGAACTTTGACCAGAGCACGGCCTGGCTGGCCAGCCGGCGCAACACCACGCTGCTGAGCAATGCGCTGACATTCCAAAACCAGGGCATCGGCAACATGTCGCTGCTGACCGATCAATACTTTGCGCAGCGCATCGCCGGCACAGGCAGGATGACGCCCAGCGCCATTCAGTACTCGCCGCGCCAGGTCTGCGGCAGGCTGTTTGGAATTCCCTTCTGTAAGTCGCTGCCAGAACTGGCTTTTGCCCAAAGCGCTAAGTTCGGCGATGACACCATTGCGCTGCGCAGCGCCATCGGGGGCAACGTGCCAGCCGGCGACGATCGTTACTACGTCGTGCGGGACATCCCCCATCTTGAGCTGCCGGGCAACATCCAGGTGATGGCCATGCTTTCCCGTATGCTGCGGGGAACCATGTGCAGCGGCGGCGGCATGCCCGCTGACCTGGAGAGTATCGAGGAGATCAACGGCAGCCAGATTGTCCTGATGGGCACAGCCGTGCTGCACATCTACGACGCAGCGGGCAATCACGCCGGCCCGCTGGCTGACCAACCGGCCGGCATCGAGAACAAGCTGCCAGGCGTGGACTACTCGCTGGGCCAGGACAGCGTGCTGGCCACTGTTGCCGCAGGCGGGCCATACACCGTGCGGATCGAAGCCGCCAGTCTGGACGGCGCAGCCCTGCTGCGGGTCGATCAAATCACGCAGAACGAGACATCAGAGGCCACTGTCTTCGCGGGCATGCCCATCACCGGCACCACGGTAGCCACCTTCACGCTGGCCGGGCCTGGCCAGGCGCCCTCGCCGCTGACCTTCCGCTACACGCCCAGCACGCCGCCCCAGACTGACCCTGGCTCGCTGCTGACCGGCGCGGCCGCACAGGACCTGACGCCGCCTGTGACCACCCTGGCTCTCGACACCACGACCTCGCTGGTGACGGTGACCGCCAACGATGGCGAGCACGGCTCAGGCGTGGCCAGTATCATGGTCAGCCGTGAGACTCCGCCGCGGGCTTACTATCCCTACAACGGGCCCTTTGTCTTCCCGGCTGGGGCTCGCTGTGTCTCGGCCGTGGCCATCGACGTGGCGGGCAACGCCAGCCTGGCCGAGACGGTTTGCCGCTCCTGGCTGCCGATAGTGCGCCGCTGAGTACGTCGTAAACAAAGTTGTTCAGGCGCCCGGCGCATGACCTCGTGCTGGCTTGCAGCCATGCCGCACGGCTAAAGCGCCGGGCGTCTGCGCGCAGTTGACCGGTGGCTGAAAGGGCGAATTTTTTGCCGCGCGCCTTTGCGTTTTGTTGTCAGTGCGCTATAATGCACTGCGTCAAGCCCATCGTGTTACCACCTGCTCAGCCCCAGGTGCCGGGCACTTGAATTTGCGCCTACTAACGAAGTCTGTGGAGCCGATTTCAGCCTCCCGTGAGCTGTAAGTGCCCGGCACCTGAGTGGCTACCCCATCTTAACCAACCTGAATCGACTCCCATACATGCCCGAATCGTTTGAGACATTGCACCGTGTCGTTGCCCTGTTTGCCCATCCCGACGACGAGATCTCCGTCGGCGGCACGCTGGCCCGCGCCGTGGCTGAAGGCGTTGCTGTGACGTTGGTTTGCGCCACGCGCGGCGAAGCAGCCACTATCTATTCGCCGCCGGAGTACGGGGCGACGGCCGACAACCTGGCCGAGGTGCGCACGCGCGAGCTGGAATGCTGCTGCGCCACGCTGGGCGTGACCGATCTGCGCTGGCTGGACTGGCCCGACGGCCGCGTGGCCGAAATCGACCGCGACCTGGCTGTCGTCCAGGTGGTGACGCTGCTGCGCAGCCTGCGGCCTCAGGTCGTTATCACCCACGCGGCCCATGGCGGCTATCCACACCCTGACCACATCGCCGTCCACGAGATCGTGTTGGCGGCCTGGCAGGCGGCTGCCGATCCGGCATTTCAGCCTGATGCAGGGCCGGCTTGGGCCGCATCCAAGCTCTACAGCCGCGTCACGCCGCTCAGTTTTTTCGAGCGCAACCCTGCCTTCGCCCAGTTCCGCATTGAGCTTAACGGCCAGCGGCTGCCCCTGGTCGGCACGCCTGACGAGGAGATCAGCACCGTGTTGGACGTGGCGGCCTGGGTGGAGCAGCGCATGGCTGCCTGGGACTGCCACCGCAGCCAACACAACCCTCAGAACCTGTTTGGCAATCTTTCCGAAGAGGAGCGACGGGCCAATGCCAGCCGGGAGTACCTGCAGTTGATCGCCCACCGCCTGGCTGCTGCGCCGCAGCACGAGACCGGCCTGTGGGCCGGGCTGGAGCAGACAGCAGTGCAGGAAGTCGAGGAAGCCGCGACCGGCGAGGCAGACGACGAGGTAGACGCCGCCAGCGCCGCTGCCGGCGATCGGCTCATGGCCGCGCTGCGCAGCCGCCGCACCTATCAGCTGATTTACCAGGACTATCTCAAGCGCTCCCCCAAACCTGATTTCGCTGAGTTGTTGACGACGTTAATCGAACACACCCACGAGGCTATCGCCTTGCTGAGCAGCGCTTTGCGCCGCATCGACCGCAACCCCAAACGCGCTGGCGTCAACGAGAAACTGCTGGGACAAGCCGGCAGCCGCAGAGTGGCCGCAGGCAAACTCAACTTTATCATCGCAGGCGCCGCCAACAATCTGGCCTGGTACGCAGATCAGATGGCTTACAATGACCCGCCAGCCATTCAGGCTGTGTGGCGGGCGTTGATCGAAATCGAAGAGCAGGATCAACAAATAGCTAAAGGTCTGCTGGCCGTCATCGAGCAGGCGACCAGCGCCGGACCTGACGCTCACCACGTGTAGTTTTCCGGCAAGGAGGCATGGAAATCTATGGACATCAAGAATATCGGTATCATGGGCTGCGGCCAGATGGGCTCTGGCATCGCCGAGGTTGCGGCCAAGGCTGGCTATGAGGTGATGGTCTGCGAGGTCAGCGACGCCGCCCTCACCGCAGGATTGGGCAAGATCAAGAAGTCGCTGGCCAAGGCGGTGGAGCGCGGCAAGCTGGCGGCGGACGTGATGGAAGCCACACTGGCCCGCATCAGCGGCGTCGTCAACGTGGCCGACCTGGCCGACTGCGACATCGTCATCGAGGCCGTCTTTGAGGACCTGCCCACCAAGCAGCGCGTCTTTGGCGAGCTGGACCAGGTGGTCAAGCCGGAGGCGATTCTGGCCACCAACACCTCGTCGATCTCGATCGCGGCCATCGCTGCGGCCACGAAACGCGGCGACAAGGTGATCGGCATGCACTTCTTCAATCCGGTGCCGGTCATGCAGTTGGTGGAGTACGTGCCCAGCATCCTGACCTCGCCGGAAACCATCGCTGCAGTCAGCGCACTGGGTGAGAAGCTGGGCAAGACCGGCGTGCTGGCCAAGGACTCGCCCGGCTTCATCGTCAACCGCCTGCTGGTGGCCTACCTGATCGACGCCATTCGCGTCTACGAGCAGGGTCTGGCCAGCCGTGAAGACATCGACAACGCCATGAAGCTGGGCGCGGCGCACCCCATGGGCCCGCTCACCCTGTCCGACTTCATCGGTCTGGACATCATCAAGGACGTGGCCGACGTCTTCTTCGAGGAATACGGCGAGGCGCGCTTCAAGGCCCCGCCGCTGCTGAGCCGCATGGTCACGGCCGGCCAACTGGGCCGCAAGTCGGGCAAGGGCTTCTACGACTACAAGTAGGCTGCCAACCGGCGGCAGAATGTCTGTGTTGCGTAATGCGTAACGAGTGATGCGTCGCAGCCTGCTCGTTACGCATTACTCGTTACTCGTCACGTATCACCTCTCCACAAGGCGCGCGCCATTGACAACACCAGATGCGGTGCAACAAGCCCTGGCCAGCGTGAGCGACCCGCTGTTGGGCCAGAACCTGGTGGACCTGGGCATGGTCGACTCGGTGCGTGTGGCTGGCAGCGGCCGCGTGGCAGTTCGCCTGGTCCTGCCCAGCCCGCACTGGCCCGCTGCTCAGGAGCTTGTTCTGCGCGCACAGGCCGCCGTCGCCAGCCTGGCCGGCGTTGTTGCAGTCGACGTCCAGCCGGTGGAAGATCCTGCCTGGTCGCCCTATCGCTTGGCGGCGGCCCTTAAGGCGCCGTTGGGGTTGCCGGACCAGCCGCCCCCGCCCCCATTTGCCCCGCCCCCCGCATCGCTCAGCCGCCGCCTTCGCCAGCGCTTGCGCCGTTTAGCCGCTTGAATCCGCCCCAGGAGCCGCTGTTGTCCCGTCGCAAATTGCTGCCTGTGCTGAGCGCGCTGTGGCTGGCGCTGGCCGTCTTGAGTAGTCTGTGGATCAACGTCTTTGGTCAGGGTCCGGCAGCGGCGCGCTGGTTGCTGCTAGCCGCCGTGCTGGGCTTGGGCGCTTTTGTGGTCACGGGGTGGGCCATGGCGGCGCGGGATCATCGTCGGGCGCAACGGCCCCAGCCAGACGGCCAGCAAGCCGCCCTCACCCTGGATGACCTGCAGGCCATGACTCCCAGCGCCTTCGAGAGTTGGGTGCAGCAGCTTTTTCGCAGCCGCGGCTACTACGCTCACAACACGCCTGACAGCAACGATCACGGCGTCGATCTGTGGGTGGTCTCACCCCAGGGCGAGCGGGCTGTGGTGCAGTGCAAGCGTTACCGCGGCGTTGTCGGCGGAGTGGTGATTCGCGAGCTCTACGGCGTGATGCAGCATGAGGGCACGCCGCGCGGGTTCCTGGTCACCACCGGCACGATCAGCGCGCCAGCCCGCCGCTGGGCGCAGGGTAAAGCCATCGAGCTGATCGATGGGGCGCGGCTGGCCGTCTTGGCGTCGGGCCGGGCCGATCCCGGTGAGCCGTTGGCCGGAAAGGAGACAGACATCGATGGCTGATAAGCAGATTCGTCCGCTGAATTTGGGCCACCGCGGCGCGCGCGGCCTGGCGCCGGAAAACACGCTGGCCGGTATGGCGGCCGGCATGGCGGCTGGCGCGGACGGCGTCGAGTTCGACGTGCAGCGCACGAAGGACGGCCATCTGGTGGTCTTCCACGACGACGACCTGAAGCGCATCTGCGGCGTGGGCGGACGCGTCGTCGCCAGCACCCTGGCCCAGTTGCGCGAGCTGGACGCCGGACGCCACTTCGGCCCCCAGTTCGTCGGCGAGCTGATCCCGACGCTGGACGAGGTGATCGAGACCTTGCCGGCCAGCGCGTTTCTCAACATCGAGGCCAAGCGTTTTCGCCTGCGCAGCGACGGGTTGGAGGCTGGCCTGGTGGAGGCGATCCGGCGCCATAACCTGCTGGGCCGCTGCATCGTCTCCTCGTTCAACCCGGTTCTGCTCTGGCGTCTGGGGCGGATAGATCGCACGATTCCCCTGGGGTTGCTCTATGCGCCCGATCTGCCCTTCGGCTTCAACCGCGGCTGGCCGCGCCGGCTGCTGCGCCTGGCTGCGCTGCACCCCTATCACGAGCAAGTGACGCCGGATCTGGTTCAACAGGCTCGTGCCCGCGGCCAGCAGGTCAACACCTGGACCGTCAACGAGCCGGCCGAGATGCGCCGCTTGATCGACCTGGGGGTAGACGGCATCATCACCGACCGGCCCGACCTGCTCAGCGCGTTGTTGATCGAGTACGCGCGGGTTGAGTAGCCGTCTGCGCCGTATCGAAACCAGCCTGATTGACTTTCCCCCTCACTACAAGTAAAATACCCTCTGTCCGTGTGCGCTCACCCAGGAGATTTCTGTATGTCGCGCACGCGCGGACCCCACCGGGCACGGTCAGGAGACCGGCCCGAGCAGTCTATGCCAAGCATGGAGGTTGCTATGCCCCGTTTCAAGCAACGCAAGCCCGGCCAGTTGGAGCGCGACTGGGACCCGGAGCAGTTCGTCACCGTGCGCAACACCACCAACCATAACATCTTGCTCGATCTGCCCACGGGCCACTTCCGCCTGGACGCCGGCCGCAGCTTCCGCATGACGCCAGACATCGCCGAGGTGCCGCAGGTGAAAGAACTGGCCGCGGCGGGGCAGGTGGAGATCAGCAAGAAGTGACACGTGGGAGATGTGAGCGATGTGTACTGCTTCTGGTCATGCGTAATGCGTAACTCGTAACCCGGAGTTAGCGAGAGTCGTCTTCCGGTTACGGGTTACGGGTTGCCCTACACGTTTCACCGGCACACAGGTCAAACTCATGTCCAAACTCCTTCTGATTGACGGCCACTCGCTGGCCTTCCGCGCCTATCATGCCCTGCCGGCCACCATGGCCACACGCAGCGGCGAGCCGACCAACGCGACCTTCGGCTTCTTTTCCATGCTGCTCAATACCCTGCGCGAGCAGCAGCCGGACTACGTGGCCGTGGCCTTCGACGTGGGCAAAACCTTCCGCCACGCCGACTATGCCGACTACAAGGGCACCCGTGAGCGCATGCCCGAAGACCTGCGCCGGCAGGTGACGCGCATTCAGGAGGTCGTGCAGGCGCTGAACTTCCCTATTTTCACGCGGGAAGGCTACGAGGCCGACGACGTGCTGGGTACGCTGGCCCGGCAGGCCGAGGCGCAGGGCGTCGAGACCATGATCGTCACCGGCGACCGGGACATCGTGCAGGTGGTCAGCGACAAGACCAGCGTGCTGACCAGCGGCCGCAAGTTCAGCGACACCATCGTCTACACGCCAGAGACCGTGCAGGAGCGCTGGGGCCTGGCGCCGCAGCAGCTCATCGACCTCAAGGCGCTGCTGGGCGACACCTCCGACAACGTGCCGGGCGTCAAGGGCGTGGGCGAAAAGGGCGCCACCGACCTGATCCAGACCTACGGCAGCGTCGAGGCGGTCTACGACAACCTGGATCAGGTCACGGCCAAACGGACGCGCACGGCGTTGGAAGAAGACCGCGACAGCGCCTTTCTCAGCAAGCATCTGGTGACTATCGTCACCGATGTGCCGGGCGTGGCGTTGGACCTGGACGCCTGCCGCGTGCAGGACTACGACCAGGAGCAGGTCAGCGAGCTGTTTCGCGATCTGGAGTTCCGTACGCTGATCGACCGGTTGCCGCCCAGCACGCGGGCCATGCCGCCGGTCGAGGCCGGGCCTGGCGGCCAGTTGGCGCTGTTTGGCGAGGAAGCGCCGGCTGCCCGCGCAGCCGAGCAAGAGCCATCGCCCTACGCCGTGATCGACAGCGAGCCGGCCCTGGCTGAGCTGGTGCAGACCCTGCAAGCTGCACCGCTGATCGCCTTCGACACGGAAACCACCAGCACCGACGCGCAGCAGGCCGATCTGGTCGGCATTGCCCTGGCCTGGGGCGAGGGGCAGTCGGTCTATGTGCCGGTAGGACACAAATTGCCAATGGTCAATGCTCAATTGACAATTGACAATTCTCAATTGAACGTTGACAATTCTCAGCTTCCTCTGGAGACCGTGATTGGCGCGTTGAAGCCGGTGTTGGAGAGCGTTGACAGCGAAAAGGCTGCGCACAACGCCGAGTACGATTTGACCATGCTGGCGCGTTATGGCGTTCGCGTGGCCGGGCCGCTGTTCGACACCATGATCGCCCAGTGGCTGATCGACCCTGGCAGCCGCGGGCTGGGGTTAAAAAACGTGGCCTGGCAGCGGCTGGGCGTGGAGATGACGCCCATCAGCGAGCTGATCGGCACAGGCAAGAAGCAGACCACCATGGACCTGGTGTCCATCCCGGTGGCTGGCCGCTACGCCGCAGCCGATACGGACATGACCTGGCGGCTGGTGCCTATGTTGCGCCAGGAACTGGATGAGCTCAAGCTGACCGGCCTGTTCCGCGACCTGGAGATGCCGCTGACGCCGGTGCTGGTGGACATGCAGATGGCCGGCATCTTGCTGGACACGCCTTTCTTGCAGCAGATGTCCAAGGACCTGCGCCGCCGGCTGCTGGAGATCGAGCAGGAGATCGTCAAGCTGGTGGGCTATTCGTTCAACATCAACTCCACGCAGCAGCTTTCCGACGTGCTCTTTGGCACGCTGGGCCTGCCCACGGCCGGCTTGAAGAAGACGCAGTCGGGCCACTACTCCACCGCGGCCGGCGTGCTGGAGGATTTCAAGGGCCTGCACCCGGTAATCGACCTGATCCTGGAGCAGCGCCAGATCAGCAAGCTGGTCAGCACCTACGTCGACGCGCTGCCGGCGCAGGTCAACCCACAGACTGGCCGGCTGCACACCAGCTTCAACCAGGCCGGCTCCGAGACCGGGCGCATCAGCAGCAACAACCCCAACCTGCAGAACATCCCGGTGCGCAGCGAGCTGGGCCGCGAGATCCGCCGCGCCTTCGTAGCTGCGCCCGGCGCCAAGCTGCTGGCCGCGGACTATACCCAGGTGGAACTGCGCGTGCTGGCCCACATCTCGCAGGACGAGGCGATGCTGGCGGCCTTCCGGGCCGGTGTGGACATCCACAAGGCCACAGCCGCGACCATCTACGGCGTGCCGCTGGAGCAGGTGACCTCGGAGCAGCGCAGCATCGCCAAGATGGTCAACTTCGCCACCAGCTACGGCGTCAGCGCGTTCGGCCTGGCCGCCCGCACCAGCCTCAACCGCACGGAGGCGCAGGCCTTTCTCGACGCCTATTTCAAGACCTACCCCGGCATCCGCCGCTACGTGGACGAGACCATCCAGAAGGCGAAGGAGCAGGGCTACGTCGAGACGCTGCTGGGCCGGCGGCGCTACTTCCCGATCCTGAAGAACCGCAGCGGCTCGCCGGCCGACCGCCAGCAGGCCGAGCGCGCGGCCATCAACCATCCCATCCAGGGCACCGCGGCCGACATCATCAAGATCGCCATGGTGCGCCTGCACGCCGCGCTGCGCGAGCAGGGGCTGGCTAGCCGCATGTTGCTGCAAGTCCACGACGAGCTGGTGCTGGAGGTCCCCGACGGCGAGCTGGCCGCGGCTGCGACGCTGGTGCGCGCGGTGATGGAAAGCGCCTACACCCTGGACGCCGGGCTGACCGTGGACGTGGAGGTGGGGCCGAACTGGTTCGAGATGGAGAAGGTGTGAGACGGT
>CAZVGR010000022.1:0-61808 GCA_964626845.1 uncultured Anaerolinea sp.
CGTAACTCGTAACTCGTAACTCGTAACTCGTAACTCGTAACTCGTAACTCGTAACCCGGAACCCGGAACCCGGAACCCGCACACGACTCCCGCCATTCCGGGTTACGCATTACGAGTTACGAATGGAGCACACCCAACTCCCATGATCAAAGTCCTCTTCGTCTGCCTCGGCAACATCTGCCGCTCGCCCATGGCCGAGGCTGTGTTCCAGAACCTGGTGAGCGAGGCCGGGCTGGCCGGCCAGATCGAGGTCGACTCGGCCGGCATGGCTGACTGGCACAGCGGCGAGGCGGCCGACCCGCGCACGCTGGCCGTGCTGCGCCAGCACGCCATCCCCTACAACGGCCGCTCGCGCCAGGTGCGGCCGGCCGACTTGCAGCGCTTCGACTACGTGATTGCCATGGACAGGGAGAACGTGGCCGACCTGCGCCGGCTGGACCGCGCAGGCGCGCTCGAAGGCAAGCTCTTCCGCTTCCTGGACTTCGCGCCGGCCGGCTATCCCAACGACGTGCCCGATCCCTACTACGATGGGCGCTTCGAGGTCGTCTACGAGCTGGTCACTGTGGCCAGCCGCGGCCTGCTGGAGCACATCCGCCAGGAGCATGGTCTGTAGCATGGCTCTGCCGGCGGCTCTGGCCGCACTCCTTGCTGAGCAACTGAACGCCGACCTGACCACTGTCCAGCCCGTAAGCGGGGGCGATATCAGCCAGGCGGCGCGCGTCGAGGCTGGCGGCCGGGCTTATCTGGTCAAGTGGCACATGCGGCCGCCGCAGCCCCAGCCGGGCTGGCTGGAGATGTTCGAGGCCGAGGCGGCCGGGCTGGCGCTGCTGGCCGCGGCCCAGGCCGTGCGCGTGCCGGCCGTCGTGGCCCACGGCGCGGCCCGGCCGGGCGTCGTACCGGCTTTCGTTGTCATGGAGTGGATCGAGCAACGGTCTCGATACGCTGCGCTACTCGACCAACGGTCTGCGGGCGTTGCGCTGGGCGAACAACTTGCCGAACTGCACCGCGTCACTGCGCCGTCCTACGGCCTGGACCACGGCAACTACTGCGGGGCCACGCCGCAGGACAACCGCCCCCTGCCCACGTGGATCGGGTTCTACGGCCAGCGCCGGCTGGGCTTTCAGATGGAGTTGGCCGGCCGGCAGGGCCTGCTGCCCCGTGAGCGCCGCCGCCGGCTGGAGCATTTGATCGGCCGGCTGGACCGCTGGATCGACGAGAGCGCCTGCCGTCCGTCGCTGCTGCACGGCGACCTGTGGGGCGGCAACTGGCTGGTGGATGCGGCCCGCCAGCCGGTGTTGATCGACCCGGCCGTCACCTACGGCGACCGCGAGGCCGAGCTGGCCATGTGCCGCCTGTTCGGCGGCTTTCCGGCCGATTTTTACGCCGCTTACGACGCTGCCTGGCCCCCGGCGCCCGGCCGCGACGAGCGCATTCCTCTCTACCAGCTCTACCACCTGCTCAACCACCTCAACCTCTTCGGTGAAAGCTACGGCGGGCAGGTGGACAGCATTTTGCGCGGCAGAACGTAATGCGTAATGCGTAATGCGTAATGCGTAACCCGGAATGGAGGACTGCCTTTCTGAGTTACGGGTTACTCGTTACGGGTTACGTATTACTCGTTACTCGTTACGCATTACTCGTTACTCGTTACGCATTACGCATCACGCATCACGCCTCACGACCTACCGGAAAGGACCCTGTCACCCCCTATGCCCCCCCAAACCCGCATTGCCATGATCGGCTGCGGCGGCATGGCGCGCTATCACATCCGTGAGATCATGCGCCAGATCGACGGCAGCGAGATCACCGTCATGTGCGAGCCCTCCGCGGCAGCCTACGCGGCCAGCGCGCAGCTCTACCTGGATGCCGGGCTGGAGCCGCCGCCCAACCAGCCGGACCTGGCCCGCCTGCTGGCCGATCACCCGCTGGACGCAGCTTTCATCATCACCCCGCACGCCTTTCACCACGACCAGACTGTGGCCTGCCTGGAGGCGGGACTGGACGTGCTGCTGGAGAAGCCGATGGTGATGAACGGCGCCGAGGCCGAAAGCCTGATCGCCGTGCAGGGGCGCACCGGCCGGCTGCTGGTGGTGGCCTTCCCCGGCAGCCTGTCGCCGCAGATCCGCAAGGCCGTGGCCATGCTGCGCGGCGGCGAGCTGGGCCGGCTGCTGAGCATCAGCGCCACCGTCTGGCAGGACTGGGGCCCCAACACCGCCAACACCTGGCGCCAGGTTCCGGCCGTGGCCGGCGGCGGCTTCCTCTTCGACACTGGCGCCCACATGCTCAACACCGTGGTCGACCTGGCCGGCGAGGAGTTCGCCCAGGTGGCGGCCTGGCTGGACGACCACGGCCGGCCGGTGGAGACCGTGGGCACGGTCATGGGCCGCCTGCGCTCCGGCGCCTGGGTGACCATGCACGCCTGCGGCGAGGCGATCCCCTCCTGCGCCAGCGACGTGCGCGTCTTCTGCGCCCGGGCCATCCTGCGCACCGGCATCTGGGGCGAGCGGCTGGAGCTGCAGCGCAGCGGCGCCAGGCGGCTGCGCACGGTCAAAACGCCGCCCTCCACCGGCGTCTGGCAGCAGTTCCAGGCCGTGCGCCGAGGCGAGATCGCCAACCCCTGCCCGCCCGAGGTGGGCCTGCGCATGGCCCGGCTGTACGACGCGATCAGGGCCTCGGCCGCGCAGGGCGGGCAGCCGGTGTACCTGGACTGACCAATCGCCTGCGAGCTGGCGGTGCCAGGGCGCAAAACAAGGAGTGCTATCATGGCTTTAGATCAACCCTATCCAGACCTGGACGAGTTCCTCCTCGGCATGGGCGAGGCTGGCCGGCGGGTCAGCGACATCGACGCCGGCGAGGGCGCGGCCGGCAACATCTCGCTGTGCATCGGCTGGCCGATGGAGGTGCGCCGCCGCTTCCCCAACGCCCAGCCGCTGGAGCTGCCCGAGGCGGTCCCGGCGCTGGCCGGCCGGCTGGTGCTTGTTACCGGTTCCGGCCGGCGCCTGCGCGATATCCACAAAGACCCGGATGCCAACCTGGCTGCGGTGCTGATCGGCGCCGATGGGCGCAGCGCGACCATCTACACCTCGCCGCGGCGCCTGTTTGCCAGGCCCACCAGCGAGTTCAACTCACATCTGGCGGTACACAACGACCAGGTTGCGGCCACCGGTACCAACTTCCACGCCCTGATCCACGCCCAGCCGCCGCACCTGACCTATCTCAGCCACCTGCCGGCCTACCGCGACCAGGACTTCATGAACCGCCAGTTGCTGCGCTGGGAGCCGGAGACCATCGTCAACCTGCCGGAGGGGATCGGGGTTCTGCCCTACCGCCTGCCCGGCTCGGCTGCGCTGATGGATCTGAACATCGCCGGCCTGCGCGCCCATCGCATCGTGCTGTGGAGCAAACACGGCGTGATGGCCCGCTCCGACCAGTCCGTGACCAAGGCCGCCGACCGCATCGAGTACGCCGAGACCGCCGCGCGCTACGAGTACATGGACCTGGTCAACGGCTACAAGGCCGAGGGGCTGACGCGCGCGGAGCTGCAAGAGATCGTGCGTGCCTTCGACGTGCCGACGACGTTGGTGTAACAGCGGCCTGGAACACGAAGGCACGAAGTTGCACGAAACGCGCGAAGCGCGAACGCCGCGAGCGTGTTAGCTTTGCGTTCTTCGTGCTTCGCGTTCTTCGAGGTCTTTCGCGCTTTCGTGTTCCAAACGCTCCCGAACACACACATCACACCAAGGATCACCCATGACAACCTTACCCCGTGTCTTGATTTGGAACGAATTCCGTCACGAGCGACAGCACGCAGCCGTGGCGGCGGTCTACCCCGACGGCATCCATGCCGCGCTGGCCGCGCCCCTGCGGGCGGCCGGCTTCCCCGTGCGCACAGCCACGCTGGACGAGCCGGAGCACGGCCTGACCGAAGCTGCGCTGGCCGGGACCGATGTGCTGGTCTGGTGGGGCCATATGGCCCATGACGAAGTGGACGACGCCATCGTCACGCGCGTGCAGCAGCGGGTGCTGGCCGGCATGGGGCTGGTGGTGCTGCACTCCGGCCACTTCTCCAAGCTCTTCAAGCGGCTGATGGGCACCTCGTGCGACCTGAAATGGCGCGAGGCCGACGAGCGGGAGCGCATCTGGGTGGTCGCGCCCGGCCATCCCATCGCGGCCGGCCTGGGCGAGTACTTCGAGTTGCCCCGCGAGGAGATGTACGGCGAGTTCTTTGACATCCCCGCGCCTGACGAGCTGGTCTTGGTGAGCTGGTTCCAGGGCGGCGAGGTCTTCCGCAGCGGCTGCTGCTACAGCCGCGGCGCGGGCCGCATCTTCTACTTCCGCCCCGGCCACGAGACCTACCCCACCTACTACGACGCCAACGTGCAGCGCGTCATCGCCAACGCGGTGCGCTGGGCTGCGCCGGCTGGCGGTCCGCCGCTGGCGTTCGGCAACCGGCCGCCGCTGGAGAAGCTCCCCCTCACCTAACCTCTCCCAGGGGGAGAGGGACCGGAAAACGCCTCTCCCCCATTTTGATCCGTGAAATCCGTGGCCAAATCTCCTGTCAGGCTAACGCCGCCGCGCGCCCAGGCAGGCGCAGGACGGCGGGGATGCTGAGCAGCGCCAGCAGCGCGGCGACGGTGTAGGCTGCGGTCAGGCCCAGGCTGTCGGCCAGCGCGCCGACGCCCCAGATGGCCACGGCCTGCAAGAGGAAGGCGATGGCCAGATAGACGCCATTGGCGAAGGCCCGGTTGTGAGGGAACTGATCCTGCACCAGGGCCAGGACGACCGGGCCGGGGCTCAGCGCGGCGACGCCCAGGGCCAGCAGCAGCGGCACGGCCAGCCAGAGGGGGCCATAGACGAAGGCCAGCAGCAGCAGCGGCGCGGCCACGCTCAGCGCCAGCAGGATGCGCCGCCGGCCCCAGCGATCGCTCAAGGTGCCGGCAGCCAGCGCGCCAGCCACGCCCGCGCCTTGCAGAATAGTCAGCGCGGCCGCGGCCAGCCAGAGGCTGGCCTGGCGCTGGTCGCTCATGAAGATCGGCAGGTAGATGGTCAACGTGGCCACCATGGCCGCGCGGCCGGCTAGCATCCAGGTCAAGGCCGGGAAGAAGCTGCGCGCGCGCCCAGAAGGCGTCCATGGCCAGCGCGCCTGGCGCGCGCGGTGTGGCGGGCACACGGCGCAGGCGCAGGTAGAGAATCAGCGACATCAGCCAGCCGGCCGCGGCCAGCCGCCAGATGCCCTCCAGGCCGAACCAGGTTACACCGGCGACGGCGACCAGCGGCCCAATGGTCCGGGCCAGCTCGCCTGTGGCCATGAAGATGCTCATACCGGTGCCGACGCGCTGGCCGGAGATCTTGGCCACCATGGCCGGCGCCGGCGCGTGAAAGGCGGCGATGGCCACGCCGCCGACCAACAGCAGCAAGGCCAGGGCTGCATAGCTGGAGACCAACCCCAGGCTGGTGAACACGGTGGCCGTTACCGCCGGCGCCAGAATGACGAAATAGCGCACGCTGATGCGGTCGGCCAGGTAGCCGATGAAGGGGTTGAGCACGCTGGGCAGTTGGGTGAAGATGGCCAGGCTGCCAGCCAGCGCATAGCCGATGCCCAGGTTGGCCTGGATCAAGGGCAGCAGCGGCGCCAGAAATGCCGTATAGGAATCCTGCACCAGGTGACCGACGCTGATGGTGGCGACCTGGCCGGTCTGGAAATCCGCGGTCGGCGGCGCAACGTTCAGCGGGGTATGCTCTGCGGTCAGCGTTTGGTTAGTCATGCTGTTCACAGGTACCAGCAGGCGGCCAGCTCATGCCGGGCCTGTTCGATGCAGCGATCCAGAGCGATATCTGAACCGAAGAAAAACAGGTGGCCAGGACATGCGCAGTCGGATGAGCCGAAGCCGCGAATACAGGCCTGTGCTTGCCCGCCGGCCCAGGCTGCCCACGCGCATTCCAGCCGCTGCGCATTCTGGCGCGCCAGCGCGCCCAGCAGGTGTGCGTGGGGCAGCAGGTAATCGATGTGCCAGTGGCGGCGTCCTGCGCCCGAAGCATGGCGCTTCAGCCGTGCCGCCAGCCCGCCCGGCCCCAGCGCGCTGCCGGCGTAGCCATACAGCCCCGGCGCGAAGTCGATCAGCCGCAGCCGGCCGATCTGCACCTCGACGAGCGCGGGCAGGCGCAGCAACAACAGGTAGACGCCCGGCGCGTTGGGAAGCGCTGTCAGCGAGCCAGGTTGGCGCTGGTTGGGGGGAGCAATCACTGGCAGGAAGTGTGGCAAGCTGCCGGCTTATTGGCCGGAGAACTGCCCGTCAAAGCGCATGAAGAAGATGTTGGTGTTGCGGTCGTTGTCGTCCCGGCCGGTGGCGATGAGCAGCAGGCTCTGCTGGCGGCCCTCCTCCTTGGCGAACATACAGAAGCCGCCGCCAAGGCCGCTTTCACCCATGGCCGTCTGGCAGTTCATGCCCTCGGCCACGTTCCAGCCGGCCGCGCCCATGCGCTCGGCGCTGTAGAACTCGGCCACCTCTTGTGGCGACTGGGCCGTGGTGTAGCCGACAAAGTCGAACTTGTCCACGTCGACGTCGCTGCCCCGGCTGGACGCGCGCACGGCTGTCTGCAGCAGCAGGCGCATGGGCAGCGGCAGGCGGATGTCAGAGCTCTTGGCGTCGGGCGGGGTAGGCACGTCTGGCCAGATGGACTTGCTGCTGTCGCCGCGGCCGCCGCAAGCCGCCAGCGCCAGCAGCACCAGGGTTAATCCGAGAACCACTGTAAGCTTGGTTTTCATCGAGTCATCTCCTTTGTTGCTTATGGTCTTAATCCATTAAACGATCATTTCGTCAAATTTGTGCCCAGCGCACATCTGGGTTGTGAGGAAACTGGTTTATGTGTAGAATACGACGGTATCGTTCTTTTCCCAGTAAGCCCAAGTACTGTCAAAAGACTTCCACACCAGCCGGGCGCTGCACTCGTCTTCGCCATGCACCTCGTAGCCGACCTGCACATCCACTCCCATTACTCGCGCGCCACCAGCAAGGACCTGACCTTCGAGCACCTGGCCCGCTGGGCGCAGCTCAAAGGGGTTCACGTCGTCGGCACGGGCGATATCGCCCACCCTGGCTGGCTGGCCGAGATGCGCGCCAGGCTGGAGCCGGCCGAGGCAGGGCTGTACCGCCTCAAAGACGAGTTTGCCGCGGCAGTCGAGGCCCAGACGCCTGCGGCCTGCCGTGCGCCCGTGCGCTTCCTGCTGGGCGGCGAGATCAGCAACATCTACAAGAAGGCCGGCGCCACGCGCAAGGTGCATCACGTGGTCTTCGCGCCCGACCTGGACGCAGTGGAGCGCCTGCAAGGCCGGCTGGAGCGCATCGGCAACATCCGCTCCGACGGACGACCGATCCTGGGACTGCCCTCACGCGACCTGCTGGAGATCGCCCTGGAGACCGACCCGCGCTGCCATCTGATCCCCGCGCACATCTGGACGCCCTGGTTCGCCCTGCTGGGCTCGAAATCGGGCTACGACTCGGTCGAGCAGTGCTTCGAGGACCTCGCGCCGCACATCTTCGCGCTGGAGACAGGCCTTTCCTCCGACCCGCCCATGAACTGGCGCGTCTCCGCGCTGGACCGCTACACCCTGGTCTCCAACTCCGACGCGCACTCGCCGCAGAAGCTGGCCCGCGAGGCCACGCTCTTCGACTGTGAGCTGGCCTACGACGCGCTCTTCGACGCGCTGCGCAGCGGCAATCCCGCTCGATTCAAGGGCACGGTCGAGTTCTTCCCCGAGGAGGGCAAGTACCACCTGGACGGGCACCGCGCCTGCGGCGTCTGCTGGGAGCCGCCGGAGACGCTGGCCCACGGCGGCCTCTGCTCCGTCTGCGGCAAGCCGGTGACCGTGGGTGTCATGCACCGCGTCGAACTGCTGGCCGACCGGCCTGTGGGCGGCCGGCCGGCGCGCGTCCATCCCTTCCACAGCCTGGTGCCCCTGCCTGAGGTGCTGGGCCAGGTCTACGGCGTCGGACCGGGGTCCAAACAGGTCACGCACGAATACGAGAAGCTGCTGGCGAAGCTGGGGCCTGAGCTGCGCATCCTGCTGGAGACGCCGCTGGAGGAGATCCGTCTGGCCGGCGGCGAGCGGCTGGCCGAGGGCATCGAGCGTATGCGCCGCGGCCAGGTGGACGCGCAGGGCGGCTACGACGGCGAATACGGCGTGATCCGGCTGTTCAGCGGCCAGGCATGGGTGTCGTCGGCGCAGATGGGGTTGTTTGAAGTGGAGGGAAAGAAGGGAAAGGAAGGAAAGCAGGGAACACCAGAGGCAGTGCGTGAGCCCAAGGTGATCTACGAGGCACGCGACTCTGCGTTGCTCCTCGCTCCCCGCTCTCCGCTTCCCCTCGCCCCCTCGCCTGCTCCCTCTCTCCTGGCCGGTCTCAACTCCGAGCAAGCCGCGGCCGTGCAGACCGTGGACGCGCCGCTGGTGATCGTGGCTGGGCCAGGGACTGGCAAGACCCGCACTCTGACCGTGCGCATCGCCTGGCTGATCGAGGCGTTGGGCGTCGATCCTGCCAGCATCCTGGCCATCACCTTCACCAACAAGGCGACCGGCGAGATGGCTGAGCGGCTGGCCGGCCTGCTGGGCGAGGCCGTGGCCGGCCGCGTCACCATCAAAACCTTCCATGCCTTCGGTGCGCTGCTGTTGCGCGACCATGCCCAATGGCTGGGCCTGGATCCGCAATTTGCCATCCTGAGCGACGACGAGCGGCGCATCCTGCTCAAACAAGCCCGGCCTGATCTGAAGTCAGGCGAGATCGATCAGGCATTGGCGTTGATCTCCAGCGCCAAGAACCTCATGCTGACGCCCGACTCCCTCGAATCGAACGCCGACTTTGCCCAGTTCCCCCAGCTCCCCTCAGTCTTCCAAGCCTACCAAACCGCCCTGCGCGCCAGCCAGGCCGTGGACTTCGACGACCTGCTCCTGCTGCCGGTGCAGTTGCTGGAAGGCCACCCCGACCTGCTGGCGGCCGTGCAGCAGCGCTACCGCTGGATCTCGGTGGACGAGTACCAGGACGTCAACCAGGCTCAGTACCGGCTGCTGCGCCTGCTGGCCGGCGGCGGCGCCAACCTGTGCGTCATTGGCGACCCGGATCAGGCCATCTACGGCTTTCGCGGGGCCGACCGGCGCTACTTCCTGTCGTTCCAGCAAGATTACCCGGACGCACAACTGCTCAGTTTGAGCCAGAACTACCGCTCGACGCAGTTGATCCTCGACGCGGCCATGCAGGTGATCGGCCGTGCGGATGGTGAAGCTCCGCCCTTGCAAGCGGTGCAGGCCCTGGCCGACTTCGCCGAGCAGGTCAAGCTGGACGTCTACACCGCGCCGACCGACAAGGCCGAGGCCGAGTTCGTGGTGCATCAAATCGAGCAAATGGTGGGAGGCACCAGCTACTTCTCCCTTGATTCGGGCCGCGTCGAGGGCGCGGAGCAAGCCAAGGCGGGCTCCTTTGCCGATTTCGCCGTGCTCTACCGTCTGAGCGCGCAGAGCCGGCTGATGGTCGAGGCTTTCGAGCGCTCCGGCATCCCCTACCAGACCGTGGGCCAGACGCCGCTGGCTGCGCACCAGGCGGTGCGCGAGGCGCTGGCCGGGCTGTGGCTGCTGCAATCGCCCCAGTCGTTGGTGCATCAGGAGGCAGTCCTGGCAGCACTGGGGCGACGCAAGGAGCGCGTCTGGCAAGCGTTCCAACATGAACTCGCGCAGAGGCAGCAGGCAGGTGAGACGGTGGCCCGGCTAGTCGCGCGTGTCCATGACCTCCTGGCGCAGCAACGAATCGACCCGTTGACCGAGGCTGACAACGAACGGCTCAGCCAGTTAGCGCGCCGTAGCCGCGCTTACGACGCCGACCTGGCTGGTTTTCTGGAGGCCATGGTCTTACACAGCGAAACCGACGCCTACGACCCGCGCGCCGACCGGGTGACGCTGATGACCCTGCACGCGGCCAAAGGGCTGGAGTTCCCGGTGGTCTTCATTGTGGGCTGCGAGGAGGGGCTGGTGCCCTACGAGCGGCCCGGCCGGCCGGTAGACGCAGACGAGGAGCGGCGGCTGTTCTATGTCGGCGTCACCCGCGCCCAGCACAGGTTGGCCCTGCTGAGCGCCCGAACCCGTTTTCTTTTCGGCCAGCGCATGGACAACGCGCCGTCGCGCTTTGTGGCCGGCATCGAGGCTGCGCTGAAGGAGGTGCGCGCCATGCCGCGTCGCGCCGCCCAGCCGCAGCCGGCGGCCGAGCAGTTGAGCTTGTTCTGAGGTTACTGCTCAGGTGCCGGGCACTTGCAGCCCAGGATCGGCTGAATTCGGCTCGACAGACTTCGTAATTAGGCGCAAAGTCAAGTGCCCGGCACCTATAGCTGACTGTCCGGCTGGTAGCCGGACCTACGAATTGTGTCATTGAATCAGGAGATCGTATGTCCCATGAACCCACCCACCGGCCTGGCTTGATCCGGCGTGGCGCGCTGCTGGCGCTGATCCTCGTGTTGCTGCTACCCATGTTGGCCGCCTGTGACATGGGAGCGACGCTGCAAGAGGCCGCCAACCAGGCGGGCGCTGTGCTAGAGGCCGCGGCCACCCTGGATGCTGAGGCCAACGCCACGCCCACCCGCACACCCCGGCCGCGCGCCACGGCCACACGGCCATCCTCAACCCGCGCCGCCCCAACCAACACCCCCCGGGTACGCGCAACGGCCACGCCGACGCCCCGCGTGCAGGGCGTCAGCGGCCTGCCCACGATTCGCTATCAGGATCTGCCTAAGCAGGCCAAAGACACCATCGCCCTGATCGAACAGGGCGGACCCTTCCCCTTCGAGCGCGACGGCATTACCTTCCAGAATCGGGAACAGCTTTTGCCTCGCAAGCGCAGCGGCTACTACCGCGAGTATACGGTCATCACGCCCGGATCGCGCAACCGCGGCGCGCGGCGCATCGTGGCTGGAGCCGAGGGCGAGCTGTACTACACCGATGACCACTACGAAAGCTTCAAAGAGGTGATACGCTGATGGCTTCCGTGACCGATTTGTTGACCGGCAAGAGCAAGCCTGGCCTGTATCGCTTGCGCGCCAACGCCAACGTGGAGACCTTGCGGCGCCAGGCCGAGGAGCACGGCTGGCAATTCTTCCACGTGGACGGCGCCAAGGTGCGCGACAAGCCTTCCTTCATCCGCACGGTGGGCAAAGCGCTTGAGTTCCCCGCCTACTCGGCCCAGAACTGGGACGCCTTCGAGGAGTCGATCCGTGACCTGACGTGGGCGCCGGCCAAGGGCTACCTGGTGCTCTTCGATGAGCCAGATCAGTTCGCCGCGCGCGAGCCTGAGCAGTGGGCCGTGGCGCAGGACATCCTGAACGACGCGATCAAATTCCAGCGCCAGCAGGGCAGGCCAATGGCCGTGCTTTTCCGCCGCGCCGGCCGCGCGCTGCCGGATATCCCCTGGTTGTAGCTGTTGTTTGTCAGCTTGTCGCAATGCCCTGGTAGGACAGGGAGTCCTGTAACCCCATCTCTTCGAATGCCTGCAGCCGTTCGACGCAGGCCGCGCAGCGGCCGCAGGCGATCTCCTGGCCGCGAAAGCAGGACCAGGTCCTGCCGAAGTCAACCCCCAGCTCGAAGCCCAGCCGCACGATGTCGGCCTTGGAGTTAGAGGCAAAGGGCGCAACGATCTGGATCGGCTTCTTGCGGTTGATGTTGAGCACGGCGTTCATCTTCTCCACGAACTCTACCGAGGCGTCCCAGTAGCCCGGCTGGTCGTGGCGCTGCGCCCCGTAGTAGACCTCCTGCACGCCCCGCGTCTCCGCATAGGCGACCGCGATGGACAGGAACACCATGTTGCGGTTGGGCACATAGGTCGACGGTTGGGGATCATCCCGCATTGTAGCCGCATCGGGAATGGACAGGTCGCCGCCCACCAACGACGAACTGGCGAACACCGGCGCCAGGAGGGACAGATCGATCACACGATGGTCCCGGCAAAGCAGCCGTTGGGCGTGATAGCGCGCACACTCGATCTCCTTGCTGTGCTTCTGGCCGTAGATAAACGTCAACAACGCCGGCAGGCGGCGTTTGCGCTTGACCAGGTAATAGAGCAGCGTAATGCTGTCCATGCCGCCGCTGACGACGGCGATGCAATCCCTCATGATAACCTCATGGGCAGCATTATAGCCAGACTGGCAGGGAAAGTGAAACCCTGGTTGCCTCCTCCACGTTGTCCCCACGTCGCTGAAGATCAGTTACCCTGAACAGCCAGGCGCAATAAAGAGTCCATCACCCAGTTGGCGTCGCAGCGAACCAGGCGCTGCCTGGCCAGGTTCTGGCCCATGATCCAGCGCCTCGTCCCCCCTCTCGGCCACGGCCTGGGCAAGCTCGATGTTGCCGCGCGGCCCGGGCAGCCCGGATTCCGCCAGCAGGTACGGCTCCCAGTCGTCGAGGCCGCGCAAGGTCTGGCGATAGTCGTCGCGTTTGCTCATGCTATGGTTTGAAGACGGGGATGTACACATCGAAGACCGCCGCCGGGTCGCGGGGATCGAAGGTCTCGTCGTACAACTCCAATTCGGGACCCGACGTGCGCACGTAGCCCGACGCCGGCAGCCAGGCGCCGTAGATGTGCTCGAACACCTCACGAAGCGTGGGGAGCGTGCAGGGGAAGACGGCGTAAGTCTGCGCCGGCACGTTGAAGGACACCATGCCGTCCGGGATGTCGTCGGTGCGGCTGACCTGCATCCCGGCCATGTAGTCGAACTCGCCCGACCCCATGTCCATGTTGTTGGTCAGGCCGTAGGCGACATCGGGGCCGGTCACGTGCTTAATCTCGCCCATGCGCGGCCCAAACTCGTCCCACAACTGACCGGGTACCTTGCCTTGCGGTCTGACCCGCATCATCATGCCTACCAGCGTCAACGCCGGCAGTGAAACAAATCGGGGTTCCATCTGATTACCTCCTTGTGATCAAGACCGGCTCGTAACCGCTCTCGGACGTCACCGTTCACCGGGAGCAGAGCGAGCTTGTGCATAGACGCATCCTGCTGATTATCCAGCGCCCGAAGCGCCGCCGCCCGACGCGCCGCCTCCACCGCCCCCACCACCGCCGCTGCTGCTGAAGGAGGCGTGACTGGCGACCATCACGGCGATGAAAGCGGCCGCCGAGTCGTCGGCGCGCAGGGCCTGGAACCAGGGCGGCGTGCTGAAGCCGCTCTGCTGCTCGTAGCGCTTGACCCACGACTCGCCCAGCCCAAAGCCGGCCGCAAAGGGCAGGTAGCGGTCGAAGCGGGCCAGGTCGAGCAGGTCATCCTTGCCGCGCGCCACGTCTTTGAGGTAGGCGGCAAAGGCCTTCCAGTCCGCCGCCTGCCGCTCGCCCTCCTCAGTCAGCGTCGAGAGGGTTGCGGCCGCGATCAGACCCGCCAGGCTGACGATGAACGCGCCCAAGCCCGCACCGGCCAGCACAGCCATCGGCGTCAGAGTAGCCCATTGGGCGTCGTCAGCCGCCACGACGCCCCAGATCAGGCCAACAGCGGCGACCACGCCGCCCAACAGAGTGCCGAGAACGCCGGCCGCGATCAGCCGGCCGCGCTGGGCTTTGCGTTCCACATCCAGCAGGCCGGCCAGCGCCATCGCCTCGTCCAGGGGCTGGCTGAACTGCTTTTGGCTGCTGGCCAGGCGGCTGGCAACATCTTGCAGGGGGATCTCGTCGTCCTGGCCGCGTTTGGTTTTGAACAACGAATCGAGCAATCCCTGCTCGTAGGGCTTGAGCGCGGCGGCATAGGGCTGACGATGCAGGGTGAAGCTGCGGCCCCAGCGTCCTGGCGTCTCGTCGATGCGCAGCGCGCCGCGCTGGGCCAGGTCAAAGATGGCGGCCAGGGCCGGGTTGCCGTTGGGGACCAGCCTGGCCGCAATGGCCGGCGCGAGCTGGCTGGGCGGGTCGGTCAGTTTGAGCCCGGTCGCCGGACGCGCCGCGCGTGGACGCCTGAAGCGCCTCGCATACAGAAACAACGCCACGCCGCCGATGAAGACGGTCAGTATACCGACGCCGAGGCCGAGAGCCTGGGCCGGCCGAACGTAGCTGGCGCGCTCGGCCTGCGCGGCCTGCCAGGCCGGCGGCGCAGCGATCAAGCTGCCCGGCGCAAAGCGCGCCTCGACAACCAGGTCCTCGTCCGCGCCGATGTTCTGCACTTGCAGCGCGGCCTGGCCTTCAGCCATCTCGACGGCGGCGTTGGCGCCCTGCACAGCGGGCTGGCCCAGCAGTTGGGTTGACGGCGGATAGCTCAGCGTGACGGTGGAGGAGGCGATCTCGTAGTCGTGCTCCTCAGGGACAGCGCGCCAGATCAGCGCGTCGGCGTCGTCCAGTTGGCGCAGCGCACCCTGGACGCGGTAGACCAAACCGAAGCTATGCGCTGCGTCGGATGTGGGCGGGAGATGCCACGTGACTTTGAGCGGATCGCCGGCCTGGATCTCCACCTGGCCCGGCCCGGTTCCCTGAGGCAACACCTCGCCGTCCATGCTGGCTTGTAGGCGGTCAATGCTGTCGATCTCGTTGAAGGCCAGGTCGCGGAAGACGTAGCTGAACGGCCCGCCGACAAAGCGGAAGTCCACGGTCTCGGTGACAATCAACGAACCGTCGGGCTGGATATCCAGGTCGACGTCGAAGCGGTCGGCCGAGTAGCTCTTGCTGTCGCCGCCGCACGCGACCAGAAGCCCGGCGACGGCGCCCAGTACGAGGATGCAGGTAAGGAGTCGACGAATCACGGCAGTCTCCATGAGTACTGTCTGAAAAGCGCTATGGCTTCTGCGGCTCGCGCATCATCGTCCACACCATCACGCCCTGGCGCGGGTCTGGACCGGCGGTCGCCACGTCGAAGCCGTGCTTGCGATAAAAGGCTACGTTGCGCTCGGTCTCGGTCTCCAGATAGCAGGGCAGGCCGGCCGCGTCAGCTTGGGTCAGGATCGGCTGCAGCAATTGGCCGCCGACGCCCTGCCCCTGGTGCGGCGGGTCCACGCCCAGCGCCCAGAGATACCAGTGTGGACGCGCCATCACCTGCTTGCGCACCTGCTCCAGGTAGCCGATCACGTCCAGGAAGCGTTTGCGGGCTGCGCCGGAAAAGCCGAAGACCGGTCGCTGCAAGGCGAAGCCGGTGCGCAGGGATTGCCACAGGAAGTTGCCGCCGTCGCCGGGCGGCATCCAGCAGGCCACGCCGTGCAGACCGGACGTCGTGTAGACCTGGCCGTAGCGCAGAGTCACGGTCAACAGCCCGCCCCACAGGCTGCGCAAGCACCGGGCGCGCTCAGCCGGGTCGGGGAAGATGTGGCTATAGGCCGGGTCGTCCTGAAAGGCGCGCGTGAGCAGGTCGGCGGCCTGATTTTTGCGCGCAGTATCCAATGGAATGATGGCCAGAGGCTCTGGACTCATGGATGATGGTTTGGGTTAGGCCGCGTTCAGCGCCTGGGCGACACCTGTGGCCCACGCCTCGATGGCGTCCCAGTCGCGGAAGTCGCCGGTGGGGGCCTTGATGCCTTTGACCAGCACCTTCTCGGCCAGGTTGAGCTTCTTGGTGTCGATCTCGCCGTGGAAGAAGGCGATGTCCCTGGGCTGGATGCGGTCGGCGATGGGCTGCAAGGCCTCGGGGAAGCGCCAGCCCTTCATCAATTCGACCGCGTCGCCCTGGCCGGTGGGGCCGCTGGAGAAGAGCCAGGTGGGCCGGCCGGCCAGCGCGGCCTCGTGGGCCTCCAGGTAAGCTGCGGCCTCCTTGCGCCACGAGCCGGCGTAGACCGCGCTGCCCAGCACGACCGCAGCGTAGTTGGCCGGATCGCCGGCCTGCCCGGCGTCGAGCACGTCGACCTGCAGGCCAGCCTGACGCAAGGTCTGGCCGATGCGTTCGGCGATCTCGGCTGTCGCGCCATATTTGGTGGCGTAGGCCACCAGCACTGTGTTGTTCATAGGTGTCTCCTCAACGGATTTCGGAAGTTGCCGGCTCAACCGCATAACGAAGTTCAACGCGCAAGTCATCGCTGTGCTGGCAGCGGCAACTTCCGAAATCTACGATGCCTGGACCTGCTCGGCCAAGTGCTTCTGCTATTGTAATCCAACTTGGCGCAAGATCGATCCACCAAACGGAGAGTCTTTGCCTGGCCACGTGACCAGTTGCTACCCGTCAGTCACGCACCCCTGCGACGCCGACGCCACGCTCTTGACGTATTTGTACAGCACGCCTTGCGTGAAGCGGGGCGCGGGCGCGGTCCAGCCGGCCCGCCGCCGCGCCAGCGCTTCGTCGGACAGATCCACGCTCAGCGTGTTGGCCTCGGCGTCGATGGTGATGCGGTCGCCGTCCTGCACCAGGGCCAGCGCGCCGCCGCTCTGCGCCTCGGGGGTGATGTGACCAACCACGAAGCCGTGCGTGCCGCCGGAGAAGCGGCCGTCGGTGATCAGCGCCACGCTCTTGCCCAGCCCCGCGCCCATGATGGCCGAGGTGACGGTCAACATCTCCCTCATGCCCGGCCCGCCCTTCGGCCCCTCGTAGCGAATCACCACCACGTCGCCCGGTTGAACCTGCCCCTGCTCGATGCCGGCCAGGCACAGCTCCTCGGAGTCGTAGACCCGGGCCGGGCCGCTGAAGCGGGTGCCCTCCTTGCCGGTGATCTTGGCCACCGCGCCCTCGCTGGCCAGGTTGCCGTAGAGGATTTGCAGATGGCCGGTGCGCTTGATGGGGTTGGAGAAGGGCCGCACGATGCGCTGGCCCTCCTTCAGATCGGGCAGATCGGCCAGGTTCTCCCTCACGGTCTGGCCGGTGACGGTCAGGCAGTCGCCGTGCAGCAGGCCCTCCTTGAGCAGCAGGCGCTGTACGGCCGGCACGCCGCCCACGTCGTACAAGTCCTCCATCACCCACGGACCGCTGGGTTTAAGATCGGCCAGGTAGGGCGTGCGGTCGGAGATGCGCTGGAAGTCGTCCAGGGCCAGCGGCACGCCGGCCGCGCGGGCCATGGCTAGCAGGTGCAGCACCACGTTGGTCGAGCCGCCCAAGGCAATGGCCACGGTGATGGCGTTCTCGAAGGCGGGGCGGGTCAGGATGTCGCTCGGTTTGATGTCACGCTCCAGCAGGTGCAGCATGGCCTGGCCGGCCTGGCGGCACTCCCTCAGCTTCTCCGGGCTGCTGGCCGGGTAGGAGGAGCTGTAGGGCAGGGTCATGCCCAGCGCTTCGATGGCCGAGGCCATAGTGTTGGCGGTGTACATGCCGCCGCACGCGCCCTCGCCGGGGCAGGCGTTGCGTAGCACGGCCCGCAGATCGCTCTCGTCGATGGCGCCGGCGATCCACTGGCCGTAGGCCTCGAAGGCCGAGACGATGTCCAGCTTCTGCTCGCCCAGGTGGCCGGGGCGGATGGTGCCGCCGTAGATCATCAGGCTGGGGCGGTTGACGCGCGCCATGGCCATGACGCAGCCGGGCATGTTCTTGTCGCAGCCGGGCAAGGAGATGTTGGCGTCGTACCACTGGGCGCGCATGACGATTTCGATGGAGTCGGCGATCACGTCGCGCGAGACCAGCGAGAACTTCATGCCCTCGGTGCCCATGCTGATGCCGTCGCTGACGCCGATGGTGTGGAAGATCAGCCCGACCAGGCCGGCCTCCTGCACGCCGGCCTTGACCTGCTTCGCCAGGTCGTTGAGGTGCATGTTGCAGGGGTTGCCCTCCCAGCCCATGCTGGCGATGCCGACCTGCGGCCTGGCCATGTCCTCGTCGGTCAGGCCGATGCCATAGAGCATGGCCTGCGAGCCGGCCTGCGAGCGCACCTGGGTCAGGTGGCGGCTGTATTTGTTGAGGATTGCGGTGGAAGTGGCTGTGGTGGTTGTCATGAGAACTCCTTGGGATGAAGGCCCGGTGAATGGAATTCACCAGCTGACAGTACGAAGCCGCCTCAGCGGCTAGGGAAGGGCTCCCAGCGCCTGAGGGCGCTTGGCATTGTCAGCCAGGGATTTCCAATCCCTGGGTTGGGATGATGGGTGATGCCTATTTTAACCCTTGCCCAGTCGCCTGGCAAGACCTGCGTCACCAACTGCCCATCTTCACCACCCGCGGCGCGTCGATGGCGAAGACCACGCGCGGGGCCTCCATCAGCGTATCGACCATCGCGTCCAGCCGCTCGGGCGGCACGTAGCGGGCAGCGATGCGGCGGGTCATGGGCCGTGCGGCCTCCCCTTCGGCCACCAGGTGCGCCTCGCCGCGGGCTGAGACGCCGCGGTAGGGGCGCTGGTCGCTGTCGATGGCAAAGCCGACCTGGGGCCGGGCCAGCATGTTGCGCGCCTTGACCCGGTCGCTGGCCGTGGTGATCCAGAAACGGCCCTCGTCGTACAAGTACCAGATGGGCGTCACCTGGGGGTAACCGTCGCCGCCCACGGTGCCCAGCCGCATCAGCAGGCCCGGCTCGTGGAGAAAGGCTGTGGTAGAGTCGTCCAGGGGTGTTGCATGGCGGTCGTCGTGCATGATGATCTCCTCAAGAGGTGATGGTTCGCCGGCCGGGCCGCGGTCGGCCTGCTCGATGGCCAGCCAGTGTTCCAGGTCGGCCGGCAGGTCTACGTCCAGCCCCAAGCGCGGCGAGCGATCGATGTGCCAGGCCAGCCCCAACTCGCGCGCCTGCTGGCAGTGGCGCTGGAAGCTGCCGGGGCCGAACTGATACGCCAGCGCGCCCGGCGGCCGCACCAGCAGCGCGTTTGTACCCTGGCCCTGGCTATCCGGCGCGATGACCATGGCCCGATCCGCGTAAAGCTGCTGGCTGGCCCGCCACAGCCGCGCCACGTCGCCCACCGTCAGCAGCGGCAGGTCGGCCGGCAGGATCAGCACGGCGGAGGCGCCGTGGGCGCGTGCATGAGCGGTGGCTTGTTCCAGGGCGGCGTTGAGCGAGGCTTCGCCGTAATTCGTAACTCGTAACTCGTAACCGGAAGGGAGAGCAGAGTCTTCCAGGAGCGGGGTCAGGTTGTGCGTGGCGGCCAAGTCGAGGATGGCGGGGTCGGGGCTGACGACAACGACGGCCGCGCCGAGCGTCTGCTGGGCCTGCTGCGCTACGGCCAGCACGCCGCGCAACAGGCGCAACGCCAGCGCCTGGCGCTCCTGCCCGGCCAGCACCGGGGCCAGGCGGCTCTTGGAGTCGGAGAGATGTTTGACGGGGATGAGGATGTAGAGGGTCACGTCAGAGGATCTGACAAACTGTTCGCAACTAGCCCCAGATTATCCATGCCGTGAGCTAAGCCATCGATCAAGCGACTTCCGACTCTCTCCACTATGCCGTCCGGCCAACAGCCCTTCAATGCCAATGTGTTCATCCAGATCGGGCCACTCAATGGCATAGCCATCCCCCAGCAACTGCCAATTCTGCCGTTCGGAGTCCTTGGCGAACAATAGCCGTGGATACCACGCCAAGGGAACAATCATACGACGTCCATCAGCAAGATCCACAATCAAGTCGTTAGCCGTTACCTCAACTTCCATCGCTGCCGGCTCAACTTCAAGGACCAAAGTATTCATACCATGCCTCCAGCAGGATCGCTTCACGCTCCGTAACGATGCGCGCGATCCGGTTCAACTCGTGGCCTGCAAATCCACGATTCCTGGCGAGTTCGACCGGAGCAAGCCAGAACTTAGCAATTAACCGATCCCGCTTCACGTGAATGTGCGGCGGCTCGCCGCGGTCTGAGCTAAAGAACAACAGGCTGTAGGGTCCTTCCAACATCACGGTGGGCATGAATGCATCCCAGTCTCGCTACCAGTCGTCAAGGTCGTTGCGTATACTAGCGTCTGTTGAACGAAAAGTCAAGCACTTGCCCTCAGCTGCAATGCCAGCGTCAACACCTCATGCGCCAGCCGTTCCTTGCTGGCCGCATCGCGCATGATGGTATCCGTCACCAGCGGCGTGATGCCCAGCGCGGCCACGGCATCGGCCAGGTGCGCGTCCACCGTGTCCAGCACGAAGCCGTCCAGGCGGATGCGGCCGGCGATGTGCTGCGCCACGGCCAGGGCCGACGCCTCCACGCCCAGCTCGGGCATGATCTTGGCGGCTGGCCCCTTAATGGCCTGGCCCCCGACGATGGGCGAGACGGCCACCACCGGGCCGGGAAATGCCCGCAGCCGCTCGGCCATGCCAGGCAGCAACAGGATCGGATCCAGGCTCAGGTAGGGATTGCTGGGGCAGAGCACGACCGCATCGGCGCGATCCAGCGCAGCCAGCACCTGCGGCGACGGCTGCGCCCTCTCCATGCCGGCGAACTGCAGCCCCAGCAGCAGCGGCGCTGCGAGCCGCTGCACGAAGTAGCGCTGGAAGGGCAGCACGCCCTCGTCGGTATGCACCATTGTGCGCACGGGCTGGTCGGACATGGGCAGCAAATCGGCTGTCACGCCCAGCGCCGTTTTTAGCTTAAGCGTGACCTGGGTCAGATTTAAGCCGAAGCGCAGCCATTCCGTGCGCAACAGGTGGGTGGCCAGGTCGCCGTCGCCTAAACCGAACCAGCTTTCGCCGCCGTAGCGCTGCATCATCGCCAGGGCCGAATGGGTCTCGCCCGCCAGCCCCCAACCAAACTCCTGGTTGTTGACGCCAGCCAGGTTGTACATCACCGTGTCCAGATCTGGGCAAACGGCGAGGCCCCAGTGCTCGAAGTCGTCGCCGGTGTTGACCACCACCGCCAGCCGCTCGCCCAGCAGCCGGTACAGCCCATAGGCCAGCTTGGCCCCGCCCACGCCGCCGGCCAAGGCCACAACCCGCCATTCGCTGTTCTTCATTCGCTGTGATACCTCCCCTACAACTCCACCCGGCAGCCCAACCCTGGCGTGTCCGTCGCCACCAGCCAGCCATCCTCGAAGCGAAAGCCGGGCACGGTCGGCTCGTTAATCAGGTCGAAATGGCCGTCCAGGTCGCCATAGGCCACGTTGGGGCTGCTGAGAGCAAAAGCCAGGCCCGCAGCGATCAGCAGCGCTGGCTCGTTGAGGCAGCCAACCATGCTGGCCATGCGCGCGGCGCGGGCGATGGCGTCGATCTGGCGGGCGCGGGCGATGCCGCCACAGGTGCTCAGTTTGATGCTCATGCCGTGGGCCGCGCGCTGGGAGGCGATCTCCAGCGCGGATTCAGGGCCGAGCACGCTTTGGCTGGCCAGCACCGGCACGCGGCTAAGCTCCCGCACCTCGCGCAGCATGGCCAGGTCGTTGGCCGGCGTGGGCTGTTCCAGCATCTCGATCTTGCCGGCTAATGCCCTGGCCACGGCCAACGCCTCGCGCACATCATAGCCTTGATCAGCGTCCAGCCGCAGGGCCAACTCCGGCAGCGCATCGTGGACTGCGTTAACCCGCCGCACATCCTCCTCGGCGTCCAGCCCGCCCTTCAATTTGAGGATGCGGAAGCCTTGGCGGGCGCGTAGCTTAGCCAGTTCCACAGTCTCGTTGACCGGCGCAATACCTACGGTGATTGAGGTGCGGATGCGGTAGCGGTAGCCGCCCAGCAGGCGGTGCAGCGGCAGTCCCGCAGCCAGGCCCAACAGATCATGGAAGGCGATGTCAAAGGCGCATAGGGCCGAGGGCGCGCCGCCGGTCAGCGGCTCCAACTCGGCCAGGGCAAACTCGGTGTTGAGGGGGTTGAGGTCCAGCGCGCGTGTGGCGCAGCGGCGGCAGGCGCGCAGCACATGCTCCAGCGTTTCGCCGGTCAGCATTGGATCGAAGGCCGCGCAGCCCCAAGCGCTGCGGCCGTCCTGGGTATCGATGCGCACGAACACCAGCGTCGCGTGTTCGACCTGATCTTCATAGAGCACGCGGTAGGGCACGCTCAATTTGAGCTCAACCGGGGTGACTTCGACGTGGGTGATCTGCATGGCTAACTCCCTTTGACGCTTTGAGCGTCGGACACTTAGATGCTAATCGTCAACCAACACGCCAACACGGCGCACCCGTTGGAAGACGCTGGCATCATGCGGCGCCTTGCGCAACGAGCGAGTGAGGTCTAAACCGGCGTAGTGCATCTCGCGGTGCATGCCGCCGCGCCAGTTCGGCGCGTCGCTGACGTCGTAAACCACGCCGTCGTAGGCGATGTAGGCCGGCTGGCCGCGCTCGCCGTTGTACTGGCGCAGCTCGCGATCGGTAAGGCGAAGTTCAGGCGGATGATCCATGGCGCATTGCTGGAGGAGCTAAGGGAACTGGGGGAACTAGGGGAGCTAGAGGAACTTGAGAAAGCTCCATTGAATTGCGTCAAGTTCCTCTGAGTTGCATAAGGCGCCGCGGCGCCATTCGTACTGAAGGAGAAACTGGCGATGCTTCGGCGGACCTCAGCATGACATAATGCCAGTTTCTTAGTAGTTCCCTTGAGCTCCTGTCAGTTCCTCTCAGTTCCTCTCAGTTCCCTTCTGTCTCAATCCACGCCCGCAGTTGCGCGACGTGCTCCTGGTCGTGCTCGATGATGCCCTTCAGCAGGCCGGCCGGGCTGACCACGCCAGCCTCTACGGTGTGTTGCTGGAAAAGCTGCTCTGGCGCGGTCCAACCGATGTTCCACAGCACCTCTTCACGCATCAGAGCCAGGTCCCGGATAACTTCATCCCAGGTCCAGGCCCGCTTGCGCAAATACTGCTTGTGGTTCCAGTCGTCCAACATGTCACCGCCGCTGATCCACTCGATCTGGCCGGCGTGGCCGTTGAGCACTGTCTGCGCCAGGGTCAGCAGCCGGTCTTCCCAACTGGCGATGTGGCCGATCACGTCCTTGACCGACCAGGCGCCCACCGCGCCGGGCGCTTCGAGGCGCTCCAGCGGCAGGCTGCGCACCAGGCGCAACAACTCGTCGCGCGCGTCGGTCAGGCGCGCCACCAGGGCTTGTTTGTCGGCTTCAGTCGGTGTTGGATGCATTTTGGTAGGTCATGTTACCAACGTGACGCATCATCGTGGCGCGTGGCGGTTCAGCCACTGAAAGGTCGCCTGCGCCAGGATGGCTGCGCCCAGCGGCAAGGCGCGCTCGTCGATGTCGAAGCGGGGGCTGTGATGCGGCTCTGGTCGCCACATCACTTCCTCGCTCGGGCCGGTCTCCGACCGTGCCCGCCGCTCCGGCATGGCGCCCAAGACAAAGAAATTGCCAGGGATGCGGTTGAGAAGCTCCGACACATCCTCGGCCACCATCATCATCGGCCCATCAGCCACCGCGGCTTCGCCCAGTATAGCTGCTGCGGCCGAGCGCAGGTGCTCAGTCGCCGCCGCGTCGTTGACTACCGGCGGCGTGAAATCGCGCCAGGTCAACTGATAGCTGGCGCCGTGGGCTGCACACACGCCCGCCAGCAGGGCATCCATGCGTTCCAGGATGCGCGCCCGCGTCGCCAGGTCGAAGGTACGCAGCGTGCCGCTCATCTGCACCCGCTCAGCCAGCACGTTGAAGGCGTCGCCGCCCCGGATGGTTCCAATGGACAGCACGGCCGGCTGCAACGGATCGCGGTCGCGGCTGATGATGGTCTGAAGCTGGGCGATGGTGTAGGCGGCCACGGCGATGGCGTCGATGCCCTGGTGTGGCATAGCGCCGTGGGAGCCGCGGCCCACGATCTCCAGGGCGAAGCGGTCGGACGAAGCCCACAGCGGCCCGGCCTTGACCACCGCCTGGCCCAGCGGGATCAGGCTCCACAGGTGCAGGCCGAACATCACATCGGGCGTTGGAGCGCTCAGCGCGCCGTCGCCGATCATGGCCCGCGCTCCCTGCGCGATCTCCTCGGCCGGCTGGAAGACGAACTTGACCCGGCCGGCCAGCCGCTCTTGCTGCCCGGCCAGCAGGCTGGCCACGCCCAGGCCGATGGCCGTGTGGCCGTCGTGGCCGCAGGCGTGCATCTTGCCGGGAATTTGTGAGGCGAAGGGCAGCCCGGTGGCCTCGTGAATGGGCAGCGCGTCCATGTCGAAGCGCAACATGGCCGTCGGCCCAGCCTGCGCGCCTTCCAGGATGCCCACCACACCGGTCTGGCCGACGCCGGTCTGCACCTCCAGGCCCAGGCGCACGAGGTGATCGGCCACAACACCGGCGGTACGCTCCTCCTGGAAAGCTGTTTCAGGGTGGCGGTGCAAGTCACGGCGCCAGGTGGTCAACTGGCCGGCCAGCGCGTCGGCCAGGGTTGCGAAGTCGGGTGTCATGATGGGGTCCTTCTGGCGGCCAAAGGTGGCAACTTTGGCCGCTGTGTTACGCCAGCGCCCGATCCAACAGCGTCAGGCTGCGGCGGGCATGGTAGTAGCCGCGCAAGATGAACTCCGGCCAGCGGCTGCGATCGATGAACTGCTCGTAAAACTTGACGCCCTTGATCTCCTGGTAGGGCACGGGGTGCAGCAGCAAACAGCGGTCCTGGATCAGGCGCAACTGCATGCGGGCTGCCTCCAGGTGCTGGCCGTGGCGCGGCTGGGGGCTGACCCGCAGCACGCTCCAGGTTTTGTCCTGCCAACCTGAGTGATCCTCGCCGTCGAAGTTCTCCGGATAGAAGCCGTTGACGCCGATGAAGAAATCGATCTCTGGGTGATGGTCGACCAGCGGCTGCACCGGGAAGATGTTGATCACGCCGCCGTCGCCGCACAGCGCGCCGTCGATTTCCACTGGCTGCATGAAGATGGGCAGGGTGATCGACGCACGCGCCAGACGCGCCAGCCGCATGTGCGGCGCAGTCTTGCTGCCCAGATAGAGCAGCCGGTTGTGGTCGATCTCCCAGATGTTGGCGTAAAAGGGAATCGGCAAGTCGCCCAGCATAACGCCGCCCAGGAGCCGGTGGTAGAGCCGCTCCAATGCTTCGACCTTGACCACGCCGGTGAAGCCGCGTCCCCTGGTCAAGGGAATCTTGAGCAGAGAACGCCACTCAGGATCGACATACTCATCGCTGCGCCAACCCAGAGCGAAGTTGATCGTTTCCTGCGCGTTCAGGCCGGCGGCGATGGGGGCCAGAAAGAGGGCAGAACCAGAACAGGCGGAGATGGCGGCCACCTCCAGCCCGGCCTCTTCCATGGCGCGCATCACGCCTAGTGTTGAGATCAGCGCGCCGCTGCCGCCGGTGGCCACGAGGCCGATCTTTTTACCGGCCAGGGCCTGCACTGTAAACGGGCGGTAGGGCGGGAATAGCTCTGTGCTCAAGGCCGGCGGCCGATCCAGATAGGGGATGGGCAGCAAGGTCTGGCGCAGTGCATGCACGAAGGACAGGTCCTCTTGCAGGTCGCTGCTTACATTGAGCGCGTGAGATACCCAATGAAAGTACTGTTTGACTTGAAACGGCCCGGCGATTTTGCTGAGCATAGATGCTAACCTCTTCCAGCTACCCGCCGTAGGTCCAGCCAGTGACGGCCAGACTGAGGGCTTTGGACGACTCTTGGCGGACGCCGCCTGCTGTCACGTCGGCAATAAACAGGCCATGATCGCCGGTCGCGTTGGCTTCCTCGACTGTGCGGCACTCCAGCCAGGCCAGGGCGTCCAGCAGCAACGGCGATCCGGTGACTGCCCCATCCTCAAAGGAATAGCCGGCAAAGTGTTGATCGTCTGCAGGAACGTATTTGAAAAACGTGGCCGCCAGCGCTTCACTGCCTTCGCCGACTATGTTCAGGGCGAACGCGCCGCACTGTTGAAGCACTGGATAGATGTGGCTGTCTTTGCGGACACAGATAGCCACCCGGCGCGGGTGCAGGCTGGCCTGAGTCACCCAGGTGATAGCGGCCGCGTGGGCTGCGTCACCTTGCCCGGCGGTTAGAATACAGATGCCATAGTGCAGGCTGCGCAAGGCGGCGCGCATGCCGGCAAGTTGCTTAGAGTCGTGCATAGTGGGTTTCCTGCCGGTATTATACCACAGCAAGAATGGTGAGATCGAAACAGAACGCGCGTCAGCCCCAGATGATCGGGCGGCTGTGGAAAACTCCCCGTGCGACTGGACAGCGCGCGCCCATATCTAGTGGGTATGGTGCAACACTGCCCAAAACATCCCTGCTACGGCGGCCGCGAGACGCGCAAAGGCGCTGGTTTATCCACAACCAGCGCCGTTTTTCCACTGATTTAGCGGGGTTTTCCACAACTAACGCGGCTTCAGGGACTTCTCAAACCCTCACTCGCTCCAGAATGGGCTGGGGGGCGGCAGTCTGGGCGCGCAGGCTCTCGATCGCGTTTTGCAGCGCTTCGTCGCTTTGCAACAGCCCCTCTATCTTCTCGACACTGTGCATCACAGTAGCGTGATCTCGTCCACCGAACAAAGCCCCGATGTTGGCATAGGACAGGTCCAGCTCGTGACGCAAGAGGTACATGGCCACCTGACGGGCCTGGACGATCTCGCGTTTACGGCTGGGGCTGGTCAACTCATCCAGACTGACGCCGAAGTGGCGAGCGACCAGAGCCACCACTTCCTCTGCCGTGGCCTGCGCCTTGAGCGGCACCATATCGGCCAGGATCGCGTCCACCCGGTCCGGGGTCAGATAGACGTCGTTCAGGCTGGCGTGGGCCAGCACCTTGGTCAGCGCGCCTTCCAACTCGCGGATGTTGGTGGGCACCAGATAGGCGATGCGTTCCAACAGGGTGTAGGGCAGTGCGCTGCCTTGGCTGACACATTTCGCCTCTAGAATTGCCAGCCGCGTCTCCAGGTCGGGCGGCTGGATGTCGGTGATCAACCCCCACTCAAACCGGGAGCGCAGCCGGTTTTCCAGCGTCGACATGGCTTTAGGCGGCCGGTCACAGGCCAGAACTACTTGCCGGCCAGCCTCGTGCAGGGCATTGAAGGTGTGAAAGAGCTCTTCCTGCGTGCTGGGTTTGCCAGCCAGGAACTGTACATCGTCCACCAAGAGCACGTCGCTGGTGCGGTATTTGGCCCGAAACTGCTCCTGGGTGTTGGTGCGAATCGCCGTCACCAGCTCATTGGTAAACATCTCGCAGGAGACGTAGACCGCCTTGTAGCCGTTCTGCCGGCAGCGGTGGGCGATGGCGTGCATCAGATGGGTCTTGCCCAGACCGACACCGCTGTAGATAAACAAGGGGTTATAACGCCCGCCCGGCCGATCCCCCACGGCCGCCGCTGCCGCATGGGCCAACCGGTTGTTGGACCCAACGACAAAGGTGTCAAAGGTGTTGCTGGCCACCAGCGGCAACCCTTGGTCATGGGTTGCCGGAGTCGTGGCGTAAGCCGGGGCTGGATCAGCGTGCAGCGCGGTCTCCAGCAGCGGCGCTGGCGAGGGCTGCTCACCTTCACGCAGCGGCTGAGGCTGGACACTGTATTTGATCTCAACCTCCCGGTGGACGATGCGGCGCAGTGTCTTCTTTACGATCCGATTCAGCCGCAGATCTAGCCAGTCCTTGACGAAACCGTTAGGCACGGCGACCAGAAAAGTACCGTCCTCGTAGGCCAGAAACCGGGTAGGGTGCAAATACATTGCATAGATGTCGGGGGTGACTTGAAGCTGGAGCTCGCCAAGAGCTGCCTGCCAGGCCTTTTGCGGCCCGATTACGGGCGCGTCAATCATCATCGTTGTATTTGCCAGGCTCATAGCGCAATACCTCAACATCATCGAACAGGGCGCGTGACGCCAAACCCACATGCGCGTGCATGGAAGTAGGACTATCTGTTGGTTTGTTTCCTGCCCAAAGGCGGACACTTGTCAGATCGCAGGGACATAACGCCAGAGCGGCAAACGGTCAGGACGGAGCGGGAACCAGCCTGGACTGCATGGTACGATGATGGCTGCGATGAACTTGCCAGTCCAACTGATGTGTGGGCAAGCCAGCACGTCGTTGGGGGGGGCAGTGTCAGTTTTTGACCGGGACGATAGCTGAAGCTGCCATGCTGGGCGAGGTCTGCGGCCCACAATCCTGCCTGCGATCTGCGGTCATTGTATGCGCAAGGCCAGCCAGCGTCAACTGTTTCGCCCTGGTGATTCCCGCCCCCTCGCGGTAGATTTATCGTAAATCCCCCATCCTAGAACACGTGTCTCACGCGGTATTTAGTGTTTACGCTTTCACCAAAACACAAGGCTCTAGGCCCGACTCAGCATAACATAGCGCTTATGGTTGACTTCCCGGCTGGAGGATTTCGCAAAAACTTTAAGGTTGGTTTAACAAGATATTTACGAACAGCTTGTCACTCAACACTATATACAGGCAAAAGGTAGTCGATCAGCACTATATCTTCGATGGGGAGGCGGCCAAAGCGGCGCCAGCATTTTCCCACATATCCCAACCGCTGCTGATCTGGCTACTTGCGCCTGTTGACGCCAGACTGTTTTTGATGTTGCGCCAAACCAGCAACAAAAGCGTTCACGGCTGATCCGCCTCTGGTTCGTCCTCATCCTTCTTGCCCAGCTTGCCCTTCAGCCGGTCTAGCCAGGAGGGCTTGGCGGGGCTGGACTGGGCGCTGGTGCGGGGCTTAAAGCGCTGGCCGCACTGCGGGCAACGTTCTGCGTCAGAGGCTAACTTGTAGCCACAGTTGTAACATTCCATGCTCTGCTCCTCATGAAGTCGTTTGGCGCACGTCCACGACCTGGCCGGCGCTGGCGCGTTGCAGCTCAGCCGGTGTGATACGCAGCATCGTGCGGTCATCGCCGCCCCCGCCGTAGACCACCTCCTGGTCGAAGACATGGCGGTCGATATAGGTCGGCAGGGGCTGGGGAAAGCCGAAGGGAGGCACGCCGCCGGCCGGATAGCCGGTCTGCGCCAGCACGACGTCGGCCGGCGCCAGCCTGATGCGCTTGCGCCCCACCTGGAACAGATCGGCCAACTTGCGAAAGTCAATGGGGGCTGTGCCGTTGGTGATCACCAGAACCGGAGCGGGCTGCGGGCCGTCTTTGACGAGAAACAGCACCGATTTGACGATCTGATCCGTCTGGCAGGCCAAGGCCTGCGCGGCCAGGGCAACTGTTGGCGTCTCCTGGTCTGGCTGCACCAACGTAGCAGCAATGCCGTGCTGTTGGATGAAATGGGCGAGTGTTTCAGGGGTGTTGTTGGTCATGCTCAACGGTCCGGATGGCGTGAAACCGATTGTACGCGCGAAGCAAAGAGATGCCAAGCTGGTAGTGCGCGCTACTACGCAGGACGTAAGGCTTGTGGTACACTACAGATTACTGCTCAGGTGCCGGGCACTTGCAGCGCAGGATCGGCTGAATTGGGCTCGGCAGACTTCGTAATTAGGCGCAAAGTCAAGTGCCCGGTACCTATGGCTGAGTAGCAACTATTTGCAATCCAAGGCTGCGCTTCGGAGGTGTATGACACAAACCATTGGCCGTGACAGCCTGGTGCTGCACAAGACGAAACCAGCCGTGGTGATCCGCAGCGGCGATAAGCTGGAGATCGTATTTCAGGACGGCAAAACGTTGAGCGTCCGCCCCAAAGACCTGGTGGTGTTGCATCCTGGTCCCATCGACTTTGCCGAGATGAAGCCGCCGCCGGGCGATATACTTTCCGCCTGGGAGTTGCTGGAAGGCGCCACGACCACTCTGGCTGAGCTGGCTGAGCTGGCCTACGGCGCCTACACCCCTGCCAGCGCCTGGGCTGTCTGGGAGTGGGTGATCGACAGCCTGTACTTCTCTGGCACGCCAGAAGCGATCCAGGTCCACGCCGCGCCGCAGGTAGAGAAAGAAAAAGCCGTGCGCACGGCGCGCGTGGCGGAGGCGCAGGCCTGGAACGGCTTCTTGCAGCGCGTCCATCAGCGCCGTTTTGAGCCAGAAGACAGCCGCTACCTGGGCGAGGTGGAACAACTGGCCTATGGTCGGCGCGACAAAAGCCGAGTGCTGGCCGAGCTGGGACGGGTTCAGACGCCGGAGAGCGCCCACAGCTTGCTGCTGGAGCTGGGTGTGTGGGACGTCACCATCAACCCGTACCCGCGACGCATGGAGCTGCCTGAGGCGTCGCCGCAGATCGACCTGCCCGATTTGCCGGCCGAAGAGCGGCGCGATCTGACCCACCTGCCCGCCTTTGCCATTGATGATGAGGGCAACCGCGACCCTGACGATGCCATCAGCCAGGATGGCGAGCGGCTCTGGATTCATGTGGCAGACGTAGCGGCTCTGGTGGCGCCCGACAGCGCCGCCGATCTGGAAGCACGGGCGCGCGGCGTTAATCTGTACCTGCCGGAGGGGGTTGTAGCCATGCTTTCCTGGCAGGCCACGGAACGCCTGGGCCTGGGGTTGGCTGAGGTCTCGCCAGCGTTCTCGTTCGGGCTGCGCATCACGCCCGATGGCGCAGTGGCCGATCTGGAGATTACGCCGAGCTGGGTGCGGGTGACTCGCCTGACCTACGAAGAAGCGGATAGCATGATCGCCGACGAGCCGCTGGGCACGCTGCACAGATGGGCGAGCCAACACGCCGCGCGCCGGCGTCAACAGGGCGCGGTGTCGTTGGAGCTGCCTGAAGTGCGCATCAAGGTCGTCGATGGGCGGGTCCATATTACGCCGCTGCGCTCGCTGCGCAGCCGGGACACGGTCACCGAGCTGATGCTGATGGCCGGAGAGGCCGTCGCCCAGATGGCCATCGAACGCGAGCTGCCTCTGCCCTTCACGCTGCAGGACGCGGGTGAGCCAATGGATGCGCCGCAGACGATGTCCGAGATGTTCGCAGGGCGGCGGCGTATGCGTCCAAGCCAGCAGAGCACCCGGCCAGGTCCGCATGCGGGACTGGGGCTGCCAGCCTACGTGCGTGTGACCAGTCCATTGCGCCGCTATCTGGACCTGGTGGCCCACCAGCAACTGCGAGCCTGGCTGGCTGGCCGGCCGCTGCTGGATGAGGCCGCCCTGGTAGAACGGGTAGGCGCGGCCGAGGCGATCGGGGGCGCCGTGCGCCGCGCCGAAAGTCTCGCTCGCCAGCACTGGAGCATCGTCTATCTGCAACAGCAACCCGACTGGAGCGGCGAGGGGGTGATCGTGGAAAAGGTGGGCTTGCGGGCCACCGTGCTTATCCCGGCGCTGGCCTGGGAATTCCGGACTCATCTGCGCGAAGACCTGCCATTGGACACCCCGGTGCGCGTGATCTACACTGGCGCCAACCTGTCCCAGCTAGACGCCCACTTCAGGATACGCTGACGCCATTTTTGCCAGCTTGCCTGCTGGCAAAGACTTGAACACAGCTACAAGCCTGTGGTATAATCTCGCTCGCCTGAACCGCAGTCGTTTGTCTTGGTCGCAAGGTCGTTCCAGTTATGCGTAAACGTGACACGAATACCATCGTTTTTCTGATCATCGCAGATCTTCTGGTAACTCTGGTGGCCTTCTTCACAGCCGTGCAGGCCCGCTACTGGCTGCCATTCGGCGTTCAACTCACCTGGGGCGAGGTGGCGCAGCCAACGGTGATGTATGTGCTGGTGGCGCTGATCTGGGGAGGCACTTTTACGCTGATGCAGGTCTATGACACGCGCTACACCGCGCGAGCAGCGACTGAGGCGCAGGTCATCGCCTGGGCGGTAGCGGCCGCCTATCTCGTTTTCGCCGGAGTGCTCTACCTGACCTATCGAGAGCTGCCCCGCCGGCTGTTTTTCTACTTTATTCTGAGCAACTTGACGCTGTTGATTGGCCTGCGCATTGCGCTGCGGTCGGCGCTGCGCTTTGCGGGCCAGCCTGGCGCCGACCCGCGGCGCATTTTGATTGTGGGAGCAGGCCGGCTAGCGCGGCAAGTGGCCCAGGGCGTGCGCGCCCAAAGCGCGGCCGGGCTGAGTCTGGTGGGCTGTGTCGACGACGAGACCCGATCTCTGCGCTCTGACGATCCAGTGGGGCCGCTGATCGGCGCAATTCACGACGTCCCAGCCCTGGTGAAGACCGGGGCAGTGGATGAAGTGATCTTTGCCCTGCCGCTGCGCTCCCACGGCGTCATTGAATGGCTGGTGCTGGCCCTGCAAGACTATCCTGTGCGGGTGCGGGTCGTGCCTGATTATTTGGATCTGGCCATGAGTCGGGCGACGATAGAAGATTTCAACGGACTGCCCCTGGTGGGACTGCGCGATCCAGCCATCGCCGGGTTTGACCGCGTGGTCAAGCGCTTCTTTGACCTGACGTTATCGGCGCTGTTGTTGCTCTTGGTCTGGCCGGTGATGTTGTTGGTTGCCCTGGCGATCAAACTCGACAGCCCAGGGCCGGCGCTGTTCCTGCAAGAGCGGGTGGGAGAAAACGGACGTACCTTCAAGATGTACAAATTCCGCTCTATGATCGTGAATGCGGAGCGCATGAATAACATGGTAGCCACGCGCAATCACGACGGCGTGATCATTCACAAAACACCGAACGACCCGCGCGTCACGCGCGTGGGGCGCTTCATCCGGCGCACCAGTCTCGACGAACTGCCGCAGCTCTTCAACGTGCTGCGGGGCGAGATGAGCCTGGTAGGGCCGCGGCCAGAGCTGCCGTGGTTGGTGGAGAACTACGAGATCTGGCAGCGACGCCGTTTCGCCGTGCCGCCAGGCATCACTGGCTGGTGGCAGATCAATGGACGCAGTGAGCGGTTGATGCACCTGCACACCGAGGATGACCTGTACTACATCCAGAACTACTCCCCCTTGCTGGATTTGCAGATTCTCTGGCGCACCATTGGGGTGGTTGTGCGCGGACGAGGGGCCTTTTAGCTGCTTCTTCGGTCATTTTCGCCATAATACCCCGAAAGTGGTATTGATTTTGCCCCTGTTGTGTGCTATTGTTAGGCTCGAAAGCCGGTAAAGACTGTGGGCAGCTTCTGCTTTGTGGGCTGCGCACGTGAATTTTCGATCCAAGGAGAAGATCTACGATGAAGAAAACTCTTCTAAAAGCCCTGGGGTTGGTCATGATTTTGGCGCTGACCGTCACCCCTGCGATGGCAGATACTGACGCCGACCCGAATCCGGGCAGCGGCAACACCGACGTGGTCGTCATGAACATGGGTTCGGCCGCAGCCGCCGCCACGGCGATTTACTACAGCATCAGCGGCAACCCTGAGTACACCGCCAACACCAACCTGGCCGCCAAAGGCTCCTATCGCTTTGCAGCCAGCGCGGCAACGCCGCTGGGCGACAACTGGCGCGGCTCGATGGTCGTCCAGTCGGCCGGTGAAGTGGCCGCCGTGGCCGAGATTCTCTGGACCAACGGCAGCTCCACCGATGGCACGACGGCTGACGCCTACACCGGTTTTTCGGCGGGCGCGACGACGATGTACATTCCGTACGCCGTCTACTCGATCAATTCTCAGTTCACTCTGTTCACTGTTCAGAACACCGAGAGCACGACAGCCAACATCCGGCTGACCTTCCGTAACCGCACCGGCGGCCAAGATCTGCAGACTAATGACACCATCCCCCCGCTCGGCTCCAAAAACTATGACGTGCGCAGCTTCTCGCAGCTTCAATCGTCTTCTTTCTGGCAGAACAACTGTAACGCTGGCCAGTGTTTCTGGAGCGGCGCGGTCATGGTGGAGTCCACCAACGGCAAGCTGATCACTGCGGCCGCCACCAACCACTGGGTTCAGTGGGCGGCTGCATACAGCGCCGTTTCCTCTGGCGCGCCTCGCATCTACGTCCCCTCGGTTGAGCGGCGCTGCACCGACTGCACCTGGGATCCGCCCACAGCCGGCAGCGACCTCACCTGGCAGGGCCTCTCCGTCGTCACTGTCCAGTGTCTGTCTGCCACCCCTTGTGAGGTGGACATGCAGTTCGTCGGCCAGACGTCCAACATGGCCAACCTGACCCTGCCCACGAGGACGATTAACCCTGGCGCTGCCGTTGCCGCCAGCACCCGCGCTGGCAACGACTATCCCAAGGCGTTGTTTAGCGCTCTCAGACGCGACACTGACCCGACCAATCAAGCCTCCTGGGCCGGCTCGGTCATCGTGAGCACCCGCAACAACACCAACGTGGCCGTGGTCGCCTACAACCAGCGCCCAACGGACCGGATCGCCGTCGGCTTCTCGGGCGCCGGCACCGCCAACGCTGGCCTGTCGACTTACCTGCCCTCCCTCTACAAGCGCGGCACCTGCGAGTCGGCTTCCAACCCTGGCTTCAACTGGCAGCGGTTCTCGATCATCCGCATCCAGAACCCAACCGCCAACAACGCCACCGACGTCGACATCTACTACTACAACCGCAACGGCACCCTGGCGGCCCAGGAGTTGAATCGCACCATCGCGGCCGGCCAGGCCCTGACCCGACACACACGTGTTGACTGCGGCAACCTTGGTGCATTGGGCAGCAACTGGGAAGGCAGCATGTATATCACGTCGAACCAGCCCCTGGTGGCGGTGTCAGAGTGGTATCAGAACGCCTTCAGCAACCCCTCTTACGGCCCCAGCTACTCGGCCGGTTACAACGCTTACAGCGTAACGCCCTAACCCTGTAGCCCAATAGTTTGTACTGTTCAATGGGCTTCCAGTTTTTCTGGAAGCCCATTGTTCTGTTTAGAGCCTCTTTACATGGACAGCCAGTCAGGATCTGGGACATGAACGCAGATTACAGAGCGCTTCGGCGCCCCACTACGCACGTTTCCCAGCGTTTGCTCCTCAACTCCATGCCCAAAAGCGGCACGCATCTGCTAACCCAGGTGGTCAATCTGCTGGGGTATCGGGACTTTGGCGCACATGCCAGCCTCTGGGCCCGCCTGAAAGACCGCGCGGGACTTGGCACACCGGTCGTTTTAGCGCATCTGCGCGTCAAGCGCAACTGGCAGCGCCGCATCGCTGCCCTGGGCAACCGGGGCGACCAGACGATCCCCATCGATGTGACCATGCCCGTTCAGGTCCCTGTCAAGCTGGCTCAACGTTGGTTGAGCGCCATCCCGGCCGGCTGCTACCTCTCCGGCCACCTCCCTTGGACTGAGACGACGGCTGACCTGATGCGCACAAACCAGCTCAGGCATCTGGTGATCATCCGTGATCCGCGCGACGTTCTGGTGTCGTTCGTCCATTTTGTGCTGCGCCCAGAGCACATTCTGAGCAGGGATTTCCGCGATTTATCCCCTGACCAACGTCTCATTCTGGCCATGGAGGGGGGACGAGGGCCGCAGAGTGGCTACCCAATTACCGGCCTGCGGCATGCCTTCACCTCGATCCTGGCCTGGCAGAGCGAGCATGATGTCCTTTTTTTGCGTTTCGAGTCGTTGATCGGCGCGCGCGGGGAAGGCTCTTCAGCGGCGCAGCGCGATGCAGTGCGAGCCATCTGCCAGCACCTGGACCGAGCGTATGACGACGAACTGATCGAACATGTCTGCCAGCACGCCTTTGACACCGATGCTGCCACCTTCCGGCGCGGCAAAATCGGCGCCTGGCAGGATGAATTGACCCCCGCACAGATCGACATGTGCAACGCCGGTTTTGCGTCCATCCTGTCACAGATTGGTGTCTTCCCCTCTTGATCCAACGCGCTCGTTGGGGTACAATAGAGTCACGACGAGCAACTTGACTGAGGCATCAGACAAGGTTGCGTCTACTGACAAGCCCGGCCGATGCCTCGTTTCCCAACTGGAGCAGGCTTCTATCGGCCTGTGCTGGAGCGTTTATCCGGGAGGATACGAACATGAGCAAAACAATGTATGGTTGGACCTCCAAACGAGTGGAGATCAGACATCTGCTGCGGCTGGCTGGGTTGTTTTTTCTGTTGTTGGGCTTGCTGACGTCGCCAGCTATGGCGCAGGACAGCAACGTTGTCTACGTCATGACTTTCGACGGGCCGGTCAACCCGGTGCTGGTTTCTTACCTGGAGCGCGGCATCGAGCAGGCTACGGCCCGCAACGCCCAGGCTATCGTGCTGCGGCTGGACACGCCCGGCGGCCAGGTAGACCTGACCCAGGACATCGTGAAGATGATGCGGGCCTCATCAGTGCCCGTTATTGTCTACGTCTGGCCTACTGGCGCAATGGCCGGTTCAGCCGGCACCTTCATCACCCTGGCTGGCCACGCCGCCGCCATGACGCCTGGCAGCAGCATCGGCGCTGCCAGCCCTATAGCCGGCGGCGGCGAAGAACTCAACGAGACCTTGCAGCAAAAGGTCACGAACATACTGGCTGCTGACATCGAGAATCTGGCCGCCCGGCGCGGCGAAGAAGCTATCGAATGGGCCAGAATGGCGGTGATCGAGGCCAAGGCCGCCACAGCCGAGCAGGCGCTGGCTCTGAATGTGATCGACGTCATCGCCGCTGATGTAGACGATCTTTTGCAGCAGCTCGATGGCTTCGCGGTCGAGATACAGGGAGAGACGCGTACCCTGGACCTGGCCGGCGCCCGGACCGAAGACGTCAGCATGACCAACATCGAGGAATTTCTCAACACGGTCATCAACGCCATCGCCATCCCTGGCATCGCCATCCTGCTGATCGTGCTGGGCGTGCAGGCGATCATTAGCGAGTTTTCGCAGCCCGGCGGTTATGTGGCAGGCATTACCGGCGCCATCGCTTTGCTGCTGGGCCTGTTTGCGCTGGGTATTCTCAACGCCAACTGGGTCGGCCTGGCCTTCATTGGGCTGAGTTTCCTGTTCTTCATCCTGGAGGTCACCACACCTACCAACGGCGCGCTGACGTTGGGCGGCGTGGTCACCTTGATCATGGGATCAGTCGTGCTCTTCCGCGGCACTGGCGTGGCTATTCCCTGGGGCACGATCATTGCGCTGACAGTGATCACAGTGCTGTTCTTCAGCTTCGTTGTGGCGAAAGTGATCAAGGCCCAGCGGCGACGGCCTGCTTCGGGCGCAGAAAGCCTGCTAGGCCAGCCAGCGATCGCTCGCAGTGAGCTCAATCCGCACGGCAAGGTGCTGGTGCAGGGTGAGCTTTGGGACGCAGAGCTGCGCAACGCCGCCGGGCCAGCGCCGATCGACGCCCATCTGGTTGTGGTGGGCCGTGAGGGCTTCCATCTTTTCGTTGAGCCGGCGCCTGGTGTGTAACAATACATGTTGCTGTTCCGCTGCACGTGCGGACTCCAGCGCCCGGCCCGATGGCAGTAAAATCTCAATTTCATCAGAAAGGAAACGTTGTCATGTCCACCCAAGCCCATGATGAACTGTGGCTGAGCTTGAGCAATGAAGAACAAGAGGCAGTCAGCGCCTTGCAGCAAGAGATGGGTCTGGAAACGCCAACAGAAGTAATGCATGCATTGCTGCGTCAGGCTGCCCAGCGGGCGCTGGTCATCTGTCCTTCCTGCGGCCATGGGGCCCGCAAGCTTGCCAGCGACGAGGCATCCTGTGCAGAGTGCCTGTCAGTGCTGCACCTGACCGATGGCATCTGGCAAGTCATCACGTTGCAATGATGTCCGAAACCATCACCTTCTATCGCACCAACGAGCCTTACGGCTGCTTTTCTAACTTCGCGCCCTATCCAGTGGAGATCGACGGCCTGATCTGGCCAACCACCGAGCACTATTACCAGGCGCAGAAGTTTGCCGATCCGGCCTACCGCGAGCGTATTCGCCTTGACAAACGCCCGATGTCGGCCAAGCGTCTGGGCAACGACCGGGCTGCGCCGATCCGCTCCGACTGGGACGATGTGCGCGTCGAGGTGATGCGCACGGCTGTGCGGGCCAAGCTGGCGCAGCACCCCGAAGTGGCCGCGACCTTGCTCAGCACGGGTGAGGCCGAGTTGGTGGAGCACTCGCCCAAGGATCCGTTCTGGACTGACGGCGGCGACGGCAGCGGCCTGAACACCTTCGGCCGGCTGCTAATGGAGATGCGCGCGGAACTGCGCAGCGCGCAGACCGGCCATCTCGCTTGACAAGCCTGCGCAGTTGGTGTAGGTTAGCATTATTGACGCGCCGCGGCCAACCGGCGTCCCTGGAAGGAGACCAACGATGTTGAACATTTCCTGCACGTATTGCCGTGCTCCGATTAACCTCAGCGACGGCGACCTGGCGCAGGCGGTGCATGAGGCCGGCGACAAACGCCCTAAGACGACGCATGTCACCTGCCCAAGCTGCCGCCGCACCAACAAGGTGCCCTTCGACCGTGTCCGGCAGGCCTATCGCATGGCCGGCAGTCCGCCGCCGCCCGAAGAAGCGCCCGTCCCTGAAGGCGAGCCCAGCACCTGACAAGCAACCGGGCCAGTGCAAAAAGCACTGGCCCGGTTGTTTTATTGGCAGATGTAAGCGCCTGGCGCAAATACTACAAGATCTGCGACAGGAACAGCTTGGTGCGATCCTCCTGGGGCGCTGAGAAGATCTGCTCCGGCGGACCTTGCTCTACGATCACCCCTTGATCGAAAAAGATCATCCGGTCGGCCACCTCACGGGCAAAGGCCATCTCGTGCGTCACCACCAGCATGGTCATCCCGCTCCCTGCCAGCGTTTTCATCACATCCAGCACCTCTTTGATCATCTCCGGGTCCAAAGCGCTGGTCGGTTCGTCGAAGAGCATGATCTTGGGCTGCATGGCCAGCGAGCGAGCAATGGCTACTCGCTGCTGCTGGCCGCCCGAGAGTTGGCCGGGGTATTTCTGGGCCTGCTCGGGGATGCCGACTCGCTCCAATAACTCCATGGCGATGCCCTCAGCCTTGGCCTTGGGCCACTTGCGCACCCAGATCGGCGCCAAAGTGATGTTATCGATCACCTTGAGATGTGGGAAGAGGTTAAACTGCTGAAAAACCATCCCCACCTCGCTGCGAATAGCCTCGATGTTGCGCACGTCGTCGGTCAATTCGATGCCGTCGACGATAATATCGCCTTTTTGGTGATTTTCCAGCCGGTTGATGGTGCGGATGAAGGTGGACTTGCCCGAACCTGACGGGCCAAAGATTACCACCACCTCACCTTTCTTCACCGTTACGCTGATGCCGCGCAGAACGTGAAAGTTATCGTACCACTTGTGTACATCGCGGCAGATAATAATGTCATCTGAGCTGACGTTGGTTATTGCCTGCATATGGCGTTACCTCTTGCCCAGCCCCACCGCCGTTTCGATGCGGCGGCTGGCGTAGGCCATGGAGAAGGTGAAGACCCAGAAGACCAGGGCGATGAAGCCGTAGACTTCCATGTCCAACAGCAACCACTGGGGATTGCTGTTGATGATGGCGCGGCCGATGGCCAGCAACTCCAGCAGACCAACGATGATCGCCAGCGTGGTGTCCATAAATAAAGCGATGAACTGGCCGACTATGGCGGGGATCACCACCCGCAGCGCCTGCGGCAGCACGATCAGCAGCATAGTCTGCCAGCCGTTGAGGCCCATCGCCTTGGCTGCCTCCACCTGGCCGCTGGGGATCGACTGCAGGCCGCCGCGCACGTTTTCCGCCATGTAGGCCGCGGCGAAGAGCGTCATGCCCAAAATGGCGCGCAGCACCCGGTCGATGCGCACCTCGGCCGGTAGGAACAGGGGCAGCAAGATCGAGGTCATGAAAAGGATTGTCACCAGCGGCACGCCGCGCACTGTTTCGATGAAGATGACGCACATGGCCTTGACCACTGGCAGCGAGCTCTGCCGACCCAGGGCCAACAGCACGCCGATGGGAAAGGAGGCCACGATGCCCACCAGCGCCAGCAGAAAGGTCAGCAACAGGCCGCCCCAGCGCCCGCTCTCGACAAAGGGCAGGTATGGCGCAACCGCTGCGCTGCGCAGGCCGCCCAACAGCAACAGGGTCAGCACGAAAGAGAGCGCCCAGGCCAACGCCAGCCAGCCAGCCTTGAGCGCAATGCGGCGGCCGAGCAGATAGCCCAAGCTAGCGGCCAGCACATTGCCCAGCAGCCGCAGCCGGCTGGCCAGCGGCAGATACTCCAGGCTGATGGGCAGAAGCGCCAGCACGGTATACCCCAGAGCCAGCGCCAGGGCAAAGGTTTGCACCGAGCCGCGCCAGCGGCCGCCGCTGACCCCCATCAGGAAGGAGACCATGTAAACGATAACCCAGATGCGCCACATCTGCTCGACCGGATAAGGGCCAACGGCAAAAAGGCGCAGGCTCTGCACCACCGGACTCCAGTCCGCGTCGATCAGGATCCAGCGGCCGAGGCTGACTGCCACAAAGACGATCAACGCGACAGAAACGATGGTCAGCAGTGTGTTCAGCCAGGAACTGAAGAGATTCTTCTTTAGCCAGAGCACGGCGCCGGGCCGCGCAGGTGGGCCGATAGCGATGTCGGGTGCTGTGCTCATGCTCAACGCTCCACCAGTTGTACACGGCGGTTGTAAACATTGAGCACCGCCGAAGTCAGCAGACTCAGGGCCAGGTAGATGGCCATGATCAACAGGAAGACCGGCACAGCCTGCCCGGCCTGATTGATAATCGTGCGGCCAACAAAGAACAGATCGGCATAGCCGATGACGATGGCCAGGCTGGAGTTCTTGGTCAGGTTGAGATATTGGCTGATCAGCGGTGGAATGATCACCCGCATCGCCAGGGGCAACACCACCAGGCGCAGAGTTTGGAAGGGGTTTAGCCCCAGCGACTTGGCGGCTTCGACCTGCCCCTTCTGCACGGCCAGGATACCCGCGCGCATTACCTCGGCGATGAAGGCGCCGGTGTAGACCACCAGGCCCACCAACAAAGCGGCAAACTCTGGCGTCAAGCGCAGTCCGCCCTGAAAGTTGAACCGGGCCAACTCAGGCACAGAGATCTGCATTGGCGCGGCGCCGACCAGGAACCAGCCCAGCAGCGACACGCCCACCAGCGCCAGCAGCCCGACCAGGATCGGATAGGTGCTGCGTCCGGTGCGCACCTGATAGCGCAGCAGGTTGCGGTGCAGCAAGTAACCGAGGACCAAACCAGCCGCCACGAACAACAGCCATACGCCGAAGGTCTCCGTGGGTTGGGGCCCCACCATGTACAGCCCACGTTGGCTGATGTAGATCGGCCCCGGCAAGGTCAGCGCCTGTTGCACGGGAGGCAGTTTCTGAAAGACGGCAAAATACCAGATAAAAAGCTGCACCAGCAGGGGGATGTTGCGGATGATGTTGATGTAGAGGCCGGCGATGTTGCTCACCAGCCAGTTGCTGGACAGACGGGCTAACGCTGCTCCCAGTCCCAGGAAGGTGGCCAGGACGATGCCAACGGCCGAAACCTTGAGGGTGTTGAGAAAGCCGACCCACAAAGCATAACCGAAGGTACGAGAGGGATCATAGGGCACCACTGACTCGGCAATCGGAAAACCGGCTGCGTTGCGCAAAAAGTCGAAGCCCAGCCCCAGCCCGCGCGCCTCAGCCGCTTGCAGCACGTTGCTGATGAAAAACCAGAGAAAACCCACCACCAGGATGGCAGAGAAAACCTGCGCAACCCACTTCAGCACCACCACGTCGCGCCACAGGGGCACGCCTTTGCGGGTTAGAAAACGAGGAAGGGACGAGGATGAGGTGGTCATGGTCGAGAGCCAAAAAGGGGAACGTGTCGAAGGTGTGGCAGAGGCTCCCCGGATCACGCCCACAAGGTTGCTGGCAGGCGCGGTCCGGGAAGCTTATGTCACAACAGGCCGTCTATTCGCTCAGGCAGGCGTCGCCGCGCCTAGCGCAGCGGCGGCGCGTAGATCAGGCCGCCGTCCGTCCACAGGTCGTTCAACCCGCGTTCCAGCGTGAAAGAAAGCCCCTGTGGCCCCATGTAGCGGTCGTAGATCTCGCCGTAGTTGCCAACCGCAGCCAGCACGTTGACGGCAAAATCGTCGGCCAGGCCCAAATCCGCCTGTCCAAAGCTGCCCTCGCTGCCCAGCATGCGCTTGATCACCACGTTGTCGCTGGCTTTCATCTCCTGCACGTTTTGGGAATTGACGCCCAACTCCTCCGCGTTGATCAGCACCCACATCACGACTCTGACCAGGTCTGCCCACTGATCGTCGCCAGCCGGCACGGCCGGAGCCAGCGGTTCCTTCGACATGGTCACATCCATGATCAGGTGATCGGCCGGGTTGGCAAAGCCGCTGCGTACAGCCGCAAGCTGCGACTTGTCGCTGGTGGCTGCGTCGCAACGGCCGGTCTCGTAGGCGCTGTACACGGCCGCTGTATCTTCAAAAGTGACTGCGTTGAAGGTCAGCCCGCGCTCACGGAAGGCGTCAGCCAGGTTCTGTTCGGTGGTGGTGCCGGTGGTCACACAGACAGTTGCGCCGTCCATATCCTCCAGCGTGGTGAAGCCGCTGTCGGTGCGCACCATCATGCCCTGGCCGTCGTAGAACATAACGTGGACAAAATTGCCCCACTGGATCTCGCGGCTGGACGTCTGAGTCATGTTGCGCGGCACCAGATCGACCTCGCGCGTCTGCAAAGCAGGGCCGCGCTCTGCGGCCGAGATCGGCACAAACTCAGCGGCATCGGCGTTGCCAAAGACTGCTGCGGCCACAGCCCGGCACAGATCAATGTCGAAGCCTTGGTTCTTGCCTTCGGAGTCCAGGTAGCCGAAGCCGGGCAGGCTGGTGTGAACGCCACAGACGACCTTGCCGCGCGCTTTGACGGCATCAAGAATCTTCTGGGCAGCCGGAGCCGCCGGCTGTTCCGGTTGCGCCGGTTGCTCGGCGCTGATAGCCGGGGCGGCCGGGGCAGGAGCCGCTGCCGGCGCGGCGCAGGCCGTGACCAACAGGCCCAGGATCAACAGGGCCGACAACACGATAGTGAGCTTGCTTCGCATGGATACTCCTCCTTGGGATGAAAAGAAAACAGATTCAGCGGTTTGTCGTCGGAAGCGTCCGTCAGTGATGGTCAGTCGTTTGTTTTTCCTGCACCTCCTCTCCAATAGATGGCTATCTGGCACGCGCCAGCGGTCCATTCCAGGAAGACACGGCGCAACAACGGCCGTGGATTCATCCCTGAACGGGGTTCGATTGATCAAGCCAGGTAAACGGCAGTGTAGATGGCGACAGCAACAGCGTTGTTAGCTGGGACGGGGGGAGCGGCTGGCGCCGCTCGTTGGAAACAACGGCGCAACTATAACACATCCGGGGTACAGTGTCAAACAAAAAAAGCTGTTACTACTCAGGCGCCGGGCACTTGCACACCGTGGACGGCTGAAATCGGCTCGACAGGCGTCGCTGGAGGTGCAAAGGCAAGTGCCCGGCGCCTATGGCTGAGTAGTGACAAAAGCTATCCATAACAGCGCCAGGCAGCAAGCGTTGTCGCTCAGGTTTGCGGCTCAACGCCGCCCGGCTTATAATGACCACGCCTATGATCCAGTCTGACTCATCACCTGCCACCCAAACCAGCCACAGCCCATCTGACCAGATTGAGCGCAGCCCAAGACGATCCGACCGGCTGGCCCTCGCCTTCTTGTCGGCGTGCTGCGTGCTGGCTGTGCCTTTGTTGTTCGCCGTCAACCTGCCGCAGGGGCTGTTGACCATCGCCGTAGCGGCGCTGTTGGCAGCCTTTGTGATCCGCGGCCTGCTGACACGTTCCTGGCTGCCCCACACCGCTGTCGATTGGCCCAACGTGTTGCTGCTGTTGCTGCTGCCGCTGGGCCTGTGGGCCAGCACAGATCAATCGGTGAGCTGGCCGGTGATCTACAAAGTGATCGCAGGCTTCGCCCTCTTCTACGGCCTGGCCGGCCTGGCTGGCTCGCGCTGGACGCGTGCCCTGCCCTGGCTGTTGCTGTTGGCGTCGCTTGGCCTGGCGGCCGTGGTGCTGCTGGGCACCAACTGGGCTACGGCCAAATTAGCCTGGCTGCCCGACACCCTCTACGATCTCTTGCCCACGCTGCGCTTGCCCTGGCGAACGCAAGGCATCCATCCCAATCTGAGCGGCGGGGCCATGGCCTGGCTGCTGCTGCCAGCCATTGCTCTGCTGCTGTGGTCGGGCGACCGGCGCATGCAGGGACTGGCGGCAGCGACGGCTCTTCTGACGGCGCTGGCCTTGCTGCTAAGCCAGTCGCGCGGGGCCTGGCTGGGAGTGGCGCTGGCGCTTCTGGTCATGCCCCTGCTGCGCTATCGCCGCTGGTGGATCGTGGTGCTGGCAGCAGCCGCGCTGGCTGCCGTCGCTGCCCTGGCGCTCGGCCCCGACGGGCTGCAAAATCTGCTTTTCCCTCAGCCAGCGGGCGAAGAGATCGGCGCCACCATCAACACCCTGCCCAGCCGGCTGGACCTGTGGCTACGAACGCTGACCATGCTACAGGATTTTGGGCTGGCCGGTGCAGGTCCGGGCCAGTTTGAGCAGATGGTCATGGTGCTCTATCCTCCCTTTTTCACCGGGCTATTGGGAGGCTTTCAGCACGCGCACAATCTCTACTTGCAGGCAGCCGTCGATTTTGGCGTGCTGGGGCTGGTCGCGCTGGTCGCCCTGATCTTGGGAAGCGGCGCCAGCATGGTGGCTGCGACCCGACCGAAATCGACCCACCTCGCCGACCGGCCGCTGACAGCCTTGGTCATCGGCCTGTTTGGCAGCTTGCTGGCCTTTGCGGTGCATGGCATGGTGGACGCCGTGCTTGTGGCGCCGCGCGGCTATGCGCTCCTGTTCGCCTTGCTTGGCCTGGCAGCCGCCGCATCCAGCCAACTATGTACCGGCCGCGCAGAGCGATCTGAGGCCTGAATGGACGCCCTCTGGCTTGGCTTGCTGACGCTGGCCGCGCTGGCTTTGCGTCTGTGGGCCATCGACAGCCGCGCGCTGCTGCCTGACGAAGCCAGCAGCCTCTACTATGCCCAACTGCCGCTGTCAACCTTGCTCTGGTCGTTGTGCGACCCTCACCCGCCGGGTTACTATGTGCTGCTGCGAGGGGCGATTGCTTTCGGCCAGGGAGAGGCGTGGCTGCGCTTGCCGTCGGCGCTGGCCGGCGCGCTGGCTGTGCCGCTGACGTGGGCTGTTGGCCGGGCAGCCGCAGGGCCATTAGCCCAGCCTGAGCAGCGCTGGCCGGGGCATGTTGCGCTGTTAGCTGCAGCGCTGATGGCCGTTGCCCCGCTGGCCGTCTGGTACAGCCAGGAGGCGCGCGCGTATGCCTTGCTGGCGCTGCTGTCTTTGCTCATGGTTTGGGCCGGCCTGCGCTGGCGGCTGCGTCCCACAGGCTGGGGCGCAGCCGGATTTCTGCTGGCCGGCTGGCTGGCGCTGGCGGCTGAGTACGGCGCGCTGGTCATTTTATTCGGTCTCAACCTTTTCTTCTTGAGCGGATGGCCCTGGCGGCCCGTTGCCACTGATCAACCGCGCAGCGCCTGGCGCTGGCTGGCGCTGCAAGTCGCACTGCTGGCGCCCTTCGCCCTGTGGTGGCTGGGCTCGGCCCAGCCGGCCGCGCTGGCCCAGATGTCCTATCAGCCGATATTTCTGGCTGTACAGGCGCAGCGGATCGGGCTGGACGGCTGGACGCCCCAGACGGCTCAACGAGCGATCGTGGTGGCTGGGCTGGGCGCTGTCGGGCTGGGGCTGGCCGCGGCGCTGACCCTGCGCCACAGCCAACGGGCGCGGCGCTGGCTGCACAGCCCCTGGCTGGCGGCCGCGCTGCTGGCGTTGGTGGTCGCATTGGCCGTTCTGGGCGCGCTGCCCCGACTCTACACCGTCAAACGCCATCTGAACGCGCTGCTGCCCTATGTGTCCATTGCGGCAGCCTGGGCGCTGCTCCATGTGCGCAACGACGCCGGCCGCGCCAGCCGGCTGCGCCGCGGCGCTGGCTACGTTGCGGTCAGTGTGCTGTTGGCCTTGAGCCTCTTGATGTTGCTGTCAGCGCCGCAGCCGGCCTGGCGAGAGGTGGTTTCGACCCTGGCCGTCGAGCTGGAGGACGGCGATGCGCTGTGGGTGGACGAGCTGGATGCTATGGCCTTCAACTACTATTGGCAGGACCAGGCGCCGTGGCAGCCGCTGCGCGCGCGTGGCCAGGATGCGCTGGGCCAGGCGGCCGCCAGCCAGCGCGTGTGGTTAGTGAACAGCCTGAGCCCATACCGCGATTGGCGGCAGACCCTGCCGCAGGCCTTTGCCAGCCAGCACGTGGTCGCTGGCAGCTTCGTCTGGCGCGATGTGGCCTTGACCCTGTACCAACCAAGCGCTGCGCCGCAGCCTGTGGCCGAGCCGCCCCTGGCCCTCCGCTGGGGGCTGGCCATCCAATCGCCGCTGGACATTGTTTGCCCGCCATGATGGGCCTTGTCCAAACAGGCGGAATGTGCTAAAATGCAGCCAATGACAACACCAACTGAACCCATCAGCGAGGCGTCGGGCCAAGCGCCGATGCGCCCCGCAGGAGAAACAAAACTGAACCCCACAGATTTGGCGCACAAAATTGTCGACCTGGCTGAGGAGAAGCAGGCCGTAGACATCACCCTGCTCGACCTGCGCGAGGTTTCCATGTTGGCAGATTATTTCGTCATCTGCACGTCCGAGAGCAGCCGTCAGACCGCGGCGATTCTGGATTCCATGGCTATGGAGCTGAAAAAAGATGGCCTGCTGCCTCTGCACCCCGCCGAGGGTGATCCGAGCGCGGGCTGGACTTTGCTGGACTACGCCGATGTGGTGGTACACGTCTTCGACGCATCGACGCGCAGCTTTTACAACCTGGAACAACTGTGGAAAGAAGCGCCGGTGGTGTTGAAGATTCAGTAGCAGGTTGCAAGTGGCAGGTTGCAAGTTGCACGGCAGCCTGGTAGGCGAGAGCTGTGGGTTGAGGCTGAAAAAAACGGGTGCGCATCCAATGCGCACCCGTTCTGATTCGCGTATTTCTCCCACCCCTGCCGTCTGCTTACCTGCCACCTGCAACTTGCAACTTGCCACCTGCAACCTGCAACCTGCCACTTGCAACTTCTTACTCGTAAATCCATCCATCGATCACCCGCTGGTAGCTGACCAGTTCATCTTCGGCGAACCACAGCGCCAGCTCCTGCGCGGCGGTCTCGGCGCCGTCGGAGCCATGCACCAGGTTGTAGCCGATGTCCATGGCGAAGTCGGCGCGGATGGTGCCGGGGGCGGCCTTGCCAGGGGCCGTGGCGCCCATGGTGGCGCGGGTGACGGCGATGGCATCCTTGCCCTCCAGCGCCATCACCACCACCGGGCCGGAAGTGATGAACTTGATCAGGCCGGGGAAGAAGGGCTTGCCGTCGTGAACAGCATAGTGCTTGCGGGCCAGCTCGTCGCTGACCTGGATCAACTTCATGCCGGCGATGCGCAGGCCGCGGCGCTCCAGCCGCGTGACGATCTCGCCGATCAGGCCGCGCTGCACGGCGTCAGGTTTAATGATAACAAGTGTGCGTTCCATGGGTTGCCTCTGCTCCTTTGGGGTTTGTGTCTGTTGGCTGCTATCAGCCAGCAGCTATTGTAGCACGCCCCTACGCTGCCGCAAAGATTTGGGAGACCTTCAAGGCTGGTTGACCGGAGACCCTTCGGGTTTCTGTTGTCGACCACGAGACGGCGCAAGCGCAGCCGTCTTGTCGATCACGTGTCGCCGTTAACGCACGGAAACCCGAAGGGTCTTGACCACCAGCGCTACAGGCCATGTACCTGGCGCACCTGGGCCAACAGCGCGCCGGCGTCCCGTTCGTCCCACGGGCAAGGCCCCAGCGGGTCGTCGATCGCCTGGCTATGGCCGCTGAGCTGGCGCAGGGTGTTGAGCACGGCGTGGGCCAGCACCTCCAGGTGATAGCCCCCCTCCAGGGTGAAGACGATCTTGCCCTGGCACAGCTCGCCAGCCAGCGCCAGCAGCCGCTGGACCAGCGCCGCGTAGCCGCGTATGCTCAACTGCATGCTGGCCAGCGGGTCGTTCCAGTGCGCGTCGTAGCCGGCCGAGACCAGGATCAACTGCGGCTGGAAGCGGCGGGCCAGGGGCGCCAACACCTGATCGAAGGCTGCGGCGTAGCCGTTGTCGCCCACGCCGGCCGGGAAGGGCACGTTGATCGTCGCGCCCGCGCCGGGCCCGCGGCCCGTCTCCCGCCAGTGACCGGTGCCGGGATAGTAGGGATACTGGTGCGTGCTGAAGAAGAGCACGCTGCCCTCCTCGTAGAAAACGTCCTGCGTGCCGTTGCCGTGATGCACGTCGAAGTCGACGATCAGCACCCGTTCCAGGCCATGCTCAGCCTGCGCAGCGCGGGCGGCCACGGCCACGTTGTTGTAGAGGCAGAAGCCCATGCCGCGGTCAGGGGTGGCATGATGGCCGGGCGGCCGCACCAGGGCGAAGCCGTTGGCCGCCTGGCCGGTCAACACCGCGCCGACCACGTTGCACAGCCCGCCGGCCGCCAGCCGCGCGGCCTGCTCCGAGTCGCTGCCCACGTAGGTGTCGGCGTCCAGGTGAGCGTTGCGCTGTGCAGCCAGCGCCACTGTGGACAGGTGGCGCCGGCTATGCACGCGCAACAACTGCGCGTCGCTGGCGGGGACAGAGGGCCTCTCCGCCAGCGACGCCAGTATGCCATCGCCTTGCAACAGCTGCCACGTGCTGCGCAGCCGCTCCCGGTTCTCCGGGTGGCCGGACAGGTGGTGGCGCAAGTTGAAGGGGTCGTAGCAGTAGGCAGTGGTCATTACACCATAGAGGCTGGCGCCCGCTTGCTGCGGCGGATCACGTAGCCCATGGAGGCCAGCAGCAGCAGCGACACGACGATGCTCACAAGCACGTCGTCCTTGTAGGTGACGATGATCGGAGCCACGATCAGGCTGATCAGGTTGATGACCTTGATCATCGGGTTGAGAGCAGGGCCGGCCGTGTCCTTGAGCGGGTCGCCCACGGTGTCGCCCACCACGCTGGCCTTATGCCGCTCCGAGCCCTTGCCCAGGTTGTGCTCCAGGTCGCGCGGCTCGTCCTCGACGATCTTCTTGGCGTTGTCCCAGGCGCCGCCGGCGTTGGACATGAACACCGCCAGCAGTTGGCCGGAGAGGATCACGCCGGCCAGGAAGCCGCCCAGCGCCTCGACTTGCAAGGCCAGCCCCACGGCGATCGGCGCAGCCACGGCCAGCCAGGCCAGGTTGACCAGCTCCTTCTGCGCGGCGATGGTGGTGATAGCCACCGGCCGGGCGTAGTCGGGCTTGACCGTGCCCTCCATCACGCCGGGCACACGGAACTGGCGGCGTACCTCCAGCACGATGTCGGCCGCGGTGCGGGACACCGCCTTGATGGCCAGGCTGGAGAACATCCAGGGGATCGTGCCGCCGATCAGGAAGCCCACGAAGACAATCGGCCATGAGACGCGGATGCCCTGAGCCAGCGCCACCGGGTCGATGCGCGCCACGTCGGTGATGAACGAGCCAAAGAGAGCTACAGCCGCGATCACGGCCGAGCCGATGGCGATGCCCTTGGTGATGGCCTTGGTGGTGTTGCCCACCGCGTCCAGGTCGGCCATGATCTGGCGTGCGCTGTCTTCCAGGCCGGCCATCTCACCGATGCCGTTGGCGTTGTCGGAGATGGGGCCGAAGGAGTCCATAGCCACGTTGTTGCCGGTGAGGGTCAACATACCGATGCCGGCCAGGGCCACGCCGTAGAGGATGTAGGCGAACTGCTCCACCGGGTCAGCGCTCACCCCTTGATAGATGAAGATCGAGGCCAGGATGGTGCCGGCGATAATCAGGGTACCCCAAACGGCCGACTCCATGCCGACGCTCAGGCCGGACAGGATGGTGGTGGCCGGGCCGGTGTCGTGGCCCTTCTTGATCTCCTGCACGGGATCGCCGTGGGTACCGGTGAAGTAGTCAGTGACCCGGTCGATCAGGATGGCCAGCAGCACGCCAACGGCCGTCGCCAGGAAGGGACGCCACCAGCCGCCCGGCACCTCGCGCATGTAGAACAGCGCCACGAAGAAGAACAGCACCACGGAGATGGCAGCTGAGGTCAGGAAGCCTTTGAAGATGGCCTTCATGGCGTCGCCCGAAAGGCCAGGCTCGGTTTTGACCAGATAAGTGCCAAAGATTGAGGAGAGCACGCCGATGCCGCGCACCAGTAGAGGATAGATCAGCCACTCGTTGTTGCCGGTGATATGGCGCAGAGCCAGGGCCAGGATCAGGGCCGAGACGATAGTGACCTCGTAGCTCTCGAAGATGTCGGCGGCCATGCCGGCGCAGTCGCCCACGTTGTCGCCCACCAGGTCGGCGATCACAGCTGCGTTGCGGGGGTCGTCCTCGGGCATGTCCTGCTCGACCTTGCCTACCAGGTCGGCGCCCACGTCGGCCGCTTTGGTGTAGATGCCGCCGCCCACGCGCATGAAGAGCGCCAGCAGCGTGCCGCCGAAGCCGAAGCCCAGCAGCGCATCGGGCGCGGCCACGCCGAAGATGATGAAGATGATGGTGCCGCCGAAGAGGCCCAGGCCGTCGGTCAACATGCCGGTGACGGTGCCGGCCCGGTAGGCGATCTTCAGGGCGCCGTTGAAGCTGCTGCGGGCGGCCTCAGCCACGCGCACGTTGGCCTGCACCGCCATGCGCATACCCACCTGGCCGACGATCAGGCTGAACACTGCGCCCATGACAAAGGCGCCGGCCCGGCCTAAGCCAACGACGATCTGCAACTGCTGGGTGGACAAGGCAGCAAAACGCTCGATGGCCTCCGGCGTGGGATCGACGATGTAGACGCTGAGGAACATCAGGATCGTGAGCACGACGATGAAGGGGAGAATGGTGCGGAGCTGGCGCGTTAGATAGGCGTCAGCCCCAATGCGGATGGCATCCCAGACCTCGATCATCTTGGCCGTGCCTTTGGGATTCGCCAAAACCTGGCGGCGCAAAAACATGGCGTAAAGGAGGCCGATGATGGCGACGGCGAGAACCAGCCAGACGGCGATGGTCTCGAACGAAGTGAGTCCCATTTCGGACATGGCGAATTAATACCTCCCTGCAAATATGGAAATGGATGGGGGACGAAACAGCCGGGTATTCAACGGTGCCTGTCCTAACGCGGAGTCGCCTGTGCGGTAGGACGAACAGCGCAGCAAGCGACGAGGATGGGGGGAGCTATCGGAGGCTGGCGGGTGGGGGAGCACACGTCATCCTTCGGTCGCTGTGACGGCGTCAGCAAAGCTGTGGAACGCAATCTGACGACACGACTGCGGCGTCAGGATTATAGCGCGATGGTGGATAGAAGTCAAACAATCCGCTTCAATTGACATCTGTTCCGTTTCCGGGCATAATAGACCTTGCTCTCATAGACGCAATCAATCGGGTTGACCGTTGTCAGGCTGAGCAGCGCATAACGCCGTACAAGCAACCGGCGCCTCTTCGTTATGAACACACAGAAAGACCCCTATGAGTGTTGCAGCCATCACCCATCAGCGTCTGACCTGGGTCAACATCGAGAATCCCACGCCAGAGGATGTAGCTTATCTGCGTAAGCACTACCCCTTCCACCCTCTGGACCTGGAAGACGTCCTCAGCCAGATCGAACGCCCCAAAATTGACGAGTATGATGACTACCTGTTTATCGTGATGCACTTTCCTGTCTACGATGAGCAGCGCCAGGTCACGCGCTCCAGCGAGGTGGACTTTTTCATCGGCGCGGGCTTCCTGATCACCATCCATGATGGACGGTTGAAGTCGCTCAACACCCTGTTCGCCGCATGCCAGAACGATGGCATGGCACGCGGCAAGCAGATGGGGCGGGGCGCAGGCCGGCTGCTGTACACCATCCTGGACGTCATGGTAGACTACAACTTCGCCATGCTGCGCAAGCTGGACAGCAAGATACGCGGCATTGAAGAGGATATGTTCCGTGAGAACATGCGCCAGATCGTCCAGGAGATCTCGCTGGTGCGCCGCGATATCATCGCCCTGCGTCGCGTCGTCAAGCCGCAGATCTCGATCGTCAGCAACCTGGAGCGCAAAGAACGTGCGTTCATCCAGGAGGAATTGGACGTCTATTTTGGTGACATTGCCGACGGTTTTTCGCGCGCCTGGGATATCCTGGAGGACTACCGCGAGGTGATCGAAGGGCTGAGCGAGACCTCGGACTCGGTCACCTCCTACCGCATCAACGACGTGATGCGGATTCTAACCGTAATCTCAGTGGTGATGCTGCCTCTGACGCTAATCACCGGCGTTTATGGCATGAATCTGGAGTGGCTGCCGGCCGCAGACACATTTTATGGTTTCTTTGTTGTCATGGGCTTCATGGGCCTGGTAGCGGGCGGCATGTTGTACTATTTCCGCAAGAAGGGCATTATCTGAGCGCTGGCCGCGTCCCGATACACAGCGTTCAGTCGTTTTTATCATGAGCAAAACATCCAGCCAGGCAGTCAAAGGCAGCGAGCGCGGGCCTTCACGCCCCCAGCCTCCCATTCTGGTCAACACAGCCGACGCGCTTGCCGATCTGCTTCAGGCGGCCCGGCAAGTCTCGGTGATCAGCGTGGACACCGAGTCCAACAGCTTGTTCGCTTACTTTCATCGCGTTTGTTTGTTGCAAATCTCGCTGGCTTCTCATGATTACGTGATCGACCCGCTGGCAGTGGATTTGGCGCCGCTGGGCCCGCTTTTTGCCGATCCAGCCTGCCAAAAGATCTTCCACGCGGCCGAGAACGACATTCTTGGCCTCAAGCGCGACTACGGCTTCACCTTCGCCAACATCTTTGATACCATGCTGGCAGCCCGCATTCTGGGGTGGCCGCAGGCCGGGCTGGCCGCGATTCTGGCCAGCAGGTACAACATTCATCTCAACAAGAGCCTGCAGCGGGCGGACTGGGGCCGGCGTCCGCTGGACACAGAACTGCTGGCCTATGCCCAATTGGACACGCACTATCTTCTGCCGCTGCGCGATCAGCAGGAGGCTGAGCTGCGGGCCAGGAACCGCTGGCAAGAGGCGCAGGAGAGCTTTGCCCGTCTGCCCCTGGTGGAGTGGATCGAGAAGCCCTTCGACGCCGATGGCTTTTGGGGCCTGCCCGGCGCGCGCGATCTATCTCCGTCAGGGCTGGCTGTCCTGCAACAGCTCTATCTCTGGCGCGAGCAGCAGGCCCGCAAGGAAGACCGCCCCCCCTTCAAGGTGATCGATCAGCGCACGCTGGTGGGCATTAGCCGGCAACAGCCAGCCAGCCAGGATAGTCTGCGGCGTGTGGGGGGCATGACCAGCGGCCAGACACGACGCTATGGCGCGGCGATTCTGCAGGCTGTGGCCCGCGGTCGTCAGATGCCGGCGCCCGCGCCCCCCAAGCGCACCAATGGCAATGGCTTTGGCCGTCCAGACCCCAAGACCAGTGAGCGCTTCGACGCGCTGCGTTCCTGGCGTACTGAACAAGCCCGCCAGCGCGGCGTCGATCCCGACGTGATCCTGACCAACGACCAACTGATGACGATTGCCCGCCAAGCGCCGGCCACCATTGAGGCGCTGGCAGCCACCCAGGCCATGGGGCCGTGGAAGTTAAGCGAGTACGGCGAAGCGATCCTGCGCCTGCTGGCGCGCTCTGCTCCCTCCTGAAGGTCAGCGCTAGCCAGGCTTGCAACGGACGCTGGCGCCTGCATCTGCGCCGCACAGCCTCTTTATCCTACCCGCAGCGAGAACACCATGCAACTCACCTTTTGGGGCGCCGCCCAAACCGTTACCGGATCGATGCACCTGATTGAGGTCAACGGCCAGCGCATTCTGCTGGACTGTGGACTCTATCAGGGAACACGCAGCCTGAGCTACGAGCGCAACCTGAACCTGCCCTTTGATCCAGCCTCGATTGACGTAGTGATTCTATCACACGCCCACATCGATCACTCTGGCAACCTGCCCAATCTGGTCAAGCAAGGCTTCGGCGGTTCCATTTGGAGCACGCCAGCGACGCGGGATCTGTGCGTGGCCATGCTGCAAGACAGCGGCTACATCCAGGAGCAGGACAGCATCTATGTCAACCGCAAACGTGCGCGCGCAGGACTGCCGCCGGTAGAGCCGCTCTACACCAAACAGGACGCGCTGGAGGCCATCAAGCAATTCATCAGCATCAACTATCATCGCTCGTTCTCGCCCTGCGCCGGCGTCACTGCCACCTTTTTCGACGCAGGCCACATCTTAGGCTCGGCGATTGTAGTGCTGGATATCGTCGAACGGGGGCAGCAGCGCCGTTTGGTTTTCTCCGGCGATCTGGGACGCCAGGACATGGCCATCCTGCGCGATCCGGAGCCCGTTGGCGACGCCGATTTCTTGATTATGGAGAGCACTTACGGCAATCGCCGGCACGAGACGCGCGATGAGGCTCGCCAGGTGCTGCGTCAGGTGATCATCGACACCCACAAGCGGCGCGGCAAGGTGATCATCCCAGCCTTTGCGGTGGGGCGCACGCAGGAACTGGTCTATGCCTTGAACCAGCTCAGCGAGGCGCAAAAAATTCCAAGCCTGGATATCTACGTGGATAGCCCGCTGGCCGTCAACGTCACCGAGGTCTTCCGCGCCCATCCTGAGTGCTATGATGAAGAAACCCTGGCTCTGCTCAGTGAGGATCGCAACCCCTTTGGCTTCCGCCGCCTGACTTACGTGCGTGAAGTGGAGGATTCCAAGCGTTTGAATTTCCTGCGCGACTCGGCTGTGATCATCAGCGCCTCAGGCATGTGCGAGTCGGGCCGTATTCTTCACCACCTAAAAAACAACATCGAGGACGACGACAACACCATCCTCTTCTCGGGCTTTCAGGCAGAAAACACCCTGGGCCGCCGCATTCTGGATGGTAACCGGCGCGTGCGTATTTTTGGCGAGGAATATGACGTGCGCGCCAGGGTCGCGCGCCTGGAGGGCTACAGCGCCCACGCCGACCGCGACGAACTGCGGTCATGGATCGCTAACTTTGATCGTCAGCGGCTGCAAAGTGTCTTCCTGGTACACGGCGAAAAAGAGTCAGCGCAGGGGCTGAGCGCGCTGCTGGTCGGGGAAGGTTTTCGGTCGGTTGAAATCCCAGAGCTCAGTCAGTGTTTTGATCTGTAACCCCCTTGACGCCGGCCAATGGATGGGGGGGGCGGCGGCAGTGTAAGTTTGCTACCAAACGATTTCACTTTGCCTAAGAAAAAGCACTGGGGGCCTTGTTTCACCTGTCGAAGTATGCTATACTTTTGGTGAGATTCTAGTCGCTGCTTCGTTGCTCCCCACAGGCTCTTATCCCTGGACTGTTTCGCGGTCTATTTATTGACGGACACGCCGTCCCGTGCGTGCCGTTTGTCTGCGTTGCAATGGAAGTTGGTAGCTACTCAGGTGCCGGGCACTTGCAGTTCATTGGCGGCCAAAATCGGCTCCAGAGATTTCGTTAGCAGGCGCAACTGCAAGTGCCCGGCACCTGGGCCTGAGTAGTGATGGAAGTTGAAAAATTGGTCGTTTTCGAGCGTGTCATTTTCTGACCTGGGTCGTCTTTAAGGATTGAAAGCCTATGATCAACCAACCCATTGTCAGCAACGAAATCCCTATGCCTACAACATCTGTTGCAACAAGAACGGCTGGCCGGCCAGCCCAGCATAAAACGTGGAGCAAGCGCGCTCACAACAAAGAGTTGCGCAAGGAAAATCTATACACAGCCGCAGTGACGCTTTTCCGGCAGCAAGGCTTCGATGAAACGCGCGTGGAGGAGATTACACAAGCGGCCGGCGTGGCCAAGGGAACCTTCTTTAACTATTTTCCCACCAAAGAGGATGTGCTGCTCTACATCGGCGAACGCCATATGACCAGGCTGGGGGCCGCCATGAGCAACGGCACCGGCAAACAGGTCTCTCAGGAGCGCAGCGCCATTGTCGCCCTGAAGACAGTGCTACATGCGCTGGCTAACAACCTGGAAGAGGACAAAGACCTGGTGCATCTGGCGGTGGAGAAGGCGATGAAGATCTCTCACCTGGCGCCGGCGGCTGGCGGTCGCTTTAGTCTCCAGGGATTGGTCGTTCTGTTGATCAGCCGGGCTCAACGCACCGGCGAAATCCATCCTGCCGTCGATCCTCAGTTGGTGGCGCAGATGCTGGAGGGCCTCTACTACCAGCAGTTAGTCATCTGGTGCCAGGAGGATTTTGCGTTCGATCTGGGTGAGCGGTTAGAACAGGTCGTTGATCTGTTGTTGGTCGGCATCGGCGGCCCTCCTGCTCTGCGCGCTGACATCCCCTGCTAGATCGATCTGACGTTACTACTCAGCCACAGGTGCCGGGCACTTGAGCTGCAAGTGCCCGGCACCTAAGTAGCAACGATTTGACGCTGCCGCCAGAATCAAAAGCCCCGGCCTGATCAGGCCGGGGCTTTTAGCTGCACAGGCTGGCTATCAGGGGATCACCAGCTCCTGGCCGACCCGCAAGAAGTTGGGATCGGAGAGATTGTTGGCTTCCATGATCGCCTGCGTCGTCGTGTCATATTGCAGAGCAATCCCCAGCAGCGTATCGCCTGACTGCACCACGTGCTTTCTGACCTCGGCTGTTGGGGCTGGCGTTGGCGACACGCCAGGGATCACCAACCTTTGACCGCGATAGATGGTGTAAGGGGCGGCGATATTGTTAGCGGCCGCGATATCCTGCCAGGGTACGTCAAACTGGGCAGCGATGCTGCTAAGATTGTCGCCAACGCCCACAGTGTATGTAACAGTAGCCGGCGTTGCTTCAGCCTGAGGCGTTGCCCCATCCTGGTCTGTTTGGCTGGCCGGCGCGCCGGTGCCAGGCACGATCAGCACCTGCCCTACCTGAATGGTGTCATCGGGCAGATTGTTCAAGCGACGAATCGTCTCAACATCGGTATTGTTGACCAGGGCGATGGAGAACAAGGTGTCGCCGGCTGCAACGACATAGCCATAGGTTGCGCCCACCTGGGTGATGGCCCCGGTCGCGGCCGGTGTTGTTAATGTCGCGGGGGCGGCAGGCGTCGGCAAAGTGCCGGTGACAAAGCCGCTGGGTGCAGGCAAGCCAGATCCTGTCGTCACTGCAGTCACAACAGGCGATACAGCGTCCATGGCGTTGGGCGCTTCCACAGGTGCGGTGGCGGGCGTCGTCCATTCCTCCTGCTGAGCAGCCGGTCGCTCGCGCTGACAAGCCGAGAAAATCATCACAGCAAGCAACAATAAAACCACCAAGGCCAATCGATGTGTGTTGCGGTTCATAGAGCACTCCTGGCCCGAGTATGGCGCTTCCTGAGCGTGGGGGCGGCCATATGGATTGCCCCAGTCGCTCAGACAAAAACGTTATGTCTCGATCTTACCACAACTGAAGACCAGCGTCAAGCACAAGACAGCCGTTTTCACGGCTTTTGCAAAAATCACGCGCAGAAGACGACAGGGGCCAGTCCTCGCAAGCAAACCGGCGAGCTTTTATCCGGCTGGCTGGCCTGGGCCAGATCAGAAAGGAATATCCTCTTCCTCCATGGTAGATACCTCTGCGGAGCTGCCCCCCGGCCGGGCAGCCATCGGACCACCCATCATGTCGCGGCCGCCCAAAAAGCGCACATTGCGCGCAGTCAGCTCCAGGCTGGCGCGCGGCTCGCCGGTCTGGCCGGTCCAGGCCGAGGCGTCCACTTCGCCCTCGACCAACACCATACGTCCTTTGGTCAGGTACTGCTGGCACAGTTCGGCCAGCTTGCCCCAGGCAGTGACGCGGAACCAGGTGGTTTTATCTTGCTGCTGGCCGCTCTGATCGGTCCAACTGCGGTTGGTGGCGACAGAAAAGGAACAAACCTGCTGGCCGCTGGGGGTGAAGCGCAATTCCGGGTCCCGGCCCAGGTGCCCCACGACGATAGTTTTACTGAACATCACACGGCTCCTTCATATTGATAGAATGAGCAGCGGGGCCAACACGCACAAATTCTGCCGGGGTAAGTTGTCGGGCGGCGATGGGTTGCGGCGGTCGCTCAGAGGGGAGCTTACCGCAACGGCCTTGCTTTCTGTGACAAATCCAGTTAGTTGTGCGCCAGTGATCCAGACCGCTGCGCTGTGAATCGCAACAGGTAGTATATGCCTGTTAGCTTTGGCTGTCAAATTTACTAGAACGTGCGTTCGTTACCAGGAGATGCCGACTTTCCCGAGATGGTTACTACTCAGCCATAGGTGCCGGGCACTTGACTTTGCGCCTAATTACGAAGTCTGCCAGCCGAATTCAGCCGATCCTGGGCTGCAAGTGCCCGGCACCTGAGTAGTGACCCAAGATGTTCGCATCTTTCAGCCGTCACAGCACGCTGACCCCTTCCCGCGACAACGCCAACTGCACCGGCTGGCCGGGCTGGGGCAACTCACTCGCCGTTGAACCGGGCAGATCGAACACCAGCCGTCCGTCAGCGCCGTAGCCCACTGTCACTTTGACCTGGCTGCCGCGGAAGGAAACGTCGAGCAGTTGGCCGGCCGCCGCGTTTTCCTGCGGCCCGCCTGCGCTGGCGGCCAGGCGGGCTGCGTCGGGCCGCACCAGCACGGTGACGGCATCCCCCGGCGCCGGGTTGGTTGCGCCAGGCGTGCAGCGCAGCACGCCCAGAGGCGTGGCCACCAGCAGGTCGGGCAGTACAGCCGTCACCCGTCCTGGCAAGAGATTCTGCATACCCAGGAAGCGAGCGACGAAGGGGTTGGCCGGCTGGTGGTAGACGGCCAGCGGCGGCCCCACCTGCTCGATGCGCCCGGCATTCATGATCACCACCCGGTCGGCGATGGCGAAAGCCTCCTGCTGGTCGTGGGTAACGTAGATCGAGGTGATGCCGGCCGGCTCGCCCGGCCCGACCGGCGCCTGCTTGAGGATGCGGCGCAGCTCGCCCAGCAGGTCCTCACGCAGGGTGCGGTCCAGCGAGCCTAACGGCTCGTCCAGCAGCAGCAGGGCCGGCCGGGGCGCCAGGCTGCGCGCCAGGGCCACCCGCTGCTGCTGACCGCCCGACAGCTCGTGGACGCGCCGCGCATCATAGCCGGCCAGATCTACCAAATCCAGCATCTCGGCTACGCGATGCCGGACGGCATCCTTGCTCAGGCCGGCCATGCGCAGGCCAAAGGCCACGTTGTCGTAGACGTTGCGATGGGGAAAAAGAACGTAGTCCTGGAACATCAGACCGAAGCCGCGCCGATGCACGGGCGTGCTGGCCAGGTCGCGGCCGGCCAACAGCACCTGACCGGCGTCGGCCTGCTCCAGCCCCGCGATGATGCGCAGCAAAGTCGTCTTGCCACAGCCCGATGGCCCCAGCAGGCAGACGATCTCCCCGCGCCCAACATCGAACGCGACCTGGTGCAGCACCGGTGTCGCGCCAAACGATTTGCAGACATCGCGAACGTCTAGCATCAAAACTCTCCCGAGTCGCCGACCCGCACTCGCTCGATCAGCAGCAGCCCGGCCAGGCAGACGCCCATCAGCAGCGTGCTCATGGCCAGCGCCTGGCCGTAGTTGACCAGGCCCGGCTGGCTCAGGCCGCGGTAGATGACTACCGACATGGTGGGGTAGCGCGGCTGGTAGAGCAGCAGCGTGGCGCCGAACTCGCCCAGGCTGATGGTAAAGGCGAAGACGGCCGCCACCAGCACCGCCCGGCCGATGATGGGCAGGTCGATCTCGCGCAGCACCTGGGCCGGCGACGCGCCCAGCACCGCCGCGCTCTCGCGCAGCCGCGGGTTCAGGCCGCGCAGCACCGGCAGGATCGAGCGCACTACGAAGGGCATGGCCAGCAGGGTGTAGGCCAGCGGGATCAAGGCCAGCGAGGTGCGCAGGTTGAGCGGCGGCTCGTCCAGCGCCACGATGTAGCCGAAGCCCAACGTCACGGCCGAGGTGCCCAGCGGCAGCAGGAAAACCGGGTCCAGCCAGCGGGCCAGCCGGCTTTGCCGGCCGCCAGGACCGGTTGCCGCCAGCATGTAAGCCGAGATCAGCCCCAGCCCCAACGACAGCGCCACGGCCGCCAGGCTGAAGGCCAGCGAGTTGCGAATGGCCTCCACTGGCGGCACAAAGAAGATGCTCTGGGTGGGGCTGCTGGCCAGCGCCTGGTAGTAGCGCAGCGTGGGCGGCCCCTCGCCCAGCGTCAGCGAACGCACGGCCAGCGCCAGCAGCGGCGTCAGCAGGAAGAGCACCAGCGCCGTGTTGACCCCGCCCACCACCAGCCACTCCCGCCAGTTGGCTGGCCGGCGCACGGTCATCGACTGCGGCCGCAGGTTGAGGGGCAGCGCGGCCCGCGCCTGCATGCGGGTGTAGACAGCCATGACCACGAAGGTGATGGCCAGTTGCAGCAGCGACAGCACCGCGGCCAGCGGCAGGTTGAAGAAGTTGACCGTCTGGCGGTAGATCTCCACCTCCAGCGTGCTGAAGGCCGGCCCGCCCAGGATCAGGATCACGCCGAAGCTGGTGAAGCAGAAGAGGAAAACCAGCAGGCTGGCGGCCGTGATCGACGGCAGCAGCAGCGGCAGCGTCACCTCCCAGGTGCGGCGCCAGCGCGGCGCGCCCAACACGGCCGCGGCCTCGCCCAGGCGCGGGTCCAGGTTGGCCCAGAAGCCGCCCACGATGCGCACCACCACCGTGGTGTTGTAAAAGGCGTGGGCCAGCAGGATGATCCAGACGGTGTAGAGCAGGTCGATGGGCGGCTGGGTCAGGCCAAACGCGGCCGCCAGCCATTCATTCAGCACCCCGCGCGGCCCCAGCAGGGTGACAAAGGCCGCGCCGACCACCACCGTCGGCATGACGAAGGGGATGGTGGTCAACGCGCGCAGCAGGCTCTTGGCCGGGAAGTCGTAGCGGGCGTAAACGTAGGCCGCGGGCAGGCCGAACAGCAGCGTCAGCGCCGTAGAGGCCGCCGCCTGCCAGATGGTGAACCACAGCACTCGCGCCAGATAGGGCCGCGTCAGAAGCGCCTCCAGCCCGCTCAGGTCCGGCCGCCCCTCCGGCGCCAGGCTGAGGGCCAGGATGCTGAGCAGCGGGTAGAAGTAGAAGACGGCCAGGAAGGCCAGCGGCAGCGCGTAGAGCAGGCGCCAGGGTCTGTTGAGTCGCACCTGAGTTCCTTTGAGGTGAACGATGAATGATGAACTGTGATCTGGCACGTTCTCTGCCATTCATCGTTCATCATTCATCGTTCATCGCAGCACCGTCTGCGTCCACGCCTCGATCCAGCGCTCGCGGTTGGCTTCGATGGCGGCCGGGTCCAGCGCGGCCGGCTCAACGGGCACTGGGGCAAACTGCGTGAACAGCGCCGGCAGGGCCGCCTGGCTGTTGGCCGGGTAGACGAACATCTGCAAGGGGATGTCCTCCTGGAAGGGCGTGTCCAGCATGAAGTCGACGAAGGCCCGGGCCAGGTCGGGCTGTTGCGCGCCCCGAAGGATGCCGGCGAACTCGATCTGGCGGAAGGTCTCGCCGGGCGGCGAGATGTTGCCGCTGTCCGGCTCGCTCTTGGCGCCCTCGCTGTAGAACACATCGGCCGCGGGGCTGGTGCTGTAGCTGACCACCAGGGGCCGGTCGCCCATGCCGCCGCTGCCCACGGTGAAATGGCTGAAATAGGCGTCGCTCCAGCCGTCGGTCACGCGCACGTCGTTGGCCCGCAGCTCGCGCCAAAAGTCCAGATAGGTGTAGTCGCCATTCTCGCCGAAGGCTGCTACGGTGGTCAGCAGAAAGGCCAGGCCGGGCGACGAGGTGGCCGGGTTGGGCGCCACCAGCAAGCCGCGGTACTCCGGCCGCGCCAGGTCGCGCAGCGTCTGCGGCGCGGGCAGACCCTGCTGCTCAAACCAGCGCCGGTCGTAGTTCAGGTTGACGTAGCCGAAGTCCACGGGCAGCAGGCGGTTTTGGGGATCGAGCTGCAGGTCGGCCGGAATGCTGGCCAGGGCCGGCGACGCATAGGGCTCGAAGATGTCGCAGGCGATGGCGCGGCTGAAGAAGGTGTTGTCCACGCCGAAGAAGAGGTCGGCCAGCGGGTTGGACTTGCTCAGGCAGGCCTTGTTCAGCGCCTCGCCCGCGTCGCCGGCCTTGAGGAACTCCACCGTGGCGTTGTGTTCGGCCTCGAACTGGCGGATCACATCCTCGCTGACCGCGAAGCTATCGTGGCTCATCAGCACCAGTGTGCGCGGCGGCTGGACAGCCGGGCTGGCCGCGTCCGGAGCCGGCGGCGCCGCGCAGGCCGCCAGCAACAACAAACTCAACACAAAGGGCAAGACTCTCATGATGACACCTCAGATGCATGAAGCTTTACAATCTCCGCGGAGTCGAGCACGCCCACGTGCGGGTATTGCGCCCGCGATCCGCTTCACGGTTTTGGGGCACGCAAAAGCGCAAAGGCCGCAAAGGAAGGCAGATTCTCTT
>CAZVGR010000023.1:0-60615 GCA_964626845.1 uncultured Anaerolinea sp.
GCTATTCATCCGTCAATCCCGGGTTCGCGAGGCCCGTAATTGGCGAAGGTATTGCTTAGTAACTGTCCGTTAATAAGATCGCGGCATCTGGTGTAAAATGGCTCCAATGCGAAGCGCAAGAAGGAGTCAAGACCATGAGCCATAGAGTGATCCATGTGTGTGACTGCGAGAATTGTCAATCTAGTGAACCGCATCCTGACAAGGAACAGCACCACCGTATGAACGTATTTCTGAGCCGGCTGAATGAACAGCAAAGGCGGTGGTACGTAGGTTTGGAAGCGGAGCGACTGGGCCATGGTGGCACCGAGTTGATGGCACAGATCACGGGTATGAATGTCATGACGATTCGCAAAGGACGGCGAGAGTTAGCGGAAGAACTGGCGAGTCGCCCGTTGGATCGAGTGCGTTTGGCTGGCGGTGGGCGCAAACCAGTGGAAAAAAAAGTCCAGACATCGAACATACGCTGAAAGAGGTCGTTGCCGACGATATAGCAGGCGACCCGACGAGTTTGAAACGCTGGGTGCGTCCCAGTCTGCGACGACTGACGGAACAACTCAATCAGGGTGCAGACACGATTGGTCGGACTACGGTCAAGCGGTTATTGAAGAAGCACAAGTTCGGCTTAGTCTCCAATCGCAAAAGCTTGACCGGCACGCCGCATCCCGATCGAGACCGCCAGTTCCGATACATCAAACGCATCAAGAAGCTCTTTCTTGACGCAGGACGTCCGGTCATCAGTGTCGATGCCAAGAACAAGGAACTGATTGGCCTCTTTTTCAACCGTGGTCGCATCTGGCGACAGCAGCCGGAACGGGTCAATGCCCATGATTTTCGCCAGGATGCGGTAGCTGTAGCCATACCCTATGGCATCTATGATCTCATGCACAATCAGGGCAGTGTCTATGTCTCGACTTCTCACAACACATCCGAATTCGCTGTGGAAGCAATCCGTTCCTGGTGGAACGATGCGAGTCGTCCGCGCTTCCAGCAAGAAGATGCCCTCTTGATCCTCTGCGACGCTGGCGGCAGCAACAACTGTCGCTTTTGGCTCTGGAAGTATGAACTTCAGCGACTCGCCAACCAACTGGGCATCTCGATCATGGTTTGTCATTACCCTACTGGTGCATCCAAATACAACCCGATCGAGTACCGCCTTTTCAGTCAGATCACCATCAACTGGGCAGGGCAACCTCTGCAGTCCCTGCAAACCATGCTCAGCTTCATCCGAGACACCACTACCCAGACTGGCTTGACCGTCAAAGCATTCCTGCTCGATCAAGTCTTTCAAAAAGGGCGGCGGGTTTCGGATGAACAATACAATTCCATCAACCTTCGACGAAGACCTATCTGTCCTACCTGGAACTACACGATTACGCCTGACCTAAACACCGGACCAACAAACTGATAAGTTATTTTCGGACAGTTACTTAGAGCGAATTATTCGTAGCGCCATTTGGGTGCCAAAACCAAGGGTAGCTTTCCTACATCGGATCATTGGAGTTCATCACATATCTCGTTCTCCCGCTAAGGCGGATATACAAAAGCGCCTAGACGCACATTCCCAGGCATTGAAGCGCTAGGCATCCACTGCTGCCATATCGGATCGTGCCAGGAAGGATGAGATTGGTCAACTACAACGATATACCCGCTAGCGATCGGCATCCAACTTTGGGAAACATGTTGGCTAAAGGTCTCGGCGATGTTCTCTGTTGTCTGGAAATGGCGAGTTCTGATTTGCAGAAGGATCTGCTCGTACCAATACTCTGCATCGGCCGCAGCCTGAACTAGCGATCTCATAAGCCCTTGAAGATTATTCCGTCGTGCTTTCGTTGACCTTCGGATGGCCAGGATGGACACAACCGGCGGCGAGATACTAACGATGATGAGCACAATTGCCAACAGAATAGAAAGAGGGGTATCCTGACCGGACCCATCCCAGTCCGGTATTAGCTGCATCAGTGAAAAGGTTAGGGTTGCTACGGGAAGCATCGCAAACCAACTGGCAGCAATAATCAATGACTGGGTTGTGCATCCAAGCCCCTTCCATTTGCGAACACCATCCAGCCCACTTGCCACCCGCTCACTGCAGCGTTGCAGCGCTTGAGACGGATCGGCGCCAGGATCGCCCAAGTCAGGTTGTGCCTGCAAGTTCAACAATCTCTCTTCCACCCCCTTTTTCAGCCCCTTTTGCTTTAGCACTGTTTGGGCCTCTGATCTACTGCTGCGAATCGTTACGATTGTGGTCCAGGCATGATCCTGAGCTCTGTTCCGCGTAGCCTCGGCATCGGTTTCTGCCTGATTGCGTTGGAGAATCGCACTATTGAGAACACGCAAGATCTTGCGCTGCTCCTGCACCAAAGTAGGTTCAGACACAAATCTCTCCTTATCTCACCCTGCGCTGTGCCTGTGCAACTACCTCTGCAAGCTGATCCAGCTTACGCTGAGTCGGCGTTATCTGGCTGGCCAGGGGCGCATAGAATTCTCTCTCGAAGTCACGAGCAACGGAATCATTCCAAACGGACCGCGTGTACTTCCAGCGCTGTTGCATGACTTGCCACGCCACATTCAATGCTTCGATGGACTGGCCTAAACTCGACACGTCTTTCCTCCAGAGCACTTCGACGCCTACTCGGAATCAATGGGTGCCCACACTTCAGCGGGAACGCTCTCGAGACCGAGTTGTTGGGCAACAAACAAGCGATGATAACCGTGGTCCACCACATAACGACTGCCGATCTTTCCGAGTCGTATTGGTTTCCTGCAGCCGTAGAATGAGTCATAGACCCGAGCGTAACTGTTGACGCCTTCCAGGCCTTGCTCCAGGTCCATCTTGGTGAAGTACTCACGATCAGCACCTGCTCGGACAGCAGGACGAACCACCTTCTCCAGTTTTAACACGCCATTCTTCATTTCCTCGAATGATACTCGGAGAAAGTCTTGCGGGCCATGCACATTAGAGTCGCCAACGTCGATTTGATCGAGTGGCACGTTCTGGATCCCTTGACTCACCCATCTCCCTGAAGAGGTAGTCTGAGCACGTGATGGCGATATGATCATTGACACTGACGGCAGGCTAACTCCTTCCGACGAGGAACTAACGGCAACATAAGACCTGAGCGCTGCACTACTGTATGCGAGTCGAACCTTAGCCTTGGGCAAGTCATTGACTAGAATCGTAGACAAGCGTCGAGCTTCTAATTTGAACTCATCGACTGCTTGCTGGACTTGATCCTGCCAGTATCGTACATTGCGCAGTTCATCTACGGCCGCACTCAATGCCTCGCGACAGCTCTCTACTGCTGCCCGTTCGCCACTGCAATCCGACCAAGATCTGTCACCGTCTAAGGTATAATCACCATAGATAGAGCCCTGGCAATCTTCCAACGCTGCTCGGGCTTCTTCCAGCCATCGTTGCCGGATCTGCACCTCTAGCTGCCAATACTGCCGGCGCTGTTCTAGCCAGTCCTGGTTACGTTGAATTTCCCGACTGATAGCCATTAAGCTCTGATCTACTGAGTCTCCGAACCGGACAAACGCGGTCCGCAGTTCATCAAGCGCATGTATTGCGAGAACATTTACTTCGGGTGACATGGTGCCCTAACCCTGCTTGGCCTTGTTATACTCATGTAGAATGCGAGCCTTGCGGTTCAAGAATGTGATTTGCTGGTCAGCGCTTCGCATGAAGTGATGGAGTACTCGCATGGTCTGCTCATATTCCTGCGCAAACTTGTAGTGTTCTTGATCACGCCACGTATCGCCGAGCCGGTGGAACTGGCTGTTCAGCCGACTGGTGCTATCGCGCAACTGATCGTTGAACCGCTTGAGTTCCCTTGCAAAGTTCTCTAATTCTTCAGGGGTAGCCACAACTTGTGGAGACATGTTGCTATTCCTTTCAATACGAATGGAGTCTGGCTTCAGCCACGGAAAGTAACACGGTGAAAGACTCAGGTCACCCCCACCACCCGCATCACCTCATTCCCCCGCTGATCGATCACCTTCACAGCGATGCGCCGGTGTTCGCCGGGTTCGAAGGGGCGGGAGACGCGGCCGGTGGGTTGGTCGAACAGGTCCTTGGCCAGGCGCACGGTTTCGTTCATATCTGATCGCCCATTGACGGCCTCTCACCTGCGTCGGCAGCCAGTCACATGGCTGGTTGCCGATGCGATGGTTTTTGTTACTCTGGCTGCGCCAGAATGAGATCGACCCGTTGTTCCAGGTCTGCGGGCGGGTCCGGGCAAAAGAACATGTAGGCGCTCAGCACGTCATCCCAGGCCTGACGCCCTGACAGACGCAGCGGGAAGCGCTCAGAGAGCAAGCCCAGCACGTATTTGCCCGATACCACCTGCTCAAGGTCTGCCAACGCCATGTCATCCATGGCAGCGAGGCGCTCCTGGTACATCTGACCCAGATCGGCACTCAGGGTTGCTTGGGGCAGTAAGCCACGCAGATAAGTTGGCACATCTCCCAGGTTGGCCAGGGCCGCAGGATGTTCTTTGTACTCCTGATCTGAGCGGCGCAAGGCCTGAAACGCGACCGGGTTCAGCAGCCTGGCCTGCCGCAGCGTCCAGTTGAACGCCGCCAGCGGCGCACACTCTTTGTAAAGCCCTAGAATGGTGGCCTGCACTTCTGCGACAGATCCCCAACCTGGCTTTGGTGATCTCAGTGCGTGAGGCTGGACATAGCGAAACCAACAGGCCGGGTCGAGCAGGTAGTTCTCCAAGGTCGCCTTGCGGGTGCGCAGTATACCGTCCGGCGGAACTGCGGTGTAGGCGACGTAATCTTCAAAGTCACGGTCGATGATGCCGAAGACGCGTCTATCGCCCAAGGTGCCGCGCAGGGCGGCCACGGCCGCGACAACCTTCTGCCAACCGTCCTGGGGAAAGAAGGTCACCTCGCGTGCCCGACTGGCGAACCAGCGGTTGTAAAACCAGGCGTCATCCAGCTCGGTCTCTCCCTCCACAATGACACAGACGCCGCTGCCTGAGATGCGCCACTGTACCTCGATATCGCTTGGCGTGGGATAGGTTGTCATGACTCATCCCCTGCCTGCGCGTCCACGACCGGCAGGTCAAAGCGATCTTCCGGGAAGTCCAGATTGATGAAGGCTCCGCCACGCACGCTGTGGATGACCTCCAACGAGTGCGTGGCCACGATGACCTGGGCGTCCCATTCTCGGGCGATGGTGTGCAGGTTGCCCATGACCTGGCGTTGCAGCGTGGGATGCAGGCTGTTCTCAACCTCGTCGATAGCGATCACGACGCCTGGCCGCCGGCGGCGAGCCAGCTCGCCAAACAGCAGCAGCGTTTGCTGCTCGCCAGAGGGAAGCTGATCGAGCTGGATCAAGCTGCCTGAATCGCCGTTGACGCTCCAGCCTGCCGACGCCAGGGCGCGTCCTTCCCGTACCAGGATGGTGCGCCCTTTGCCCAATATGGACTGGACTGAAGCGACGAACGGGGTCAGATGCTTACGTTCTGTGGAACCCCGCTCAAGGTCCAGATAGTTCTGCCAGACCCACAGTTGCTCCAGGCTGCCCTGCCAGCGGTCGCTGGATGAGAAATGCAGTCGCCAGGCGCGCTCCTCCGGCGGCGGTTCGATGGGGCCGCCGCGTGTGGCCCCTAGCTGTCGGTTGTGGGGGAAGTAGATCAGGCCGCCCCGCAGCTCCGCCTTGCCCTGGTGCATGAGCGACACGGACTTGCGCAGCTTCTCGGCCAGGGCGTGCTTGCGCACGAACGGAGGACCCTGGACACCGCGCTGTACAAGGCGACAGAACAGATGAGGCCATTCACGCTCTGGTGATCTGGGCGCCAGATCGCGCCTCCCGACGACGATGTGCAGAACAGAAGGTGCATTAAAAGGTGAATCAATATCAAGAGAATCGAACATTCCTGGCTGTTCGTTGCCGGCAATCAACTCCCTGGCAGACAACTCGATCTGCATACAGATGAGGCTGGTTTCGAACGCCTCCACAATCAGATTGTTGGGATTATCCGGTTCCAGCACGAAGGCAAGCAGCGCTTCGATGGTCTCGAGAATCGTCGTCTTGCCGCTGCCGTTCGAGCCAGCCAGGATCGTGACCGGCCGCACAACATCGGTCAATGGGTCGGTAAACGTAATGCGGCGCTCGCCGCGAAAGGAACGAAAGTCCTTGAACAGTAGCTCTCGAATGCGCATGGCCTGGCTCCTTGGTCTTCAGTCGCGCCGGCTGTTGTCGTTTGCCCGATGGTAACACACGTCTTGTGGCCGGTCAACTGGTTTCGTCGTTACGCGGCGATGCCCACCACCCGCATCACCTCATTCCCCCGCTGATCGATCACCTTGACGGCAATCCGCCGGTGTTCGCCGGGTTCAAACGGGAGGGAGACGCGGCCGGTGAGTTGGTCGAACAGGTCGTCGTTGAGCGTGCCTTTCAGGGCGCGGGCCAGCTTCTGCCACGCGGACTTGTTGGGGAAGAAGGCCTGGCAGATGTGGAAGGTGCGCCGGTCGTAGTCGCTGTCCAGGAACCAGGCCGCGACCTGGCTGGCCCGCGCAGAGTGGACCTCGCCGGTCAGCGGGTCGTAGACGTCCACGCCCAGCAGCTCGACTTCGTAGGCGCCGTCGTCGCGCTGCCGCAGCGCCACGTCCGGCTCGCCGAAGACGGTGAAGAGCTGCGCGCTGGCCGTGGTCTTGAGCAGCGACTCGCCGCGCGCGTCGGTCAGCAGCACGTCGGGACGGATGTGCGAGAAGACCACCTTCAGCCGCGGATGGCCGGTCTCGATCGCGCTCAGGGCCGCGGCGTCGAAGGCGAAGCCGGCGAAGACCAGCAGGTCATACCCGCCGCGCACCGCCTCCCACAGCCCATCCTCCACCTGCCGCGCCGTCACCGCGCCGTGCTGCGGGCCGAAGGAGACGGCGACGCGTTGGTCGGGGGCGCGTTCACCCTCACCCCAACCCTCTCCCTCCGAGGGAGAGGGAGCGACGCCTTCCGCGTGCAGCACTCCGCCGGTGAGGGGGGTCAGGCTGGCGAAGCGCAGGCGGCGGTTGTCGGGGAAAGTGACGCCGTCCTGGCGCATCAGGTCGATCAGCAGCGCAATATGGTTGCCCTCAGCCGCTGCACCTGCGCCCGCCTCGCTTTCCGCTCCCCGCTCCCCGCTCACCGCCTCCGGCGCGCCGCCGATGCGCGTTTCCTCCTGCATAAACTGCTCCACCGCCGGCGGGATGGCCTCGACGGTGAAGGGGCCGGCGACGCGCACGATCTTGTTGTCGATCTGCGGCTGGTCGTAGAGGGTCTCCTGGGGCGCGTCCTCGGCGATGATGCGGTCGATCTCCCCCTGCTTGCGCCGCCGCAGGTCGAGATAGCGCTGGTGGATGCCCCTCGTTTCCTTCCCCCACCCTTCCTTTCCCTCGGCCGGCACTTCCCACGCCTGCCACGCCTGCCCGGCTGACCGGTTCAGCTCGGCCAGCGCCTCGTCCAGCAGGGGACCATAGCGCTCGACCACGGGGTCGATGCGGGTGTTCTGGGCGATGGAGCGCAGGGTGATGTGGGGGACGGTCTTGTAGCGGAAGCCGGCGTCCACGCCGCGCTCGGCGGAGGCCAGGGTGTAGTAGGGGTAAGTGGCGGTCAGCAGGCGCTGGCGGGCCAGGCTGACGGCGACGCGCGAGGTGTCGCAGGTGATCCAGCGCCGGCCCCACTGCTCGGCCACGTAGGCCGTGGTGCCGCTGCCACACGTGGGATCCAGCACCAGGTCGCCGGGGTCGGTCGTCATGAGCATACAGCGCTCGATGACTTTGTTTGTTGTTTGGACGACGTAGATCTTCGGATCAATACGGCTTTGAATTCCACCGCCAACGTCTTCCCAGATGTTGGTCAACGCAAGGGCGCCGAAGTCGTCGAAATACTTCTTGAATCGAATTGTGTTGCCTGCCGATAGGACACGACCTGCATTCAGAACCCTGCTCATGCCCAACTCAGACGTGCGCCATCCACCAGTGGTCGGTCGGAATTCACCGCCCTCAAACTGAATTGGAAACAACGTGCTCTCACTGGGGCTGCGCGACGTGAGACCCTGGTCTGTGAACATTCGAGTTGGCTGGTCAGCGTCAAAGCGAGTGTATCGAGTGGCGCCTTCTTCACCAAGAGTGAGTTCCCGGTATAGCTGCCGATACTTGATGAGTGACTTGTCTCTGGCATACCAGATGACGTAGTCATGGACTTTGTCCAGCAGAGCCCCGCTCAGTCCAACGGAAGTCTTGTATGCGATCTGTGCTACGAAGTTTTCCATGCCGAAAACCTCGTCGAGCAGGCACCGCACCAGATGAACGTTCTCATCGCTGATCTGCACGAAGATGGACCCGCTGTCAGCCAGCAGCTCCCTGGCCACCCGCAGCCGGTCGCGCAGGTAGGTCAGGTAGGAGTGGATGCCCAGCGTCCAGGTGTCGCGGTAGGCCTTGATCTGCTCCGGCTCGCGGGTCAGGTCGTCGTCTCCCTCGCGCACGCCCCGCTGGTCGATGCGCGGCTGGAAGTTGCTGCTGAACTTGACCCCGTAGGGCGGGTCGATGTAGATCATCTGCACCTGGCCGGCCAGCAGCTCGCGTTGCAAGAGGGAGTTCATCACCAGCAGGCTGTCGCCCAGGAGGAGCCGGTTGGCCCAATCCACGTCGTGGCGGTAGAACTCCACAGCCTCCCTCAGCGGCTGGCGCGGGTCGGCGAAGAGGTCCAGTTGCAGCGCCTGCGGCCGCTGCACCGCGTGGATGATGGCCTGGGTGCTGACCCGCTCATGGATGTGCAGGGAGACGGTGTCCACTTCCAGGCCGGCCGCGTCCTCGACCTCAATGTTGACCAGGCCCGGCTTGCCGGCCCAGATCAGTTGCGGGGAGAGGTGGGGGTCGTAGTTATAATGGGTCTGAGGCTGCTCGGCCATCTTGGCTTCGTAGGCCACCATGCCCACGGGTGGGTTGTTCTTGCGCCGCGCGGCGTCGTGGCGGTAGTCGCCGGTGCTGCGGCTGGCGGTGGTGCGGCGGGGTCGGGCCACGGGCTTCCCTCCGTGAACGGAGATGATGGCGGGGCGGGTCGTTCGTATCTGGGGATGCGAACGCCGCGATGATCGGGCGCTACGTCAGGCGGCGGCCAACTCGTAGGCCGGCACGTGCAGGATCTCACGCGGGCGGGGCGGCCGCTGGAGCAGGGACAGCACACGCTGGGTGGTTTCCTGCGTGTATTCTCTCTCGCCGCAGCGCGTGCAGACGAAGGCAGGCACGTTGCGGACGATCCAGAATTGGTCGCCATCCTCGTGGACGAAAGTCGTAAGCTGTTCGACCAGATTTCCGCCGCAAAAGACACACTGACTCATGAGCTTCTCCTCATACGATTGTCGATCCACTCCTTCGGGTCGGGTTGATAAGCCGTCACGACTCGAACACGAGGCGGAGCTGAACATTGCACATGCAGCGGTCTTCCCGTCTGCGTCTTGCCAAATACCAGGCAACTGGGACTGTACTTGTCGTCGGGGTAGTCTTCGATGACTTCGCCGGAAAGAATGGCGTCTCGCACCTCGTCATCCGTGATCTGCCGTTTGATCATTTGGCGGATGGCGTGTTCGGTGAAGATCAAGAGCCGCTGACGAGCTATCTCTTTGATGGCATCCAGGTCCATTTGGTACACCCTACCCATCTCGTAACACGATACTACCCATGCACCGTGCTCGGTTGCCGACTAGCACGTTTAACAGGGCCATTTTAACCGACAAGGGGCTGTTTGCCAAACGGTTGTGAAGCCTTTCTTTGGTGGATGCGCTTTCGGCGGATGGACAGTGAGCTTGGCCCGCCAGTAGTTCACAGGGCCGGCGCATCGCCTGCGTCCGCGCTGCTTGTCGTAACGCGATCTGGCAGGTATAATCCGCATGACGACCAAGCGCACGATTCGGAGAACAGGCATGAACTCACTTGCGACAGACACCACCGCCACCGCGATCTATGAACACGGGATGCTACGCTTGCTCAGCCCGCTTCCACTCCCAGAGCGCACTCGCGTAAAGCTTGTGATCCAGCAATTAGATCCCAGCGACGAGATGCGCCGGGCTGAACAGGTGCTGGCAGCCACTGGCTTAGTGACAGCGCCTGGTGGCGCTGCCCCTAGTTTGGCGCCCGGATCAGAGCTCCGCCTGGCTGAGACCGCTGAACGCTACGCAGTGGGCGGTCCCCTGTCCGAAGTCATCATTGCCGAACGGGACGCACGATGAATCCCCCGATCTACTACCTGGACACCAGCGCGCTGATCAAGCGCTACGTAGCCGAAACCGGCAGCACCTGGATCCCCACCCTGGCCGATCCCACGGCGCCCAATCTGCTGTTGACTGCCCGACTGACTGTCGTCGAGGCTCGCAGCGCCTTGGCCCGTCGTAAGCGCGAGGCTTAGATCAGCGATAACGATCACACCTTTGCGGTCGGCATGATGGCCAATCACGCCTTCACACAGTACCACTTTGTCGAGCTTGAGGGCGCGGTCGTCAATCTGGCGGGCGATCTTTTGGATCGTCATCCGCTGCGCGCCTATGACGCCGTGCAGTTGGCATCTGCTCTGATGATCAATTCAGCGTTGATAGCCGCTGATCTTTCTGGTTTGATCTTTCTCACGGCTGACGATCGACTGTTGAGCATAGCGCAGATCGAGGGGATGGTCTGTGACAATCCCAACCTCCATCCCTGACGGGGGCGTGACCGGAGACCATGCCACCAAGAGGGCCACTCGGCAGTCGGGGTGGTGGTTGCCTTTGCCTGTCCTCGTGTCAATTGACTGGCGGCCTTATGGCCCGGGGCCTTCTTGCCAACGCGGACACTGTGGATGTTGTACCTTGTTCCTCCACGGCGGCGGTGCTACAATGGCGCGCAACTGGAGGTTAGGCGATGAACGTGCTCTCTGCTGGCTTTGTCTGCGGCGATTTGGTGCTGGCGCCGGTGGACGATCTGCCGCCGGCCGGCGGCAACCGTTTTGTGCAGCAGGCCGCGCTGGCCATCGGCGGCTGCGCGGCCAACGCGGCTGTGGGCTTCGCCCGCCTGCTGCAAGCTGAAGGCGGCCGCCCGGCGCTGGCCGGCCGGATCGGCGACGACCCGTTGGGCCAACTGCTGCGGGACGCGTTGGCGGCCGACGGCGTCGACACAGCGCCGCTGCTGGTCACGCCGAACGTGGCGACGGCCATCAACACCGCGCTGGTAGCCTCCAACGGCGAGCGCAGCTTCTACGTCTTCCCCGGCGCGTGCGCGCACTTCACCCCCGACGATCTGCCCGACCGCCTGCTGCGCCAGTTCGATCACCTGCATCTGGGCGCGATCGGCGCGCTGCCGGGGCTGGCTGGCGCGGCCGCGGCTGATGTGGCCCGCCGCGCCCGCGCTTTGGGTCTGACCACCAGCCTGGACATCACCCTCAACCCGCCGCGCGACAGCACGGCCGATGTGCTGCCGTTATTGCCCCACATCGACCTCTTCCTGCCCAATCTGGCCGAGGCGCGGGCCGTGCTGGGCCAGGGCGAGGTTGACGCGCTGCTGGGCCGCGGGCTGGAGAGCGGCGTGCGGCTGATGGGCCTGAAGCTGGGCGAGCAGGGCTGCTGGCTGGCCGCCGGCGACCACCGCATGCACGCGCCCGCCGTGCCCGTGGCGGCGGTGGACACGGTGGGCGCGGGCGACGCCTGGTCGGTGGCTGTCATCTACGGCTGGCGGCAGGGCTGGCCGCTGGCCGAGATCGGCCGCTTTGCCAACGCAGCCGGCGCGCTGGCCACCTTGCAGACCGGCGCCACGGCGGGCATGGCTGGCGTAGCCGCCATCCACAGCTTCGCCGACAGCCGCGTCGACTTCCGAAATCTCACTGCCGCATAATTGCCCTCCCGCGCCGGTCCGGTTACAATGGGGCAATCAGTCCGCGTTTCAAGAAAGGAACTGTCGATGAACGACCACCTGCTCGCACAGCAGCGAGCCTACGCCGATTTGATCATTCATTCGGGGATCAACCTGCAGCCCGGCCAGTGCATCCATGTGCGCGCCGAGCTGGGCCACCGTGACTTCGTGCGCATTCTGGCAACCCGGGCCTACGAGGCGGGCGCCAAGCATGTTGAAGTGCTCTGGCAGGACCCGCTGGTCAACAAGATCCGCTATCAGCATGTGCAGCGGGACTACCTGGGCTTCATACCGGAGTACGAGGTGGCGCGCGCCAACGAGTTTCTCGACGACCGCTGGGCGCGCATCGCTCTGATCGGCGACGAGTACCCCGACGCTCTGGAGGAAGTGGAGCCGGCCGTGCTGCGCGCCTATCAGCGCAGCGCTTACCAGAAGCTGGGCTTTTTCCAGCAACGCATTATGAACAACGAGATTTCGTGGTGTGTGGCGGGCGTGCCGGTGGCCCCGTGGGCGCAGAAGATCTATCCCGACCTGGACGCCGCCGCAGCGCTGGAGCGGCTATGGGAGACGGTGCTGCGCGTCTGCCGGGCCGACCAGCCCGACCCGCATGCCGCCTGGCAGCAGCACGACGCCAACCTCAAGAAGGTCTCAGCCTTCATGGATCGCCATCAGGTGCGCGCCGTGCGCTTCCTGGACTCGCAGCCTGGGCCGGACGGCAAGCCCGCCACCGATCTCACCGTCGGCCTGACCGAGCGGCCCAACTGGATCGGCGGCGCGTCGGACAACGCCGCAGGCCACGCCTTTTTCGCTAACATCCCCACTGAGGAGATCTTCTCGACGCCTCACCGGGCGCTGACGGAGGGCTGGGTACGCACCAGCAAGCCGGGCTATCCCTTGCAGCGCGAGGTGCTCAACGCCTGGTTCCGCTTCGAGGGTGGCGAGGTGGTGGAGTGGGGCGCAGAGAAGGGCGAGGAGGTGCTGGACCAGTTGTTCCAGATCCCCGGCGCGCGGCAGTTGGGCGAGGTGGCCCTGGTGGACGTGCGCTCCCCCATCAACCAGAGCGGCCTGATCTTCCACAACATTCTCTTCGACGAGAACGCCGTCTGCCACATCGCCTTTGGCCGCGCCTACCCCGAGGGCATCCAGGGCGGCAGCAAGCTGAACGCCGAGGATCTGGATGCGCTGGGGCTGAACAGCTCCGAAACCCACAACGACCTGATGATCGGCACCCAGACCATGCAGGTGATTGGGACCTGCGCCGATGGCAGCCAGGTGATGGTGATGGAGAATGGGAAGTTTGTGGATGCGGTGTTGGAGTGATGGTCAGAAGGGAATCCATTCGAGTCGATCGATCCATTCCTCCGCCTCACTGGCTTCCCAAATCAGAAACAACTCCTGCGCTAACCTGCCAATCGTTGCGTCAGGACGTACCCAGATCAGGCCCCAAAGATGACCGCCGGTCGCCCAGTGATTTTCCAGGTGAGCTGGCATGCTGGTGCGATTATCGGTCACAAGCAAACGCTGTGCCACGTCCAAGTAACGCAGCAGATCCGGATCCAAGGTACCTAGCGCTGGTGCATTCTGGTCCCCAACACGCAGAATATCGATCGCTGGGTTCAGTCGCTGTAAAGCCAACTTCAAGCGAGGTGACAGGTTCTCATCGATCAGGAATCGAACCTTCATGACATGCTCACGCTCTGTCGTTGCGAACGCACACTTCGCAAGCGCTCAATCAACGGTGACGGCTTGCCAGCCCATTCTTGATAACGCGTCTCGCGCCAGGCGCTCAATCGACTTAAGTACGCGTCGACTTGCGCCCGGTTACGCAGATAATAGATGATCGTTGCGTGGATCTCTTCCAGAGAAAGAGAAGGCAAATTGGCGGCGATTTCTTCAGGGCTGTAGCCTTCCAGGTAGTAATGCAACACGTTGTCGATGCCAATACGATGTCCCTTGATACGGATGTCATCAGGTGCAACGAAATCGAAATATTCTTCCAGCAGCATCACAAACACCTCGTCATTGTTGGTTATCTGCGCCAAGACCATCACATGGCCTAGACCTGCGTAATTCTGGGCCGGTATGATTGTACCATCTTCTCTCCAACCCCGCAAGGAAGCGAGAATCTCCATGAATGTCCACCTTACCATCAACGGCGATGAGCGCGACTTCGACGTCGCACCCGACGAACTGCTACTAACCACCCTGCGCCGCGCCGGGCTGTACAGCGTCAAACACGGCTGCGAGACGGGCGAGTGTGGCGCGTGCGCCGTGCTGCTGGACGGCCAGTTGGTCAACACCTGCACGCTGCTGGCTGCCCAGGCGCACGGCCACCGCATCGAGACGGTCGAGGGCCTGGCGCCCGACCTGCCCGGCCAGCGCGGCGCTGTCCACCCCTTGCAGCAGGCTTTTATCGACACCGGCGCGATCCAGTGCGGCTTCTGCACGCCGGCCCAGATCATGGCCGCCAAGGCGCTGCTAGACCGCCAGCCCAACCCCAGCGAGGCCGAGGTGCGGGAGGCCATTGCCGGCGTGCTCTGCCGCTGCACCGGCTACATCCGGCCGGTGGAGGCAGTGTTGCGCGCAGCGGCCATCCTGCGCGGCGAGGCCGTGCCGCCGGTGGCCGACCCGCCCACGGTCAACACCTTCGACCGCTTCTTTGAGCCGGACGCTGCGCCCGGCGACGATGGCCCGGAGCCGGCGGGCGGCAGCGCGACAGAAACCGACACCGCCGTGCGCACCCGCATCCAGACGCCGGTGATGGTCGTGGCGCCGCCGCAGACCAAAGTCGTCAACAAGCCGGAGATCAAGGTCGATGCGGTCAAGCTGGCCAAGGGGCGCGCCGTGTTCACCGACGACATGGAACTGCCCGGCATGCTCTATGCCGCGCTGCTAACCAGCCCGCACGCCCACGCTCGCATCCTGGACATCGACACGGCCGCGGCCGAGCGCCTGCCGGGCGTCCACGCGGTGCTGACCTACAAGAACACGCCGCGCGTGATGTACGCTTCGGGCGGCCAATCGTACCCCCAGCCGCCCCCCTTCGACCAGGTCAGCCTGGACAACAAAGTGCGCCACCACGGCGACCGTGTGGCCGTGGTCGCTGCCGAGACGCCGGAGGTTGCCCACGAGGCGCTGCGGCTGATCCAGGTGGACTACGATGTGCTGCCGGCCGTCCTCGACCCGGAGGAGGCCATGCAGCCCGGCGCGCCCATCGTCCATGACGAGCCGGACGCGATCAAGATCCACGACGCCAGCCGCAACATCGTCCACCACTTGCACGCGGCCTACAACGATGTGGAAGCCGGCTTTGCCGCTGCGGATTACATCTTCGAGGGCCGCTACTACACGCACCAGGTGCAACAGGCCAGCATCGAGCCGCACGTTTGCATCACCTGGTGGGACGAGGACGACCGGTTGGTGGTGCGCACCTCGACCCAGGTGCCTTTCCATGTGCGCCGCATCATCGCGCCGCTGGTCGGCCTGCCCATGCGCCGCATCCGCGTGGTCAAGCCCAGGATCGGCGGCGGCTTCGGCGGCAAGCAGGAGATGCTGCTGGAAGACCTGTGCAGCCACCTGACCATCGCCACCGGCCGGCCGGTGCGCATGGAGTATACCCGCGAGCAGGAGTTCACCAGCGCGCGCAGCCGCCACCCGGAGATCATGCGCTACAAGACCGGCGTGCGCCGGGACGGCACGCTGACGGCCATGGAGCTGCGCATGGTGGCCGACTGCGGCGCGTACGGCACCCACGGCCTGACCGTGCCCACGGTGTCCGGCTTCCGCGGGCTGACCACCTACAAGGCCGGCGCGCTGAAGTGGGACTGCCTGGTGGCCTACACCAACAAGCCGACGCCTGGCGCCTACCGCGGCTACGGCGCGCCGCAGTCGCTGTTTGCGCTGGAACTGCACATGGAGGAGATTGCGCTGGCGCTGGGCTGGGACCCCATCGAGTTCAAGCGGCTCAACTGGGTCAAGGAGGGCGACGAACTGGTGCTGGCGCGGGCCATGGGCGAGGGCCGCGAGGGCTACGCCCAGTGGGTGCATAGCAACGGCTTGGACGAGTGCGTGGCCGAGGGCGCAGCGGCTATCGACTGGCAGCGCAAGCTCGATCCCGAGTGGCGCACCGTGCCGGGCAAGCCCCACCTGCGCCGCGGGCTGGGCTTCGCCGTCGCCATGCACGGCACCGGCATCGCCGGCCTGGACATGGGCGCGGCCAGCATCAAGCTCAACGACGACGGTTCCATCAACATCCTGATGGGCGCCACCGACCTGGGCACTGGTTCCGACACCATCCTGGCCCAGATCGCGGCCGAAGCATTGGGGCTGCCGCTGGAGGACGTGATCGTCTACTCCTCCGACACCGACTTCACCCCCTTCGACACCGGCGCCTACGCCAGCAGCACCACCTACATCTCCGGCGGCGCGGTGCTCAAGGCGGCCGAGGAGGTCTCACAGCAGATTCGCAGCCACGCGGCCAAGCACTTCTTTGACGGCGTCGAGCCTGACCGGCTGTGGCTGGAGGACAAGCACGTCTGTGGGCCGGCCGGCCAGCGCGTTTCGTTGGAAACCGTGGCCCTGCACGCCACCCATCAGGCCGACCAGCACCAGATCATGGCAACGGCCAGCCACATGAGCTATCTCAGCCCGCCCCCCTTCGCCGCCCAGTTCGCCGAGGTTGAGGTGGACACGGAAACCGGCCAGGTGGAGGTCAAGAAGCTGGTGATGGCTGTGGACTGCGGCATTGCCATCAACCCGATCACGGCGGCCGGTCAGGTGGAGGGCGGCATGGTACAGGCGCTGGGCTTCGCGCACAGCGAGGAGATGCCTTATGACGAAGAGGGCCGGCTGTTGACCACCGACTTCACCTCGTATCGCATCTACCGGGCCGACGAGACGCCGGAGCTGGGCGTGATCCTGGTGCAGACCTACGAGCCCAGCGGTCCCTACGGCGCCAAAGCCATCGCCGAGATCCCTAAAGACGGCGTGGCCCCCGCCCTGGGCAGCGCAATCTACGACGCCACCGGCGTGCGCATCCGCGAGCTGCCTTTCACGCCGGAGCGGGTCTGGCGCGCGCTGCGGCTGGCTGACTTTGAGCTGATGTAATGAGGTGCCAGATGTCAAGACAGGATGGACTGCGCAGATCAAGCCACCGCCGCTGGGCGTTGGCGCTTCTTGTGATCGCTATCTTCGTTCTGGCGGCCTGTGACGGCGGCGGCGACAGCGCCAAGACGCCGCCCCCAACGGCTACCTGGACCCCCACGCCTTCCAACGCCGTGATCCTGCCGGACGTGGGAACCGGCAGCAGCCAGGTGTCGCCGCTGGCCACCCCCGACCTGGCCTCGCCCCTCCCTTCCCCCACACCCACGCCTTGAGTGTGCGCAGAACGAAAACGGCGCGTTACAACTCAGGTGCCGGGCACTTGCAGCTCACAGGCGGCTGAAATCGGCTCCACAGACTTGGTTGCAGGCGCTGCTTGTAGTGCCCGGCACCTATGGCTGAGTAGTAACAACGGCGCTCTGGAATCACCAGAGCGCCGTTTCTTTTGCAAGACCCGGGGGAGGGCCCCCCTGGAGAGCCGGCCTCATTTCTTATTGCGCTGGCGTCGTTCTGTCAGCCGTCCCAGCCCCAACAGACTGCCAAGCATGCTGGGGCGTTCGATGGGGACGGCGCCGTCGTCCTCCCAGGCGCCTTTGCTGCGCTCGTTCAGCCAACGATCGCGCGCCTCCATGGCCTCAGCAAACGCTTGGGCGATACTCTCGCTGTCCCCGGCCGCAATCAAATCGCGCCATCCGACCATGTTAGCGATGAAGCTGTCGATCCAGCGCACTACCTGCTCTGGGCTGTGCAGCATGGCGTCGCTGAAGACATGGGAGTCGGACGAAACCAGGCGGGTGGAACTCTCGAACTGCCCGCCGGCCAGCTTGCGCATCTCCCGCCAGGCCGGCTGGCTGACCGCGCTGGTCAGCAAGGCCATGCTGGCTAGCGCGGGCAACTGTTCCACTGCCGCTGTCAGGCCGTCATGTTCTACGGCATCCAGGTAGAGCGGTTTGGCTCCCAGTCGCTGAGCCAGGTCGGAAGCTGTTTTCACCGCACGCTCGTCCGTGTTGGGGGAGGGACAGATCGCCCAGAGACGTCGTTCAAACAGATCAGCGCGCGCCGTCAAGCTGCCAGCGCCATCGCTGCCCACGATCGGATTGGTGCCCACGAAAGCCACGCTGGGCGGCAGCAACTCGTCGGCCCAGACTTGTACCGGCGCCTTGATGCTGGCAGTATCGACGATGATGGCGCCTTCGGCCAGCTCGCCCGCAACGGCCTGCATGGTTTCACGGATGGCTCCCAACGGCAGGGCCAGAATGATCAAACCGGCCCCGTCGCAGGCTGAGATCAGATTCCACTCCGTCTTGTCTACCGCCTGCGACTTTTTGGCCTGGCCGGCAGCGGCGTTGCTCTTGTCGTGGCCGACGATCTCGAAATCGCGCTGTTCACGGCCTAAGGCCAGGCCGATCGATGCGCCGATCAGGCCCAGGCCAACGATAGTGATTCTGGGTTTGGGCATGGCAAAATCCTTTAACTTGCGTTACTACTCAGGCTGGGCTTAGAGAAACCGGGTTTTTGCTGCGGAAGCGGCTATCATAGCCCCGAGCAATGCGTTTGCAAACTCAGAAATCATTGCCCAACGAGAAAAACCCGGTTTCTGACCGGCCGGCTGAGTAGTTGCTAACTTGCATCGTCAGCCGTCTGCAACAAGACCAGTAGACGTTCTGTTTCGTCGCGGGGCGTCTGCTGGAGCTTGTGCTGGTGACGGCGGATCAACTCAACGGTCAAGGCCGAACAACCGGCTTGCTCAGCCAGGCGCGCGCCCAGTTCTGGATGGTGCAGGTGTAGATAGAATGGGTAGCGCCAACTGGTGGGGTCGTTGCGGGCGATTTGTTGCAGCGCGCCAGGCCGTACAGCGTTCAGCAAGACGACCAGCACCCGGTGATGCAGCCGGATTCGCCGGCCAGGCTGGGCGGTCTTGGCTGCGTCGTGCAGCAGCGCCGCGGCCAGCAGGTCAGGCTGGTTTGGGGCCGTAAGCTGCGCCCGGTGCAGCACGTCGAGGCTGTGGCGCTGATCGCGCGGGGTCATGTGGTGAAAAAGTGTCACAGCCTGTGGCGGAAGCCAGCGACTGATCTCAGCCTGTTCGGCTGGGGAGATGCGCGGCGACAAAGAAGCCAGGAACTGCTGCACGCGGTAGACGGCGCGTTGCAGCCGATGCAGGGATGGCTTTCGACGGGTGACCATGGCTGCCTCTCGCCAGCCTTCTGCTGCTCATTGCAACAGGGCGCGCACCACCGTTTGCGTCGGGCCAACCACCAGCAAGCCCAGGATGCCGGCCCCTGGCAGGAAGTTGCCGATCAGGATCAAGCCGAACAGCAACAACGGCCCCACCTGTCCAATGCGCGCCAACTGCATGGCCAGCGGTTCGGGCAGCACGCCCAACAGCACGCGATAGCCATCCAGCGGCGGGATCGGGATCAGGTTGAAAAAGAGCAAGGCGACGTTAAGGAAAACAAAAACCAGCAGCGCGTTGGCGACCAGCTCGCCGCCGGCAAAGCCCGACAGCCGCCAGACAAACGCCACCACGGCCGCCATTGCCAGGTTGGACAGGGGGCCAACGATCGCCACCAGCGCCATATCCCTCCTGCCCCGGCGCAGGTTGTTGGGATTCACAGGCACCGGTTTCGCCCAGCCAAAGCCGACGATGAAAACCATCAAAGTGCCGAACACGTCCAGATGCTTGAGCGGGTTGAGGGTCAGCCGCCCCAGGTCTTTGGCCGTCGAGTCGCCCAGCCGATAGGCCATGAAGGCGTGGGCGAACTCATGGATGGTGAATGCGGGTATCAGAGCAATGGCGAAGGCCAGGATCTCTTCGGGAGAGCGATTGAGCAAGAGTCTTTCCTCACAGTAGGATACGTTTCGTGCGGCCAATTATAGCACATCCCTGCACGCCTCGAAAGCTGGCATGGGCGATGCAAGGCTTGACAAATCCTGTGACACAGTGCTATAGAAGAAACATGTCCAACTTCATCACTGTCACTCTCACCCACATCGCCCACGGCGGCGAGGCCATCGGCCATCACGCCGGCAAGATCGTCTTCGTGCCCTATGCCATCCCCGGCGAGACGGTGCAGGCCGAGATCGTCGAGGAGAAGCAGCGCTGGGCGCGGGCGCGGCTGGTGCGCGTGCTCAAGCCATCGCGCGACCGCGTTCTGCCGCCTTGCCCCTATTTCGGGCCGGGCCAGTGCGGCGGCTGCCAGTGGCAGCACATCGCCTACGAGCGCCAGCTAGACCTCAAGGCTGAAGTGGTGGCCGATCAGCTGCGCCGCCTGGGCGGCATCGACGAGCCTCCGGTGCTGGAGCCTATCGCCCTGGCCGGCGGCGATGGCCTGCTGGACTTCGGCTACCGCAACCACGCCCAACTGGTGGCCGACGCCGAAAATCGCCTGGGCTACGTGCGCGACGGCGCAGGGCAGGGCCAGCCGCGCGGCGACCTGCGCGGCCAGGGCGTGCGTGCGCCGGGCCAACCGGCCCAGGATGTCATCCCGGTGGACGAGTGCCTGCTGCTCCATCCCCTGCTGGACGAGATGCATGGCGCGCTGCTGGCCGGCATTGTCGAAAGCGGTGCAGCCGAGGCCGGCCCCACGGACGAGAGCGGCGAAGAGCCGGACGGCCCGCCGGTGATCATTCGCCGGCTCAATTTGCGGGCTGGGGTCAATACCGGCCAGCGCCTGCTGGCCTTCGAGACTGTGGGCGACCGCGCTCCCGGCTTTGTGGTCGAGGACCTGCCGGTGCGCTGTGTGGTGCGCCGTCGCGACGGCTCCATCGAGGGGCTGATCGGCGAGCCGTGGATCGAGGAAGCTGTGGCCGGCCGCGCCTTCCGCATCTCAGCCAACAGCTTCTTCCCGGCTAACACCGTCGGCGCCGAAGTGCTGGTCGACCTGGCGGCCGAGCTCCTGGCGCCGCAGGGCCACGAGACGCTGCTGGACGCCTATTGCGGCGTCGGGCTGTTCGGCCTCAGCCTGGCCGGGCAGGTGGGCCAGGTGATCGGCATCGAGGAGGCGGAGGCGGCCTGCGAGGACTTCGCCTGGAACGGCCGCGACCTGGACAACGTGACGCTGTACGAGGGGGCGGTGGAGGACGTATTGGCCGCGTTGGTCGAGGGCGGGCTCGGTCTGGAGATTGGGAACCATCCCGGAGGGACCGGCCCGAGCGGTGGCGCAAGGATCGACCTGGCCATCATCGACCCGCCGCGCAGCGGGGCCGGGCCGGAGGTGGTGCAGCATCTGGTTCGGCTGGGCGTGCCGAAGCTGCTCTATGTCTCCGACGACCCGGCCACCCTGGCCCGCGACGCCAAGCTGCTGCTGGCCGCTGGCTATGCGCTGGAGCAGGTGCAGCCGGTGGACATGTTCCCCCAGACCTATCACGTGGAGAGCCTGGCGCTGTTTAGCCTGGCGCCAGGCTCGTAACACAATCCGCCGGATTGTTCAGCCCCAATCCGGCGGATTGCGTTACGGATCCGGCGGCCGTCACAGCTCACGGAGCGAGCGAACCGGCGCGCGATAGCCGTGGCTAAGCATGACGGCCAGATAACTATCGGCCTCGTCGATAGCAAGGTGCTCGGCAGCCACCAGTTGTCGCAAGACGCCGATGGTCCCTGACACTGCGACGCCCTCGCTTTGCGCCAGGCGGCGAGCCGCAAAGTCATCGGAAAGAAATACCCAGGATCGCGTTCTTGCTACTGCCAGACAGGCCGACTCCCCGACATCAAGTTGGGCGCCGAAGCTGTCTGCCAGGCGCTGCTCCTCTCGGCTCAAGGTCACGATTTGTAACCGCCGCCAATTGCAGCGCGGCACCAATCCCAAAGCCTCGCCTGTCTGCAACTCGACCAGAACTGCCGGGGTGGTGTACACATCGGCGCCAAGCGCCAGATTCAGTAAGTCCGGGCGCCGGATGTGAGCGAAGTTACTCAGAACTGTCGTATCCAGGATGGCGGCTGGCATGGGTCAAGCCCGATCATGGTCCTGCAAGGTCTCGTACTCGGCGCGGGCTTCATGGATACTTTGCGCCCCCACCCTTGCCGGCAGCCCGAGGCGGTTGAAACGCGCTAACAGGTCAAATCGCTCCACCCCCAACAACGCGGCTGCTCGCCCCAGGCTGATGTCGCCAGCCAGATACCCTGCGACGACCACATCCCACGCCTCCTGCAGGTCGCCGCCGGCTGCGGCAACGCGCTCTTGTACCGCGGACTCCGTCAGCCCACGCGGCGCGGCCGCAGGATCGTTGATCGGCGCCGCTGGCTGGCTGCGATAGGCAGCGACGGCCCGCAGGAGATGGTAGTCCTGCGCGTCGATAATGGCTACTTGCTCGGCCCCGTAGCTCTCGACAAACACCACGTGGCCTCGCCGGGCCTGCTCGATCGTCTCACGCGTGCGCCGCGCTAAGTCCGTTCGCGAGATCGTCATTGCCATCTGTCTCCTGTGTTATAAGGTGTCGCTCACTACGCATTTTACATAGATTACGTAAGCTGCGCAAGCCTGTCCAGCGCTCCGCTCCTACGAGTTCCCTTCCTCCCCCAACCACACCCCACTCACCAGCTCCACCTCTAGCTGCAGGGCGCGTTGCAGCACGTCCAGGTTGCGGCTGGCGTCCCAGAGCTCGATGCGCGCGTCGCCGGCCTCCAGCGCCTCGATCTGCAGCCAGCCGTTGGCCAGGTCGAGATGGCAGCGCACGGCCCGCACCACCTGGCTGCGCCCGCGCTCCAGGAACTCGGCCAGGCGCAACATGCCAGCCAGGATCGGCAGAGCGCGGTGGTCCTCGTCGCTGAACAGGCTCGCCAGCTCGCCTGCTTTTGGGTTGCCTTTGCGATGATACTGGGCCAGCAGCGCCACCATGGCCAGCTCGCGCGGGCTATAGCCGGGCAAGCCGCTGTTGCGGATGATGTAAGCCGAGTGGTGGTGGTGATAGTAGAAATCGACGCGGATGCCGATGTCGTGCAACATGCCGGCCGCCCAAAGCAGCTCGCGGTAGGCGGCGTCCAGGCCGTGGGCTGGCTGAAGCTGGTCGAATAGTTGCAAGCTGAGCGCGGTCACGTGGCGGCTGTGTATGCCGTCGCACTGGAAATTGCGCGCCAGGTTGAGCGGGCTGAACTGGCGCAGGTTGTCGAACACCGGCTCTGGCTGGCCGGCCAGGAAGCGCTGGTAGAAGACCCCCTCGCGCAGCCCCTGCTGGCTGATGGTGATCTGCTGGAAGCCGCTGTGGCTCAGCAGGGCGGCATAGGCCAGCGCGCCGCTCTGGATGATGTCGGCCCGGTCGGAGTCCAGGCCGCTGATGCGCAGCCGCTCCCTCTGCGTCATACGCCAGAAGCGGCCGGCCATCTCCTGCACGGTGGCCGCCCCCAGCTCGTAGCCGTTGACCATGTCCAGCGGAAAGCCGGTGGCGGCCTGGTCGATGCGGGCCAGGTTGCGCACCGTGCCGCCCAGCGCCACCAAACGATCGCCTGGCTGGGCGCGGAACCAATCCAGCGGCGCCAGTTGCTCGGCCAAGAAGGCGTTGAGGCTCTCGACCGCGGCCGGCTTGGCCCGGTCATAGCCCAGGAACAGGTCGCTCAGCCGCAGCGCGCCCAGCGGCAGGCTGACAGCGCGGCCCGGCAGCCCGCCGCGCACCTCGACGATCTGCGCGCTGCCGCCGCCCAGGTCGATCACAAAACCCTCGCTCAGGCCGACGCCGTTCAGCGCGCCCAGCGCGCCGTAATAGCCCTCCTCCTCGCCGGAGAGCAGGCGCGGCTCCCAGCCGGTCTCGGCGCGCACGCGGGCCAGGAAGGAGTCGCCGTTGCGCGCGTCGCGCACTGCGCTGGTGGCGGTCATGATGACCTCGTCGATGCCCTGGGAGCGGCAGAAGCTGGCGAACATGCGCATAGCCTGCTGGGCGCGCTCGATGGCTGCGGCCCGCAGCGCCATGCCGTTGCCCATGCCCTCGCGCAGCCGCACCACCTCGCGCACCTCCTCCACCAGGTGGAAGCGGCGGCCCGGCTCATACTCGTAGACCACCAGGCGGGTGGTGTTGGAACCCAGGTCGATGATGGCGATTCGTTGGCTCATGCTGTGCTCGCTGCTCTCGCTGCATTTGGAAGTTGTGCAGCATTATACACGCAGAAGACACGGAGCGATAACTCACGCCGCGCGTGGGAATTGACACAAAGGGCAAGCCAACCTACAATCGAGCAGTAAATCGACTGTTGTGGCCGGTCTTTGCGCAGCACCCCGGAGGGGCCGACCGTGCCATCCCAAACTCTGCTGTGGCCGGTCTTTGACCGAGCAATTGTGATGAAAGACGACAAACCTCCCAGTACGTGCAGCACCTTGCCCGCAACGCGCTTGTTCATAGCGCGGATTCCTGCGCGCGCTGGCTGCGACAACTTCATAACAGTTTCGAGGAGGCGCCGACCGGACGTCCTGTAATCTGGTTTAACCTTGCGCCGGTCGAATCCGGGTAGCACTGCTGGCAAACCCGCTTCCCCCTCCTCGAACCACCACAGGAGGCGCTCATGGAGCGGGTTTTTGATTTAGATGCCGTCCTGGCCCAGGTGCGCGAAGCCCTGGAGGCGGGCCGGGTCGACGAAGCCGTGCGCGTGCTCAGCGACCAACGGCCGGCTGACCTGGTCGAGGTCTTCGAGGAGCTGGAGGACGAGGAACAGATCGACCTGCTGCCCCGCATGGAGGTCGAGGACTCGGCCGACGTGCTGGAGTACCTGGACGACCCCGAGGCGGCTGAGTTGGCCGATGAGCTGGACGACGCCGACCTGGCCCGCATCATCGACGAGATGGAGCCGGACGAGGCGGCCGACCTGCTGGGCGACCTGGACCCGGAGCGGCGCCGCGCGATCCTGGCCCAGCTTGAGGACCCCGACGAGATCCGGCCGCTGCTGCTCTACGACGACGAGACCGCCGGCGGCCGCATGACCAGCGACGTGCTGGTGCTGCGCCGCCGCATGACCGTGGCCGACGCGCTGGAGGCCGTGCGTACCACAGCGCCCTCCCCCTCAGCCGAGACGCTCTATTACCTCTACGTGGTCGACCGCGACGGCCGGCTGGTGGGCGTCACCTGTCTGTACGACCTGCTGCGGGCTGAGCCGGACGCCGTGTTGGCCGAGATCATGTCGCCGGACGTGATTTCAGTGCAGGCCGACGAGGATCAGGAGCAGGCGGCGCGCCTGATGACCCGCTACAGCCTGCTATCAGCGCCGGTGATCAACCGGGACGGCGTGCTGCTGGGCCTGATCACCCACGACGACCTGGTGGACGTGATGGAGCGGGAGGCCACCGAGGACCTGCAGCGCCAGGGCGCGTCGCAGCCGTTGGATCGCAACTACCTCGACACGCCGGCCTTGACTGTGGCGCGCAAGCGGGCCGGCTGGCTGCTGCTGCTCTTCTTCACTGGCACCCTGACCAGCCAGGTGTTGCAGCTTTACGAGGCCGAGCTGTCCGCCGTGGTGGCGCTGACCTTCTTCATCCCGCTGCTGATCGGCACCGGCGGCAACGCCGGCGCCCAGACCACCAGCACCATCATCCGCTCCCTGGCCCTGCGCGAGATCGACCTGCACGACGGGTTGCACGTGCTGTGGCACGAGCTGCGAGTCGGGCTGTCGCTGGGGCTTATCATCGGCGCGCTGGGCCTGGGCCTGGCGCTGCTGTGGAACACGCCGTGGAACGTGGCGCAAGCGGTGGCGCTGGCTCTGCTGGCCATCGTGGTCTGGGCCAACGCGGTTGGCTCGCTGCTGCCCCTGCTGGCCACCCGCTTTCACATCGACCCGGCCCTGGTCTCCAACCCGCTGATGAGCACCGTGGTGGACGCCACCGGGCTGCTGATCTACTTGCAGATCGCCAAGGCGATCCTGGGAATCTAGACGACTCAGGACTGACGGTGCTGGTCACGCGACGAACCAACAAGCCAGCAAACTCAGCACCGTCAGTCCTTCAGTGAGCGATACCATGTCCAACAACTCTTCCCTCTTTTCCCCCATCCAACTGCGCAGCGTCACGGCCCGCAACCGGCTGTGGATCTCGCCCATGTGCATGTACTCGGCCTACGCGGAGGACGGCATCCCCACCGAATGGCATTTGGTCCACTACGGCAGCCGCGCCGTGGGCGGGGCCGGGCTGATCATCGTCGAGGCCACGGCTGTGGAGCCGCGGGGGCGCATCAGCCCGCAGGACCTGGGCCTGTGGGACGACGCGCAGATACCCGCCTTTGCCCGCCTGGCCCGCTTCATGGCCGACAACGGGGCTGTGCCGGCCGTGCAACTGGGCCACGCCGGCCGCAAGGCCGGTGTGCCGGGCGCCATCGGCCCCAGCGCGCTGGCTTTCTCCGAGCACTACGCAACGCCACAGGCCATGCGCCAGGCCGACATCGACGACGTGATCCGGGCCTTCCAGCAGGCCGCGCGGCGGGCCAGGGAGGCCGGCTTCCAGGCTGTCGAACTACACTCGGCCCACGGCTACTTGCTGCACCAGTTCCTCTCGCCGTTGAGCAACCAGCGCGACGACGGCTACGGCGGCGACTTCGACGGCCGCGCCCGCCTGCACCTGGAGGTGGCGCGGGCCGTGCGCGCGGTCTGGCCGGCTGAGCTACCGCTGCTGGTGCGCATCAGCGCCACCGACTGGGCCGAGGGCGGCTGGGACGTAGACCAAAGCGTCGAGCTGGCGCGACGGCTGCGCGCCGAGGGCGTGGACCTGATCGATGTCTCCTCTGGCGGCCTGACCATGGCCCAGCAGATCCGGCTGGAGCCGGGCTATCAGGCGCCTTTCGCCCAGCGCATCCGCCAGGAAACGGGCATGGCCACCGGCGCGGTGGGCCTGATCACCGAGGCCCGCCAGGCTGACGCCATCGTGCGCGACGGCCAGGCCGACGCGGTGCTGATCGCCCGTCAGTCGCTGCGCGACCCCTACTGGCCGCTGCGCGCGGCGCGGGAGCTGGGCGTAACGCTGGAAGTTCCCACCCAGTACCGCCGCGGCTGGTGACGCCAGTGCGGTCGCGTTCTTACCGGTCCAGCATTAGCTGGCGCAGGCTGGGCGCGGGCTGGGGCCAATGGCCGGAGCGTTGCAGGACGCGGATGGCCTGGTGTACGGCCGCGCGCTCAGCCAGCACTTCGTCAGGTGTAACGGCCTGAGGGTGGTTGTGCAGATAGTCATCCAGCAGGTGCAGGCTGGCTGCGAAGAGGGTTAACGGGTCTTGCTCGGCCAGCCGGCAGTCGAAGGCCGCGTCGCTGCGCCGCCACTCGGCGCGCAGCCGGCCCAACTCGGCTTCGACCTCGGTCTCCAGCATGGCCACCAGCCCGCCGCTCTCCTCGATGTCGAAGATGGGCGCCGACGAGGTGAGCAGACAACGGGTGTAGTCGGGGAACGTCTCGACCTCCAGCGCGCCGCCCAGGGACACTCCCGCCACCATGTCTCCGTTGTGGGCCAGCAAGTAAAAGCGTCCCAGCGCGATCCGGTAGCGCTGCGGGGCCTGCGGCCAGGGATGGACGATCTCTGCCTGGCTGCTCTTCTCCCCGTCATTGACCATGAAGTGGGCGGCGACCGCGTCGAAGTAGCGCTCAGGATCGTGTCTGGCCAGGTAGACCTCCAGCGCCGCATAGCCCAGGGGCGGGGCGTAGCGCGACGGGTGCAGGAAATAGCCGAAGCGCCGATGGTCGGTTGTCATACCTGATCCAGCAGCGTGCGAATCGGGTCTGGCGTGGGCACGGGCCGGCCGCTGGCCAGGTCGATGAAGCAGGTAGTCTGGCGGGCGGCGGCATGGACGCGACCATCGACTGTGAACTCAGCCTGCAACGTCTGCCGCGCCCGGCCAGCCTCAGCCAGCCACATGCGCCCCTGCACTGCGTCGAACAGACGAATGGCGCGCTTGTAGTCGATCTCAGTGCGCAGCAAGACCGGCGCAATCCCCAGCGACTGCATGGCTGTGTCCAAGGGGAAGAACTCGGCCAGCATCTGCAAGCGCAGGTCCTCCAGCCAGCGGATGTAGACGATATTGCTGACGATGCCGACAAAGTCGATGTCGTAGGTGCGGACGGTGAAGGGGAGAAGGATTTGATGGGACATGGGAGTGCTAGGCGTCCGGCGCCTGAACAAAAAATCTGCCGCTGGATGGACGCTACGGCCTTCAGCAGCACAGGCACGAGCAGTGGCAGGCGGGTGGTGTGGATTGAGCGTGGTTGCTGCCGCAGCAGGCAGGGGGCAACGGGGTGCAATAAGCTGCAAGGCTTGCCGCACCCCGTTCTTGTGTATGGATAAAACGCCGCTGTCTCGATCAATCCTTGGGCTGTTGTTTTTCCAACAACTCCTTGATGTCGCGCAGGTTGTCGTTGATCTTATCGAGTGTGCTGATAAACCATATCAGTACGACACCAAATATCACCCAAAGAAAGATCTCCATGCCACACTCCTCATGATAGACATTGGCTCGGATTGTACCCCGATCACTAGCAATCCGCAAGCGGTCAACCATCGGTTTGACAAGCTCGTTTGTCGCCGTTTACAATCCTGTTGCCGGCCAACCACATCGCAGCACCAGGCCCTGATTTGACCACTGGTCACGGTTCACCGCCCTATGGACGTCACCGCCTTTCTCACCCAACTGCGCCGCCAGCCGTTCTACCAGGGACAGATCGTCCACCTGGAGCAGATCGCGCGCCGTTCAGCCAGGTATGGCGCGCTGGAAATGCCGCTGCACCCAGACCTGCAGGCCAGCCTGCTCGGCCAGGGCATCGAGCGCTTGTTCACGCACCAGGCCCAGGCCGTCAACGCCGCGCGCGCCGGCCGGCACATGGTCGTCGTCACCAGCACGGCCAGCGGCAAGACGCTGTGCTACAACCTGCCCGTGCTGGAGGCGATTCTCGATCGGCCGGTGGCGCGGGCGCTCTACCTCTTCCCCACCAAGGCGCTGGCCCAGGATCAGCTACGCAGCCTGCACGAGCTAGGGTGCCGTGGTCTCGATACGCCGCCGAGGGCTACTCGACCAGCGGACGGCTCCCTCTCCCCCTGGGAGACTGCGCAGCGTGGGGTGAGGGTGAATCAATCCCTCCCCATAACCATCGGAACCTACGACGGCGACACGCCGCAGGCCCGCCGCAGCAAGCTGCGCCAGCAGGGCCAGATCATCCTGACCAACCCCGACATGCTGCACGTGGGCATCCTGCCCAACCACGCGCTGTGGGCCAGCTTCTTCCGCCACCTGCGCTACGTGGTCATCGACGAAGCCCACACCTATCGCGGCGTCTTCGGCTCACAGGTAGCCTGCGTGCTGCGCCGGCTGCGTCGCGTTTGCGAGCTGTACGGCAGCGCGCCGCAGTTCATCGCGGCCAGCGCCACCATTGCCAACCCTGGCCAGCACGTGGCCGCGCTGACCGGCATCGAACCGCTGGTGATCGACGACGACGGCAGCCCGGCCGGCCCGCGCAGCTTCGCGCTGTGGAACCCGCCGCTGCTGGGCAAAGCGGGGCGTGGCTCGGTCGGAGACCGGCCACAGCAAGTCGGTTCGGTCGGAGACCGGCCACAGCAAGCCAACGACCGGCCACAGCAGACTGGATTGCGCCGCAGCGCCAACAGCGAGGCCACCCACCTCTTCACCGCCCTGATCCGTAACGACACCCGCACCATCACCTTCACCCGCGCCCGCAAGGTGGCCGAGCTGATCCTGCGCTACGCGCGCGAGGAGTTGGGCAAGGGCCAGAGGTCAGAGGGCAGGGGATCAGAGAGTCGGAAGGCAAAGAGCCGCAGACCGGCGACAAATCAGCCTACACCCGATTCCTCCGATTACGGGTTACGGGTTACGGACTACGCCTCCCGCATCGCCGCCTACCGCGCCGGCTATACGCCGGAGCAGCGCCGCCAGATCGAGCGCGATTTGTCGAGCGGCAAGCTGCTGGGCGTGACGGCCACCAACGCGCTGGAGCTGGGCATCGACGTGGGCGGGCTGGACGCAGCCGTGCTGGTGGGCTATCCGGGCACGGTGGCCAGCCTGTGGCAGCAGGCCGGCCGGGCTGGCCGCGGCAGCGAGCCCTCGCTGGCCGTGCTGATCGGCCTGGACAATCCCCTGGACCAGTACTTCCTGCGCCATCCGGCTGACCTGTTTGGCCGGCCCCACGAGCACGCGTTGATCGACCCGGACAACGTCTACGTGCTGGCCCGCCACCTGCCCTGCGCGGCGGCCGAGGTTCCGCTGACCAACATCGCCGGGCCGGGGCGATTCGACGACGAGGCGCTGTTCGGCCCTGGTTTCGTGCCGGCTATGGTGCAGTTGGAGGAGCAGGGCCTGCTGGATTTCCACGGCGACCGCTGGACCTATAACGGGACCGACTACCCGGCCGAGAAGGTTAGCTTGCGCTCGGCCGGCGGTGGGCGCTTCGCCCTGCTGGATGAGGCGCGCAACTACCGCACCCTGGAGGAGATCGAGGCCAGCAGCGCGCCGCAGCGGGTACACCCGGGTGCGGTCTATCTGCACCAGGGGGAGAGCTACCTGGTGACCCGCTTCGACGCCGCGATGGGCTATGCCGTGCTGCGGCCGGCCGAGGTGGATTACTACACCGTGCCGAGGGAGTGGAGCGACGTGCGTATCATGCGCTCGATCCGCCACCGGCCCATCCCTGGCGGCTACGCCTACTTCGGCATGGTGCGGGCCACGTCGCAGGTGGTTGGCTATCGCCGCCTGCGCCACTATTCCGAGGAGGTGCTGGGGGAGGAGATGCTGGAGCTGCCGCAGGCCACCTTCGAGACGGCCGCGCTGTGGTGGGACCTGGCGCCGGAGATCGTAGCCGCCTGCCAGCGCCGTGGGCTGGACTTCCTGGGCGGCATCCACGCGGCCGAGCACGCCTGCATCGGCATCCTGCCGCTGTTCGCCATGTGCGACCGCTGGGACATCGGCGGCTTGAGCACCCCCCGCCATGCCGACACCGACGCGCCGCAGGTCTTCATCTATGACGGCTTCCCCGGCGGCGTGGGCATCGCCGAACGCGGCTTCGACGACCTGCCAGCCTTGTGGCGCGCGACCTACGAGGTGATTGCGGCCTGCCCCTGCGAGGCCGGCTGCCCCAGTTGCATCCAAAGCCCTAAGTGCGGCAACAACAACCAACCGCTGGACAAGGCGGCGGCGAGGTTGATTTTAGGCATGTTGTTGCAGGGTGCGCTATGAACGAGAGCGCAACACAGGGGGGACAAGATAAGAATTGAGCCAATCTAACCAATAGCTGGTAGGAATCTACCCTGCCGACGTGGAGTCTCTTTGGTGCAGAGTTCGGTTGACTCGCTTCCGCTTCAACGCTATAATTGCGCCATCACTCTCGACGAAGGAGAACGGGTCGATGGCAACAATACGGGCAGGCAGGAACGTCGCAACTTCTATCGACGAGGTCAGCTTCACTGTTCCATGACACTCGACCAAGGGATCATCTTTGCGACGCTGGCGTTGACGCTGGCGCTGTTCATCTGGGGCCGTTGGCGCTATGACGTGGTAGCGCTGCTGGCGCTGCTGATTGTCACCCTGACCGGGCTGATCCCGGCGGAGCAGGCCTTCAGCGGCTTCAGCAACGCGGCTGTTGTTACCGTGGCGGCCGTGCTGGTGCTCAGCCGCGGCTTGCAGAACTCCGGCATCGTCGACGTGATCGGCCAGCAACTGGCGCGGCTACGCGGGGGTGTGACGGTTCAACTGGCTGCGCTGACCGGCATCACCCTGGTTTTGTCGGCCTTTATGAACAACGTGGGCGCGCTGGCGCTGTTGCTGCCGGTGACGCTGCGCCTGGCCGCCCGCCAGCAGCTCTCCCCCTCGATCTTCCTGATGCCCATCGCCTTCGCCTCGCTGCTGGGGGGCATGACCACACTGATCGGCACGCCGCCCAACATCATCGCCTCCTCCTTTCGCGCCCAGACCGGCGCGCCGCCCTTCAGCATGTTCGACTTCACACCGGTGGGGCTGGGCGTGGCTGTGGCCGGGCTGGCCTTCATTGTGCTGGTCGGCTGGCGCTTGATCCCGTTGCGGCGCAGCCAGGCAGCGGCCGGCGGCTTGTTCGAGATCGAGACCTACACCACTGAGGTGCGCGTCACCGACGAGAGCAAGCTGGCCGGCAAGCGGCTGAGCGAGCTGAGCAGCGTGGCCAGGGTCGAGTTGACGGTGGTGGGCCTGGTGCGGGACGGAGAGCGACGCCTGTCGCCGGCGGCCCAGATCAAGTTCCGCGCTGGCGACATTCTGATTATCAGCGCCGACGCCGCCAACCTGGAGAAGCTGGTGGGGGAGACAGGGGTGCAGCTGGTCGGCAGTGAGAAGATCGTGCGCGCCGATCTGGAGTCCGACGAGATCACGCTGCTGGAGGCGGTGATCACACCCAACTCGCTGATGGTCGGCGGCACGGCCTTCAGCCTCGACCTGCGCCGGCAGCACGGCGTCAACCTGCTGGCCATTTCGCGCCAGGGCAGGCGCCTGCGCACCCGGCTAGACCGCATCCGCTTTCGGGTGGGCGATGTGCTGCTGCTGCAAAGCCACGCTGGCGTGGCCAGGGAGGTGCTGGCCACGCTGGGTTGCCTGCCCCTGGCCCAGCGCGACCTGCGCATCGGTCTGCCGCGGCGGCTGATCCTGTCTCTGGCCATTTTCGGCGCGGCGCTGGCGGTGTCAGCCCTGGGCTTGTTGCCGGTGCAGATCGCCTTTGTGGCCGCGGTCGTCGCCATGATCATCGCTAAGCTGATCAGCCTGCGCGAGGCCTATGACGCCGTTGACTGGCCGATCATCATCCTGCTGGGCGCGATGATCCCGGTGGGCGCGGCGCTGGAGATCACCGGTGCGGCGCAACTGGTGGCCGAGTCGCTGCTGACCATCGGCAACGGCACAGCGCCGGTGGTCATGCTGGTGGTGGCGCTGGTGATGACCATGTTCCTGTCTGATTTGGTCAACAACGCCGCCGCCGTGGTGTTGATGGCGCCGATCGCGATCAGGATTGCCAGCGGCCTGGGCGTCTCAGCCGACCCCTTCTTGATGGCCATCGCCATCGGCGCGTCCTGCGCCTTCCTGACCCCCATCGGCCACCAGTCCAACACCCTGGTCATGGGCCCTGGCGGCTACCGCTTCGGCGATTACTGGCGCATGGGACTGCTGCTGGAAGTTATCGTGGTTGTCGTCAGCATTCCGCTGTTACTCATCTTCTGGCCATTGTGATTATGAGCTCAAGAAAACTTAAACCGCGCCGCTCACAGGCTGCCGGTTCGTCCGCACAATACAGCGCCGAGGCCGCCGTAGCCAAGATGTTCCGGCTGGCCCGCGCCCAGTTTGGCGATGCGGTCAAGAGCCACTGGTTCTACGATAGCGACACGTGTCCTGGCTGCGGCCGCGCGATCGATGCCGTCCAGTGGGAAGGCAAAGAGGCCATGTCGCTTAACGCCTTCATCCACCGCAAGCCGGGGGTGTTGATCGGCTACATGCTGTGCGGCCGCTGCGGCGAGCAGGTAATGCGCGCCGGGCAGAGTCCGCTCAAGCGTGAGACTGCGCTGCACGCCAAGATCGAGAGCACGCTGATCGAAGCCTACGAAGGCTACATGCGCTCGCTGCCCGCCTGAAGTCCTGGTTATTTCGATGGCTCGCCTGCACCCTGCTCGTGCTCTGGCCGGTCTCCTGACCGAGCCAGTTGAGTTTCGTGCGCGCTCCCCAGATAGCTTTGACACGCCTTTGGGGGCGTGCTATACTAGCGCAACGTTACAGGGACTGCCAACTCTGGCCACGGTGCGCCAGCCTACTTGACGAAGCCGGCCATTTGGCCGGATTCTTGTACTTAGGGTAGCTACTCAGGTGCCGGGCACTTGCAGTTCATTGACGGCTGAAATCGGCTCCAGAGACTTCGTTAGCAGGTGCAAATGCAAGTGCCCGGCACCTGGGCCTGAGTAGTAACTCTACTTAGGAATTGTAGGGTCACAGACCGACAGCCACTGTAACTGGTCGTAAGGTAGAGATCGGGTCTGTAAGCGCTGGCTTTTAGTCAGCCAGCCTGGCAGCCTTTACAACGGTGTTCAAGGAGAAACACAGTATGGCCGACCGTATCAAGCCGGTACACGTAGAAGAGGTCGAGGACGTCGTCATTCGCTTTGCCGGCGACTCCGGCGACGGCATGCAGCTTACCGGCACGCAGTTCACCAACACAGCCGCAATCATCGGCAACGATATCAGCACCTTGCCTGAGTATCCCGCCGAGATTCGCGCCCCTGTCGGCACCCTGGCCGGCGTCAGCGGCTTTCAGGTGCATATCGCCAGCACCGATATCTTCACCTCTGGCGACGACCCGCACGTGCTGATCGCCATGAACCCGGCAGCGCTCAAAGCCAGCCTGGGCGATCTCATGCCAGGCGGCACCATCATCGTCGATGTGGATGAGTTCACGCCGGCTAACCTCAAGAAAGCCAATTACGTGTCCAATCCCCTGGAGGACGGCTCGCTCAGCGGCTATCATGTTCACAAGGTGCGGCTGACGACCCTCAACCGGCACTCGGTGGAAGGGATCGAAGGGCTTTCGACTAAAGAGGTCAATCGTTCCCGCAACTTCTTTGCTCTGGGCCTGACCTTCTGGATTTACGACCGGCCGCTGGAGGGCACGCTGAACTGGATCGAAGACAAGTTCAAGAAGAGTCCAGCCACCCAGGAGGCCAACCGGCGGGCGCTGATGGCCGGCTATCACTTTGGCGACACCACCGAGTCCTTCTCGACCCGCTACAAGGTCAAGCCTGCCGCGCTGCCGGCTGGCGACTACCGCAAGGTGACAGGCAACGAGGCCGTGGCCTTGGGCATGGTGACAGCCGCGCACCTGGCCGGCAAGCCGCTGGTCTACTGCACCTATCCTATCACGCCGGCCAGCGACATTCTGCACTTCCTGGCGCCGTTGAAGAACTTCGACGTGCGCACCTTCCAGGCCGAGGACGAGATTGCGGCTATGGGCGCGACCATCGGCGCGGCCTTTGGCGGTGCATTTGCCGCCACCGGCACCAGCGGCCCCGGCCTGGCCCTCAAGAGCGAAGCCATCAACCTGGCCATCGTGCTGGAACTGCCCATGGTGATCGTGGACGTGCAGCGCGGCGGACCCAGCACCGGTATGCCCACCAAGCCGGAGCAGGCCGACCTGTTGCAGGCGATGTTCGGCCGCAACGGCGAAAGCCCCATCCCTGTGTTAGCGCCTCAATCGCCAGCCGACTGTTTTGATGTTACCATCGAGGCTTTCCGTCTGGCCGTGCGGGCCATGACCCCGGTTTTTGTCCTGTCAGACGGCTACCTGGCCAACAGTGCAGAGCCTTGGGCCTTGCCGAACCCAGACCGGCTGCCGCCGATCGTGGTGCATCACCCTTCGTTGGCCGAGTTCCAGGATGGCGCCCAGTTCCTGCCCTATGGCCGTGACCCAGAGACCATGGGCCGGCCGTGGGCTTTGCCGGGCGAGTTCGGTCTGGAGCACCGCATCGGCGGCCTGGCTAAGCAGCCTGGCACCGGTAATGTCTCCTATTCCCCCGACGACAACGACCGCATGATCCGCGACCGTGCAGAGAAGGTGGCGAAGCTGGCAGAGTTTATTCCCCTGCTGGAAGTCTTTGGCAAGCCGACCGGTGATCTGCTGGTCATCGGCTGGGGCAGTTCCTATGGGGCCATTCATCAGGCTGTGGAGCGGGCCCAGCGTGACGGCAAGCGCGTCTCAGCCGTACATCTGCGCCATCTGAACCCCTTCCCGCGCAACTTGGGCGAGATCATGGATCGCTTCGATCAGATACTGGTGCCAGAGATGAACCTGGGTCAACTGGCCATGCTGCTGCAGGCCCGCTATCTTAAGCCGGTGATCTGCATGAGCAAGGTGCGCGGCCGCCCCTTCAAGATCAGCGAAATCAGCGAAAAGATCGACGAGCTGCTGGGCTAGACGCCAGGATATCCCCGACTTCTTCTCTGCGACCTCCGCGTTTCCTCTGCGCTCTCTGTGTAGCTCTGGAACAGCCGGAAAGGACACAGAGGACACAGAGAAGGCACAGAGGACACAGAGAAGAAAGACAGCCTCCGACATCTTTCTACTGACGAGGACTAACAATGAGCGATGTAATTCAACTTTCCCGCAAGGATTTTGTCTCGGATCAAGCCGTGCGCTGGTGTCCTGGCTGTGGCGACTATGCGATTCTGGCCCAGATGCAGAAGGTCATGCCTGAGCTGGGCGTGCCGCGCGAGAAGATCGTGTTCATCTCTGGCATCGGCTGCTCCAGCCGCTTTCCTTACTACATGAACACCTACGGCATCCACAGCATCCACGGCCGCGCGCCGACGCTGGCCACCGGCCTCAAGCTGGCCAACCCCGACCTGACCGTGTTCGTGATCACCGGCGACGGCGACGGGCTCTCCATCGGCGGCAACCACCTGCTGCACGCCATGCGCCGCAACGTCGATCTGAACATCATCCTGTTCAACAACCGCATCTACGGCCTGACCAAGGGCCAGTACTCGCCCACCTCGCTGCCCGGCACCAAGACCAAGTCGTCGCCCATGGGCTCGCTGGAGGCGTCCTTCAACCCGATCAGCGTGGCGCTGGGCGCTGAAGCGACCTTCGTGGCCCGCACCGTGGACGTAGACCAGCGCCACATGGGCGAGGTGCTGCGCCGCGCGGTGGAGCACAAGGGCGTTTCCTTCGTCGAGATCTTCCAGAACTGCCTGATCTTCAACGACGGCACCTGGGCGCCTGTGACCGACAAGGATGTCAAGGACGACAACCGCGTGACGCTGGAGCACGGCAAGCCGCTGATCTTCGGCAAGAACAGCGACAAGGGCATCCGCATGAGCCGCTGCCTGCAGCCAGAGGTCGTTTCGTTGGATCAAGTCGACCCCAGCGAGCTGCTGGTGCATGACGAGTACAGCGAGAACCCCAACCTGGCCTTCATGCTCAGCCGCATGGCCTACCCTGAGTTCCCCGTGCCCATCGGCGTCTTCCGCGCTGTGGATCACATGGTATACGAACAGGCGGTGATGGATCAGGTTCATCAGGCGCAGAAGGCGCGCGGCGTGGGCAGACTGAAGGAGTTGTACAGCGCCGACGAGACCTGGACCGTGAGCGCCAACGGGCACAACGGCCATCACTCCGAGCATCTGGCGCTGGACCAGGGCTAACAACGCATGGGCCGCAAGTGCCCGGCGCCTGAGTAGTAACAAAAAAACGCCCTGGCCGGCGGTCTGGTCAGGGCGTTTCGATTCTCAACACTTCGAACATAGGCCGGCCGGCGCGATCGTAGATCACTTCCTGGACGTGCAGCGCGCGTCCGCTGTCAGCCGCCAGCGCGTGCAACACCTCGCGCCGGCCCCGGAACACCGTCTCCTCCGGGGCGCGCACGATAAACAGGCGGGTCGGGTCGTCCAGAAACTGTTCGGCCCGGCCGGCAAAGCCAGCATCTGGCTCGTCCAGCCGCTCATAGCCAAAGATCTCCAGCGGGCGCACCCGGTTCGCGGTCAGATAACGCACTTGGGCGTCGATGCCCCAGTCCAGGGCCAATGGCTGTACAGCGCCTTGCTCGTCCATCACACGCGCAAGGCGGTCGATGGCGTCGGAGTGCGTTGCCAAGCCGCCGCTGCGGGCCAGGGCCTGGTGATAGCGCAGGCTGGTCTGCACGTCCATGCCGACCCACAGCATCACGAGCAGCAGGACGCTGAGGGCAAGCAGCCCTCCCCATTTGCTGTCTGCCGCCTGCAACGCGTCGCTGCCTCCTGCCCGCTGGGCGCGGTTCAGGATGATGTCGGCGGCCAGGGCCGCCAGCAGCACGACAAAGGGCTGAACGATGGCGTAGTGGGTGATGAAGAGATCCGAAACGGTGAACGCGGACTGGACGATCAACAGGGCGACAAAGAACAGCGTCAGCAACAGCACAGGCAGGCTGGCGCGGTCTTGTCCTGAGCGCCATGCCCGCGCCGCCAGGATCAACGCGACGATCACCAGCCCTGCGCCGATTGGCAGCGCCCAGCCGTTGGCAAAGATGCCGCCCAGGTACCACAGGTGATCCCCGCGCAGCAGCGTGCCCACCTGGCCCAGCCGCGCAGCCAGGTTAGCGAAGAAGGCCGCGTTCTCCACGCCATAGTAGCTCTGCCCCAGGTTGCCAAAGATCGACTGCACCGTGCCGCTGGTTTGCTGGTTGAAGAGGAGCAGGGGGGAAAGCGCCAGCAGGAAAAGCAGCCCGGCCAGCACCAGGCTGCGCAGCGCGGGGCGCGGCAGCGGTGAAGGGCCGCCGCGCAGCCGCCTGCCAAGCCAGGCCGTTGCGGCCACGCCCACCAGCGCGCCCAACACCCACAAGAAAAGCAGCTTGCTCCACAGCCCCAGCCCGGCCAGCACAGCCAGCGCGTAAAGGTAGCCAGGGCGCCCTGTGCGCTGCCAGCGCAACGCCACCCACACACTGGCCACAGCCAACGTGACCACGATGTTGGTGACAAAAATTCCCTGGCGACTCCAGAAGACGAAGGTGGGGTTGGCGGCCAGCAACAGCACGGCAATCTCGCCGGTCCAGCCGGCCGCGCCGGTCAGCTCGCCCTGTGCGCGGCGTGACAAGTCGCGCCCCAGCGCCCAGACCAGCAGCAGCGTCGCCAGGCCGCAGGCCACGCCCAGCAGGCGCAGCGCCGGCACGTTGGGGCCGAGCAGCGCCAGCAGGGGCAGCGCCAGATAGACATTCAGCGCGCCGATGTAGTCCTGCACCATCAACGGCAAGAAGATAGCGCCGATCTGCACCCCAGACGCGCGGAACGCCTGGACATTCTGCCGTTGCAGCATCTCCAAGGCGTTAAGCCCCGCCTCTTTGGCCTCGTCGTAGTGCAGGCCAGGCAGATCAAGCTGAAACAGCGTCAGGGCTAAGTAAAGAAGGATGGCTGTCAGCAACGCCATCCTTCGAAGCCAGAGCGACCGGCTGGACACAGGTGGAGGCATGGCGGGCTAACGGGCGACCAGTCTGATCTCTGTGACCAGGCTGTCATAGTTGTGGCCCGAGGCATAGATCTTGAGGTAGTTGATCTCGGCCGGCGGCGGCAATCCCTCCGCCTTGAGACGCTCCAGCAGGTTGCCGCTCTCGAAGGGGAACCAGATGTTTTGGGGAATCTTCTGGCCGCCAGTCACCACCCACTGCGCCGGCGGGTCCTGATAGTAAAACCCGTGGGTCCAAAACTGGTGGTTGCCGTAGATATCCTCGTAGTCCAGGCGGAACATCAAGGGAAACTCGGAGCTTTGCTCACCTGCGCCGGGCAGGCTCTGCCAGCGCAGCAACACGTCCATTTGCAGGTTCATGTACTCATAGTCGTGAACGCTGCGATCCAGCACCTGGGTAATGGCCACCTCGCTGTGGGTCGGCGGCTGGTTGATGCGGCTCAGGCGGGCGGCGGTACGGCCTCCCACCGCGGTCAGCTCGGCGCTGCCAGCGCTGGGGTCATCGGCTGGATATCGGCTGACCAGCCAGGAGGGGGCCCCCAGCGGCTCCTGGAAATTGCCGTTGACGACCAGATTCTCGGTAGCGGCGTCGGGATTGCCGGGGGTCTGGCCAGCCAGCACGGTAACGCTGGCGCCGGCGGGCACAGCCACCCGCCGGTCGTTGGCTTCAACAATGGCCTCACCCTGGCGAACAATGACCTGGGTTTGTTCGGCGCCGACCTGGACGGCGTAACTGCCTGGCTTCAGGCTCACAGCGCTGTGCGGGGTGGTTACGATGAACTCCTGGCCGTTGGGCTGCACCGAGGCGACATAGACCCGCACCCGGCCGCTGCCCACGTCGATGGCGACTCGGGCAGGATCAGAGCTGACGGCAAAGCGCGGCTGGCTGGAGCGCGCCAGCAGCACGTTGGCGGCAGGATAGATCTGCGCGGTAGCGATTTCCTGCCCGGCCTGGCCGTTGCTGCCCGCGATGTAAAAGCTGAGCGCAGCCTGCGATCGTTGGTCAGTTTTGATCAACGTGCCCGGTTCCACGGCGCGCGCATCGACCACGGCAATCGGCTCGCTGTCGGGGCCGGGGAAGAGCAGCACGGTGCCGCTGGTAACGCGCAGCAGACCGTTCTGTGTGACCTGGCTGTGCAGCAGGTACCAGCGCACACCCAGCGGAATCGAGACCGCCAGCACACAGAAGGTGATGAAGCTGATCAACAGAATAACCCATCCAAGACGGGCCGGATTATTGCGCATGGTTTGTCCAAGCGCCAAGGGCGGCTATTCGCTCCCTTGGGCTTCGCGGCCGCTATCTTCGCCGGCGGTTTGCGCCTGGTCAACGGTGGCCAGGCGCGCCAGCCATGTGCGAGCGTCGGCGTCATTGGGGTCTGTCTCCAACGCCAGCGCAAAGTGAACCTTGGCCTGCGGCCAGTCTTTACGGTCGTTGTAGATCAAGCCCAGGTTATAGTGAACGTTGGGCGCCGCAGGATCGATGCGCAGGGCGCTTTCGTAGGCTGCGATGGCTTTGCTTTGCTGCTGCGGCCCGGACAGCTTCAAGCTGCCCAGATAGGCTGCGGCCAGATTTGTCCAGACCATGGCGTTGTTCGGGGCCATCTGGCTGGCCCGTTCCAACACGGTCACTGCCTGGTTATAGCGCCCTTGCAGGATGAAGGCGCCGCCCAGGTTGATGGCCACGTCAGGGTCACCGGGCAGCAAGGCGCCGGCCTGTTGCAGCTTGACGACTGCCTCGCCTGGCCGGCCATGCGCCAGCAGTTGCGCGCCCTGGCGCAGCAGATCAAGGCCCTGTTCGCGGCTGCGGCGGGCGGCGTCGGCCTCGATCTTTGCCCTGAGCAAGATCAGCTCATCAGCCGGCATGGTGTCGGCTGATTGGGTCTGGCTGGGGCTTAGTTTGGGGGCTTGAGGGCTGTTGACTGGCTTCTTCTTGCTCATAGTCTAACGCAGATAGATCAGAACCAGCGTCATGGTGACCAGGCTGGCCAGCGTCGATACCATAACCACGCTGGCGGTAAAGCCTGGCGCAGTGTCATACTCTGTTGCCAGGACGATGGCCAGCACGGCGGTGGGCACTGAAGCCTCGACGATGGCGGCCTGGCGGGTGATTCCGGTCAGGCCCAGCAGGCTGGCAAAGAACAGGCCCAACAGCGGGCCGCTGATCAACTTTGTGGCAGCAACCACGCTCACCTGCCCAATGTTGTCGCGCAGGCGTACTTCAGCCAGTTGCATGCCCAGAATGACCAACATCACCGGAATGGCGGCCTGGCCTGCCAGGCTGGTAAAACGCTCGATCGGCAGCGGCACAGCAATGCCGGTGGCCCAGATCAACAGCCCGGCCACGCCAGCATAGGCTAACGGCACGGAGAGCATGTTGCGCAATGCCTGGCCCGCTGTCTGCCGGCCGCTGGAGGCCACGTAGATGCCGACGGTGGACAGAATCAGCGTGCTCATGGCGTAATAGATGACCGCCGGCTCCAGCGCCGCATCGCCAAAGGCGAATTGATTGGTCGGCAAGCCATAGTTTCCCGTGTTGCCGGCGATCACGCAGAGCAGAAACGCAGCGCTAGTGACCCGATCGAAGTGCAGCAGCCTGGCCAGTATCCAGGCAATCAGGCCCGAACTGGCAATTGTGAAGATTGCAAAGAGGGCCAGCCGCCCCAGGTCGTCGGCAGACAGGGAGCTATGGCTGAACTTGTCGAACAGGAGACATGGCGTGAAGACATAGAAGGCGGCCTTGCCCAGCCCCACCGGTCGCACATTGAGCCGGCGAGCCAGCACATAGCCTGTGCCTGCGGTCAGAAAGATCGGCGCCAGAACCTGCCACAGGACTTCGATGGCCGCAGACATTATGCCTGGTAGAAAAAGTTGGGCATGGAAGTCCCTTCGCCGGCCATGAAGTCCAGCTCAGCCAGCGCTTCCTCGGCGGCCTCACGCAGGTCTTCGTCGTCGCTGGCGCAGCAGGCCTTGAGCGCCCGCTTCGCCTCCCGGCCGCCAATCTGGCCCAAAGCCCACACTGCCGCGTCGCGAATCTCGATGTCAGGATCACCCAGCAGCCTGAGCAGGTCAGGCAGGGCTTCTTCGATCTGCAACTCGCCGCTGGCGCGCGTGGCTTCAAACAGAATAGCGCTGTCGTTGTTGCCCAGCTCGTTGAGAACGTAATGGCTCCATTGGGTGTCCGCGCTGCGCCCCATGGCGAAGATGGCCCCGATGCGCATGATGTCGTCGTTCTCCTCGTAGGACTCCAGGATCATGTCGGGCAATCGTTCATGGCTGGAATTGGCCAGCGCCTCTAGCGCGCGCCTGCGCACCAACGAGTCTTGATCGACATCGTCATATGCGGCCAGCAGGCTGCGTTGGATGCGGCGGGCCGCGCTGGCGTCGATCTGATCGTATTCGCTCAACAACAGGAAACGTCCCAGAGAAAGCGCAGCCGCAGCTCGCACATCGGGGTCTGCGTCGTGCTCCAGACAGCGGATCAGCGGGCTGATCAGCCGTACATCCTCCTCCTCCCACAGTCCTTCGATCGCTTGAGTGCGCACCAGCGGGTCGCTGTCGTCCATCAACCAGCGGAAGATGGCGGAGAAGCTGGCGTCTACGTGATCCTCGGCGAATTCAATCAAGGCAGCGACCAGCCCGCGCTGCCGTTCGGGGTTCAATGCGGCCCAAGCTGCGCAAAATTGGCCCAGGTCGTCCTTGCTCAGATCGGAGAGGGCGTCCAGCTCGATGCTTGCCAGAGAATGGTCCAGCTCTTGAATTGCCTGCAGTGTCTGCTGCAGGCTGGCAGTCTGGCTTCGGCCCAAGCCGTCAGCTTTAAGGGGGGTAATCGAAAAATCTATCATTGCCAGGAATAGCTCGTTGTTCGTTGTATAGGGTCAAACCGCTGTCGTGGCTGAACAAGCCAAGACGCCGGCATTGTACTTCATGCCGGTACCCTCGTCAAACTGTCCAATTGCGGCTATGCGCACTTGACTGACAGCGTGCCGGCCCCCACCCCTTATGGTGTTGCTGGAGGGAACGGAGTGATTTGATTGGCTGGCCACGCCGGTCTGATCTCGGAGAGGGTCGTAGCGTTCATGTAGCCAATGGCCTCGTCGAGATAACACGGCTTGAGCGAGATCAGATAGCGGACGCGCAGGGAATTGGTTGTGGCTGCGCAGACATAGACCTCTGTCCCCTGACGAAGCGTGCTCACGACGGCCATCCCGGCTCCAATAGCCTCCTCATAGACGACCGTAAAGTCAGACAGCACAGACGCCCGGAACTGTTGCGGCGTAGGTGATGGCACGACCGGGGCTGTTTCTGTCGCAGTGGCTGTGACAGTGGCCGTGACGGTCGGCGTGGGCGTGGCGGTGGCAGTAGGCGTGAACGTCGGGACTGGTGTGGCGGTTGGCGTCGCCGTAAACGTCGCGACCGCCAATAACGTCGGCGTGGCAGGTGAAACCGCCTGGGCCACGGCAGTCGGCTGGCTAGTCTCAATCAGAGGAAGCGCGCCGGCTGCAGGCACGCACTGCTCGACCACACGGGCGCAGATGGCGTTGGGCACCGGACCAGCAGGAAAGAGGTAGACCAGAAAAACCAGCCCCAGCAACAAAGCGCCCAACACCAACGCCAGCAAAGTAGACCATCCCGGTCGGGCAGGCGCGCGGCCGCTCTGCTGCGCTCCAGGCAGCGGCGCAGGGGGGGCAGCGGACGGCGGCAAAGACTCAGGCGCGGCTTCCTCAGTCTCGTCCGTCCAGGATTCATCCACCTGCTCGAGTTGGTCCAACTCTTGACGCAAGGCTCTAAGTCGCTCCTCGCGTCGCGCTTGCTCTGTCACGCTGAAACTCACTCCTTGCCTGAAAACTGCTCAGGTTCGACGTTAGCAGAAAAGGGCAGAATGGCTATTTGCACATTGTACGGATTCCAAGCAGTTAACCAGCGTGCATCCTCAGGCGATAGCCGGATACAGCCATGTGAGACCGGCTCAACGCCCAGCGCATCCGATCCTTCGTAGACCTTGTGGTTGTCGATGATCCGGTAAGGCAGGCCATGAATCAGGATGCTGTCCAGGCTTTGAAACAGATACCACGCGTGATCAGCGAAGGTGTTGAACGAGCTGATTGTGCCGACATACCATCCCACACGTCCAGACCACGGCGGCGTAATATAGCCGTCGGCGCCACCTGTGCTGATGGCGAGAACGCGCAGCGGCTCGCCTGGATCGCACACGATCATCTGCTGCGCATCCTGATCAACCACCAGGAAGCGCTGTTGAAGGTTGATCTGATAGCGATCCAGGACCGAGGCCAGCGTCGGCGGAATGCTCTCCGCCAGACACAAGACGCCAGGCGCGGCCGGGGTGAGAAGCGCTGTGCTTCGAGCGGTTGCAGGAGCTTCGGAAGTCGCCGTGTGCTCTGGCTGCGCCATAATGACAGGCGCGGCGGTGGGCGTCGGCATCACATCGCTAATCGGCTGAGCGGGGCTGACAGGATTTGTGGGATTTTCGATCTGCTCTGTGACCGATGGGGCTGCAACAACATCGAACTGCCAATCGGTCGACTTTGCCGCCGCAAGAATAGCCATTGCAACTGGCTGATTGGAAACTGTGACGGCTGTGGGGGAAGGCGTTGGCTTGGCAGGAGTCTCGGTGGTCGCTGCCAGAAGCAGGTCTGCAGCAGACGGCTGCCAGGCATCAGCAGACAAGTCCGGCGCCGGCGGAGTCACAGCTTCAACGTACACGACGTCGGGAGTCTGGTCTGCTCTTGCCTCAGCGAGCAGGATATCGTTGTCGTTCCCTGAAAACCCCCAGCGGGCCATTGTCAACAGCAAGATGGAGCACACCGCAGCCAGGGACCAAAAGTTGAAGATGCCCCAGCGGCGCGCCTTGCGAGGCAACTGTATGGGACGTGAGTACGCCTCCTCGACTGGCGGCAGATGCCCCGCGGCTGGTTCAGGGCTAACAGACAGCGCAGGACCAGCTTCGAAGGGACGAAAGACCGGCGCCTCTGTGCAGCGCAACGACTCTTGCGCTGCAGGCGCCTGCTGTTCAAGCTGCGCCTCCAGCTCAGAGAGCTCGTCACGTAGAAGCGCCAGCCGCTGCTGGCGCAGGCTTTGCTCGGTCACTTTCGGTCCTTTGCGATCATAGCGTCAGCCGGTGTGGTTCCTGTTCACACAAATGCTATCTCAAAGTCCGCAGGCGGCTCGGCTGCCGCCTGTACCATGGCGGGGAGACTCTCCTGTCGTTGGATCAACTTCCTGAGCATCGCGACCGCAGCCACGTTGTCGTTTTCTGTCTTCATGCGGTCCTTGATGCGCCTGTCGGCGATGATGCCTTCGATCTCAGCGCGTAACAGCGAGGCATAGTAGACGGCCCTGCGGCGTTCAGCCAGCAGTTGATCCTGCCACCAGACAACGTCGGCGCCGTCTGGTCGTGCGCGCAGGATGTTTTCGGCAGTGCTCAGGCGCTCCAATGCTGTCTCATCATCCAAGGCCAGGGCAAGATTGATGCCTTCATCCAGGATGACGACAAAATCGCTCCAACGTTGCGCTTCGATCTGACCAGGCTGGCCAGCAATGCTGGCGAATGCGCCTGCCGCCGCCTGGAATTCACGCCTGTCCAGGTGCTGCCACCCAGATCGAAACATCTCCTGTTGCTGCTGTATCTGTACGCGCTGGCTAAGTAATGCCTGCTCGGCCGCCTGCCACCGCTCCTCGTCTGGATGCGCGTGCTGGGCGCTGGCCAGCAGTTGTGCAGCTTCGTCCAGATTCCAACGGCCCAGCAGGTCCTCGAAACGCCGGAAAACGGCTTCGACGGTGTCGTCCTCAAGGCCCGCCTGATCCGGCGCCTCCTGGGAGACGGTTGGCGCTGCCTCCTTCTCAGGCGATGAAGCCATCCGCCTGACATCTTCGTTGAAAGTCACCACCTGGAAGTCAAGCTGAGGCCAATCGCCGCCTGTGGTGGTCTCCTCCAACTCCAGCCCGATCGCTTCGGCTTGGCGATAATCGCCTTGCTGCAGCGCATCGTAGCCTTCCGCCAGGCGCCGCCGCAGGCGCTCACCCGTCAGGCTGTGGGCAAGTTTCCTGAGAGCCTGCGCGCTGGATTCTGTCGGCCTGGTCGGAGCCTCCAGCACCTCTTGCAGTCTGCCCTGAAGGGCCAACAAGTCGCCAGACCTGGCGTCGCGGCTTTGCAGCGCTGCCGTGGCTTGATCACCAACCCACTGAGCCCACTGCTCCACCGCCGCATGCTGAAGCGGAGCCAGCCGGATTTGAGCGTCGGCGGGATCGAGCCGATCCTGCAACTCGGCATAGGCTTGCAGTGCAGAGCGGAAGTCGCTGCGCGCCAGGGCATCTTCGGCCATCTGAAGCATTGACTCCCAGTAGCGTTCTTCCAGCGCCTGCAAGCGCTCAGCAGCCGCAACCAACTGCGGATGAGCAGCGTTCTTTTCCGAGGCAGCGTGCAACGCAGCACGCGCCTCGGCGAAGCGCTGGTCTTCGGCCAGGCGGAACACGCGGGCCAGCGCCGCGCCGACAACACGTTCCGACACCAAGCGCGCCGAGAGTTCCTTGGCCCCGATCGAGTCTGGATAAAGCGCCAGGATCGTGTCGACCAACTGCAGCGCCGCATCATACTCTGACTGGCGGTGTAAGTTCTGCGCACGGGCCAACAAAGCCTCGGCCTGGCTTGCCCGGTCCAGCCTGTCCCGCAGTTCCAGCGCCTCGGCCTGTTCGGGGACCAACGCGAAAATCTCCTGCAAACTGCGCTCAGCTTCGTCAAGCCGGTTGAGGCGCAGCGCGCTCTGGGCGTCATGAATCAGCCTGACGATCTGGGCCCGCTGCATCTCCGCTTCCTGTTGCTGGCGGCTCAACGCTTGCTGTCTGGCCTCGTCAGCAGCCAGGCGGCGCTGGGTGTTCGCTTCAAGCCTGTTCAGGACATTCCTGGCTTCAGCGTGCAGCCGGGCGGCCGGTGGACAGGCCTCGGTCATGCTCAGCACCCTGGACAGATGCTCCTGCGCCAGCTCCGCGTCGGCGACGGCCAGGTCTTGCGCCTCTCGCAACAACAGCCCAGCCTGGGCTACTATGCGATACTCCTGCAATAACTCCTCGGCCTGGCCCCAATGCTGCGCCATGGCTAACTGCTCATAGGCAGTGGCAAAATCATCCCGGTTCAAAGCGATCAGCGCCTGATCCCAGGCGGCCTGCATCTGCCCCTGGCGCGCAACTGCTGGACGGAGATGATCGATCTCGGCGCGAATCTTCTCCAACTCCTCGCCGCGGGCTGTTCGCTCGGCCCGCTCAAGGGCAGACAACTGCCGTTGCAGATCGTGTTGGGCGCCGGCCTGGACTGCGGTCTGGTAGGCATTGCTGGCATCCTCGAGCTGGGCCAACAGTTGCTGAGCCTGTTCGATAAGCTGATCCAGATGTTGGCGCAGGTCCAGTTCCTGACTCCCTGCGAACTGAGCCGCCACAGGACGAACAGCCAGCAGGTCAGCCACCACCTGGCGCACATCTGCTGCGGCGCGGGATAATCCCAGAGCATTCTCAGCGTTGATCAGGGCCGTGCGCACCTTGTCCTGCGCGGCAGCGCGTTGATCGGCCTCGATCGCGTCCTGCAAAGCCTGCCACTGGCGCCAAGCAGCGGCCGCGCGCTGCGGCTGATCCATCAGCCTGGCCTGGTCCAGCACATGCTTGGCCTCATCCAGACGGCCAGAAGCGAACAACCCGTGCGCCTCGCCGACCAGGGCAGAAAGATTGTCCGTGACAGCCTGCATGTCCAGCAGCGTGCGTCGCAAGTCATCGCGCAGGCTGTGCAGCTCGCTCAGACGTGCATCCTCGCGGATCAGTTCAGGAAAATCGGCCTCGACTTCCTGCTGCAAGCTGCTCATCATGGCGTCCGGCTGTTCGATCAGGACCAGCGCTTCGGCATAGGCCCCCTGCTGGTACAGCTCACGAGCACGCGCTATCTGCGCCTCCAGGCCGTTCTCGATGTAGTGTTGGACACGCTGCCTGACCTCTGCAGCCTGTGCAACGAAGCGCGGGCTGCTGGGGTGCCGCTCAATCGCCATGCGGGCTGTCTTGTAGGCCAACAAATAGTCACCCAGCGCCAATTGATCGGCAATGAAGCCCTCGTGCGCCTGCTGGCTGATCAGGCTGAACCAACTGCGTGCGGGGTCCAGCACATAGTGCTGCACCAAACGATGCTGCACCGCAGCGTCTGCCAGCCCAGCGCACAGCCCGCGGCCCCGCTCTTGATACGCCTCGTCGTGCAGCGGTGCATTCTCCAGACCCAACAAGCCGTTGAGCATAGACCGTGTTTCGTCGCTAAGCCCGCTGTCGGCGTCAGCAGCCGCAGCCAGCAGCCGGCGCAGCCCCTCCCGATCCCCTTCCAGCCCAGCCTCATGCAGACGGTTGATCCCATCCCAGAGGAGGATGCGACGCTCCACCGCTCGCCGGGCGGATGAGGTGGTCTCCGCAGCCAATTGTAGCTGGCTGGCCTCGCTCAGGCAGCGCTGCGCGTCCAGCCACTCCCCGTTGTTGATGTGCTCCACAGCCGTTGCTATGAAAAGCTCCGCCTGCTCCTGGGCCATACGGCGCGCATCGCCCAACAGCCGGCTGTGCAGATCAGCCAGCACGGAGTCGCTAGGGTCTTCTTGCATCGCCAGGGCCAGGCGCTGCAACGTCTCGTCGATGTGACCGGACTGGGCGTCGGCGACAGCGCCCTGTAAAGTTTGACACCTGACCGCCAGCCGTTCAGCCTGCGCGCTGGCCGCCGGCCAGGCAGCAGGCAGCGCTTCAGCGGCGGCCGGCGGCGCAGCCAGGGCGTTTCTGGCCGAGGTCAGCACCTGCTCAATGTCGGACCAGCGAACAGCCAAGGCTGGCAGCGATTGCACGGCGACATCCTCGCGTGTCGCTGCGTACAAGGCCTCGGCGCTGGCTATCGTCGCAGTCGCTGCATCCATCGCCGAGCTGAGTGTGGCGGCAACCTCCTGCCAGGCAGCCTGGCGGCGGGCCAGCTCTTCTGACCCCGCGTCTGCCAGGATCTCCAGCGCCTTGCCAAGCTCGGCTGCGGCCTCGGCCCATTGCCCGCGCTCACGCAGTCCTTCGGCCTCTTTGACGCGGGCATCCACCTGCGCCAGGAGCCTCATGCGGTCCTGCGCGTCTTGCAGGCGAGCTTCGACCACTGGCAGATACTGGGGATAGCGCGCGGCCTCCTGCCGTGCGCTGTCCAATATCTCGACCAGCGACTGATAGTCGGTGGCTGTTGGCAGCGGCGCCTGGTCGAGTTGGGCTTGCAGGGCGTCCGCCTCACGCAGCCAGGCCTCGGTGTCTCGCTTCGCCTCCATCTGGCTAATGACAGAGGCCGCCTGGGCGCGAGCTGTGGCGTCTAGAACGCTTTCAGGCAAGTCGAGCGCTTGGTGCGCCCAGGCGATGGCGTCCGCATCATGGCCCTCCCCTACCGCGCGCATGGCCTGGCCCAGCACTGTCTCTGCCAACAAACTGGTGATCTCGGAGGCGCTGGGCCAGCGAGCAGAGCCTTCCCGCAGGATATGCAGCCGTTTCAGCACATCGGAAGAGGCGCGCGCCTGCTCCAGCAGGGCCGCAATCTCGCGCTGGCCAGCTTCGGCTCGCTGCTGACCTTCGAACAAGACGAAGGCCAGTTCCTCTTCATACGGTTCTGCAAGCTGATACCCTTGTTGAAAAGCCTCTTGGGCTCGGTCATAATCCCCCTGGTCCAGCAGTTGCTGGCCTTCGCTCAACAACTGCCGGGCAGCGACCACGGCCGCGATGGCTTGATCCACCTGCTGAAGCTGTCTGTCCAGCACAAAGCCGACATCGCGCAGGTCGTTCCCGCTGGCTTTGCGCGCTTCTTCATAGGCCAGGCCCGCGGTGAGCAGAGCCTGGTGCGCCTGGTCCCAGCGCCGCGCCCGCTGATCTTCACTGGCCTGTGTCGCCTGGATTGCAAACTGGAGCAGCGCTAAGGACTGATCCAGCGCCCGCCTGATGCCAGGGCGCGAGTCAGCCACTTCCAGCGCACTGCGAAAGGCCTCAATGGCCGCGCTGAACGCCTCAACAGCTTCCTGTGGGTCGTCAGCCAACAACAATTTGCGCCCAGCTTCGCTGCGCGCCACCCCCAAGTCCCAATATGTGCGATACCAAAGGCGGGATAGGTTCGGATTGTGCGGCCAGGAAGCCCGCAGCCCGGCCAATATGGCCACCGCGTCTTCAATCGCCGAGGCTGCAATCTTCTGCTGAGCCTCTTGTAGCAGCCCTTGCAGATAGTCCCGCTGCCGGTTGACCCGGTTGTGCCACAGAACGACCTCGTTGTTTGCCGGCTGTTCCGCGTGAAGAATCTCGATCAGTCGATGGGCTGCGTCGAAGTCCTGATCCCGGAACAGGGTGCGCGCTTCCGTGATGTTGTCAGAGAGCGGCTGGGTGGCCCAAAGCTGATCACGCTTTTTGGCCGCTGAACGGCCCATCTCTGCCAAGTTTAGCCTGCTCAGCTCTGCCAGCAGGGCGTTGAGAGCCGCCACGGCTTTTGGAACAGCCCCCTCTGCCTCCCAGGCAGCCACGCGCTGAAGCACCTGGTCGATCTGCGCTTCGGTGGTTCTCCACTCCAGAACTTGATCTTGTAGTTGTTCCACCTGGGCGCAATGGTGCAGCAGCGACGCCTCGAAAACCAGGGCCATAGCCCGCTCGCAGGCTGCGTTGGCCTCATCATAACGCCCGACGCTCAGCGCCTTGCGCGCCCGCGCCAACTGGCCGCGCAGTTGTTTCTCTGCGCTGCGGCCAGCAGTATTCTGTTGTTGTTCGCCTTTGATCATGCTCTGACGGCCTCAACCCGCACGCATGGCTTCATAGTTGCTGCAAAGTCTATTCGATGGGCGCTGGTTCTGTCAACAGGTCCAGAACGCTGGCGAGCACCCAGCGCTCGCTGGAACCGGAGAGTTGCGCCCAGTCGCCAGCAGCGTTCAGTCCAATAACTGGAAGTCGTTCTCCCGCTTTGGCCGTACTCAGAATTGCAAAGTTGGTGCCAGGGCCTGAGCGAATGTTGACCACTGGCGCATTGACGACTCCAACGAAGGGCGGCTTTAGTTTGGCGGCTGCAGTTCCCCCGGCCAACGATGGCGTCTCCGAGCTGCTGGCTGGCAGGTCGCCAGACACATCTACCAGACTGGCTGAAACCCAACGTTCAGACGAGCCAGAGAGTCGCAACCAGCTTCCTGTGGCGTCCACGCGACTGATCAACAACCGGTCCGCGGGCGATGCTGAGCCTACAAGAGCGAACTCGCGTCCGGGGCCAGAGCGCAGATTGACGCTTGCCGTCCCCGCCACCACCGCATAGATGGCCGGCTGAGGGGTGCTGGTTGGGCTGGCTAGCGGCGCTGGCGATGAAGCCAGCGTCACAGTAGGCGACACGGTTGCCGTGTGAGTCGCCGTTGCTGTTGCAGTCTCGGCTGGCGCAGCCGTTGCGCCAGGCTGGGCCGTGGTCGTCGCTGGCGCGGCAGCCTGGGCTCTGACTGCGGCCGGCGAGGCATCAGGGGTAGGCGTTGAGAATGCCTGCACCGGCGTGGGCAAGGGGGCAGCAGGTTCAGTTATAGTTGGCGTGGCGGTCGCTGCGGGCGGTTCGGTTGCAGTAGGCACAGTGGTGGGCGTCGGCGGTTCGGTGGCAGTGGGCGCGATGGTGGGCGTCGGCGGTTCGGTGGCAGCCGGCGCGGCAGTCGTCGCCTGTTCAACTGTGGGCTGTTCACTCTCAGCCGGTGCAGAGGGCTCGGCGGGTGCGCTGGTCTCCTCGGTTGTCACCACAGCGACTGCGGCGGACGCCATGCCCGTTCCCCCCACCGCGCCGACCGTGGTAGGCGCCAGAACGATTTCGGTCTGGGGTTGTGCAACAGGAGTGAAACCTGGTTCGGGCAGCGCGGCGATCACCACCACCAGGGTGGGCGTCGGTGTCGCGCTGTCGATCTCTGTTACAGCCAGGCTAGAGGCGGTGTCAAGCACCTTCCCGCCCAGCTCGCTGATACCTGCCTCTATTTGTGCCAGTCGTTCTTGGGCGCTTTCCCGGACTGAAGTCCAACCGCGCGCGGCCAGGCCTGTCGAAAGCGCCAGGCTGATCACAAACAGCAGACCAACGGAGGAGAGTACGCCGCCCGACAAGCGCCTGCCGCGCGGCATCCGTCCACAGCGGGGACAGATGCTGGATGCAGCAGGGACTTTGTGATGACAATGGGCGCAAGAAACGTGCGAGGGTTGTCGGGCTTGACGTTCACCACAATGCGGACAAACACGCAGTCCATCATGGATCGTCGCTCCACAACGTCTACATTGCATAGATGATCCTCTGTGGTTTGGCGCCAGGCGCCAAATTCCGACAATTGGCAACCCCAACAGGACGGTGGATGTTACCGTCCGAGCGGGGCTAACCAATTGGGCAGTGGGATGGGTGATGCAAAGTCCTGGTAGGTGATAATTGCCATGAGACCAAGCAAGATCACCATGCCCGCCAGATGGATGGCGCCTTCCCAGTTGGGATCGATGCGCCGACCGCGGATTTTTTCGATGAGGATGAAAAGAAGCCTACCGCCGTCCAGAGCTGGGATGGGAAGCAGATTTGTGATGGCCAGGGCTGCGCTGAGAATACCCATCAGTTGCAGCACAGGGTACCAGAGGCCCGATGTCTGCGTGGCAGTGATGGCTCCGCTGGTCAGGTCGAAAATGGCCTTGGGGCCGACCGGCCGGGCGTCGGCCGGCTCAATGGCGCCGCGCAACAGCATGGCTGGCACTGAAAGCGTGAAGTAGGTGAAACGCGCCGTATCGGTGAACCCAATGCCCAAGGCCTCAATAGGGCCACTGCGAGCCAGCTCGGTCACCGGCAGCACAGCCAGACCAATGGCGCCCTCGCCGGGCGGAGGCGAGACGCGCGGGGTAACGACCACGGTGAAGCGCTCACCGTTGCGCTCCAACGTCAGGGTAACAGGCTCGCCAGGGCGCGTTCTAATGTAATTGCTGATATCGGTTGCGCTGCGCACCTCAGCATTGTCGATCAGAAAGATGCGATCGTCGGGCAAAAGGCCAGCCAGCTCAGCCGGCGATCCAGGCGCAATCTCGCCGATCCGGCCGCCAACTGTGGCCGCAGGCTGGCCGATCCAGGCTGAAAGCGAGAAGAGCACGATGGCCAGCAGGAAATTCATCATCGGCCCAGCCAGTAGCGTGGCCGCGCGGGCCTTGGCCGAAGCGCTGCCAAAGCTGCCCGGCTCGGCCGGCCCATCTTCCCCGCGCATGCGCACGAAGCCGCCAAAGGGAATGGCGTTGATGCTGTAGATGGTGCCTGCGTCGACCAGGGTCACGGTGTTCAGATCGTCAAGCGCGGCATCGCCGGCCGGCAGCAAGTCAACCTTGCTCAACACCGCGCGGCCGCGTTTGTCGGTGGTGGTCTCATACGTCACATGAGATCCGGCCGCCAATTCCTGAGGCAGTTGAAAGCCAGCCGGTACGATCAGGCTGCGACCGCCGACAACCAGGCGGCCTCGGCCGCGGCGCAGCGTGATCAAGCGGGGTGGAAAGCCAAAGCCAAATTCCTCCGTCACGATTCCGTTGCGCCGAGCAACCAAAAAGTGACCGAGTTCGTGGATAAAAACCAGGATGCCAAAGATCAGTATGAATCCAGCAATGTTCAACAGCGACATTATTTACCTCTCATCCAGCCGCTATCTGCGGCTAACGAAGCGCATTATAGCCGCGCCCAGCGAAATCGACAAAGTTATTACAAGGTTACTACTCAGGTGCCGGGCACTTGCACCCCGTGGACGGCTGAAATCGGCTCGACAGACGTCGCTTGAGGCGCAAAGGCAAGTGCCCGGCACCTATGGCTGAGTAGTTACATTACAAGAATGTAATCTTTTCGATGAATAGCCTGTAATCAAAGTCCCCGTTGCGGGTTATTACTCAGGCGCCCGGCGTAGCTGCGCGGGGCTGAAATATGCGCGTGCCGCCCGCATCTGCAGCGCCCAGCAGCGCCCGGTAGATGGCGTCAGGACGCAGACCAGAGACTAACCGTACCTCCAACCCCGGTTGGCTGGCCGCCAGTTGGCACATCTCCGTGACCTTGCTCACCATGCCGCCGGTCACGTCCACGCCGTGGGAGCCGCCCAGGCTGGCCTGCAAACTCGCCAGATTTTGCGGGGTGATCTCTGGCCACAGCGCGGCTGTCGGGTCCAACAAGGGATCACTGCTGTAGACGCCATCCACCGTGCCCGCCAGCACGATGCGCGCCGGCCGCAGCCGCGGCGCCAGCCAGGCAAACAGCTCCTCGGTCGAGGCGATGGCGCCGCCCCGCACGCTGTCCAGCACTGCGTCGCCGAACACCAGCGGCGTCAACCCACGCGCCAGAGCCAGCTCGATCTGCGGGCCAGTCCAGGCCACAAGCACACCGTCCTGGCACAGCACACCAGCCGAAGGCTGCACCGACCAGGCCGGCACGCCGGCCTCCAAAAAGGCAGCTACCACCAGCCGGTTCAGCCGCGCGGCGGCGTCGGCCACCTGCGCAAAGCCCAGCCAGCCCTGCTCCCCTTGCACTCCGGCCCGCGTGCCATGCCGCCGCGCGGCCACATGGCCGAAGGAGCCGCTGCCGTGGGCCAGCAGCAGACGCAAATGGGGCGCGTCGCAGCGGGCGCGGGCCACTTCAGCGGCCACGCGGCGCAGCACCTCGCCCTGAACGGCCTCCACCTGGGTTTTGTCGGTGATTAACGAGCCGCCCAGCTTGAGGAAGACCAACTCACCCTGGCCAGCGCTGTTCACGCGGCCACCTCTTGCTGGATCTCCACCGTGGCGCCATCCACCAGCACCCAGTCGCCATCCCGGATCAGGGCGATGGCCACCTGATCGACCATGGGGATGTCGGCGATGATGGCGCCCACAGCCACGATGGCCTCGCTCTCAGCGTTGATCATGGCTGCCGGCGCGACGCCGTTGCGGGCCAGGCGCAAAATGGTGTAGGAGCCGACGGTGCTGCCCTTGCCGGTGGGGAAGACCAGCACACGGCCGGCCACCGACTGGCCGTTGAGCGGGTGGTTGGGCTCGACCACGACGCCGCTGTCGGGGTCTACCCCGCCCAGGAAACCGATGGGAGCAGGCGAGACCAGCGCGCGCCCCTCGGCGCGGCCAGCACGAATGACGCGCCCTTGCATTCTTGTGATGGTTGACATGTTGATTTCCTAACTGCGCTGCAAGCGCTGTGATCGTACAACGATTTCCCAAATCGTTGCCGCAGTCAGATCAACTCCCGACGCGCAGCAACGACTGCCGCCAGCAGCAGGTCATCCTGCTCCGGCAGCACGGTGCGCGGGTCCAGGCACAGGGCGTCGTCGACGATGCGCGCCACCACCGGCGGCCGGCCGGCGCGCAGCCGCGCGGCCAGGCGATCGGCCGGCAGGCCAGGCAGGGCCAGCAGGCAGGTCGGCAACGTCTCGCCCGGCAGGGAACCGCCGCCCACGGTGGATTGGCCGTCGACCACCGTCGCTGCCAGGTCAGCTGCAGCCAGCCGCGCCGCCCAGCCGGTCGCGCGGCCGGCCAGATCGGCCTGCTGCGCGGCGATCATGCGCCAGACGGGTATCTGCTGCTCGGCCTGGCCGCGCAGGTAGTGGCCCAATGTGGCGGCCAGCGCGGCCAGGGTGGTTTTGTCAACCCGCAGCGCCCGCGTCAGTGGATACTGGCGCAGGCGCGCGATGGCCGCAGCCTGGCCCACGATCAGCCCGGCCTGCGGCCCGCCCAGCAGTTTGTCGCCGCTGAATGTGACCAGCGTAGCGCCGGCCTGCACGCTGTCCTGCACGCGCGGTTCATAGGTCAGGCCGAAGCGCATCGTGTCCAGCAAGGTGCCGCTGCCCAGGTCGTCGATCACCGGTCGGCTGTGCTCCCGGCCCAGCGCCGCCAGCTCGGCCAGGCTGACTTCGGCTGTAAAGCCGACCTGGCGGAAGTTGGAGCTATGCACGCGCAGCAAGGCGGCCGTCTGCGGGCCGATGGCGGCCTGGTAGTCGCTCAGGTGGGTGCGGTTGGTGGTGCCCACCTCGACCAGCGTTGCGCCGCTGGTTTGCAGCACGTCGGGGATGCGAAAGCCGCCGCCGATCTCCACCAACTGGCCGCGCGAGATGATCACCTCGCGGCCGCGGGCCAGCGCCATCAGGCAGAGCAGCACAGCCGCGGCGTTGTTGTTGACCACCAGCGCATCCTCGGCCCCGGTCAGGCGGCGCAGCAGATCCACGGCATGGATGTAGCGAGAGCCGCGCTGGCCGGCTGCCAAGTCGTACTCCAGGTTGGAGTAGCCCTCCGCGGCCAGCAGCATGGCCCGCTGTGCGTCCTCGCTGAGCGGTGCGCGGCCCAGGTTGGTGTGGATGATGACCCCGCTGGCGTTGATCACAGGCTGGAGGGTGGGCCGGGTGGCCGCATCCAGGCGGAGCAGCAGCGCCTCGGCCAGAGCGTCCGGCGCCGGGCAGGGCTCACCGCGCTCAACAATGGCTGTGCGGGTCTCATCCAGCATGCCGCGGGCTGTGGCGACGGTCAAGTCATGGCCGTACTGCGCACGCGCCGCACCGATGGCGCTGTGTTGCAGCAGCCGATCAACGCTGGGGAGTTTACGCAGCTCAGAATGGGACATAGTAGGACTGGGGAGGACTGACAGTCCTTGGGCGTGGGAGGGGCCGGCTGCGGGGGAGGCGGGACTGTCAGTCTTTCTGAGTGGGCGTAACAGGACTCGAACCTGTGACTTCTTCCTTGTAAGGGAAGCGCTCTAACCAGCTGAGCTATACGCCCGTGTGGAATGGATTATACGTTGCGCTGGCAGCGGTGTCAAATGGGTTTGGGGTGGGGCAGACGCATGGGCCGCCCCTGGTACGGTTTCAAGCGTTACTATTACCTGGGCGGCCAGCGTATCGCCATGCATCATTTATGCCACGGGCAATGACCTCTACTACCTGCATGGTGACCACCTGGGCAGCAACCGGCTTCCCCAGCAGGTCCGCAGGCGCTGAGGCTCGCTTCTTGGGGCGCCGCGAACACCCGGCGCCCTGCCGTTGTCAATCACTGCCGGATGCAAACAGGCGGCTGGTGCGAACGCGTAACAGCGTCCGTCCCAGCCGCCTGTTTGACGGTGGCAGCCGGTTGACCCTGCTGCGACCGGCTGCTGCTACTGCATCACATGACGGGCGAACCAGCGCTGCAAGTCGGCCGGCTCGGTGAAGTCCAGCAGGTCATCGGCCAGCCGGTCCAGCATGGCGACGGAGAGCGAGCGGATGCGCTGCTCATCCTCTTTGGACAACGCGCCCAGCCGCCGCGTCAACAATCGCTGCACCGTGACAGCCCGTCCGGAAAGCTCGCCTTGCTGCACGCCCTGCTGCATGCCTTCCAGCAGGCCCGCCTGCCGCCCGCGCTCCATGGCGCGGCGCTCCATTGAACTCAGGTACTCCATCTTGCGTTCCTCCTGATAAGCGTCCACTCGCCGGTCGTACTCCAACTCCAATTCTTCGGGCAACAGCATCATCCAGTCGATGAAACGGTACAGGCCGACGATCTGCTGCCTCGTGTAGCCTCGCTCGAACAAGCGGCGGGTGAGACCGAACTTCCACTCCAGCCGGGCGTGCGGATCAGCACCCGTGGCCCGCATGCCCGCGTGGGCCAGCACCACCACGGCGAATGGGTTGGCCTCGCCTTCCAGCGCCGCCATGTCCGCCTCGTAGTCCAGCAGCTTGGCCGTGCTGAAGCGCATCGGCAGCTCGGTGCCCAGCAACTCATCGCGGAACTCCGCCGGCCGCCACGCCGGATCGCCGTCGGCCAGCACGCCGAAGGTGGCGCAGCGGGCAGCGAAGCGGTCGCGGATGCGGTAGTGGTAGACGAACATGCGCTCCGGGAAGGCGAGAGCCGGCTGCGTCTGCACCTCCACATGCACCAGCACCCACTGCTCCCGGCCATCCTTGAGATACACCTTGACCAGCTTGTCCACCATACGCCGGCCCAGCGCAGCGTCCAGGGTAATCTTCTGCAGTTCCTTGTCCAGGAACTCGTGCCCGGCTCGCCAGTCGATCTGGGCATGGGCGCTGGGGAAGAAGAAGGCCATGAACTCCTCGAACTGCAGGTCGAGGATGTCCTTCCACGGCGAGTCGTAGTCCTGTTGCTCGGCCATCGTGCGCTTTTTACCTCCTGATCTGCTGCCATTGTACACCCTCTCACCCCATTTGGCAACCGGTTTGGCTTCGCGGTTGTGCTGGGTAATCGGCGGACCTCATTGGTCGTCCGGACCGATTGCACAGCTTGCGTTGCGATGCCAGACGGCGCCATGGATACGGTATCGCTTGTAACCTTCTCGTCACCATCACCCGGTTACGCCAGTCTCAGGTTCTGTGGGGTTTATTGTGAAGTCATCATGGGTTTGATCTTTTATGACCTATTATGAACTTTAATGAAGAAAAATGGGCTTGTTTTATCCATCTTGCCCCCTTGACATATCCAGAAAATCGTGCTAAACTCCATGTATTGGTAAAAAACCAGGAGTAAAGTGTATGCGCGGTAAGACACCTATTCAAGAAAACGTTGTTTATTCCCGTGAAGAGGCCGCCCAGGCGCTGGGCGTCAGCCTTAGCACGTTGAAGCGGTTGATCAGCACCGGCCAGTTGGCAGCCAGCCAGCCAGCCGGCATGCGGCGAGTGTTCATTAAAGGATCGAGCATTCTTGCCATGTTAGATACCACCCGTGTGGAGAATGGTCATTATGCCAGCTAAGAACGGTTGTATCCACGGCAGAAATCAGTCGGAACCGCGCTATACGGGAACCGGCGCCTTTTGCCTTAGTTGGTCGGCAGTGAGCCATCATCTCGTCGGTGCGCGCATGGACGCGGGCGACGTGACATTGCCTGGCCTGACGAATCAACTGGTCAACCACATCCGGTCTCACATTCCTGGAGCTTTTTCGCCATGAAATGGCGAGTTGCCTGGGCAGGGCACAACCTGCTCCTTAGCATGGCAACCAGGGCGTGAGACCGCTAGGCAAGTCTCACGCCCTTTTTGTTGCGCATCATTCGGACGAACGGCCATCGAATTCGCCGGTCAGCCCTGGAGCTAACCAGCGCAGATCAACAGCCAGTCACGGAGGTGCCACCATGAACATGGGTCAGATGCTGGCCTTCGGCGCAGGGACGTTTTGCCTGGGTATCGCGTTCACGTTCGGTCTGGTCTTCAGCGTCATTGCCCGCCACGGCGGCGCAGACCAGAGCGACGGTTGCTTCGGCATCGTGGTGGGCCTGGCGGCCCTGATGCTGGCAGCGTTCTTCTTCATTCAAGCCGTGTAATCGGCCTGCGAGGAGCAAAGATGACCACACAAGCTATGCTCGAACTGATGGTGCGCCACCAGATGGTCTTCGACTTCGGCGAAGAGGGCTTCGGCGACCTGTGCCTGAAGCTGGACCTGCTGCATGACGCGGCCAGCCTGGGCCGGGTCGAGATGATGACCGATCTGCCGCTGGAGGCGCTGCGCGGCTGGCTGCGTGAGATCATCTTCATCGCCCGCGAGACGCTGATCGAGCTGGAGAGCACACGCGGCGACGCAATCTGGAATTAGCAAGACGCAATACCTGGCGGGTTTCTGAAAACCCGCCAGGTATGTGGACAACTTTCACGGTTGAGGTGACATTATGACACTCGAACTCAATATGACCCTGGCCGAAGCGCTGGTGGAGCGCAAGGGCCTGAAGGATCGGCTGGACAGCCTGAAGCAGCGCCTGGCGGTGAACGCCCGCGTGCAGGAGGGCGACACGCCGACCGAGACGCCTGAGGCGCTGTTGGAGCAGGTCGACGCCGCTATCGCTGGCCTGGAGCAGTTGACCGTGGCGATCAACCGCACCAACCTTGCCGCCAGCCTGCCCGGCGAGGAGGGCTGGAGCCTGATGGAGGCCATCGCCCGGCGCGACATGCTGACCCTACGCCAGGGTATCCTGCAGGCGACGATCGACGCGGCCCAGACCACACGCGAGCGCTGGGCCATGACCCGCAACGAGGTGCGCAGCATCGCTGTCGCCGACGTGGCGGCCATGCAGAAGGAGATCGACGCCCTGGGTAAGCAGCGGCGTGAGCTGGACATGCGCTTGCAGGCTGCCAACTGGACCGTGCGGCTGGCGGCGTGAGAGTTCCGTGGACTACCTGAGCGGCCGGTGTAGCGGCCGATCGTGCAACGCTGAGGGCATCCCTTGCCTGAGGCGCCAATTCAGGCCGGTGGGCGCAAGCCTGTCGTTACTACAGTAGTGGATAGACCGACTATAGCGTCCTGATGAAGGTGTACCGGGTAACGAGTATAGCGCATCCGGGTACTGTCGAAGGTGTACTACCAGTGCTGGCGTTGCAGCGATGGCCGTGAGGGTGGGTTGTGGGAAATGGTCGCTTGGGTGTTGGCTCAAAACGGCCCTGCACCGGTGCGATGAGCGCCGGTGCAGGGCGAGCTCGGCAAGCCGTTGGCCTGATCTATCGACGATTGACGCCCGATCTGGTGGAACGCCGCTGGCGAAGAGCCGGCGACCAGGCCAGTACGCCAGTGGCACGCTCGATTTGCCTGCGAGTGGCGGCGGGGGCCTGCCCCGGGCCAACCGCTTGACGAGCTTTGTCCGGTAAACGGTGAGCGGTAAGCGGTGAACGGTGATCAGTCATCCTGCCACCAACCTACCAATCTACCAACCCACCAATCTACCAATCTACCAACCTACCAACCTACCAACCATGATGTCCGTGCTTCTTCTCAACGCAACCTACGAACCGCTGCATGTG
>CAZVGR010000024.1:0-39580 GCA_964626845.1 uncultured Anaerolinea sp.
AAGGCCGCGCCACAAGCGGTGGTGCTAGACTTATGAGCCGAGCAGGACGATTCTGTCCAATGGCGTAGAACTTACGACGTTAGGTATTCGCTAGGGGTGAGGAGGGTAAGTGACGTCTTTTCGCGAAAGTGGCGCACGTTCCATGTGACGAAGACATTGACATCGGGGGATTGCTCTATCAAGCCCAAGATCAAGGCATCCAAGAATGGAATCCGCTTTTCTTGCATGCGTATGAACGGCTGGTCGATGATTGTATGCTGAAAGAACTCCTCGGCTTGCCTATCTGCGGTATCTGGATGGAGGACGATCAAGCTATAGTGATCGCGCAGCCACATGCGCCATCTCCCCAGACGTTCCGCAGACATGTTGAAGGATAGCTGACCAAGAAGCTCCATGACCGAATAGATCGCTACGGCAGGGTTACGATCTGATATGATCTGCAAGAATCGGCTATTTGCTTCTTGCCGAGGGTCACGATGGAACGAAAAGGCCAGTAATAGTACGTCGGTGTCTATGGCAACCATGCGCGCCCTCTACGCATCTCCATCATCTCATCGAAAGTGCGATCCATTTCGAGATCTGCCAACTCGGCCCGCACGGCTTCTGCTTCCTGGGCAGCCAACGAACGCGATTGAGCATCCTTCTGAGGAAACTCAAGCCGAACTCCTTGCCTGGACGTGCCAGCAGACAAGACGTCCTGTAGCCTTTTCACTTCTGCCACAGGGACACGGCGATAGTGGCTGCCAGGCAAACGCGCCATTCGTATGAGACCCTTGCGCTCCCAACTGCGCAATGTCTGCTCATGAACACCTAGCGCACGGGCAGCGTTTTTCAGCGTCAAGTGAGATGATTCTGTTTGCATTACACACCTCATGTCTCCAAAAGTGACTACAGTATGTAATATTTGTCAACATTTGTCAACTTCGTTGCAGGTTCAAACTCGTCTGGTCATCTACGCAAGTTGCCACGATGCCAGCGGAAGTCTCGCTTTGACGTCCAGGTCCCAGCCCGCGCGCAGGCCAGCCATGAAGCGATAGTGCGCAGCCGCGCCGATCATGGCCGCGTTATCAGTGCAGAGCCAGATGGGTGGGATGGAGTAGGGCAGGGTCATGCGCTCGGCCAGTTGGCGGCGCAGCTCGCCGTTGGCTGCCACCCCGCCGCAGACGCAGACATGGCGCGCGCCGCAGTCGGCCGCCGCCAGCAGCGTCTTACTGACCAGCACGTCCGCCACCGCCGCCTGCAAGCTGGCCGCGACATCCTTGACCGCTTGCACCTTGCGCCGCCAATCTTCCTCCCCCTCGGTTTCCCCAGTTTCCCTGATTTCCCTCTCGATTGCTGCCAGCGCATACTGCTCCGGCCACCCCGCATCCCCCAGCGCCGCTTGCTGCTCCCGCACGACGCGCAGCACAGCCGTCTTCAAGCCGCTGAAGCTGAAGTTGTAGCGATGCCGGGCGTCTGGCTGGGTGGTCAGCGCGCGGGGCAGGGGGAAGCGAGCCGGATCGCCGCCCTGCGCGGCCCGCTGCACCATCGGCCCGCCGGGATAGGGCAAGCCCAGCAGCCGCGCGGCCTTGTCGAAGGCCTCGCCGGCCGCGTCGTCCAGCGTGCCGCCCAGCCGGCGATAGCGGCCATGATCCTCCATCAGCACCAGTTCCGTGTGCCCGCCGGAGACGATGAGAACCAGAATGGGAAACGATGAATGATGAACGATGAATGATGAATTCCGCCGTCCGGACTCCGGATTCATCATTCCGACTTCATCGTTCATCGTTCCAGGTTCCAGCCAGTTGGAGTAGACGTGTCCCTCCAGGTGGTTGACGGCTACCAGCGGCAGGCCGCGCATGAAGGCAATGCCCTTGGCCGCGTTGACGCCTACCAGCAGCGAGCCGGCCAGCCCTGGCCCCTCGGTCACGGCCACCGCGTCCAGATCGGCCCAGCCCAGCCCGGCCTCAGCCAGCGCTTGCTCGATCACCGGGTTGATGGACAGCACATGCTGGCGCGAGGCGACCTCGGGGAAAACGCCGCCGTAGCGCCGGTGCAGATCGATCTGCGTGGCGACGACGTTGGAGAGGATGCTGCGGCCATCGGCGATCACGGCCGCGGCGGTCTCGTCACAGGAGGTTTCGATGGCAAGAATGCGGGTCATGGCGCGTCAAATCCCTGCGGCGAAGGGGTCGTGGGGGCCAGCGTCCTGAGCAGGTTCCGGCCGGTCCAGCCGCATCTCCGCGCTCATGGCTTCCTGCAGCGCAATCTCATCCCGGTGGCGTTCGATCTCACGCAGGTTGTGGGCCACGCGTGCGCCGCGGTCGGGCAGGTGATGGCAGCTCTCACGGGCGTGCAGCAGCCAGCGCTCGGCCTCGGCGTATTCGCCGCTGCGCATCAACATCTCGCCCAGCTTGGCGGCCGAGATCACGTCCCAAGGCGAGTAGCTCAACACCTTGCGCAGCCGCTCGATCTCCTTCTGGTCGCTCTGGCGGCGCACCAGCGACAGGCCCACGTCGAAGATGGTATCTGGGTCGTAGCGCTCGGCGCGGTGGCGGATCAGGGCATGGCCGCGGGGGACGATCATGTCCAGCCGCGAGGCTACGCGCATGTTGACGATGACCTCGCCGCTGTCTTCGCCCAGGTGCAACGTGATCTCTTCATCGCCGCCGACGATAGCGCTGACGTCCAGAGGCTTGTCGCCGACCTTGATGCTCTCGACCAGCAGGGGGTGCTGCGCCGTGTTGCGCACCCGCAACTGGCGCGCTTCCAACACCAGCTCCACCTTGTCATCCAACTGCTGCTGAGCTTCGCCGGCGAGCCTGATGCTCTTGGGCAAGGGAAAGTAGACGTCCAACATCTCCAGGAATTCGGCTGAGTATTCCTTCAACACGCCGACATGCTCATGGACTTCGTCATCCTCGACCAGCTCCAGCACCACCCGCGTGCCGACGTAGTGCTCCAACAGGGGGTCGTAGCTGGTGCCCACGTAGCCGATGATGTCCTTGCCGATGTTCTTGATATAGGTTTCGCTGGTGTCAGTCACCAGTTTGGCGGCCGGCTTGCGAGCCCGGCCGATGACCATGCCCAGCGCTTCGTTGAGCGAGTCGGTGGCCGTGCTCATGAAATTGCGCGAGGCGCGGCGGAAGCGGCGCATCAGGGTGGGGTGAAAGGCGCGGTCGATGTCGCGCGCTCTGCGCTTCTGCGCCTCCTCGTCCAGCTCGCGCGCGTAGCGGTAGATGGCCTGGATGTCCTGAAACTCGTCTTTGTAGAAGATATAGCTGGTCTCGATATGCCGCTCATCCTGCACGTCGCTGCGATAGGTCAGGTCGAAGCCGGTGGGGAAGAGTTTCATGCCGCCCCAGATCACACGGTTATTCTTCCGTTCGACGGTGACGTGAAAACCGTCGAAGTCCATCAGGCAGCGATCCTTGCGCGACGAACGCAGATAAGAGCCAACCAGCGTGGCCAGCACGATGACTACCAGCGTAAGTATAAACGACCAATCGACAGCGCCGAACATATGGGGGGAACACCTCAGCAAATGTACTGGGTACAGGCGCCGGGCACTTGAGTCTGCGCCTGTAACGATGTCTGCCGAACCCATTCAAAGCGTAAACAAAGTCTTTGAGGTGCCCGGCACTTGATGCGAGGTCGTCATTACGTGCGAATCGTCGCATCAAGTGCCGGGCACCTAGTGCAGTTACTTTGTTTACGGTGTACTAAGAACGCGTCGCCTCCAGCAGCTCGATCAGCACGCCGTGCGTCCCCTTGGGGTGCAGGAAGAAGGCGCGGCCCTCGGCAGCCTGGATGGTCTGCTCGTTGATCAACTGCGCGCCCTTGGCCTTCATCTCGGCCAGCGCCGCCTCCACATCGTCCACCTCCAGGCAGATGTGGTGGATGCCCTCGCCGCGCTTGGCCAGGTACTTGGCCACGCCCGACTCCTCGGTGATGGGGGTGATCAGCTCGATCAAACTGTCGCCGGCCGGCAGGAAGGCGATCTCCACCTCCTGCTCAGCCATCACCTTACGGTCGCCGATGGGCAGGCCCAGCAGCTCATGATACGCCTGCAGCGACACGTCCAGATCGTTGACAACAATAGCAATGTGGTTGATTTTCGTAATCATGGTAGTACCTTGGTAGATTGGTCGAGTGGTAGATTGGTAGATTAGTCGAATGGTAGACTGGGTGATTGGGTGATTGGGTGATTGGGTGATTGGCGTGTTCTGGCAATCACCTGATCACCCAGTCACCTTGTCACCTTGTCACCTTGTCACCTTGTCACCTTGTCACTCTTCATCCGGCCACACCCGCCACTCCTCGACCTCCGGATCGAACTGGGCCACGGCTGAGCTTTCCAGCTTGACGAACTTGCCGCGCGCCTCGGCGGCGACCTCGCCGTCGGGCAGGAGGATCTCGCCGCTGGCCTCGAAGGCGCGGTGGCGCTCGATGACGATGCGACCCACGGCTTGCAGCTCCACGCCGATGGGCACCGGCTTGCGGTAGCGCACGGTCAGTTCCACCGTCACGCCCCACACGTCGTCGCCGTGCTCCAGGCGGATAGCGCGGCCCAGGGTTTCATCCAGGATGCCGGCGATCACGCCGCCGTGGAAGCGGCCGGGGTAGCCTTGATGTTTCTCTTGCCCGGTGAAGCGGGCCAGCACCGTGCCGTCGCCCGGCTCGTAGAATGAGACGTGGACGCCGCCGATGTTCTGCTTGCCGCAGATGAAGCACATGCGGCTGTTGGGTTGTTTATTCATCGTACTGTTCAATCACTACTCTCAAGCAGCGTCGAACTCATCGCGCTCAATGCCAAGCTGTGTGAGTATCGCTCTCAAGGTGCCTGGAGGGATGTCGCCTGGGTGGTTGGGCACGACGGTCGAGCGGTTGTTGCGGCGATTAGTCCAGATTTCGTGGCTGCCCTTGCTCTGGCGCATGAACTCGCAGTCCAGCTTGCGGAGCTTGCGAACCAACTGCCGATAGGTCATGCTGGCACCATTAAAGGCAGTTGCCTGGGAGTCGGAAAAGGCTGTAGATGGGCAGGAAGTGGTTGCCCGGTTTCCTGCATGACATCGATCAGATCGTGAGCGATATCAGGCGCCAGACGAATCACCTCTTCTGCCGTGTCCGCCTGGATGATCAGGCCGGGTAGGTCCGGGCTGGTACCGAAATAAGGCCCCTCAGGGAGCTGCTCGATTTCCAACGTAATTCGATAAGTCGCCATCATACACCTCTTGCGTGGGTCAGCATTGTCGCGATTATACTCTACTCATGTCGGAATGGCTACAAGCAGCAACTATACCCAGACATCGGGCTGATACTCGCCGAACACGCCGCGCAGCACGCCGCAGATCTCGCCCAGCGTCACATACTGCTCGACCGCCTCGACGAAAAGTGGCATCAACGCCGCGTCGGGGGTTTCGGCGGCCTGCTTGATGCGGGCCAGCAGCGCGGCCACCTGGGCCTGGTCACGGTTGGCCTTGACCTGCTTCAGCCGCTCGATCTGCTCTAACTGCGCCGACGCGTCCACGCGCAGCAGCTCGGCGTCGCTCTGCTCGTCAGTGGTGAAGCGGTTGACGCCCACCACGATCTGCTCCTGGCGCTCGATGGCCATCTGCGCGCGGTAGGCCGCGTCTTGGATCTCGCGCTGCATGTAACCTTGTTCGATGGCCGCGCGCGCGCCGCCCAGCGCGTCGATCTTCTGGATGTAGGCTTCGGCCCGCTGCTCGATCTCGTCGGTCAGCGTCTCGATGAAGTAGGAACCGGCCAGCGGATCGATGGTGTCGGCCGCGCCCGACTCATAGGCGATCACCTGTTGAGTGCGCAGCGCGATCTGCACGGCCTTCTCGGTGGGCAGGGCCAGCGCCTCGTCCATGGAGTTGGTGTGCAGCGACTGCGTGCCGCCCAGCACGGCCGCCAGCGCCTGCATGGTCACGCGGATGATGTTGTTCTCCGGCTGTTGCGCGGTCAGCGTGCTGCCGCCGGTCTGGGTGTGGAAGCGCAACTGCATCGAGGCCGGCTTTTTGGCGCCGAAGCGGTCGCGCATGATCCTGGCCCACAGCCGGCGCGCGGCGCGGAACTTGGCCACCTCCTCCAGGAAGTTGTTGTGGGCGTTGAAGAAGAAGCTGAGCTGCGGCGCGAAGTTGTCCACGTCCAGCCCGGCGCTGATGGCCGCCTTGACGTACTCGATGCCATCGGCCAGGGTGAAGGCCACCTCCTGCACGGCCGTGCTGCCGGCCTCGCGGATGTGATAGCCGCTGATGCTGATGGTGTTCCAGTTGGGGACTTCGGCCGCGCAGTAGCGGAAGACGTCGGTGATCAGCCGCATGGATGGCGCGGGCGGGAAGATGTAGGTGCCGCGCGCCAGGTACTCCTTGAGGATGTCGTTCTGGATCGTGCCGCGCAGCTCGCTGGCTGGCACCCCCTGCTTCTTGCCCACGGCGATGACCATGCTGAGCAGGATCGCGGCCGGCGCGTTGATGGTCATGCTGACGCTGACCTTGTTCAGCGGGATCTGATCCAGCAGCGTCTCCATGTCGGCCAGCGAGGAGATGGCCACGCCCACCTTGCCCACCTCGCCCAGCGCCAGCGAGTGGTCGGCGTCGTAGCCGATCTGCGTTGGCAGGTCGAAGGCCACGCTGAGGCCGGTCTGGCCCTGGGCCAGCAGGTAGCGGTAGCGCTTGTTGCTCTCCACGGCCGTGCCGAAGCCGGCGTACTGGCGCATGGTCCAGAAGCGGCCGCGGTACATGGTGGGCTGCACGCCGCGGGTGTAGGGGTAGGCGCCGGGAAAGCCCAGCTTGTCCAGATAGTCGCCGGCCAGCTCGTCTGGCGGCGTGTACAGCCGCTCCACCGGGATGGCGGAGCTGGTCTCGAACTCAGGCCGGCGCTCAGGGAAGCGATCCAGGGTTTTTTTCAGGCTTGTAGCGGCCCACTGCTCGCGGGCCTGAGAGATGGTGGTCATAATCCATACCTCGACAAAAAGATCGTGCGCGAAGTCACAGCGTCATGTCCATGGGCTTAGAGAAACCGGGTTTTTGCTGCGGAAGCGGCTATCATAGCCCCGAGCAATGCGTTTGCAAGCTCAGAAATCATTGCCCAACGAAAAAACCGGGGTTCTGACCGGCCGGCTGAGCAGTTGCACATGAGGTATGATTCATATCATATCAGCGTGAAAAGGACAACTATCGGCTGGCTGCCGCCGCTGGCAGCGCACGTGACGCGCGTTATGTAAGTCCCACCCGCCAAGCCGTCGAAACGCCCAGCGCTTGGCTCCACACCAAGGCGCTGGGCGCCCGCAGCAAAGCTATCACCACCCGCTGTCTGGTTGAGGCAGGCATGGCCTGCTCAGCGCCAGCTCCAGAAGGCCATCGCGCCATCGGCCACCCGCGTGCTCTGGCCGCTCTCCACCGACACCACGTAGATGCCGCTGGCGCCATCCTCTTCCCGCATGGGGAGCACGAGCGCGTCGCTGGCTGGCGACCAGAGGCGATGACTCAGCGCATACTGGTCGAAGAAGGGGATGAACTGGCTCAGGAATATTTCGCTGGGGCGGAAGGTGCTCAGCGCATGTTGCTGGCCGCTGGCCACATCCACCACCCACAGCCTGAAAGAGAGCGGGCGGCGCTGGGCGTCTTGCGCCGGCGCCAGCGCGCTCAGGCCAGCCGGCCGCACGGCGCCAGGGTTGTCGGCCGCGCTGGCAGGCGTCAGATAGGCAATGCGCTGGCCATCGGGCGACCAAAAGAAACCGATCACCATATCCTGCACCAGCGTCGTCACGTCGCCTGTTGCCGCGTCCATAATCCGCAGCGGACCGGCAAAGGTCAGTTGATCGTCGCGCGGGCTGGTCCAGGCCAGATGCAGGCTGGTTGGGCTCCAGCTCAGCGCGGCCAGACCGACGTGCGGCACAGTGACGCGCTGGCCGCTGGCCTGTTCTTCCACCGCCACCAGCAGGCGCTGGCCATCGCTCTGCCCGTAGGCCAGATAGCGCCCATCGTGCGAGATGCCAGGCGCCTGGAACAGCCCTGGATGGGCCACGTTTGCGCCAGCTTGCTGCTTGTCCGTGTCGAGAAAAGCCAGTCGGGCGTCTCGCCCCTGTCCCCCGGAGTGAACGAAGAGCTGCTCGCCGTTCTGGCTCCAGTCCCAATAGAAGGGCTGGCCTGTGGCGATTTGGCGCGCTGGCGAAGCGCCGTCGGCTGCTGCCAGCCACAGCCCCAGGCCGGAGCGTTCACTGGTCAGGAAGCTGACCTGGCGGCTGTCGGGCGACCAGTAAAGGTAGATCGGCGACTGCGCACGGCTGGTGAAAAGCGCGTCGGCCTGGGCATCGGGCGTATCGGCCCACAGATAAACCCCGCCCTGGCTGCCGTCGGCGCCGATGGCTGCGATGCGCCTGCTGTCCGGCGCCCAGGCGGGGAATTGATAGGCGACGCCAGCCGTGGTCAACAGGCGACCATCGTCGCCGTTGGGCGCCACGGTGCCCAGCCGGCCGGCCGGGTCCACAAAGGCGATACGGTTGACCGCGCGCTCAGGGCTGACAAGCGCCGATGCCGCCGCTGGCGGCGCAACATCGATGGCTTCCGGAACTGCTGGCACTGCCGGAGCAGCCAGCGTGGCTGCGCCGGCCGGAAACAGCGCTGGGGCGGCGAGCTGAGCCGTGCGCAGCCAGAAGAAGCTGCCAATCAGCGCCGCCATGGCTATCAGACACAACAACGCCGTCATCGCCAGCGCTGCCAGCCCGCCAAGCACTAACCAGGGCCGCCTCGCCGTCTGGCTCTTCTTCGTCTCACTGCTCGTCATATCGCTCTGAGATTCCATACAATTCACTCGCTTTCCAGGTCTGGCCATGTTGACAGCAGTATGGCACAGCGGGTGGGCGGCGTCTGTGGTTGGCGCCACAGTGCAACAAATACAACGCCCCACCCAGGGACAGTCCCTGGTGGGGCGTTGTGCTGCGGTCTGAGAAGCGACTTACCCAGGGATAAGCAGCGCTGGCAAAGGGGAGACGGCGCGTTCTTGCGCCTACCCTTCCAGAACGGCCAGCGCCTTGGCTACGCTGTCGCCGGGGCTGACCTTGACCTGCACGTCTACCAGGCGGCCTTGCTCGTCGATCACGAAATGACTGCGCGTGATGCCCATGTACTTCTTGCCGTACATTGACTTCTCCCCCCACACGCCGTAAGCCTCGGCCACGGCGTGATCCTCGTCCACCAGCAAGGTGAAGGGCAGGTCGTGCTTGGTCTTGAACTTTTGATGGGACTTGACGCCGTCGGGGCTGACGCCCAGCACCAGCGCGTTGCGTTCCTCGATCGTCGGGTAAGCGTCGCGGAAGCCGCAGGCCTGAGTGGTGCAGCCGCTGGTGTCATCTTTGGGGTAGAAATAGAGCACGACCCGCTTGCCGCGCAGGTCGGACAGCCGCACAGTCTCACCGCTGTCGCTCAGCAGGGAAAAATCAGGGGCAAGATCGCCAACTTTGAGAGTGTCGCTCATGGAGTCTGGTCCTTTCGTGTTATGTTTTTGAGACTACATCTGTAACCACCCAGCCACAGGTGCCGGGCACTTGAGTAATAATCTGTATCTATCATAAACCCGCAACCGCTGTCAGACAGGTAGAAGGCTTCCCATTGTTTATGGCGTCGCGGCATCCTGCGCTGGGCACAGCATGTCGGCTGTGAACGCGGGGTTGGCAAAGCCGTAGTCGGCCAGGCGCTGCCAGGTGTCGGGCTGGCGCTGCGCAAAGGTCTCAGCCACTGCGCAGGCAGCCGCCGCGTCGCGCGTGCCGCGGTAGGCAAGCCACCACAGGCGGGCCATCTCGGCTAACGCATCATCGGGATAGCGGCTGCCCAGCTCTTCCACAGTCGCATCGGCCGCCGCACGGTCGCCAGCGTAGGCCTGCGCCACGGCCAGGCGGTAGAGCGCATAGGCGCGCAGCTCATCCACCTCGTTGGGACGGATCCAGCAGGCGACCAGCCGCGGGTCGTCGGCTGCGGCGCGGTAGGCCGCGATGGCGCTGGCATAGCCGTCCAGCGCGCCAGCCTGCAGCGCCGCGTCAGCGTCAAGAATGTGATGATACAAACAGAACGACGGCGCGTAGCTCTGCTGCACCAGCACATAGGGACTGCCCGCCAGCGATGCCCAGGTCGCCTCAATCGCGCGCTGCGGGCCGGCTGCCACAGTGCCGATCACCCCGCCCCGGCTGATCAACTCCTGGCCGCTGCCCTGGGGCATCACATCCTCCAGCCTGATGGCGGCTGATGCCAGGGTTGTGCTGCCGTTGATCCAGGAGCGAAAATCGCCGTCCACAAAGGAGGCGACGTGAACGGTGCTGAAACAGGCGCGTCCGCCGCAGGTGGTATCGCTCCAGACTATATCGGGATGACCATCGTCGTTGACATCCCCCAGCGCCAGCAGGTCTACGTCGGCCGACAGGCCAGACAGATAGATCACCTCCCAGCCCAGCGGAGTTGCCCCCAGCACAGCCAGCATACCCAACGGGGCGCCGTTGTCAGCCTGGGCGCCGACCAGGGCCAGCACCACGTCGGACGCCGCCTGGTCGCGCAGCGCTGCCTGCTGCACCGCGCCTCGCTTGCCCGCCAGCACGCCACAGCGGGCCAGATAGCTCTGCAAGACCTCAATCGATCCGTTCCACTCGGTCAAGACCTGCGCTGCGCTGCGCGCGGTGGCAGCCAGGTCCTCGCCGCAGTCAAAACGCTCGGTCATGGCAGGCGTGATGGGGATCAGAATGCGGTCGCCAGGGCGTAGCACCTGGCTGGCGCGCACAGCCTGAGGATTGGCCGCTTGCAGCGCAGCCATGTTGACGCCGTAACGGCCGGCCAGCACAGCCCACGAATCGCCGCGCCGCACTGTCACGGGGAAAGTTGCGGGCATGGACGTCTGATTCGGGTCGGTTGGCGAGGTCAGAGCGCCCTCTGGCAGACACAACGTCTGGCCTACCAGCAGCCAACCTTGGGGATGGCTGGCGGCGGTTGGGTTGGCGTCTTTCAGCGCAGCCACCGACAGCCCGGTGCGCTGGGCGAGCTTAGACCAGGAATCGCCTTGCTGGATACGATACCACTGGCCGTTGCACGTGCTCTGTGCAGACGAGTCGTTGGCGACCAGCAGCAGGGCCAGAATGACCAGCGGGAGCAGCACAAAGCGTGACCTGGCTGTGATCATGATACTCACCCCAATGTCAAAAGCAGGGGCGTCATGCCGCCGCCCGGGCCAAGCTGGCCTTGCAGCGTCCAGATCAGCGCCAGCACCACCACCACGACGGCGATGACTGCACACAGCACCAGCACACACCCCAGGCCCGCGGCAACGCTGATCAGCAGTTTGCTCTCTTTTTTGGCTGCAAGGGAATGGTCAATGGGTTGTTGCATCGAACTCTGTTGCCTCCACTGGCGGATCGATTGGCCGGCTGGCCGGCTTGGATCGCTCACCGAACTTCGTGACTTGTGGCAACACCACCTGGTCGATCCAAAGCTCTATGCGGGCTTGATAGCGAATGGCCAGGGCGCCGAACAACATGAGCAGCGCTGCGCCGCCAATGACCCAAGGCGAGCGCCAATCCACCAGTCCTGCGCCGACAGCCGCTGCCACGAGAACCGATGGCGTGCGCAGCAGCAAGGCGATAGCAATGATCTTCCAGATGGCGATACTGGTCAGGCCGGCGATATAGTAAGGCACGTCGCCGAAGGGACCGAGCATCAGGAAGAACCACACCGGCAGGGAGTTGATGTGGGCCACATCTTCCCAGTGCTGCAACCGGCTCTCGCCGATCATGCGCACCACCAGGGGCCGTCCATAGCGCCGCGCCAGCGAGATGGCGATCAAGCCGCCCAGCGCCATACCGATCGCGCCATAGATGGCGCCCATGGGGAAGCCATACAGATAGCCAGCAGCGATCATCATGGCGTAGCCGGGGATGAAGGCCACCACGACTTGCAGGGCATTGAGGCCTATGACTGCCAATGGGCCCAGCGGCCCCAGTTGGTCCAGCCAGGCTTCAAGCTGTTGATCGTTGCTGATAAAGTCAAACACCGGCCGGGCGTAGCGCACTGCCAGCACAATGGCGATCAATGCGACTGCCGCCAACAACCCGCGCTTGATCCAAGGTCTCATATCCATGATTATACGCTACAACACATGCCCTGTCGAACTCCCGGTTCCGAGCATGGCCCGGCCGCAGCGGGCGTGGCTCGTGGGCGGCTCAGTTGCTTCACCGCTCTGCGCCCAGCTCGTCCATCTCGGCCAGCGTTTCTGGCGTCAGTGCAGGCGCGGGCGACACTGCCCGCGCCGCCCGCGCCTCGCGCGCCATGCGCAGCCCGCGGGCCACCACCGCCAACAGGCCAAAAGCCGCAATGCCAGCTAGAAACGCCAACGCAAACAACGCGCCTGCGCCGATCAACTGCGCCTGCATCTGGCCCGGCCAGTCAGGCTGCATGCCTGGCGCGGCCAGCAAGCCGGTCACACCCTGTCCTGGCACGCCCAAAAACACGCGCTCGCCCATGCCGTTCCAGCCCGCGCCGGCCAGCCCGTCAGCGAAAATACCGATGGCCAGCAGGCCCAGCAGCCCCGCCGCCAGATGCACGGGCGTCAGACCGCTGTCGTCCTCGATGCGCAGCGCCTCGCGCATCAAATAGGTCAACAGCGGCGCCAGCAGGCCGGCCACAAAGCCCAGCGTTGCGGCCGCCCAGGGCGGGATGAAGGGGCCAGCAGCGGCGGCAATCACAGCGCCAGCGGCCAACCCGCGCGCGGCGAGCAGCGGGTCGGGGTGATCGGCCACGAACCAGGTGTAGGCCAGTGGGGCTAAGGTTCCTGCTGTGGCGGCCAGGATGACGTTGACCAGGCCGCGGCCGGGCAGCAAGCTGGCCGCATCCAGCAACGGATTTGCCCAGGCCCAACCCAGGCTGCCGGCCAGAATCAGCAGTGCGCCGATCGAAGCCAGCAAGGGCAAATGGACGGGCGGCAGAGGCACGGCGGTCTCTGGGTCGCGTTGGGGCCGGCGGGCGACCATGGTCAGCAGCCCGGCCAGGCCCATGCCGGCCCCGAGCAGGTGGACTGTGCCGCCGCCGGCGAAGTCCACAAAGCCATGCCCCAGATTCAGGTTGGCGCCCAGGTTGGCGAGCCAGCCGCCGCCCCAAACCCAGTTGGTGGCCAGCGGGTAGAGCAGGCCGCCGACCAGCAGGCCGCCGATCAAGGAGCTAAGGACTGGTGTACGGCCGCGCAAGGCCATCAGCGGGATCATGGCAGCCGTGGCCACCCAGGGCAGTTGGGCGAAGAACAGATCGTAGGCTGCAGGGGTGGCAGCCGGCCCGCTCAAGGCCCAGCCACTCATGCCGGCCATGCCCCAGCGCACGCCCCACTGGCCTGCCAGCAAGGTCCACTCCCACACCAGGTCAGCATAGCCAGCCGTGTCTGGCCAGACCAGGCCGATGCCGCCAAAGGCCAGCGCAAAGCCGGTCAGATAAAAGAGCATGGCGCCCAAAGCTGCGCCGGCCACGCCGCCCAGCGCAGCTTGCCAGGCGCGGTCATTCTGCGCGCCAGCCGCGGCCAGCAGCACAAAACCAGCCGGCGTCAGCCAGGCTAAGGAGGCCGCCAGCAGCCGCGTCAGGTCCAACCCAGGGGACGCAGGGACGGACTGGGCTGCCACGGCAGGCGCTGCCATTACTGCCGCCAGGGCCAACGCACTTCCAGCGGCAAGGATCGATTTTCGCTGCACGATTTCCTGCCTTCCCATCAGAGAGTATGAGCCTGTCTGCCAGTTGAACGGCGCCATCATGCCTGGGGGCCGTGAGCATCCGTTCAACCTGAGGCCAGCGCTGCATCATTGCACAGGCCGCAGCCATGATACCAGACGGATAGGAATTGATCAAGTCCCCCGGCCGGCTAGGCCCAACTCTCCTGCCACCAGGCGCGCCACAGCCGCCACTCGTTGTTCGACCGGCTCCAGCGCAGTTCCACCGTGTCGCCCGAGGTGGTCTGGGCCAGGAAACAAAGCCACTCCACCCCTGCCACCTGTTCGGTCCACTGCCGGCCCAAACCGGCCAGGTAGCGGGTGCGATCTCGCCAGACAAAGGCTACCGGCTGCACAGCGCCACCCAGGCCAAAGCGCACCTGAACGGTGATGGCTTGGTCGATGTAAGTCTCGGTCATCTATACTTCCTCCAGATAGTCCAGTATTAAGCGCAAAGCGGCCAGCGCCGAGTCCACCTTGTTGGCCCGCCGGTCGCCGGACCAGACCGATCGCAGGCCCCGTTCGCAGCCGGGCGCAGAGAGGTGAATGTAGGTCAGCCCCAGCGGCTTGTCGGCCGTGTCGCCGCCTGGCCCGGCGATGCCGGTGATGCTCAAAGCCACGTCACTGCCCAGCAGGCGGCGCACGCCTTGCGCCATCTCGGCCGCGCACTGGGAGCTGACGGCGCCGTGGCTCTCCAGCGTCTCAGCGCGCACGCCCAGCAGACTCTGCTTGACCTGATTGTTGTAGGCCAACACACCGCCCAGGAAGTAGTCGGAGCTGCCGGGCACATCGGTGATATTGTCGCCCAACAAGCCGCCGGTACAGGACTCGGCCACGACCAGGGTAAGATGCCTGCCGCGCAGCCTTGCGCCGACCTGTTGCGCCAAAGAGAATGCTTGCATCTGCGGATTGCCTCCGTTCTCAGCGCGCGGGCTTGGCTCGGCAGCTCAGGAAGTTAGCGGCCCGGCGTCTTTCTTGCCTGGTCGTACACTGGACAAGGCGGGCGGCTTGTGGTAGCATGAAGCCGTCAATTCCAAGAAAGGAACAGGCAGCCCATCCTGCCAGCGGTGTTGCACAGCGACGCTGCCGGTGACGCTGCCAAAGGAGAATACCATGAAGAAACTATTTGTGCTAACCGGCGTGATCGTCGGGGCTGTGGCCGCCGTGGTGGTCATCCTCAAGCTGCTTAAGCGCGATGAGCCAGTGCCGGTTTCCTCACTGGAGCGCAGCGAAACGGTTGACCTGCCATCGTTCGATGAGAGCGAGCTGGGCGGGACCGTCAGCCCTGACCTGCTCAGTATCCTGGTATGCCCTGAGGATCGCGGCCCCTTGAGCCTATCCGACGACGGCAAGTGGCTGGTCAATCCTCGCAACGGCTACCGCTACCCGATCCGCAAAGGCATTCCGGTGATGCTGATTGAGGAGGGACGCAAGAACAGGGATATGAGCCTGGTGCAATAGCTGATTTTTCCAGTTCCAGTTGCGATGGCAAGCCTTCGGGCTGGCCCATACTTGCGGCCCACCACAACAAGAGCGAGACTCAAGCTGGCAGCTTGCGTCTCGCTCTTTTGATTCATCCATGCCAGGTCAGACAGTCCGGGCCGTCCTCACCCTGGATTGCTTATTGCGCCGGCCGCACACCCAACTGCACCGGGATCACCTGCTGCTGGCCGTTGGAGCGCAGCACAGTCAACTCCACCTGGTCGCCGGCTGAGGCATAGCGGAAGAGATAGATCAGCAGGTCGTCGAACTTGGTCACCGGCTGGTCGTTGATGCCGATAATCAGGTCGCCGCCGGCCCGCAGGTAGAGCGGCGCGCCTGTCATGGGATTGGCGCCGGTGACAACGTTGGTATCCCTGTTGGCGCCGCGCAGCCCAGCTCTCGCGGCCGGACCGCCTGACACAATTTCGGTGATGTACGCGCCCCGGCTGTCCACAGGGAAGCCTAGCGCGTCGGCCCATTCGGGGGAATAGGTCTGGCCCGAGACGCCGATAAAGGGATGTTGGTACTGGCCCTGGTCGATCAGCACCGGAATCACCCGCTGCGCAATGTAGACGGGGATGGCGAAGCCGACGCCAGAATTGGCGCGCACGCCCCCTTCAGTGCGGATCTGGGCGTTGATGCCGATCACACGGCCCAGCGCATCCAGCAGCGGCCCGCCAGAGTTGCCAGGGTTGATGGGCGCATCGGTCTGGATCACATCCGGAATGGTGTAGCGGGCGTCCAGGGAACGAATGCTGCGTCCCAGGCCGCTGACTGCGCCGACTGTCATGGAGCCGGCAAAGTCGAAGGGCGCACCGATGGCGATGGCCCGGTCGCCAACCATCACCTCATCCAGGTTGCCCAACTCCACCGGGATCAGATCAAACCCCTCGGTGTCGATCTTGATCACAGCCAGGTCGGTGAAGGCATCAGTCCCCAGCACTGTGCCCATCGCCGAACGGTCGTCAGCGAAGATCACCTGCACGGTATCGGTTCCTTCCACCACGTGGGCGTTAGTAACAATGTACCCGGCGGAGTCCCAGACAAAGCCGGAACCCTGGCCTTGCGGCAGCAGGTCGCCGCTGTCCGTTGTGGCGGGAAGCACCCCCAGGCTGACGATCTTGACCACCGACGGGTTGACCTTTTGATAGACAGCGCGCAGGATCTGCGGCTCTACGTCGGCGCTGGGATCGATGTTGATCACCAAACGGGCTGGCGCAGAGGGGCTATCGGCGACAGCGGCCGGCTGTTCTGGCGGCGTAGCGATGTCACGAACAACCGCGGGGGTCGGCAGAGCGACCTCGAAGGCTGTGTTGGGCAGGCCAGCGCTGGTGACTGAGGAGGCCAGGCGACCGACGCCTACAGCCGTCACCACCAGACAGAGGCACAGAAAAGCCACGCCGAGCAGCGCAGCAAAGACAAGAACTGGTCCACGTTGTCTTGTTTCCATTTTTTTCTTTTCTCCTGAAAGATGTCACAGGCCGAATGGCGGCCAGACTTTGAGATTATAGCACATGAACAGTCTATCCAACACAGATTAAGTCCAGCTTAGCGCAACGTGAAGGTTTGTTCAGGATGGCTGCTTCCGAGAGAAACAAATTACTCTCATCTATAGGTGCCGGGCACTTGAATCGGCGCCTGCAAGGATGTCTACCGGGCCTAAAGTGCCCGGCACCGAGTAGCAACAGAAGCAAAAACCACAGAGCGCTGGCGCAAAAAAAACTGGCTCAGCCTTGTGCAGACTGAGCCAGTTTGACGGACATGCTGCCAGCTTGTGCTACTCGACCAGGGTGAAGCGCATGGTGCCGCTGTCGGCGAACAGGTCGATGAACAGGTCGCCGTCCTGCACGAACCAGATCGCCGCCGCGTTCAGCCGCTGGACGAATTCGTTGCTCAGCGATCCCGGCTGGCACATGGCCCGGGTCATGGCCTGCACCGTGATCTGCAGCGACGCGCCATCGACCCGATACTGGCCAGCGCCGCGGTTGCAGTCAGCGAGGACACGAACGGTGCCGCTGGGCACAAAGCTGATCTGGTACTTGGCTGGATCGGCCACAGGCTGCGCGCCGTTGACCGCATCGCTGAACTCGATCCACTGCCAGAACGGGCCGACCAGGTCCGAGAAGGGGACGGCCGGTTCAGCCGGCGCTTCCGGCTGGGCTGCATCCAGCGGAGCGGTCAGCGTGGGGGTGACAGGCTCGCTGACCGTCACCTCAGGCGCAGCGACCGAGAGCGACTGGATCATAGCATCCAGCGCATCCAGGCTGGGGTTGAAATCGGAGGGCGCCAGGAAGGTCAGCGCCGAAGCGGTTGCCTCCAGGTACCCCATAGGATCGGCATTGAACGCCTCTTGCTCATCGGCTGTCATGTCTGCCATGCTGTCTGGCAGCAGCGTCGTGGTGATGGGATAGCTGGCCGAGATGAGGTACTGGCCGTCGTTGGTCAGGCCCTGGAAAAGGTAGCGCAGCTGGTAGTTCAGCACCGGGCTTGCATCCTGCGAGAAGCGGCCCACCCAGCGCACGCCGGTGGCATCCAGGCCGGGCACGTCCAGGTAAGCCACCTGCACAGCCAGGTCCATCACGGCCGGCGGAGGAGGCAGCACGGGCAATGCCTCTGGGTCGGCCGGCTGCTCAGCCAGCAGCGCCTCGAGATCTGCGACTGACTTGGCGACGTAGTCGTTGCCAGCCTCCAGCCACAGCGCTTCGTAGGCGTCCACCTGGATCAGATAGATCACACGGCCAGCAAAGCTGGCCTCGTCCAGGCTCTGGCCGTCGAAGGTCACAACCACGTGCTCAGGTGCGCCCACCGGGCCGGGCGGCATGCTGGCATCATACGGCATCGCCGGCGCCACCTGCACCTCGTAGGACTCGGCCACACCTTCGACCGACATAGTCAGCATGTCCGGGCTCATGGCCTCGGCCGCCGCAGCCGCCACAGGCCCCGGCTGGAAGCGCATGACACCCGCGTCGGCAAAGAGGCTGATCACCAGGTCCTCGCCGTCCATCATATAAGTGGCAGCGGCGTTCAGATCGCGCATGAAGACCTCGGACAGCGTTCCTTCCGGGCAGGCCACGCGCGTCATCACGGCCACATCCAGGGTAAGCTGGCTGTCGTCCAGCGTATAGCTGCCGCCGCCCCGGTTGCAGTCCACCTGCAGGATAACGGAGCCGTCGGGCTGCAAGAGCATGGTGTAGCTGCTGGGATCGTAAACCTCGATGCTGGTGTCGTCGGAGTAGAGCGACTCAACCCACTCCCAGGTGACGCCGACGATGCCGCCCTCAGCCGCCCGGCTGGCCGTGCTGGCCGGCGCCGCCTCAACCAGTTCGCCGTCCACCAGCTCATAGGCTATCACCACCTGCTGCGTCGGGCAGCACATGGGGTCGTCCGGCCCCTGGGTGATCATGTCAATCACGACCTGGTTGTTCTCAATGGTGAGCGAGTTGATGGCTACCCGGTCGCCCAGCAGCGTGGTGGCGACGTTGGTCCACTGCCCGTCCACTTCCATGACGACGGCCAGATCGTTGAAGACGCCGCTGCCGCCGCTGTTGGAAACGAGAATGGCTGCATAGGCGGGCTGGCCATTCAGCTCGCCTGCGGCGACCACATCGGTCAGCTCCACATAGGCCACCAGGGGCGAGTCGGGTACCAGGGTCTCAGTGTAGATGCCGCTGACCAGTTGCACGGTGTAGGTAAACAGCGCCGTGTTGCTGTAGGCCAGGTTGCCCAGCATGTCCATCGTCTCAGCATCGACGCTGGTGTCGGGCGCCGCCTCAGGCGCAGCGGCCACGAAGCTCACCGCCAGCGCGCCGTCAGCCGTGCGCAGTTCCAGGGTATCGCCCTGGATCGCGAAGACGGCGGCCGACTCCAGCGCGGCTGCGAAGGCCATCTCCTGCTCCATCACGCCCTCTGGCTCGACGCAGAACATCATAGTCATGGCCAGCGGGCCGATGCTGATCTGGTCGCCGTCCACGGTGTAGCCGCCAGAGAAGTTGTTGCAGCCGCCTGTGCCGAACACTGTGCCGTCTTCCTGGAAAGTGGCCGTCAGCTCAGTGCCCTCAATCAGGCTAACCACAGCCTCCCGGCCGTTGTTGACCATGGTCGCCTGCCATAACGTCCCCGTCAGCGGGGTGACGGCCTGCAAGCGGAAGGCCAGAATGATCTCGCCCGCCTCATCGAAGATGTGCAGTTGATCGGCCACGATCTCGTAGGTCGCCGACTGCTCCAGATTGGCCAGGAATGCCTGCTCCTGGGCCATAATTGGCTCTTCGCAGGCCATCATAGTGCTGCCAGCCGGCCCAAAAGTCAGTTGATTGCCGTCGAGCACATACGGAGCAAAGAAGAGGTTGCAGCCGCCGCGCCCACCAGCCTCGCCGCCTTGCAGGGTCATGGTGGCTTCGGCGAAGGTCATTGTCAAAAAGCCGTTCTGGTTGACCTGGGCGATCAGCTCCCACGTGACACCCTCCAGGCTGGCGGCCGGCTCCACAGGGGCCTTGCTGACCACTTCGATCAGGGTCCAGCGGAAGGAAGATGCGTCGGCCGGCGGGTTGGGTACAGTCTGCTTGTTAACCAGCAGCTCATATTCGTAGCCAGGCTCGAACTCGAAGCCCTCGATGTTGCTGTAGAACAGCAGATAATCGGCGTCAGGGCTTTCCTTCACCTGCAAACACATCTGCGGGGCCACACCCATGCAGGGTACCTGATTAGGGCCGACGAAGAGGGTAACTGTCTCTCCTTCGGCTGGCGGAGCAGGAACAGCCTCTGGCTGCTGCGGAGCAGGGGCAGGGGCCGGCTCGGCCACAACACATGCGCTGATGATCAGGCTGGCCAGCACCAGCAGGCTGACTAGCAGCATTGCTTTGGATTGCTTCGTTCTTCGCATTTTAGGGTTCACTCCTTTTCCGAATGACACTGACTTGTTGCCAGCCGCTTGGGCCGGTCTCTGACCGAGCCCGCCAGCCGCTTGGGCCGGTCTCTGACCGAGCCCGCTCATGGGCACGTTTTACATGCTCCGCTAACCGCTCTTGTTCACGCCAGAGTCGATGGCCAGCGCCAGATCCTGCGGCCGCTGCGAGCCGATGACCACGATGTCGCCGCTGCGCAGGTGCAGGCGCACACCCTGGCTGCCGCTGACGTTATAAGCCCGATTGCTGCCCAAGCCGCGGACGCCCCAACCGCCATACTGCCGCAACGGTTGGTAGTCCATAGCCTCGCAGCGGTCGATTTCCGCAAAGGGGATCATGCGCCTGGTCAACGGGGCAAACCGCAGCCACACCCCGTCATCGCGGACATCGATCACCAGCCGCAGATAGACGAAGAACAGCGGCAGGCCGATGCCAAACAGCGCCCAAAACACCCATACCATCCAGTCGGGGCCAGGGTTGTCGCCGAAGGGCTGGCCCAGAAGGATCTGCTGGACCCAGCCCCACCACTGGATGGCTGCGATGCCCAGGATGAGCACCCAGATCCAGACCTGGCGAAAGCGCTGTTCTTCGTGGAAGGAGATCGATGTCGCGGTTGACATTGTACGTCCACTGTTTTGCAGCAACCCCAGGAACTTGGCGGCAAGCCCCTGGGGTCGATCAAGGCGAAGGTTTAGCGCGGGAACCAGCCCGCCTCAGTCTTAGAGCAGTTGAAGGACCGCATGGGCACGTTGGGATCACAGCTCACCTGGAAGTTAGCTGTGGTATCGGCCGTGCAGTTGCCCCAGATGGTGATCTGCGGTTCCATCTGGATCGACCCCTGATTGGGCGAGTTCCACGCGCCATCAGACTGGAAGCAGTTGATCTGATGGATGTTCTGCTGGATGCAGGGGGTGTAGTCGCCGAAGCGCGTCTTGACGCTGGAGGCCGACGGCGGGAAGCATTGGTTAGGCGGCGGCGGTGGCGGCGGTGGCGGCGGTGTGCCGCCCCCACCTGGCTTGATGTATTGCCAGTCGGCCGTGATGAACGCCGTCTGGGTGAACTCGCGGTAGAGGATCGTCACGTTGGCGTTGCCTTGCACAAAAGGCACGTCCACCACCATGGTCTTGCCCGACCGGCCCGCGCCGCGCGTATCCAGAAAAGTGACATTGTTGACCAACAGCGCAAACTCGTCGTCGGCAGTGATGGTGAAGCGATAGGTGCCGGCGTAGAAAAACGCGGTGGTGTCAAAGCGGGCGCTGAAGTAGTCTACTGGCACATTGGCGCCAGGCGAGCCGAAGCCCCAGTTGAACCAGATGAAGGGCACCTGCTGGGATAGCACCGGATTGCCGGACCAGTCCGGGTTGTTCCAGTACCATGCTGTCCACATGTTGCCGCTCTGCGCTGCCGCAGGGGCCGAAGCCGTGACAGGCAATAGCACCATGATTGCCAGCAGCGCGATGATTATCTTTCGTTTCATAGCTAGCGCTCCTTGTTGCGATAACCTGGCTATTGGATCGGCGCCAGGGTTTTGGGCGTCGCATCAACCGCAGTGGTGATGGTCAACGTGCCAATAACTGGCCGCGCCGGGTCCAGCCGGCCGACCCAGACACCGTACAGCCCAGGCTTGGCGCCAGTCACTGTTACCAACGGGTTGATATTGACACCGTCCTCGGCATCGTCGCCACAGGCCAGCAGTTCCGCGTCCTCGCTGAGCACCAGCAGCGTGGCGTCGCTATCGCCCTCCAGGAACACAGTGAACTGATCGCCCTCGCCCGTCCAGTTGAACACGAAGTCAGGCACGCCGCTGACCAGGCCGTTGCACACCGGGTTGGGCAGTCCAAGCTGGAAGAGCGGGATTGTGCCGGACACGGTCAAGCTGACGCTGACAGGCTCCTCGCCGGTAAACTCTACCGCCTCAGCCGCCATGTCGAGAATTCCCTGGATCCCAGCCTCGCGCGCCTCGTCCACGTCAGGCAGACCAGCCGCCTTCGGCGTCGGCGGTCGCTGGATCAACCCGCTTATGCTGAAGACGCCCAGGTTGACCTCGGGTTTGGTGGTCAACACCAACACGCCAGGGATCAGTTGGTTCTTGACATAGCTGCCCACCCAGATCTTATAGACGCCTGCAGCGGCGTCGCTAAGCTGCAGGGCTGGATCGAGAACATCGTCGTGCCAGTCGTCATTGCACAGCAGTTGACCGTCGGGCGTCAGAATCACCAGCGTGGGGTCACTGTCACTCATGAAGAAGACCTCAGCGTAGGGGACTGCGCTGGCCAGCTTCACTGTCACGACCGGCTGGGCGTTGATGAACCCGACGCACTGGCTGGAGAGCAGGCTGGCATCCACCTCACCGCCAGCTTGCACGCTGACGAAGGTGGGATCCAGCGGCAAACCAGCATCCAGGTCCATGGTGAACAGGGATGCGCTGCCCGCGCGGGCCACATCAGCCGCCAGCCGCAGCCGCAGCCCCTCGGAGCCGTACAGATCTTCGGCGTCGAGCGACTGCAAGAAATCGTCTTCGCGCAGGAAGGTCACGACCACAGGCGCATCGAACACCTGCCCGGCCCGTCCGGTCAAGATCACGGTGATCGTGTCGTCGCCGTTGTCTGTCCACGTACCCAGGTCGACGATCGGGGCCTCCTGGCTGGCGAACTCGGTGGCCAGTTGGGCGTTGCCATCGTCGAACAGGCTCAAGGCTATCAGTTGTGTGCCCCCGCCCGAGGCCGCCGGCCGCAGCGCCAGATAGGTGTTGGCCAGGGTGACTTCTTCGGTCATCACCACTGTGCTGGTCAGGGCTGGCGTGACCGTCACCGCCTCGGTGACGGTGATCGTCTCAGTGGCTACCGCGGCCGGCGTCTCCTCGCTGGATGGGGCGACTACAACCGGTTCGGCGGCCGGCTCACCCGTCGAACGAGCAAAGCGCGTCACCTGTCCCGCCTCGCCCAGCACCAGCAGCTCATCGCCTTCCAAACCGACCAGATAGGAACGGGGATCGAAATAGCGCTGAGCGCCTTGTTGCGTCAGCAGGACAGTGACCGTCCCGCTCGGGTTGGCCGACCATGTACCGGTCTCGACAATGGGCGGCTGATCGTTGAGGTAGTCACTGGTGACAGTGACCATGCCATCGGCCTCCAGGGCGACAGTGATGTCACGGCCGGGGGTGTCGGCGGCTGGCAGCGAGGCGGTATAAACGCCGACAAACTCGGCGGGCAACGCCTCAACCACAGCCGGCTGCGGCTGCTCCTGCGGCGCCGGCGCCACGGGCGCCTCTGGCGCTGGCAGGCCGGCCACATCACAGGCGGTTAGCGTCAGCAGGCCGATCAGCAATGCCAGCAATATCGTTGTTCTTCGCATGGGTATTTCTCCTCTGTTCGTAGCTACTCAGGTGCCGGGCACTTGCAGCTCATGGGCGGCTGTGATAGGCTCCACAGACCTCGTTCATACACGCAGATTCAAGTGCCCGGCACCTGGGACTGAGTAGTAACCTCTGTTCGCCGTTATTTGACCGTACACAAGTGCGTCGCAGCCAACACGGCTACGACGCACTCACCACAGTCCGTAGTAGCGACTTCACTTCAGTCGCTTCTGAAAAGCTGGAACGACTAAAGTCGTTGTTACCAACGTTCCAGTCACGCCTTAAGACGCACCACCCTGCGTATTTGATCCTAAGCCAGCGTGTTGACGTTGTTCAGGTCGGCGAAGGCCTGCTTGACGCGGGCGATGAAGGTCTGCTGGCCGGCGCGCAGCCAGACCCGCGGGTCGTAGTAGGCCTTGTTGGGCTTCGAAGCCCCTTCAGGGTTGCCGAGTTGGCCTTGCAGATAAGCCTCATTGGCCAGGTAGAACTGGCGCACGCCGTCCCAGAACGCCCACTGGGTGTCGGTGTCGATGTTGAACTTGATCGCGCCATAGGAGATGGCCTCGGTGATATCGGCCGGGGCCGAGCCGGAGCCGCCGTGGAAGACAAAGTTGATCGGCTTGGGCGCCGTGCCGAACTTCTCTTGCACGTAGATCTGCGAGTCGCGCAGAATCTTAGGACGCAGTTGCACGTTGCCAGGGGAGTAGACGCCATGAACGTTGCCGAAGGAAGCGGCGACCGTGAAGCGAGGGCTGACCTTCATCAGTTCCTCGTAAGCATAGGCCACATCCTCCGGTTGGGTGTAAAGCCGGTCGCTGGCCACCCCGCTGTGGTCGATGCCGTCTTCCTCGCCGCCGGTGATGCCCAGCTCGAACTCCAGCGTCATGCCCATCTTGCTCATGCGCTCCAGATAGCGCTTGCAGGTGTCGATGTTCTGCTGGATTGGCTCGGTTGACAGGTCGATCATGTGCGAGCTGTAGAGCGGTATGCCGTGGACCTTGTAAAAGGCCTCGCCGGCCTCAATCAAGCCATCCAGCCAGGGCAGCGCCTTGCGGGGGCAGTGGTCGGTGTGCAGGATCACCCGCGCGTCGTACAGCGCCGCCATGTGATGCACATGCTCAGCCATAGAGACGGCGCCCGCAATCGAGGCTCGCATGCCGTCGTTCTTAATGCCCTTGCCGGCGTAGAAGGCTGAACCGCCAGTGGACGCCTGGACGATCACCGGCGAGTTAACATCGCGTGCCGCCTCCATCACGCCGTTGACCGTTTCGGTGCCGATGCAGTTCACAGCGGGCAGAGCAAACTGCTTCTCTTTTGCCACTGCGAACAAAGCCTGGACGGCGTCGCCAGTCAGGACGCCAGCGGGGAACTGCTGCTTCAGGTCGGACATAGGTTGTGCTCCTTTGCTAATGGGTTGTCGGAAACATAGTAACTACAGCCAGGGCGCCAGGCGTTTGCTTTCATCGCTGCAAAACGCCCAGCGCCTGAACGTGTGATAGCGGATCACGCCTCAGGCGCATAGACTGCCATCAGGCGGGCAATATCCTTCAGCGCCAGCCACTCCTCCACGCGCGGCCGATGCACGCCGGCCTCCACCAGATCGGGCAGGCTGGCCAGGTCGGTGAAGGTGATCTTGCCGTGCAGGCGGCCGATGCCCAGCAACGACGCGCTGCCAGTGCTGGCCTGCTCGATCAGGCGCCATTGGGCGCGCGCCGCCAGCCGGGTGGCCTGGATGCGATCGTATGGGGTGGGACTGCCTCCCTGTTGGGTGTGACCCAGAATAGTCTGTCGCACATCAAACAGGCGTCCGCCCTCCTTTTCAAACAGCGTGGCCAGAAAGCTGGTGGTGTAGTAAGGATCGGCTTTCTCGTTGCGGATGACCAGCCCCAGCCGCTTGCCCCCCTGGAAGCCAGACCGCAGGTCAGCCACATCTCGCTCCAGGTCGGCCAGGGTTATGCCATCCTCAGGCAAATAGACCCTTTCGGCGCCGGTGGCCAGCCCGCTCATCATGGCCAGATAGCCCGAATCACGGCCCATCACTTCGACCACGTAGACTCGATGCGAGGCCACCGCCGACTCTTTGACCTTGTCGACGTTGGTGATGATCGTGTTGAGGGCCGTGTCAGCACCGATAGTCATCTCGGTGCCGGGCAGATCGTTGTTGATGGTGGCCGGCAGGCAAATGACGGGAATGCGCAGCGCCGGATACTGGTCACGCCGCCTGCCTAACTCATAGGCAAACTCATAGCCAACCCAGCCGCCGATCATCAGGATGCCGTCGATCTGCTGCTGTTCGATGACAGAGGCAATTTGCTGCCACTCAGCCGCGCTGGGCAGCCGGCGGCTGGTGCCCAGCTCAGCGCCGCCGCGCCGCACCCAGCCATGAACGCTCATCCAGCCCATCTCTTTGATCTGGCCTGTCAACAAGCCGTTCAGGCCATTCTGCACCCCCAGCATCACGTGTCCCTGATCCAGCCCGATACGCACTGCCGCCCGCACGGCTGTGTTCATGCCAGGCGCCGGCCCGCCCAAGTGCATCACCGCCAGGCGCAACTGGCGCTGGCCTGCCGGCAGCGGCGCAGGCTGAGCCTGCACCAGCGTGCGCAGAATCTCATAGGCCTCGACAAAGCCGCGGCCGCGCATGGCCATCGCCTGCTGGTAGTCGCCGGCATGGATCAGCTCAGCCACCCGCCGAGTCATCTTGACGTTCTCCATCAACGGGCTGGCAGCGACCGTGTTGTCACGCAGACCGATCAGATTTGGCTCAGCCTGAGGGCCGTCGTGCATGATCTGGCGCACGGCCTCAACGCCCAAGATCGTGCTCATGTTGCGGTCGAAGGCGCTGGGAGAGCCGCCGCGCTGCACGTGGCCAAGAATGGTGACGCGCGTATCCTCGCCCAACTGTTCGGTCAGCACCTGCTTGATGTAGTCGCTGGCAATGGGCTGGCCGCTGCGGTCAATCGCGCCTTCGGCGACGATCACGATGTTGTGACGGCGTCCGCGCTCGCGACCGGCGCGGATAATGTCGCACATGCGTTGTTCCCAGCCGTCCTCAGGTGGGCTTTCGGGGATGAAGACCCAGTCCGCGCCGGTAGCCAGGCCGCTCATCAGCGCCAGGTAGCCCGCGTGGCGGCCCATGACTTCGACGACGAAAGAGCGTTGATGGCTGGAGGCCGTGCTGCCGATGGCATCCACCGCCTCGACGATACGATGCAGGGCCGTATCTGCGCCGATGGTCATATCGGTGCCGAACATGTCGTTGTCGATAGAGCCGACCAGGCCGACAATGCCCATGTGGGGATGGGCGTCGGCCATCTGCTGGGTGATGCGGCCGCTGGCCACCAGGGCGCGCAACAGCTCAGGCCAGTCTTGACGGAACATATTGGCGCCGGTCAGGCTGCCATCGCCGCCAATACACACCAAACCATCGATGTTGCGGGTAATCAGGTTGTAGGCGGCTTCTACACGTCCCTCAAAAGTACGAAAGGCGGCTGAACGGGCTGAGCCGATGACAGTGCCGCCTTGATGCAGAATGCCGCCAACATCGTTCCAGCCCAGCTTGCGAATGTAGTCGCCGCCCCGTATCATGCCCTCGTAGCCTTCGTAGATGGCGTAGATATCCAGACCTGCGTTGAGAGCCATTCGCACCACAGCTCGCACAGCGGCGTTCATGCCCTGGGAGTCGCCGCCACTGCTGAACACACCTAAGCTTTGAATGTGATGAAGTCCTGCCATTTGCGGCTCCTTTCAAAGTCGATCGATGGGGAAGTGGTCATCATTTTACCCTTATTCTGACCACGCTGCCAATCTTGCTAACGCTCAATCGACAGTGGGCCAGCCAGCGACAAAAAATTGCTGGTTGAGCAGGGATAAGCCCGGCAGGGGCAACCATTTACCTTCGCAACGCCTGAAAAACGCGGCAGGCAGGCGTAGGCGCAGCGTCCTGGGCGGCGAAACAACACTTGACGCAGTTGCCGCTTTCTGGTACACTACCGGCCCAATAGCCTGCGCAGCTTAGCGCCTGGCTTGTCAATCATTTGTGCATTGTTCGCGTTTTGGCGCATGACGCTTTACCAGACCGGCAGGATGACAACGTTGGATCAGCTCTGGACTCCCTGGCGCATGGCATACATCATGGGCAACAAAGCGAAAAGCTGTGTGTTCTGTGAAAAACTCACCCCAGGCTGTGATGACACAGAGTACGTGCTGTTGCGCGGGCGCACGGCTTATCTGACGCTCAACCGCTATCCCTATAACAACGGGCACCTGCTGGTTGTACCCCATGCTCACTTGCCCAGTCTGGAGGACTTGCCAGCCGAAACCTTGACCGAGATGATGCTACTGGTCAATCGGGGGCTGGCAGCTCTGCGGCTGGCTATGCAGCCAGACGGCTTCAACATCGGCGTCAACCTGGGCAAGGCGGCCGGCGCTGGCATTGAAGTACACGTCCACATCCACGTGGTGCCGCGCTGGAACGGCGACACCAGCTTCATGTCAACCATCGCTGAGACACGCACGATTCCTGAGATGCTGGAGCAGACCTTTCGGCGCCTTCACACAGCGCTGGAGACGCTCCAGGGGCAGTCGCTGGCTGGGCAGTAAGAGCGTGTTTCTACGCCAGGCGTCAAGCGCCCCAGCACTTTTTTACAGTGCGCTGAGCGCCCTGTCCGATGAATTGGCGCTAATCGGAGGTTCTCTACTGTACTGACTAATCAACTCTGTTACAATAGAATAGCATCGCCCAAAAAAGGTACCAGGAGATTGTTTTTATGGTTGACGCTAATGCTTTGCCGAAGACCATGCGCTGGTACAGAATGGACCTTCACATTCATACCCCGGCTTCTGAGGACCATGTAGAAAAAGAACTTAGTTATCTGGACATTCTCAAAGAAGCCGAGCGCCGTGGTCTCGACCTGATCGCTTTTACCGACCACAACACCATTGCTGGCTACGAGGCTCTGTACGATGAAATAGAGTTTTTGGAGCGACTCGAGCAGCGCAACAGATTGCAAGAGCACGAAGCAGAAGAGCTGGCGGAGTATCGCCGCCTCCTGCAAAAGATCACAGTTCTGCCAGGGTTTGAGTTCACCTGTCGTTTTGGTTCGCATACCGTGGGCATCTTTCCGCCGGGCGGCCAGGCCAGCATTCCCCCCATCAAGGCTGTGCTGCATCAGCTTGGCGTGCCCTATGAAAAGATGAACCAGGGATCGCCCGGCATGCCCGGTACCCAGGCGTTCCTTGAGGCCTACAAAATCATCAACGAAGCGGGCGGCATCGCCATTGCCGCCCATGTCAACGCGCCCACTGGCGTGCTCTCCATCGCCAACAACCTGCCCACTGGCGCGCTGCGCATCAGCGCTACGCAAAGCCCCTTCCTGCATGCCCTGGAGTTCACCGGCTTTCACAGCCCGCAGCTGCAAGGCTTTTCCAGCCCGCACTGGTATGATGGCACGAACCTGGGCTACGAACGCCGCATGTTCTGCCTGCAAGGCTCCGACGCCCACCGGCTGACCCAGAATCAGGATGACCCCATGCATCGCTGGGGCATCGGCGACCGGCCGACCGAGGCGATGTTGCCTGAGCCGACCTTCGAGGGGTTGCTCAAACTTTTCCAAAGCAACGACTTCGACCGGCTGCGCGTGCCTTATGTCTCCAACGTGGCGCGCTATAACCGCGTGGCCGACGCGCGCTCGGCCGGCCCCTCTGACCGTCAGATCATGTCGCTGGCCTGCATCGACGACCCCGACCAGATGTGCCGGCACGTGGCGGCCCTGGCCAACTGTGGCGGCGGCACAATCTTCTTGGGGCTGGACCCCGATCCCAAATTACCAGTGACGGGGCTGAGCGACGCTGCAGCCAACATGCGCGCTTTCCAGGGGGCAGTCAGCGAGTTGGTGTCGCCGCAGCCCGATTGGTCCGTGGACATCGTCAACTACGACGGTCACGAGATCGTGCAGATCGAGGTGCGCGATACCCCGCGCAAACCCTGCTACGTGCGCGAGGAAGAGGAGCGCCTGATCTACGTGCGCCGCGACGGTGAGACGGTGCTGGCCACTCATGGCGATATCATCGACATGCTGCACAACGACGGCGAAGAGCCGCTGTCGCAAAGCGGCCACCCCGACCCCGCCCCCATGCTGGCGCCGGGCGTTGAGCTGCCCAAATCTGGCGTGGAGATTGTGGGTGTCACGCTGCGGGGCGACACAGAGTACTTCCGCGTCGTTGATCTGCGCACCAACCGCGAGAGCCAGGTATCAGAGTATACGGCAACTTCGGTCTGGCTGTATGCCATCAAGATGTTTCAGGAAGTTCGGCCGCGGCTGCACGACCTGCATCATCACGTGCGTTGGCACGGACAGCTTGGCCTGTGGCGCATCTACCGCGACAACACCTATTACGATCAACGCAACCGGGCCAAGTGCGACCTGGTCTACCGCAGCGAGGATGGCCGCATCGAGCGCATCTTCTTTGCGGTGGCTGTCGGCTGGATCGGCCAGGCATGGGAGCCGTTGTTTGAAGTCGATCCTCCAGGCGGCGCCACGCCAGGACGCCTGACTGCCGACAGCCGGGTACGCTGGCGCGGCAACATGGGCATTGTCTCGCTCAAGCCTACCCCGGCTGGCCTGCTTTGCAATCTGGCTTTCCGCAACCGCCAGGGACGCGATCTGCTCTACGCTGACGTGCCAGCGCAACAGCTTCAGTCGGAATGGCGTGATCTGCTCACCGTGGAACTGCCGCGTTCCGGACTGGAGGTGGTTGAGGTGCATGAAAACGGCTCTGGGCCTATGTTCAAGTTCCACAACCTGGGCAACCGCCATGTAGAAAGCCGGCTGTGGTCGCCAGAGATGCTCAAAGAAGGCAGCCTGCGCCACTATGCGCTGCGCATGCATGTGGAACAGGATCGCCCACTGGACGACAGCCAGGTGTGCTGGACCGGCAACATCGGTTATCTGCGCCGCTCTTACACAGCGGCCGACCTGGTTTACCGCGATGCTGACGGCGCCGACCACGTCTATTACGGGGCTCGGTGGGACGATCTGAATAGCGAATGGATGCGCTTGTTCGATTTATAACAGCTATGGTAGAATAGCGCTGTGCAAATTGTCGATCACCAGGGCGTCTCGTCCGGCCCGGCGGGACGCCTGCCAGATCACCCATCGTAAACGATCACCAAGGCGTCTCGCTTTCCCCAGCGGGACGCCTGCCAGATCGGCCACTGAGTTAGCCTTCTTCGCCGGGAGGTGTGATGCGCGCAGTCATCTTTCGTCAGCACGGCAGCCTCGACATGTTGGAGTACGTCGAGGACATGCCCGTCCCCGAGCTTGCTCCCGATGAGGCGCTGGTGCGCGTGCAGTACGCGGCCCTCAACCGGCTGGATCAGTTTGTCGTCAAGGGGTGGAAAGGGTTAGAGTTGCAGCTGCCGCACATCCCCGGCGCCGACTTCAGCGGCACGCTGGTGGCCATGGGCGAACAGGTGCGCGGCTGGACCGCCGGCCAGCCGGTGACCGCCAACCCAACCCTGTGGTGCGGCCATTGTCCCTACTGCCTGCGCGGCGAGCACAGCCTGTGCGACAGCCTGGCCCTGCTGGGTGAGCACACCCGCGGCAGCTTCGCCGAATACGTCAAGATCCCTGCCCGCAACCTCATCGCCGTGCCCGACGGTTTCTCCATGCAGCAGGCCGCGGCCGCGCCCACTGTGGCCGTCACCACCTGGCGCATGCTGGTCACCAAGGGCCAGGTGCGGCCGGGTGAGACCGTGCTGATCATCGGCGCGGGCGGCGGCGTCAATAGCTTCACCATCGCGCTGGCGAAGCTGCTGGGCGCGACCGTGTGGGTGGTGGCCGGCGGCGCAGACAAGGCCCAGCAGGCGCTGGAACAGGGCGCTGACTGGGTGCTGGACCGCGAGGCTGAGCCTGAGTGGTCGCGGGCCGTCTATCGGCACAGCGGCAAGCAGGGGGTGGACATCGTCGTGGATAACGTGGGCGCGGCCACCTGGGACGCCAGCGTGCGCACGCTGCGCAAGGGCGGCCGGCTGCTGACCGTGGGCGGCACCACGGGCTACACCGGCCCTACCCCCATCAACATCGTCTTTGGTCGCCAGGTGAGCATCATCGGCTCGACCATGGGCAGCCAGCCGGAGTTCGACGCCGTGATGCGGCTGGTGTTCGCCGGCAAGCTGGCCGTGCCCATCGACAGCGTCTACCCGCTGCACGAAGCCCGCCAGGCCGAGGAGCGGATGAAGCTGGGCGAGCATTTTGGGAAGATTCTGTTAGAGGTGAACTGATGAAGCTGCGAGTTATTCTCGAACCATCCGACGACGGCGGCTACACTGTGATCGTCCCAGCATTGCCGGGTTGCATCAGTGAGGGCGATTCAGTGGACGAGGCCCTCAGCAACATCAACCAAGCCATCGAACTATACCTTGAGCCGGTAGACGATGACTGGGTCTTGGAAGATCAGGCACTGGTACGGGAGCTTGTCGTGTGAGCAAGATGTCGGAAAGATGCACCTTTGCCTATTTCGTCAATCAATAACGGTTACATTACTACCTTCAGCCGGCTCTATGACCAATTCATAGTACTAATGCTCATCGAGAGCGCCTAAGGAGACAAGATGTCCAACTTCGATTTTGACCGGTTTCGCAGCATCGACGATCAGTGGCGTCAAATTGAGGATAGCTATCGCATAGACCCGTACAATGCACCGCTCAACTTCGATCAAGAGAAGAAGGCGATGTTGGCTGCTCATGCCGTTGAGGCTTCGTACAATCCAATTTTCGAGTATGCAGTACCACCTGAGTTTCCAACGCAGCGAATTTATGAGTTCATCCGAACACTGCGGTTTGAAGACTCTGCTCTGGAGAGACTGTACTACTTCGCAGCACAGAATGAGTTGCTCACAATCCGTGCCGTAGAGACGCACTCACCAAGCGCCATTACTGGCCATACGACTCTGATTTACGGCATTCCAGGGAACAGTTTGCTTGAGGCTGCACATGCACTTCTTGAATCTCCAAGTGCTGATGTTGCAAGTAATATCGACGCTCTTTCTGTCACAGCGCAGGACGCAGCGCTAGAGATGCAGAATAAGTTGACGGAACTTGGACTTCACAATTGGACGGCTAGGACCTTTTCGCCCATGAACGCGAAGGTGGCCGTGAGTCGCATAGATGGCATGATCAAGATTCGTGAGAATGCAACGTTTACGCGGCAAGAATTACGCAGGTTGCTATTTCATGAAATCGGCGTTCACGTCTTCAGGGGAGAAAATGGGCGCAGCCAGCCAGTAGGTATCTTCGCCCGAGGCTTGCCCGGTTATCTAGATACCGAAGAGGGACTGGCGGTTCTTACAGAAGAAAGGGTTGGTGTTGTCGAGGCTGCTACCATGCGCAAGTATGCTGGTAGGGTCATTGCTGCCGCTGATGCGCTAAACAAACCCTTCTCTGACGTGTTTTATGGCATTGTGAACTATCTCGGGCCAGATGCTGCTTTCGAGGTCACGGCCCGCGCCAAAAGAGGATTCCGCAACACATCAGAGCCTGGGACACACACCAAGGACATTGTGTACCTTAGTGGATATTTGAAAGTGAGCCAACACCTCTCAGAACACCCAGATGATTATGACATGTTATTTGCTGGCAAGTTCGGTCTGCAAGAGATTGACTTGGTGAAGTCATTGATTGACGAAGGAGTATTCCAGTATCCTTCGCTTGTCCCATCAGCACTTCTAGCTGAAACAGAAAGGCAATTGTGAAATGGATGTGACCAACAGCGTATTTGTAGGTCGTGATGCAGAGTTGAGTATTCTCAACAACGCGTTGCAGGCAGCAATTCAGGGAGGTATCCAAGTCTGTCTAGTTGCGGGTGACCCCGGCGATGGCAAGACAACTCTTGTCGAGAACTTCCTTGTACAATCCAAAGAAACGAAACGAACGCTTCTCTATGCAATCGGTACCTGCGACATCGACACTGGCCAGCGCAACTATTACGAACCATTTCGCGACATCTTCTCGCAGCTTACCGGTGTACGCGCAAAGAACCTCGAGAGCCTCGTTACCGCTGAACAGGAGGTTGATGCTCGTAGTCTATTCCAAATCACAATTGAAGTACTGCGTGAATTCGCTCCAGAACTGATCGGAACGCTGGTTCCTGGAGCATCTTTGGTGTCGAAAGTTACACTCTCGGCTGCGGATAAATTATTGCAGCGCCGAATTCAGGTAATCAGTGACAAGGACGCAATTGTCAAGCATGAGGAAATCCGAAAGCAGTCTGTGGTGTTTTTCGAGAAACGGGCAACCAAAGCCCAACCGTTGATTCTAGTGATTGACGACATGCAATGGGTGGACCGTTTATCGCTTGATTTGTTGTTTCATGTTTTGAAGCATCTTCACAGCGCAGGCCTTCTTGTCATTTTCACTTTTCGGCCCGGTGAACTGGGTCAAGATAGTGAGATAGGCAAATACGACACGCCACAAGCTCTTATCAAGTGGGTCAAACAAGAGTGCAACTCGGTTGAAATCGATCTCCGAAAGACGAGATCAAGTCGTGGGCGGGATTTTGTAGCGCAGTTCCTAGATGCTAATGGCTGTGTTGTGGGAGATCAATTCAGCAACGAATTCTTTAATCGAACGGCTGCCTGGCCAATCCTTGCCGTCGAACTGCTGCGCTTCTTAAGGGATCGCGGTGTTCTGGAACAGAACCAATTGGGCATTTGGAAAGAGGCTTTGGCAGTGTCTGAATGGAAAGACATTCCTTCTCGGCTCACGAAACCTGAGGCCCTTATTGATGCTCGATTGGGTCAGTTGGACGAGGAATTGCGTGAGATTCTCAGGGTGGCAAGTGTAGAAGGATTTGAGTTTACAGCTCAGGTCTTCTCCTCAATGAAGAAGATTGATGAAAGAACTCTCTTGAGGATGTTGTCTGACGAACTTGGCAGGAAGCATGGCCTTGTGATGGAATTGAACGAGGAGCGTGTTGGAGACACAGTACTTTCGCATTTCCGATTTACCAATATCTGGTATCAAGATTTCATTTATCAAAACATGGGTATGGGTGAAAGACGGGTGTTGCATGAAAGGATTGCCCAAGCCCTCGATAGTCTTTACGGACAACATGCATCAAGAATAGCCATAAACCTTTCACGGCATTATGAACTAGGACGGAACCTACAAAAGGCCGCCCATTACTTGATTGAGACCGGACGTCAACAAGCAGCTAATCATGAATATGATGTAGCTTCTCAGACACTTGAACATGGATTGTCTCTTGCTCGAGAAGCTGACTATGTTGAAGGCATTGTTGATGCCCTACGTTTCTTGGCTGTTAATATTCATTTAGCTCGTCGGAAACCAGAAGATTTCTTGCCGGCAGAGAAATTACTCGAAGAATGTACTACATTGAGCACCAAACACGGACTCCAGAAAGCACTAAGCTTTTCACTTCGAGGTCAAGGGAGAATTCACCGGCACTATGGTCGGAATGCAAATGCTATGTATTGTTACATGGAGGGCCTAAATGCAGCCAAACAGATCGATGATAAGCGAGAGGCGGCCAAATTTTTCACAAATTTGGGGGTATTGGCATCTGATGAGGACCGAATGGAAGAAGCTCTGTTTTATGCCAAAAACAGACTTGCCATTGCAAAAGATATCGAAGACGAACAGGGTCAAGCGGTCGCATATATGAATCTTGGTGACTATCTGCGCAAGATCGCAGAGAGCGAGGAGAAGAACCGAGCAAAAAACCTGCAAGATGCGTTCGAAATGCTCCAGCAAGCAAGGAAGATTAATGACCAGCTTGCAGATACCAGTAGAGCCATTGGTATTCAGGTCATTGAAGCCCGAGTCTATGCTCAGCAGGGTGATATTGCGAAAGCAACCAACCTAATCTATGAGTCGATTGTTGACGCTCATAGCCAGGGTTTTGACGGCCGAACCATGGAGTGTCTTGAGGGGTTTGCCTGCATGACTAATGTATCTTCCTCTAGCGGATCGCTATTATTTGAAGTGATAGGATTCGTGAAGAAGGAGGGTGGTGCTAAACAGAAAAAAGCAGTCACGTTAGCTGGCCAAAAGATTCTTCAAGGATTATCGGAGGACAAGAAGAGTGGACCTCTGGATTTCGAGAGTCACGGAGCAGGAAGCGACCTCAATGCCATCGCTGAGAAGGTAATCGAGTTCCTCTCTCAATTTCGTCTTAATGATGGTCGGTGAACGGATGGCTGTTGCTCCTGGACCACCATGCCGTTACGGTTTGTGAATATTGGAGAAAATTCACTTGGCCTATGTTCGCTTAACTATGGCTGGCCAATCACTTGCCGCTGCCAACACACGTGCATGTGAACGACTCGTGTCGCGACGGATCGAGTATCTTTACCGGCACAAGGGCGCTTACCTGCTGGTACCTAACACGCCAGTCGAGGTTTGCCTCGATTGCGGCATGATCTACTACGACGCAGCCGTCTTGAAAGCCATTGAACGGCGGTTCTTCGCCATTCAGAACAAGACCGAGCTGCCTGATCGATACATCGCTGTGCCAGAGATGGCATACGCGTGAGAAGTCTGATTGACTTGACGCTATGATCGACTCAGGGCCTGTTCGGATCAGCCAGGTGGTGCGCAATGCCGTTCAGTTCAACGCCAGGCGCTGGCGCAACCCTCCTATGAACCCCAACCTGATGCCGCACGCTGTCGGCGACCTGTTTGGGTTGCTGGACCAGCGAGGGATCGACTACGTGCTGGTCGGCGGGATCGCGCTGCTGAGCTACGTTGAGGGCCGCAACACCGACGACATCGACCTGATCGTGGCGGTAGCGTCGCTGGACAGGCTGCCGGAGATCAGCCTCACCAGCCGAGACCTGGATTTCGCCCGCGGCCAGTTTCAGGGTTTGCAGATCGACTTCCTCTTGACCAGCAACCCGCTGTTCGAGCAGGTCAGGCGCCGCCACACGACCGTGCAGCGCTTCGAGGAGCGGGACATCACCACGGCCACCGTCGAGGGCCTGCTGCTGCTCAAGCTCTACGCCCTGCCATCGCTCTACCGCGAGGGCAATTTCGCCCGGGTCGGGCTGTACGAAAACGACGTGGCGACGTTGTTGTACTACTACCAACCTGATCAGACGGCCATCCTGAGCGAGCTGGCCAGTCACCTGAGCGCCAGCGACCTGGCAGAGGTGCGCGGCATCCTTGATGAGATCGCGCAGCGCATCCACCGCTTTGGCAACAATGACCGCGCTTAACTCCTATCTGTCTGGTATACGCACCAGCGTCCGTCCGGTCTTCGTCCTGCGCGGCGAGCGGCTGTGGGAGATCGACGCGCTGCGCGGCGTGGCCATCGTGATGATGGTGGTCTACCACCTGTTGTGGGACCTGGCCAGCCTGGGCGGCTACGACATCACCCTGCGCAGCGGCTTCTGGAGCTGGTGGCAGATCGTTACGGCCAGCCTGTTCACCGGCCTGGTCGGCCTGTCGCTGACGTTGAGCTACAACCGTGAGCGCCGCACCCGTCCCAGCGGCAGCCTGTGGTCCAAGTACGCCATCCGCGGGCTGACCATCTTCACCTGGGGCCTGGTGATCGGCCTCGTCACCTACCTGGCGCTGGGCACGGGCTACTACGTGCGCTTCGGCATCCTGCACCTGATCGGCCTGTCGATCATCCTGGCCTATCCGTTCCTGCGTTTCAAGTGGCTGAACCTGGCCTTGGGCGTCGTGTTGATCGCGCTGGGGCCTGTGATCCAGGGGCTGCGGCTGGACTTGCCCTGGCTGGAGTGGCTGGCGCCGACGCCCGGCAGCGGCGTGGATTACGCCCCGCTGATCCCCTGGTTTGGCCGGGTGTTGATCGGCATCTTCCTGGGCAACACGCTCTATGCCGGCGGCCAGCGGCGCTTCAGCCTGCCCGATTTCGGCCACAACGGCCTGGTCATGCCATTGCGGCTGATGGGCGAGAACTCGCTGCTGATCTATTTGCTCCACCAGCCGATTTTGCTGGCAACGCTGGCTTTGTTGGGCGTGATCCGTTTCTAAATTGTAGAGCGATTTGCCAAATCGCTGCTCCGTGTCGCTGAGAGGCACGATTTGGCAAATCGTGCTACAACGAGCGGCAGCTTGCACAAGCATCGTGCAGCGATTTGCCAAATCGCTGCTCCGTGTCGCTGAGAGGCACGATTTGGCAAATCGTGCTACAACGAGCGGCAGCTTGCACAAGCATCGTGCAGCGATTTGGCAAATCGCTGCTCCGCATCGCCGAAACGTACGATTTGCCAAATCGTGCTACAACGGCGCTTGCATGAACACTGTGCAGCGATTTGGCAAATCGCTACTCCGTGCCGCTGAGACGCACGATTTAGCAAATCGTGCTACAAACCTATCCCACCACCGTTCACGGACAAGGAGGTCCCCCTTGGCTGGAGATCCCAAAATCGAACAACTGCGTGCCCTCAAGCAGAAAGCCCTGCTGGGCGGCGGCGAGGAGCGCATCGCCAAGCAGCACGCCCAGGGCAAGCTGACCGCGCGCGAGCGCCTGGATTTCATGCTGGACAAAGGCAGCTTTCGCGAGCTGGACGTGTTCGTCACCCACCGCAGCCATGACTTCGGCCTGGAAAAGCAGCGCTACATGGGCGACGGCGTGGTCACGGGCTACGGCACCGTCGAAGGCCGCCTGGTCTACGTCTTCTCGCAGGACTTCACCGTCTTCGGCGGCTCCCTGTCCGAGGCCCACGCCGAGAAGATCTGCAAGATCATGGACCTGGCCATGAAGAACGGCGCGCCGGTCATCGGCCTGAACGACAGCGGCGGCGCGCGCATCCAGGAGGGCGTGGTCAGCCTGGGCGGCTACGCCGATGTCTTCCTGCGCAACACCCTGGCCTCCGGCGTCATCCCGCAGATCAGCCTGGTGATGGGGCCGTGCGCGGGCGGGGCGGTCTACTCGCCGGCCATCACCGACTTCATCATCATGGTGCAGGACACCAGCTACATGTTCGTCACCGGCCCCGACGTGGTCAAGACCGTGACCCATGAGGAGGTAACCTTCGAGGAGCTAGGGGGCGCGCTGACCCACGCCGGCAAGAGCGGCGTGGCCCACTTCGCGGCCGAGAACGAGGAGCACGCCCTGTTCATCGCCCAAAAGCTGCTCAGCTTCCTGCCGCTGAACAACATGGAGGATCCGCCCTTCAAGACGCCGGCGGACGACCCGCTGCGCATGGACGAGGCGCTGGACAGCATCGTGCCCGACAACCCCAACAAGGCCTACGATATGAAGGACGTCATCCGCCACATCGTGGACGACGGCGACTTCCTGGAGGTACATGAGCACTGGGCGCAGAACATCATCGTCGGCTTTGCCCGCATGGGCGGCCACAGCGTGGGCATCGTGGCCCAGCAGCCGGCCGTGCTGGCCGGCGTGCTGGACATCGCCTCCAGCACCAAGGCCGGCCGCTTCGTGCGCTTCTGCGACTGCTTCAACATCCCCATCATCACCCTGGTGGACGTGCCCGGCTTCATGCCTGGCACCGCGCAGGAGCACGGCGGCATCATCCGCAACGGCGCCAAGCTGCTCTACGCCTACTGCGAGGCTACCGTGCCCAAGATCACGGTCATCACCCGCAAGGCCTACGGCGGCGCCTACGACGTGATGAGCAGCAAGCACATCCGCGGCGACGTCAACCTGGCCTGGCCCTCGGCCGAGATCGCCGTCATGGGGCCGGAGGGCGCGATCAACATCCTCTACCGCCGCGAGCTGGCCGCGGCCGAGGACCCGACCGCGCTGCGCGCCCAGCTCGTCCAGGAGTACCGCGACAAGCTGGCCAACCCCTACGTGGCGGCCGCGCGCGGCTACATCGACGACGTGATCGAGCCGCGCGAGACCCGGCCTTACCTGATCAACGCCCTGGGCATGCTGCAAAACAAGCGCGACACCAACCCGCCGAAGAAGCACGGGAATATTCCGCTGTAGCAGATGACAAGGTGACAGGGTGACAAGGTGACAAGGTGACAAGGTGACAAGGTGCCCCGGGTCTTTCACCGTAGCATCCAGTCACCCAATCACCCAATCACCCAATCACCCAATCACCCAATCACCCAGTCACCCAATCACCCAATCACCCAATCACCCAGTCACCCAATCACCCAATCACCCA
>CAZVGR010000024.1:39680-59513 GCA_964626845.1 uncultured Anaerolinea sp.
TCACCCAATCACCCAATCACCCAGTCACCCAATCACCCAATCACCCAATCACCCAGTCACCCAATCACCCAATCACCCTGTCACCCTGTCACCCTGTCATCCCATGCGCGCCACCTTCACCCTCTCCGACGAACAGTTCGCCGCCAACGAGCGGGCCGGCATGATGGTCGGCCTGCCGCTGGCGGTGCAACTGGACGCGGGGCCGCTGCTGCCGGGCAGAGACGACGCGGCCGGCTGGTTCGAGCAGGTCAACTACGGCCCGGCCGCCTTCAAGCCCCTCAGCCTGGAGCGCAGCGTCTTCTGCGGCCGGATCAGCCAGATCGAAACCTGGCGCGGCCGCGGCGAGACGGCCTGCCAGGCGCTGCTGGACTGCGGCCTGCCCCTGCGCATCGACCTGATTGACCCGGAGCAGCCCAACCAGCCCGGTGTGCCCTTCGGCTTGACCGTGGGCGACTGGCTGATGGGCGTGGCCAGCCTGCGCGGCCTGCTGGCCCTGGACGTGGGCGACCTGCTGTGGCAGCCCGTGCAGGGCAGCATCGTCGACATCCAGCGCCTGGTGCTGGACCCGACCCACCCCAACTTCGGCGTACTGCGCTGGCTGCACGGCCTGCCCAGGCAGTCGTTCGCGCCGGATCAGGTGTTTGTGACCGTAGACTGGTAGATTGGTAAATTGGTAGATTGGTCGCGCGTCACACGACCAATCTACCAATTTACCAATCTACCTTTCCCCAAAAGGTGCCCCATGTTCAAAAAAGTCCTGGTTGCCAACCGCGGTGAGATTGCTGTGCGAATTCTGCGGGCCTGCGAGGAGCGCGGGGTGGCGGGAGTGGCGGTCTATTCCGACGCCGACCGCAACGCCCTGCACGTGCGCTACGCGGCTGAAGCCTACAACATCGGCCCGCCCCCTTCGGTCGAGAGCTACCTGCGCATCGACAAGATCATCGACGTGGCCAGGAAAGCGGGCGCGGATGCCATCCATCCCGGCTACGGCTTTCTGGCCGAGAATGACGACTTCGCCCAGGCCGTAGTCGACGCGGGCATGACCTTTATCGGCCCGTCGCCCGAGTCCATGCGCCTGATGGGCGACAAGATCAGCGCGCGCAAGACGGTGATCGCCGCCGGCGTGCCGGTGGTGCCGGGCACCGTTGCCGGCTTGCGCGACGAGGAAATCCAGGCCGAGGCCGCGGCCATCGGCTTTCCGGTGTTGATCAAGGCCTCGGCCGGCGGCGGCGGCAAGGGCATGCGCGTGGTGCGCACCGCCGAAGAGCTGGAGCCGTCGCTGGGCGCGGCCCGCCGCGAGGCCAAGAGCGCCTTCGGCGACGACACCGTCTACCTGGAGAAACTGATCGAGCGCCCGCGCCACATCGAGATCCAGATCCTGGGCGACAAACACGGCAACGTGATCCACCTGGGCGAGCGCGAGTGTTCGATTCAACGCCGCCACCAGAAGCTGATCGAGGAAGCGCCATCGGTGGCCGTCAGCGCCGATCTGCGGGCCCGGATGGGCGAGGTGGCGGTCAGGGCAGCCAAGTCAGTGGGCTATTACAGCGCCGGCACCATGGAGTTCCTGCTGGACCAGGCCGGCAACTTCTACTTCCTGGAGATGAACACCCGCCTGCAGGTGGAGCATCCAGTGACCGAGCTGGTGACGGGCGTAGACATCGTCAAGGAGATGATGACCATCGCCGACGGCCGGCGGCTGCGCTGGAAGCAGGAGGACATTAAGCCCAAGGGCTGGGCCATCGAGTGCCGCATCACCGCCGAGGACCCGATCAACAACTTCATGCCCTCGGGCGGTGTGATCACGACCCTGCAGGAGCCCACCGGCCCCGGCGTGCGGGTGGAGAGCGGCATCTACGAGGGCTTCGAGGTCAGCCTGTACTACGACCCGATGATCGCCAAGCTGATCGTCTGGGGCGAGAACCGGGCCGAGGCGTTATTACGCATGCGCCGCGCGCTGAACGAGTATCGCATCGGCGGCATCAAGACCTCGATCCCCTTCCACCAGCAGATCATGAACAGCACCCAGTTCATGTGGGGCACCTTCGACACCAACTTCCTGCAGGACCGCTTCAGCGTGACCTTCATCGAACGGCCGGAGATGGAGCTGAGCGCGGCCATTGCCGCGGCGCTGGTCGCCCACAGCAAGGGCCAGCAGGCCACGGTGCTGCCCCCGGCGGCCAGCCAGGCCGGCTCGAGTTGGAAACGTTCAGCCGGCTGGAAACGGTAGGTTCACCCTCACCCCCTGCCCCCTCTCCCTGAGGGAGAGGGGGAGTTGCGCATCGAGAGGAGTCTGCGATGAAGTATATTGCCACAATCATACCGACCGGGGTGCCGGTGGGCGCGGGGCGTACCTACGAGATTGAAATCGACGAAAGCGGGCTGCTGCATGTAGGCAAGCAGACCTTCAGCGCCGACTTGCAGCGCATCGGCGCCCTGGACCTCTACTCCCTGCTGCTGGACAACAAGTCCTACGAGGTCCACGTCCAGGAGACCGAACGCAACGGCTACCGCGTCATGATCTCCAGCCAGGGCTACGAGGGCTACGAGGTGCGGGTGCTGGACGAGCGGGCCTACCGGGCCAGCCAGGTCAGCGGCGCCATGGCGGGCGGCGCGGGCGATTCGGCCGTCAAGGCGCCCATCCCCGGCCTGGTGGTCAAGGTGCTGGTGGCCGAAGGCGACGAGGTCGCGGCGGGCCAGACGATGGTGATCCTGGAGGCGATGAAGATGGAGAACGAGCTGCGCGCGCCGCGCCCCGGCGTCGTCGCTACCATCAAGGCCAGGCCGGGCAACTCGGTCAACCAGGGCGACGTGCTGGTGACGCTGCATTGACCATCAACGCAGGCGAACGCCAGCCTGCCCCCGAAGCATCCATCCCTGAACGCGCCAGCCAACTGCTGCACCGCCTGGGCCAGCCCTTCCTGCGCAACTTCAACGGCCAGGAGCGGCGCCTGGTGGTGCAGGTGGCTGTGATCGGGCTGGCCGTCTCGTTGGCGGTGCTGGCGCTCAAGGAAGCCGTCCACTGGCTGTTCGAGGCTGTGCTGGCCGCGGTGGAGGCCGCCCCCACGCCGCTGCTGATCTTCGCCCCCTTGCTGTTGGGCGCGGCCGGTACAACCTGGATCGTCCTGCGCCGTCCCAGCGTCATCCAATACCACGACAAAAATGATGTCATCCACGAGCTGAACGATGTGGAGGGGGACGGCCTGGAACGAGCCATTGCGCTCTACTTCTCCTCGGAGCCGGCGCTGGAGCACGCACTGCTGGGCCGCGAGGGGGTCGAGGCGCGCTGGGAGTTGCCCACCTTTCGCCTGGCCGCCCGCAAGTGGCTGGCCACTCTGTTGACCCTGGGCAGCGGCGGCAGCGGCGGCCTGGAGGCCAGCGTGGCGTTGGTGGGCGAGAGCATGGCGGCCGGCTTCATGAAGCCGCGCGCCCTGCCGTTGGGACTGGAGCGCACCTCGCTGCTGGCCCGCTTCCTACGCTGGTGGCTGCCGTCGGACCCCGACGACCTGCAGACGGCCCAACTGGCTGGCGTGGCCGCGGCCGTGGCCACGCTGCTGGGCGCGCCCTTCGCCGCGGCCTTCTTCGCCGTCGAGGTGATGTACCGCCGCCGTCCCATCGTCGAAAAACTGCTCTTTGCCCTGATCGCTGCGCTGGTGGCCTTCTTCGTCAGCACGTTGGTCACCGGCCATGCGGCGCTGTTTCAGCCGCCGGCTGACGTGCGCCCGCCCACCACAGCCCGTTACTACGCCATCCTGCTGGCCATGGCGGCCATCATCGCGGTCATCAGCGTCCTCTTCGTGCAGTTGCGCCGCTGGAGCGAAGGCTGGTTTCGCCGCGTTGCCCCCAACCCCTGGCGCCGCCACCTGCTGGGCGCAGCCATCACCGGCGTCGTGGCGCTGCTGGCGGTTTGGGCCAGCGGCGAGGGGCTGGCGCTGGTGCTGGGCACAGGCACCGCCACCATCGAGGCCGCCATGCTGGGGCGCTTCACCACGACGGTGGCCGTGATCGCCCTGGCTGCCAAGATGCTGGCCACCCTGGCCACAGTCACCTCCGGCGGCTCGGCCGGCCTGCTGATCCCGGCCATCTTCTTCGGCAGCATGGTGGCGGCCGCGCTGGCGCCGCTGGTGGACCTGCCAGCTATCGTGCTGATCGCGCCGGCCATGGTCGCCAGCCTGGGCGCGCTGGTCAACGTGCCCCTGGCCGCCGTGCTGTTTGCCGTGGAGGTCTTCGGCTCGGCTTTCATGATCCCCGGCCTGTTGGTGCTGGTGGTGGTCATGCTGCTGGTGCATGAGAACACCATCTACCGCACCCAGCGCGAGACCTACGAGGCGCGCCAGATCCTGCCCGGCTACAGTGTGCGCCGCATCCCCGCGCCAGCCGAGTGGGTGGGCAAGACGCTGGTCGACCTGCGGGTGCGCAACCGCTACGACCTGAACGTGATCGGCATGTTGGAGAGCTACCAGGAGGACGGTCAGACGCGCTACCAGGTGCGCTTCAACCCCTCGCTGGGCAAGCCGCTGGAACAGGGCGACATCCTGATCGTCCTGGGCGAAGACGCCAGGCTGGACGCGCTGCTGGCCTCGCTGAACCAGCAACAGACCAACTCTGCGCCCGACTAGACCACCGACCCATCTACCAATCTACCAATCCACCAATCTACCAATCTACCAATCTACCAGTTTACCAATCCACCGATCCACCTCCCCATGCTCGAAACCCCCATCACCCGACTGTTAGACGCCGAGGGCGTTCCTTATCGCCGGCTGGAGCACAGCGAGCCGGTCTACACCATTGAGACCGCGGCTGCGCAGCGGGGCGTGGTGCGCAGCGAGATGGTCAAGTCGATCCTGCTGCGCGAGGCCGGCGGCCAGCGGCGCACCGTCATGGCCTGCGTGCTGGGCGACGACCGGCTGGACCCCAAGGCGGTGCGCGACTATCTGGACACGGTGGAGCCGGGCTGGCGGCGGCTGACCTTTGCCGGCGACGCCGAGATTCGCCAGATGACGGCCGGCGTTAAGGGGGCGGTTGCGCCGTTGGCGCTGCCGCAGGCGATCCCGGTGGTGTTCGACACGGCCATTGCGGGCTGCCTCACTGTCAACATCAGCAGCGGGGACGTGATGCTGGGGCTGGAACTGGCCGCTGCCGATCTGATCCGACTGGCGCGGGCCCAGATGGCGCCGATTGTAGCCTTGCCGAGGCCAACGATCTAGCGCCCGTCAAGCGACGAACCGAGTCGCCGGCAATCAGCGACTTGCGGCACTCATCTCCCCATCCTCATCCACGGACAACACGGTGATCTCTGACATGGGAAAATGGCGGGCGTTGGTAGTCACCAACGCAGCACGAGCCTGCAACGCAGACGATGCGATCACTGCGTCCGGTCCTCCCAAAGTGATGCCGCGGGCCTGCCAGACCCGTATCCACTCCCCGGCTTGATCTGCCGTAACCCGGTCGATGACCTGCGTGATGAAGCTGTCGAGCAAGGCCACGGTGCGTTCTCGCTCGTGCTCACGCATGCCGCGCAGCACTTCGACGCGGGTAAAAGCCGAAATGTACAGGTCGCCGGTCTGGCTCAACCGTTTGATCAGTTCGGGATAACCAGCGCGGTTGCGCAGGTGCCGGATCAAGATGCCGCTATCCAGCAGATATGCCGCCATGGCTAGGTCTCCCCTTCCCGGTCCCAGCCTAGTTGTGCCCGCCCTTCGGCAATCCAGCGATCGATGGCTGGGCCGTCCTCCAGTTCAGGGTGATCTGCATCCGCCCAGGCGCCAGCGCTGGCATCCAGGGCAGCTTCTAGCTGGACACGTCGCAACTCGCGTTCCACAGCCTCAGCAACAAAGCGGGCGCGTTTGCGCTGTGGCACAACCTCGCGCAGGGTTTTCGCTACCTCGGCAGGGAGGAGGACGTTGATTCGCACAGGAACCGATGTGGTCGTCATAGCGCATTCCTTAAGCACAAATATCTGTGCTTTTATTATACGCGCAACAAGAGCAACGTCAACTGCGCGTGCCAAAGATGCAGAACAGCGTATCCTCCTGCGCAGCCGGCGCGAAGCTGAAGCCGCTGGTCAGGTGCACATCGGCGAAGCCGGCTTCCTGCAGCAAGGCGATGGCCTGGGCCTGCGTGTAGCCGCGCGTGGCGCGGGGACGGCTGCGCTGCTCCGAGGCGACCACCACGCCGTCCACGATTACCTCGTAGCGGTCCTCGGTGTCCTCCAACTGGTTGGCGTGGTCGAAGACCGAGCGCGACCAGCGGCGGATGATCGCGCCGTCCTCCGGCCGCACCACCTCTTTGGTCCCCTCTTCCTCGGGGATGGGCTTGCCATCGTCGTCGACGCCCAGGATGAACAGCGACATCACCAGCACGCCGCCCGGTTCCAGGTGGGCGTGGAAGCGGCGCAGCGCCCCAGCCGCGTCCGCCGGCTCGGTCAGAAGTTGGAAGGAGCTGGAGGGAACGAGAATCGTGCGGTAGCGGCGGGGCAGGTCGATGGTCTCCATGGTCTGCAGGTAGACCCGCGGATCGAGGCCCAACGCGGCGGCCTTCTGGCGCAGCAGGTCCAGCATCTCTGGCGAGTTGTCCATACCGTCGACGTCGATGCCCTGCTGCATGTAGTCCAGCAGCAGCCGGCCCGTGCCGCAGCCCACGTCCAGCACCGGCTGGCCGTGTTGGGCGATCACATCCAGGTAGAAGAAACGGTCAGCCCAGCGCGAGGTGTCGCCGCGCAACAAATCCCAGAACTGGGCCATCAGGCCGCTGTATTCGTAGTCGTTCTCATTCATCAAATCGCTCCGTTAGCGGCCTCAAAGCCACTCTTTGCGCCGGAACAGCGCCAACATGCCGATCACCACCACCAGCGAGACCAGCCAGAACAGCGGGTAGGCCCAGGGCTGTTCCAGCTCCGGCATGTGGCGGAAGTTCATGCCGTAGACGCCAGCCAGGAAGGTCAGGGGAATGAAGATGGTGCCGATGATGGTCAGCACCTTCATGATCTGGTTCATGCGGTTGGAGACCGCCGACATGTAGCTGCCGGTCAGGTCGCCGGCCCGCTCGCGGTAGATCTCGGTGATCTCGATGATCTGCACCACGTGGTCGTGCAGGTCGCGCAGGTAGACGCGGGTGTCGTCGCTGACGCACTCGTGCGGCTCGCGCTGCAAGAGGGCCACCATCTCGCGCGTCGGCCACATCACCCAGCGCAGCAGCAGCAGGTCGCGCTTGATCTCGGTGATCTGCTGGCTGGCCGCGCGCTGCGGCCCGTCCAGCAGCGCCGCTTCGATGGTGTTCATCTGGTCGCCATAGTGCTCCAGGATCGGGAAACACTGGTCGACGATGGCGTCCAGCAGGGAGTAGACCAGGAAGCTGGCGTCGTGGTTGCGCAGCCGTGATCCCTTGGTGCGCAGCCGCTGGCGCAGGTGATCCCACACCGCGCTGGGCGTTTCCCGGAAGGTCAGCACTGTGTTGTGGCCCAGGAAGAAGGAGATCTGCCGGCTGGCCAGGCGGCTGTCAGCCAGCTCCAGGGTGCGGGCCACGATGAACAGGCGCGCACGCAGCGCGCCGTCGTCGTCGCCGTAGGGCTCCACCTTGGGCCGGTCGTTCAGGTCGAGCAGATCCTCCACGGCCAGGGGGTGCAGCTCGTACTTGGTGGCCAGCGCGTGGATGCCGTCCATGTCCGAGAGGCCATCGACGTTGATCCAACGCACCGCCACCCACTCAGGCCGGTGGCGTCCCAGGAAGTCGGCCAGGTTGTCGATCTGCTGCTCGACGATCTGGGCCGGGCTGTAATCGACGCAGGTCACCAGTGTGGGTCCAGGACCGGCCGGCAAGCTGGCGATCTCGTCGTGTTCGACCCCAGGCGCAGAGGCCGGGTCGTTCTGCATGCCAACGAACTGTGGCGTCATGAGGCAGGGCTCCTGGAAAAGTCGGAGAGGATGGAGGAATTATAGCCCGAACGAGACGCTTGAGCAAGGCGTCCGGCTGCGCGCCCGAGATTGGCCGCTGGCTTTGGGCGCTGCAAGACGCCCGCAGCCGCACGCTGGAGGAACTGGAGGGCGTCACCCCGGCCATGGAGCTAGCCGAGTTTCGCCGCGTGCGCTCATTACCGTATTACGACGTGACGCCGGAGTAGGTGCTCCATCACCTGATGCAGCACGAGGCGGAGCACCGCAGCCAGATTGGCGCGCTGCGCGCCAGGGCACAGCGTGGGGTCGGCCAGGGTTGACCGGCGCGCGCATCCTCTGCCCAAAGGCATCCACCCGGAGTACGGGCTTAGTTGTTTGGCGGCGGTTCTACCCTATGGTAGAATGTCAGACCTGACAACTTAGGACGGGTTAGCCCATACGACGGAGGGCGGCAGTTGGCAGATGACAGCGGCAGGATACTGACGATCTATTTGCTGGGTGGTTTGCGTGTCACGGCTGGCGACGAAGGGGTGGCCGGTCTGCACCACGCGCGCCTGCAAGAGTTGCTGGCCTATCTGCTGCTCCAGCGCGGCCGGCCCGTGTCCCGCCAGCACCTGGCCTTTCTCTTCTGGCCCGACTCCCCCGAAAAACAAGCCCGCACCAACCTGCGCAACCTGTGGCACCGCCTGCGCCGCACCCTGCCCGACGCCGACCGTTTCGTCGACGCCGGCGAGGCAACCTTCGAGTGGCGCGCAGATGCGCCATGCACGCTGGACGTGGCCGAGTTCGAGGCGGCGCTGGCCCAGGCCCGGGACGCGGCCGACCCGCTGCCCTATCTGGAACAGGCCGTGGCCGCAAACGGCGGGGAGTTGTTGCCGGGCAGCTATCACGACTGGCTGCTGGCCGAGCGGGAGCGGCTGGCCCAACTTTACGGCCGCGCCTTGCAACAACTGGTCGCGCGGCACGAGGAGCGCCGCCAATACCGCCGCGCCATCGCCCACGCCCGCGCCCTGCTGCGCCACGATCCCCTGCACGAGCCGGCCTACACCCATCTGATGCGCCTGCACGCGCTGGTGGACGACCGCGCCGCCGCGCTGCACACCTACCACACCTGCGCCACGGTGCTGCGCCGCGAGCTGGACGTGGAGCCAGGCCCAGCCATCAGCGAGCTGTACGAGCGGCTTTTGCAGCAGGCCCACGCGCCGCCCAGCGCGCCAGCGCAGCCCCCTGCGCCCCCTTTGGTGGGACGCGCCGCCGAGTGGACGCGGCTGCAAGCGGCCTGGCGCGCGGCCGCCCAGCAGCCGCGGCTGGCCTTGATCAGCGGCGAGGCCGGCATCGGCAAGACCCGCCTGGCCGAGGCGCTGGGCGAGTGGGTGCAGCGCCAGGGCATCGCCGTGCTCCCTGCGCGCTGTTACGCCGCTGAAGGCGACCTGCCCTATGCGCCGATTGTGGCCTGGCTGCGCAGCCAGCCGTTGCCGCCGCTGGCCGACCCCACCCTGCGCGAGCTGGCCCGCCTGCTGCCGGAGATCCTGGTGGATCGCCCCGACCTGCCGCCCCCCGGCCCCCTGACCGAGGGCTGGCAGCGGCTGCACCTCTTTCAAGCGCTGGCGCAGGCCCTGCTCCACAGCCATAGCGCCGTGTTGTTGGTGCTGGAGGACGTGCAGTGGTGCGACCGCGACACGCTGGACTGGCTGCAGCACGTCCTGACGGCAAGGCGAGGGCAAGGGCCGCGGCCGCAGGTGCTGGCAGCGGCCACGCTGCGCAGCGAGGCCAGGGAAGAAAGCCCCACCCTGGCCGCCTGGCAGGCCCAACTGGCCCACGCCGGCCGGCTGGAGGAGATCGAGCTGGGGCCGCTCAGCCCCGAGTCTTCGCTGGCGCTGGCCAACCATGTGGCTGAGCAGCCGCTAGACCCCGCGTTGGCAGCGGCGCTCTGCCAGGGCACGGAGGGCAATCCCCTCTTCATCGTCGAGATGGTGCGGGCCGGATTGGGACGGACAGCGCCCAGTTCCGGTGCGTCCCGGACGGGTCACGCGCAGGCCATGCTGGCCGCGCCCGCAGCACTGCCGGCCCGGGTGCGCCAGGTGTTGGAGGCGCGCCTGGCGCAGTTGGGCGCGGACGCGCGCGCGGTGATCGAGCTGGCCGCGGTGGTGGGCCGCGACTTCAGCTATAACGTCCTGGCCCGCGCCAGCAACCTGAGCGAGGACGTGCTGGTGGGCTGTCTGGACGAGTGCTGGCGGCGGCGGGTCATCCGCGAGCGGGGCGAGGAGGACTACGATTTCAGCCACGACAAGCTGCGGGAGGTGGCCTACGCGGGCTTGAGCCGCACGCGGCGGCGCTGGCTGCACGGCCGGGTGGCCGAAGCGCTGGAGGCCATGCACGCTGGCGACCTGGACTTTGCAGCCGGCATGGTTGCCGGGCACTACGAGGCGGCCGGCCGGCCCGGCCAGGCGATCGATTTCTACCAACGGGCAGCGGCGGCCGCGCGCGCGGTCTACGCCCACGCCGACGCGCTGGCCGCCTTGCAGCGAGCCATTGGCCTGCTCCCGGCGTTGCCGGACGGCGCAGCACGCGTTGAGCAAGCGGCGCGGTTGCACGAGACGCTGGGCGACGTGCAATTCTGGCTGGCGCAGGCCGAGCAGGCCCGCTCGGCCTACGCAGCCGCCCTGGATGCCGCACCGCAGGCTGGCGTCATCGACCAGGCCCGGCTGCGGCGCAAGATCGGACAGACCCTGGCCGAAGGGCGCGCCAGCTTCGAGGCGGCGGCAGCGCACTACCAGGCGGCCGAGGCGCTGCTGGATGCGCCGCCTGAAGACGAGACTGCGGCCGGCTGGTGGCAGGAGTGGTGCCAGCTCCAAATCGAACAACTGGGGCTGCTCTACTGGCATGGCCGGGTGGAGGACGCGGCCGGCCTGCTGGCGCACGTGCGTCCTTTGATCGAGCGCCATGGGACGGCCTTGCAGCTTGCGTCCTTTTTTAACAGGCTCGGCGGGCATGAGAGCCGCCGGCGGCGTTACGCGCCGTCCGCGGTCGCGCTGAACTATGCCCGTGCTGCCGTGGCGGCGCTGCCGCCGTCGGTGGCCCCTGTCGTGCATAACTCCCGTCGGTTTGGCGTAGCCTTCAATCTGCTCTGGTTGGGCGACTATGCCGAGGCGGAGGGGGGGCTGCGTGACGTGCTGGCGCTGGCCGAAGAGAGCGGTGACGTCTCCTTGCAGGCGCGCTGTCTGGCCTACCTCATGGTTGTCCATCGCCGGCAGGGCCGCGTGGCGGAGACCGAGGCTGCCGCCCGTCGCTGCCTGGCGGCGGCCGACGCGGTGGGCATGCTCACTTACGTTGGCGCCAGCCGGGCCGGGCTGGCCTGGGCGGCCTGGCAGCGCAACGACCTGGCAGAGACCGAGCGGCGGGCCAGGCAAGCGCTGGCGGCCTGGCAGAGGTATGGGGCGTCCTACCCCTTCTACTGGCAGGCGCTGTGGCCGCTGATCGGGGTGGCGCTGGCGCAGGGCCGCGTCGCCGACGCCATCCCCCACGCCCGCACCCTGTGCGCGCCGGAGCAGCAAGCCCTGCCCGCTGCGCTGGCCGAACCCCTCCACGCCGCCCTGGCCGCCTGGGACGCCGGCCGGCCCGACGAGGCGCGCGAAAAGCTGCAAAGCGCCGTCGATTTGGCGCAGCAGATGAATTTCTTCTGAAATATCCCCTCGAAGTCCGCGCCATCAAACGCTTATCAAACGCTGGGGGTGCTACACTGGGGACATCTGGAACTGATCCAGGGAAGTGGCAGCGGGTCACTTTCATCATCTTGCACCATTTCACAGGAGGCAACCAACCATGTTCCCCATCGTCCGCGGGAGAAAATCCCAACTCCGCCGCGTCGCCGTGCTCGGCACGCTGCTGTTGCTGCTCTGCAGCTTCGCCCTGCCGGCCAGCGCCTCGCCGCCGCAGGACCTGAGCTTCACCTTTGTCGACGTGACCTACGCCCCTATCCCCATTTACGAGGGCTATGGCAGTTGGTCATCCGGGGGACTGATCTCCGGCTCCGGCGACCTCTATGAAACTATTGTTGTCGGTGGCTTCGACGACTGCCCGAAGACGGTCCACACCACCACCGTGTTGACCGGCCCGACGCCCGCGGACACCATCACCATCCGCCAGCAGGTCGTCCGGAGGGTAAGTTGCTTCTCACCCGGCTCACCCGGCACGGCCGCAGGCAACTGGGTCATCGTGTCCGCCACGGGGGAGTACGCCGGCCTGCGCGGCCAGGGACAATTGACGACCACGACTGAAGTTCAGTTCATCCCGGGCGTCGGCCCCGCGCTGATCGTGAATATGGAGCTGCAGGGCCGCGGCCACTTCCGTTAACGTGTGTTCGAACCTGAATGAGCGCCAGGCCCCTTCGGCACGCTCAGGGCAGGCCCTTCGGGTTTCCGTGGCCGATGATAAGTCGTCGTTAGCGCACGGAGACCCGGAGGGCCTTCCACCTTGTAGCCCGATCCGTTCTACGGTCGGGCGGGCCTACAAATTCCGGAGAATTGGTGGATTTCCCGGGGCCATGAAACGCTTATGAAACGCTGGGGGTGCTACACTGGGGGCATCTTTGTTGAGGCGCCCGGCACTCTGGCGACGATTCGAACATGATCAGAGTTCGTGTCGAGCGCCGGGCACCTCAATGACTTCGTTAACAGAGCATTCAGGAGGTGACGAGATGATTTTGATTGTTGGAGCCAGCGGCAAGTTGGGACATGAAGTTGCCTTGCGGGCGTTGCGGGCCGGCAAGCCGGTGCGAGCCCTCTCGCGCCAGCCTGAGCGTTTGGCCGAGTTGCAGGCGGCCGGCGCAGAGGTGGTCGCTGGCGACCTGCGCGATCCCGCCTCGCTGCGCCGCGCCTGCGCCGGGGCGAGCCACGTGCTGGCGTCGGCCCACTCGATCTTCGGCCGCGGCGCGGCGCGATCGGCGCTGGTCGACGACCAGGGACACCGCGACCTGATCGACGCGGCCAAGGGGGCTGGCGTCGCCCACTTCTGCTACGTCTCCGCGCACGGGGCCTCGCCTGACCATCCGTCGGCCTTCCTTCGGATCAAGTACGCGGTCGAGCAGTACCTGGAGGCCAGCGGCCTGCCCTACACCATCGTCCGGCCGACGGCCTTCCTCCAGACCCACGCCTATGAGATGCTGGGCCAGCCAATCCTGGAGCAGGGCAAGGCGACCATCTTCGGCAAAGGCACGGGCCGGCGTAACTTCGTCGCTGTCGAGGATGTGGCCAGCTTGATCGAGGCTGTCTGGGATGATGCGCAGGCCGTGGGCCAGATCATCGAGATCGGCGGGCCGGCCGCCAACAGCCTGACCAACAACGAGGTGGCGGCCATGTTCGAGCAGGCCGCCGGCCGTCCGGCCAAGATATCTCACGTGCCGAGGGCCATGCTGCGGTTGATGTCGCCCGTGCTGAGGCCCTTCCACCCTGGCCTCAGCCAGATAATGGCCTTTGCCCTACACGACGACCTTCGCAACACCACCTACGACGCGGCGCCGCTACTGCGCCGCTATCCGTTGCAGTTGACGCGGCTGGAGGACTGGATCGCCCAGCACTGCGCTGCGCCGGCTGCGGATCGCGCCGTCGCGGCCGAAAGCGCGGCGCCGGCTGGCGCAGCGTAGGCTGAATGTTGAGGAAATTCTTGATCAAAACAGGGATTTCGCAGCGCCATGAAACGTTTATGAAACGCACCCTGTGCTAGACTGGCGTCATTGGACTATGGAACACACGTCATGCCGCCCGAATACCCGCCTGCCCGCCTCTTCACCCTGCGCCTGTGGCAGGCCGCGGCGCCCGACGATCCGGTTGCGCTGGAGTGGCGAGGCAAGCTGCAGTCGCTGCCCGATGGCGAGGCGTATTACTTTCGTGATTGGCCGGGATTGATCCGGCATCTGGAGACCATGTTGTCGAGTGAGAAGTGAAGCAAGTAGCGATGAACCGTCTTGTTTGTACTGGGCCTGGACGTGGCCAGCATGGCCGACCCGGAGGCCTCAGTAGCCCGGTTTGAAGCCATGGGCGACGCCGACGGCAAGATCAAACCGCTCAAACCGTTTGACATCGCGGTGTTGACCTTTCGCGATCTGGACAAGGAGACACAATGAGTAACAATACCATCACGCAGTCAGTTTGGACACATGGACATCATCTTGAGATTGAGCACCCAGAGCGAACAAGCAGGATTCTGCGTTGGGGGGGAAGCATATTGGTTGAAGGTAGCGGTAATCAACAAACTTGGTTGCACGGCACAATCACAACCCCGACAGACGCGGCTACTGAACGGATACGCGTATGGGTGCGTCCGAGAGGCAGGGAAGAGCCAGGAATAGCAGGTGCGGAGATCACAGCCATCCATGTCTGGGACGGTGACCGGCGGATCGGCACGATCAATAACCTGCTGGCATCTTCTCAGGGATATACTACCACGCCACTGGAAATCTGCCTAACAAGACCGATTCAATGGGGGATTGGTGTTTCGATTCGAGTGAAATTCAAAGAGAGTAGATCTCGTATTGAGATCAGTGCCATTGGCTGTGAGTTCAAGGCTGGTTGTTCACCTGCTCAATTTCGGATCACCCCGGTCGTTGTCGCCAGCGAGCGATTCCCGGTCCGAATCAGCACCACCACACTTTACCAACCCTTTGCCAGCCAGTTTGAGGATTGCAGCCATCAGTTATTCACCTATAACCCGGCTGTCAGACGCATCGTTTATTCTTTCCATGGTGTGGGCGCTAACGCCAATCAGTACTGTCAGCGGATGGCTCGAGCAGCCGAAGCCGCTGATGCAACCGGCGAAACGCTGATTGTCGCGCCTCAGTTTTTGAACTTATACGATGAGCGCGAACCGGTTGAAGACATTCTCGAGGTTCTAGCCGCTGAATCAGACCTGCTGTATTGGACGGGTGGTCGATTCGACGGTGGTCGATTCGACGGCGGCTGCTCTGCCAATCATGAGCATTTCCCGCGCACTGGCGGACACAGCATTGCTAGCTTCGATGTGATCGACCGGATGTTGCAGCATTGTGTCCAGTCCGGCCTGTTTCCTAACCTGAATACCGTCGTTTTGGTAGGACAGTCGGGTGGCGGCCAGCTTGTACACCGCTACGCAGCTAGTTCGACCTTTTCTCCTCCAGATGGCATCCATATCCGCTACATCCCAATGAACCCAGGTAGCTATCTCTACATGAGTAATCGCCGCCACCACCCGCAGGTAAGCCACCCTGTCGCAACCGATGCACCAGTCAACTTCACAGTTCCAGACGATGCCGCTTCAGAATATGCGGTCACCTGGGCGTACGGTGGTTCATTACCCTCTGACCCCAGCTTTGACCTTGCGGCCGAAAAAGCCAAAGTGCTTGAAAGGTACAACATTTATGGGCTGGGATTAGCAAGAGTCCTCGACATGCCCTACCATCGAAACGCCCATGGAAGTAATCACAGTGAGGCGGTAACTCAAATCCGCGAAAACTATCAGAAACGGGCCATCGTCCACCTGGTGGGCGAGCTGGACAACAAGGAGGAGCCGTCCTCAAAGGACCTGGGACTTGTTCTGCACGGGCGCAGTCGTCTTGAGAGGGCGCGGTTGTACAGACATCACTTAATCAATGAGGGTCTGTGGAACCCTTCCAACCACGTACAGCGTGAAGTCGAGGGAGTTGGGCATGATGGCGGCAAGATGATGCTGTCCGATGAAGGGTTATGGTACATCTTCGGGTACAAAGCACCCAGCAACAACCAGCTAAGTACCGAGTTAGACTGGTTAAGCGCCGAGGTATGGATGCTGAGTCGCTTCTTGGAGCGAATGCGCACCAGCCAGCCAGCTATCAGCGGCGGCTCGGGCGGTGAGCGGACTTTTGTCGCCCAGCTCGAACGCGCACGGGCTACCCTGAAGAATCTGCGGCAGGAAGTCGAGCGACCGATCGGTCGCTATCTTGAACCGCCTTACAACCCATGAATGGAGCTCACCAAGAGACAATCATCGCCTCTGAAAATGGCCTACATGTCGCCAAGCAGGAACTGCCGCGCACCGACGAGTATCTGCTCTTGCCCAACTGCGAGACGGTCGGCGTCAAGCAGCGCCAGGGCCGGCTGGAGGTCAAGGCGTTGGTGGCGGGGCCGCGGCCATTTGCCCAGGACGGCGTTGCCGGCCGCGTGGATGAATGGGTGAAATGGTCCCTGAAGCCAGCGGCAAGCATTGCGTCAGCTCTGGAAGCAGAGCTGCACCAATCCGGCGTCTGGTGTACCGTGGAAAAGCGACGGTCTACGCAGAAGTATGCGGCGGTTGCGGGCGGAGTAGCGCCCGTTTCCCCGGATGCGTGGCCCGATGCAGGCTGCAACATCGAACTGACGCTGGCAGGTGTGGGGCGTGAAAGGGAAAGCTGGCTGACCTTTGGCTTCGAGGCTTTCGGACCCCCCGATCAGGTTGGCGGCCTGTTGGCTGAGGCTGTTGCCCACTTCTTTGCTGCGCACGGCTTGCCGCCGTTGACGTTGTCACAGGACAGCTCGCTCAGCTATCCAGCCTGGTTGGCGCGCCTGTGAGCGTCTTGGCCAGCCAATCCGCCGCGCGGTTCTCGATACAGGTGCCGGGCACTTGCAGCCCATGTGCGGCTTGAATGGGTTCGGCAGACATCGTTGCAGGCGCCGACTCAAGTGCCCGGCACCTATGGCTGAGTAGTAACGAACAACGTTAGAATTTCATGGTCCATCGATACTGCACGTAGAGCACTGAACGCACAGCTCTTGTTACGCCCTTGTACGCGTTAAAATCGTGAAGTGTGCGTTTAACTTATAGAGTAGGGAGGAACGTCACTCTTGGCTCCTCGCACACACTGTGCGATGTATGTGAAAGGTCAGCGGTGGTCGACTTACGTTATCGCAGGCAAAATACCCATCGACAAGTTGGCAATCTATTCTTGGCGTAATCCGAAAAACTGGAAACTACTACGAGGTGAGCACATGAACGACACGGCATTGGAAGTTCAGGAAACCGGTCAGGTTGACACGCAGATGATGGCGATGATGGCCCATTTGGACGCGGAGTTCAGGCCGCTGGGCGTTCGCCGCCCCGCTCCGCAAGCAGCGGGATATGAGATCGCTGAGAAGTCCTCAGCCGGCGAGCCCTTTACGGTGGTGAAGGTTTGGGGGCGAGATATCAGCCCAGCTACCATGGTTTATGTGGATGGCGAGGTGTTACCAACGCGTTATATCAGTGAAAGCGAGCTGGAGGCAGAACTGCCCACCTATGTCCTCGATGATGTGAGCGACCTTCACCAGTTCACCATCTCAGATGGGCCGCCTACCATCCTGACCACCCGTGAAGGCAGCCGTTCGAAGATCGCAGTCATTAACGCTGTTCCTTCGCCTGCCACACCTATCGTCGGCAAGCCCTTTGATCTGACGCTCAAGTTTCGCCGTCCTGCCCAGGTAATGGTCTCTGTGATTCATCTGGAAGTCACCTTTCCCAATGGCGAAGAGTGCGCCGGCTATTTCCGAGTTTCGGAGCGCGAAAACAAGCAGGGATCCTGGACGATGCCCGGTTTCATGTCTGCATCGTGGGGACCAGTGAAAGTGCGCGCCACGCTCTACGCCAGCAATGGCCTGACCACTCGTGAGACGTTCCAGTTTGAAGTCGTCCCTTCCAACCCTGTTCAGGTATCGGTCTACCCACGTTACTACGGCACCTCCTGGAAAGGCGCAGTGGTCTATTCATCTGCTACCGGCCGCTATTACTGTTATGCCCGGGTTGTTTTCTCCAATGGGCTTAACCAATCGGTGACAGTCACCAATCTCGTGAAGGCGACCGTTACCGACGGCGGCAATGAAGTCACGTCGTTTTGGTTTACCCTCGACAGCGCCATCACTGTTCCGCCCAACTCCAGCCGCACCATCTATCTCTACACCTACTACAAGAACAGCGCGACGGCAAACATCTTCAAGAACTTCGGCGATGTGCGCATCCGCCTCAATTTCCTGACCTCTGCCGGCGAAAAATCCGACTCGGCGGTCTGGGTCATGATGGGCCAGATCAAGGTTGCCTGCAATTTTGTTGGCAGCTTTTCCACAGCCGAGCGGCAGGCCGTGCGCAACCTGACTCTGGGACGCGCCTCCTCAATCTACGAGAAAGTGGATATGCAGATCACTTCTGCACCCATTCTGGAAATTCCATCCTCGAATAGCGATTGGGCGCGCTTTCGAGACATTCGCATCGACTCCTGCAAGAATAACTCGTCCTCGTCCAATGAGGCGGATGACATGCGTGCCGATTGGAGCTCGCCTGCCAGCTATGCCAAGCACATTGACCTTTGGTTTGTCGAGTCGTTCTCAGGCGCGTCCTGCGCCGCCTCTCTTGGCGGCTTCTCGCCCCGCCCTGGCCCAGCCTCTAAGTCGGGCAGCAATTCCGGCGCCGTGATTGACGTGAAAGACCTCAATATCCTTAACAGTACCTGGGGCAGCGATGTACTGGGCGTGGTGATCGCTCACGAGCTGGGCCATTACCTCGGTCTCCCTCACGATAGCAGCTCCAATAACTTCATGAATGCATCAGTGGGGTCCAACAGCACCAATATCTCTTGGTCACAGCACAACACGCTTGACGATCACGACTGGGTACAGAAGATTAACCCTTAACGAAAGGACAAGACCATGAGCAACACAGGACCATCGGATAACACCAACGATTTTGCGCCGCGGGAAGATAAAGAGATCAAGCCGCTGCGCAACGAATTTGCGGGAGCAGAATTGCAGAACACCTTCCCCAAACCGGACGAGATCAACCCGCGTGAGTTAGGCATGGCTGGTGTCCGTATCAAACTTGAGGGCGTGCTCAACGCGTTGCATGGCTTCAACGATGAGGTGTTTGAAGCGCTGGCGCTTGAGAAACGTGATCTCGCTCGTTACCGTAAGCAGACAATCCAGTTGCTCCGGCAGATGATGACGGACCCTGCTGAAAATCGCATGACCAACCGTTCAGCCGCAGTCGTGCTTTTTGGTGAGCTTGCTGGCGCCAGCGGTCTGCCTGAACTCACTGCCGTCTTGCAGTCCCCGAATGAACGGTTGACCACACGCGGTTGGGCAGCGTTAACCATCGGCCGCTTCGGTGGACAGCGCGCGGTAGATGTGCTTGTCACTGCTCTCAATAGCCCTTCTCCGATGCTGCGCCGCCGGGCGGTCGAAGGGTTGAGCATTAATGGCTCGAAGCGCGCCCTCGCTCCGTTGCGCCGGGTAGCTGAGGCTGATATCGATGCCGTCACGGCGGACCTGGCTCTCGGTTCCCTGCACCAGCTAGAGGATCGCTATCAGATAAAGCGCACACCGCTCGAACCTCGTCTCAAACCGGTGACAGGTCGCCAACATCACACGGTTCTGCGCGGCGATGAGACCTATTGAGATCAATCAAGCACAGACATCCCCCCTGCGTAGCGCAGTACATTCTGAAACCCAAATTGGAGGTAACCTATGATCTTGGTCGTTGGAGCAACCGGTTCGTTGGGCGGGCGCATCACCCGCGGTTTGTTGGCGCAAGGTCGGCAAGTGCGCATCCTGGACCGCCAGGATCCCGTCTCGGCGCAGTTGGCGCAACAGGGGCGGGCCAACACGGCCGAGTCCCTGGCGACGGCCGGCGCAGAGGCGGTCTACGCTGATCTCAAGGACCCGGCGTCGTTGGCTGCGGCCCTTGCCGGCGTAGACGCCGTCATTACCACCGCCACGGCCACCCAGCGCGGCGGCGAGGACACGATCCCGGCTGTGGACTTGCAGGGCACGCTGAACCTGATCGAGTCGGCCCAAGCGGCCGGCGTCAAACACTTCGTCTACACCTCGGCCTTTGGCTCGGCGCTCAACCATCCCGCGCCGCTGTTCCATATCAAGGGAACCTGCGAAGCCGCCCTGGCAGCGAGCGGGCTGGCCTACACGATCCTACGGCC
>CAZVGR010000025.1:0-57894 GCA_964626845.1 uncultured Anaerolinea sp.
AAAGCGCGCTGCATGATGGCCACCTCGGCCAGCTTGACCGACAGCGCGGCGGTGCGCTGCTGGCCGCGGCTGCCGTAGGTGCGCAGGTCGCGGCCCTGGGCGGTGAACTGCACGTCGTCACGGTGCGGGCCGAGCAGCGACATGCCCGCGGCGATCTCCCGCTGGCGCGTGCGGGCCAGCGCGGTCTGGAACGCAGCCACGATGGAGGCATGGTCGCCCGCCAGGTAGAGGGGCGTCGGCTCGCGCAGCAGGGCGGCGTCGCCGCTGGCCAGGTCGTTGCCGTTGGGCTCCAGGCTGGGCAGATAGCGCACGTGCAGCCGCTCACGGCCGTCGGTCAGGGCCTGCTGGCGCTGGTTGGCCTCAGTTTCCAGCTCGGCCAGAAAGGCAGCGCGGCGGGCCACCAGCAGGCTGCCCTGGGCCACCAACTGCTCGTCCCAGAAGGCCAGTTGCTCGCGCGGGCCGCCCTGGTCGCGCAGGTTCTTCAACAAGGCGTTACGCTGGTCCAGCACCTTGTTGTAGGCGCTGAGGCTGCGGCAGTAGTCGTGCTGCATCTGGCAGAGGGCGATATCCAGGTAGCGCCGCCGCACGCTGGGCGAGCCGGAGATCAGCTCGATGTCCTGGGGCAGGAAGAGCACCGTCGGCATCTGGCCAACCAGATCGATGGCGCGGCGGCTGACGCCGTTGACCCGCACCTCCTTGCGCAGCAGCGGCGCGCCGGCGCCGGAGGCGCCGGTCTGCACCAGGGTGATCTCGATGCGCTGCTTGCGGCCGCCAGCGACCACCAGCTCCCCGACCAGGCGGGCAAAGGGCAGCGGCTCCTCCCAGGCCAGCCAATGCACCAGCTCCCGCTCTGCGCCGGCCAGCAGCGAGCGCGAGGTGGACAAGTAGGCCACGGCCTCCAGGAAGCTGGTTTTGCCCTGAGCGTTAAGACCCTGAAGCAGCGTAATTCCTGCGCTCAGATCAAGCTCCAGCCGGCTGAAGTTGCGGAAGTTGGTCAGGGAGAGGTGGGAGAGGTACACGGAATGATGATTGATGAATGATGAATGATGAATGATGAACGACGGAGACAAAGGGATGGTCAAGAAAACCGCCAGGTTCTTTCGACCTGGCGGCAATTGGTCATCGGTCAAACAACAGACTCACTCAACGTGTCAGTCTGCATTCATCGTTCATCGTTCTGCATTCATCGTTTCCGCTAACGGCTGATGTGCATCGGCATGACGACGCAGGTGAACTCCTCGGGGCCGACGCCGACAGGGCGCACGACACCGGGGGCGCTGGCGCGGGTGGTCTCCAGCGCGATCTGCGGCTCCTCGATGACGTTGAGCACGTCCAGCATGTAACGGCCGTTGAAGGCAATCTCGCCCTCCGGTCCCTCGATGATAGCGTCCAGGTTGGCCAGGTTGTCGCCCGACTCGGCCGAGGTGGCGGTCATGGTCAGGCTGGCCGGCGCGCCGTCGTGGCCGGGGGTCATCTGAAAGCGCACGATGTTGGAGCTGTCGCGGGCAAACAGGTTAGCAACGCGCAGTGAGCGCAGCGTAGCCTGGGTGTCGATGATGGTGCGGGTGGCGAAGCTCTTGGGGATAATGGCCTCGTAGTTGGGGAAGTTGGCGTCGATCAACTGCGAGACCATGTCCACGTCGGGCAGGTGGAAGAGAATCTGGTTGCGCGCGCTGGCGATGGTGATCTCGACCATCTGCGGCTCGCCGTCGGTTTTAGGCAGCAGGCCGATGATACGGCTCAGCTCGGACAGGGAGCGGGCGGGGATGATCACCTCGGTTTTCTCCGGCACGGTCGTCGCCAACTCGGTGCCGCGCACAGCCAGGCGGAAGCCGTCGGTGGCGGCCAGGGTCAGCCGGTTGCCGTTGAAGCGCGCGTCGACGCCGGTCAGGGTGGGGCGGCTCTCGTCGGTGGCTGCGGCGAAGACCACCTGGTTGATCATCTTGCGCAGCGTGTCGGCCTCGATGCGGATCGCGTCGGCGCCGTCGCTGGTGGGGATGATGGGGAATTCGCTGGCGTCGATGCCCTTGATGTTGGTGTCGTAGCGCGCGCACTTCAGGTTGAGCATTAGCGTGCGCACGCTCAGGTCCATGTCGATGCGCTCGGCGGGCAGTTGGCTGACGAACTCAGTCAACAGGCGGGACGGCACCGTCACGGCGCCGTCGTCCTCGACCTTGGCCCCGATCCAGCAGACGATGCCGATCTCCAGGTTGGTCGCGGCCAGCTTCAGGCGTCCTTCGTCGGTGGCCAGCAAGATGTTACCCAGCACAGGCAAGGTGCTGCGCGGCGAGACCGCGCGTCCGACAATGTTAAGTCCACGATTCAGGTTGTCTTGCAAACAGGATACGCGCACGGAACGACCTCCAACTAGGGATGAAAGCAGCAGAAAACCGCCTTGAGTGCATCGTAAACAAAGTTGTTGAGGTGCCCGGCACTTGACACGAGCCTCTGATCATGTGCGAATCGTCGCCAAAGTGCCGGGCACCGATACGCAGTTAATTTGTTTACGTTGTATTGAGTCTGTGGCAGGAGTATACCATAAAACTAGCAGATTTTGCCAGAAGCCAAGTGGGCTTTTAACAACGTCCAAGTTCTCTACCAAGTGGGTTTCCTTATTCTGACCCGATTCATTTCTGCTGTGACAACGGCGCCGTCTTGCAGAACCATCCCGTGTTGAGCAAGCACATTGAGACACACAGCCACCTGCCGCTGGGTCGTTAGGCCGACAAGCCGTAGTATCCCGGCGTGTGATCTGCCGTGTAGGAATGCCAGCGTCCCAAAATCCTTGTCCAAGGTAACCAGCACGCGCTTCTCAGCGTATGCCAAGGCAAGGATCTCCTCGTCGCCCGGATCTTCTTCCCAGGCGCCGGTCCACACGACATCATAACCGGCATTCCCAAGGGCTTGCGCTATGCCACCCCACACGCAGGTGTCAAGCAGAATCTTCATTTACGCAGGCACCATGATCAGCGGCTCAATGCGTTCCTCGCCGACCACTTTGCGTGCGTAGAGTAGGCAGGCGCGAATGTCATCCGGCTCCAGCCAAGGATATGCATCCAGCAACGTCTGCGTTGTGTCGCCGGCCGCCAACATGCCCAACACATGCTCCACTGCTAAGCGGCGCCCGCGAATAATCGGCTTTCCTCCGAAAATTCGCGAGTCGATAGTGATTCGCTGTAATAGGTCGCTCTCACTCATGCGCTAGTCTCCTGATCCAAGCCTTGTCAGCGATACAATCTCACATAGAGTATACCATACAGTCGCAGTTTTACGGGAACTGGGTGAATCGCGCTGTCGCTTCTACGCACACATCTCAAGTCCTTGCCGATTTCCCTCCCCGTGGGTACAATCCAGGTGTTATGAAGACGGCCCTGGTGCATGACTGGCTCAATCAAATCGGCGGCGCGGAGAACGTGTTGGAGTCGCTGGTGGACCTGTTTCCCGGCGCGCCGGTCTACACCAGCATCTACGCGCCGCGGCTGATGCCGGCCAGCTACGCGGCCTGGGACATCCGCACCAGCTTCATGCAGCGCCTGCCGGGCGTGGCCGCACACCACCAGAGCTACCTGCCGCTCTACCCGCTGGCCTTCGAGCAGTTCGACCTCGGCGGCTACGACCTGGTGCTGAGCAACAAGTCGGCCTTCTGCCACGGCGTGATTACCCCGCCGGAGACGCTGCACATCAGCTATTGCCTGACCCCCACCCGCTTTCTGTGGATGTACGAGTCCTACCGCCAGCGTGAGGGGCTGGGCAAGGCGGCCGACGCCGCGCTGCGACCGGCGCTGGCGGCGCTGCGGCAGTGGGACCGGCTGGCGGCCGACCGGGTAGATCACTTCATCGCCATCAGCCGTGTCGTCCAGGCGCGCATCAGGAAGTACTACAATCGCGACAGCGCCATCATCTACCCGCCGGTGGATGTGGAACGCTTCACGCCGTCGAGCCGTCAACCAGGCGACTACTACCTGGCCGGCGGCCGGCTGATCCCCTACAAGCGGGTGGATCTGGCCGTGGAGGCCTTCAACCGGCTGGGCCGGCCGCTGCTGATCTTCGGCGATGGCCGGGACCGGGCTGAGCTGCAGGCCAAAGCCGGCGGCAACATCACCTTCCTGGGCCGCGTCCCCTGGGAGCGGCTGGTCGACCTGTTCCAGCACTGCCGGGCCTTCGTCTTCCCCGGCCTGGAGGACTTCGGCATCGCGCCGCTGGAGGCGCAGGCCGCGGGCCGGCCGGTGATCGCCTACGCCGGCGGCGGCGCGCTGGACACCATCGTCAACGGCGAGACGGGCCTGCTCTTCCGCGAGCAAACGGTTGAGGCGCTGGTCGAAGCGGTGCGAACCTTCGAGACCCTAGACATCAGCCCGGCCGCCTGCCGCCGCAACGCCGAACGCTTCGCCGTGGAGCGCTTCCGCCGCGAGCTGCTGAACTATGTCGAAGCCCGCGCCGTGGAACACGCGCGGCGCAACCCGTAATGCGTAACCCGTAACCCGGAGATTACCACCTGCAACTTGCCACGTGCAACCTGCAACTTCTATGGAACTGAGACAATATTGGGCCATCATCCGCCGCTGGTGGTGGATTCCTGTGCTGGCGGTGCTACTGACGTCGGCAGTGACCCTGGTCACCCAACGGCCCTGGCAGGCGCGGCCCGCAGCCTACACCACGTCGCTTAGCTTCAGCGTAGGCGTGCAGCCGCAGGAACCCGCCAGCGGCGAGGAAGCCTACTACACCGCGCTGGCCAGCGAGTACCTGATCGACGACCTGGCCGAGGTGGTGCGGGGCAGCGAGTTCGCCGCGGCCGTCAGCCAGCGCTTACAGGCGCAGGGCATCATCGTGCCGCCGGGCGCGCTGCAAGGCGCCACCCAGCCCGGCAAGCTGCACCGCATCCTGACCGTAGGCATCACCTGGGGCAACCCGGATGAGTTGGCTGCCATCGGCGATGCCGTCGCGGCCACCCTACAAGAGGAGGCTGCGGTCTTCATGCCGCGGCTTTTCGCCCAATACGGCGCGGCCTATCTGGTCAACCAAGGCGGCGTGGGGGTGGTCGGCCCCGGCCTGCGCGAGCGATTGGAATTTCCCCTGCGCCTGCTCATCGCCCTGGCAGCCGGCATCGCCCTGGCCTTCCTGGCCGACTACCTGGACGACCGCGTGCGCGGCCGCGAGGACATCGAGGAGATGGGGCTACGGGTGGTGGGGGAGATTCCGCGGCAGAAATGACAAGGTGACAAGGTGACAGGGTGACTGAGAGTACGAGTGCTCTTGACGGCTCACGTTTCACGAATCACTGACGACCTGTGGTACAATGGCGCCCGACTGAACGAATGGAGACGAATTAGCTATGGAGATACGAGACTATCTGAATATTCTGCGCAAGCGCGGGTGGATTATCATCGTGATGGCATTGCTGGCGGCCGGCTTGGCCTTTGCCATCAGCCAGGTGCAGACGCCCACCTACAAGGCCAAGGCCACGGTCAGCGTGGTGCCGGCCCGGCCCGACTGGGGCCTGGGCAACACGGCCAAAGATCTGCTGCGCAACTTCGCCGTCAACATCAAGACCCACAAGACGGCGCGCCAAGTGATCGACCGGGCGCAGCTTGACATGTCCACCTACGACCTGCTGAGCAAGGTTGAGGTCAACCCGGTGGGTGACCAGTTCCTGATCGAGATCGCCGCCGAGGACCAGGAGCCGGCCGTGGCGGTCAACATTGCCCTGGCCTTTGCCAACCAGTTCATCGACGAGCGCAACGCCTACTACCAGCAGCAGGACAAAGCAGACCGCATCGAGGTCAAGCTGGTGGACGACATCATCGATGCGCCGCTGTTCAAGCCCAAGCCGTTGTTGAACGCCATCGCCGGCCTGGTGCTGGGCGCGCTGCTCGGTCTGCTGATTGTCTTTGCCCTGGAGTGGCTGGAAGCTGACATCTTGCGCACACCGGCCGCGGTGGAGCGCAGCCTGGGGCTGAACGTGCTGGGGACGATCCCAGCCGAGGCCAGCCAGCCGGCGCGCAGCGCCAAGCGCGGGCAGCGAGCCATACCCAGCCCGGCCGCGCCAGCGCAATCGTAAGAACCGCCCAGATTTCGGAAGTCGCCGCTGCGCAGCGGCGACTTCCGAAATCTGGCATTGAAGGCTACCATGACAAAACAGTTGATCACATTGTCCGACCCTCGCTCTAACGCAGCCGAGGCTTATCGCTCGCTGTACATCAACCTTTCTTTTTCCAGCCAGGAGGAGCCGATTCGCACCTTGCTGGTCACATCGGCTGCTTCCGGCGAGGACAAATCCATCACCCTGGCCAACCTGGCCGTGGTGGCTGCGCAGATGGGCCAGCGGGTTACGTTGGTGGACTGCGACCTGCGCCAGCCGCAGCAGCACGAGCTGTTCGGCCTGCGCAACGACAGCGGCCTGACCACCCTGGTGGCCAGCAAAGAGGCAGTTGCGACGGCGCTGCAAGCGGTCAACGATCCGCCGGGTTTGAGCGTGTTGACCAGCGGGCCACTGCCGGTCAGCCCCTCCCAGGTGCTGGCCGCTCGCCGGCTGGACGAGATCCTGACCGAGCTGGCAGAGCAGGCTGACCTGCTGCTGCTGGATGCGCCGCCGGCTGCGGCCGTGGCCGACGCCTCGGTGCTGGCCACCAAGGCCGACGGCGTGCTGCTGGTGCTCAACGCCGGCCAGACCAAGCGCGACAGCGCCCGGCGGGCCAAGGAAGCGCTGGAGAAGGTCAACGCCCACATCGTCGGCGTGGTGCTGAACAACGTGGCGGATGGGGCAGGGATGTGAGCACGTAACCCGTAATGCGTAACTCGTAATCGGAATGGCGCGCGCCTTCTGGGTTACGTGTTACTCGTTACGTGTTATTGAGGCACAAACAGAACAAAAAAGGAAGACACAAAACGCATGAAAGGTCTCATTTTGAGCGGCGGCAAGGGCTCGCGGCTCTATCCATTGACGTATACCAGCGCCAAGCAGTTGGTGCCGGTGGCCAACAAGCCGGTGCTGTTTCGGGTGATCGAAGCGATCCGCGATGCAGGCATCACGGAGATCGGCATCGTGGTGGGCGTGGACGACAACGCGCGCCAGGTGCGCGAGGCGGTGGGCCGGGGCGGGCGCTGGGGCGTCGACGTGACCTTCATCCCGCAGGACGCGCCGCTGGGGCTGGCCCACGCGGTCAAGATCAGCCAGGACTTCCTAGGCGAGGACCGCTTCGTCATGTTCCTGGGCGACAACGTGATCCAGGGCGGCATCAGCCCGTTGATCCGCCAGTTCGAGCACAGCGTCTGGAACAGCCAGATCGTGCTGACGCGGGTCGAGAAGCCGGAGCAGTACGGCGTGGCCCAACTGGCCGAGGACGGCTCCATCGTGCGCCTGATCGAGAAACCCAAGGAGCCGCCCAGCGACCTGGCCCTGGTGGGCATCTACATGTTCGACCGCCACGTCTTCGATGCCGTCCACGCCATCCAGCCCTCGGCGCGCGGCGAACTGGAGATCACCGACGCCATCCAATGGCTGGTGGACCACGGCTACGCGGTCCATCCCTACGTGCATCGCGGCTGGTGGATCGACACCGGCGCGCCCATCGACATGCTGGCGGCCAACGACAAGGTGCTGGAGGAGCTGCACCACGAGATCAAGGGCTTCGTGGACAAGGACTCGCGCGTCAGCGACAACGTGACCGTGGAGGCCGGCGCCGAGATCATCAACAGCGTGGTGCGCGGCCCGGCCATCATCGGCGAGGGCACGCGTATCGTCAACGCCTACGTGGGGCCGTTCACCTCGATCTACCATCACTGCCTGGTGGAGGAGAGCGAGATCGAGCACTGCATCGTGCTGGAGCACTCGCGCATCGTGGACATCCCGGTGCGCGTGGCCGACAGCCTGATCGGCCGCCAGGTGGAGCTGACCCGTTCTCCGTACAAGCCCAAGGCCTACAAGCTGACGCTGGGAGACCACAGCAAGGTAGGGATTCTGTAGTTGCCGCGATCGCTCCCTGCCCTGGCCGCCGGCATTCTGCAAAGCCATCAAGCCTGGACCGTGCGATCGGACGCGGCGCGCCTGGAGATGGAGCCGCTGCCACCGGTATACCACAGCGATGAAACGCTGGCGGGCGCTGCCCAGGCCAATCAAGTTGCCAGAGCCGTGGCCGAGCTGGCCCAGAAGCTGGCGCGGCTCAAGCACGCCTACCCGGCCTGGCCGTTGTTCGATGCGGGCGCTTACTTTGATTTGTATCCCTGCCATCTGGCCAGCCTGTGCCGCATCGAGGAGACCCGGCAGATCGTGCGGGTGCGCCTGTACGCCGATCTGTTGGCGCCGGCCTTTCGCGCGGCCGAGCGCTACTGGGTCGAGACGTTTCTGCCGGCCTACCACGCCGGGTCGACGGTTGAAGCAGCCGCTGTGTACCGCGATCACCTGATCGACGAGGCGGCGCCTGCCCTGACCGGCCTGCTGGATGCCGCTGTCGAAGTGGTGCAGGCCGCGCTGGACATGCTGGCCGGCAGCCTGGAGGTGGTCAGCCTGCTGGGCGGGCTGGAGGAACGCATCCAGCACCGGCCGCGGCCCGGCGCGACGCTGGCGCCCGGCCTGCCAACCGCCTTGCAGCGCCTGCCGCGCGCCATGCCTACCCTGGCGCTGGATGTTATCTTTCCAGCGCCGGAGGCGCGGCCGGTGGGCAGAGAGGTTTGGCTGGAATATCAAAAGGAGCATATCCCCCATGCGTAACTTTATGATCACCGGCGGCGCCGGCTTTATCGGCTCCAACTTCGTGCGCTATCTGCTGGACAAGTACCCCGACTACCGTGTGCTGGTCTATGACAAGCTGACCTACGCCGGCAACCTGGACAACCTGCTGGACGTGCATGACGATCCGCGCTACGCCTTCGTGCAGGGCGACATTTGCGACGCGGCCGCAGTCGATCAGGCGCTGCGCGACCATGGGATCGACACCATCGTCAACTTTGCGGCCGCCACCCACGTCGATCGCTCGCTGATGGAGCCGGACGAGTTCCTCAAGACCGACGTCACCGGCACCTACGTGCTGCTGGAGGCGGCGCGCAGCCACGGCATCGAGCGCTATCACCAGATCAGCACCGACGAGGTCTACGGCCAGGTGCTGGAGGGCCGCTCGACCGAGGAGGACCGCCTGCACACCCGCAGTCCCTATTCGGCCAGCAAGGCCGGCGGCGACCTGATGTGCATGGCCTACTACACCAGCTTTGGCGTGCCGGTGACCATCACGCGCGGCTCCAACAACGTGGGACCGTATCAGTACCCCGAAAAGGTGGTGCCGCTCTTTGCCACCAACGCCATGGACGACAAGCCGCTGCCGGTCTACGGCGACGGCAAGCAGATGCGCGACTATCAGTACGTGCTGGACCACTGCGAGGGGATCGACGTGGTGCTGCACCGCGGCCAGATCGGCGAGGTCTACAACGTGGGCACCGGCAGCGAGATGCACAACATCGATATGGCGCATCTGATCCTGGACACCCTGGGCAAGCCGCGCAGCCTGATCCAGCCCATCACCGACCGGCCCGGCCACGACCGGCGCTACGCCTTGGACGTCAGCAAGCTGGAGGCGCTGGGCTGGCAGAGCCGGCATTCTTGCGCCGAGGCCATCGAACTGACCGTGCGCTGGTATGCAGGCAACGAGTGGTGGTGGCGCAAGATCAAGAGCGGCGAGCACTACCAGGCCTATTACCAGCGTCAGTACGCCGGGCGTGAGGTCAGGGCCTAGTGGCTAGTAGCCAGACTCCATGTCCAACAATCCCTTCTCCTTGGACGTATGCAGCGCCCAGCGGTAGAAGTAGGCTGAACCGACCAGCAGCACTACGGTGAAGCCGGCCAGAATGACCAGCAGCGCCTGGTTGGAGAGGAAGGCCAGGGTCGTGAAGCCCACTGCGCCCGGTCCCAACAGCGCGCGGCGGGCTGCTTCCAGCCAGTAGGTCACGGGGAGCAGGAAGCCGATCCAGCGCAGCCACACTGGCAAAACATCCAGCGGGAAGATCGCGCCGCTGAACAGATACATGGCGCCGGCCACCGCGTCGCCCACCGACCAAAAGTGGCGCGCCATGGTCATCGTCCACGCCCCCATGATCAGCCCCAGGCCGGCGATGGCCGCTATGCCCAGCGCTGTGCTGCTGATCAGCAGCGGCCAATCGACGCTGCCCAGTTGAATCGGCAGATCGAAGACCACGATGCCGAAGCCGATGGTGATCAACACCGAGACCGTGCCGATGATCAGCCGGGCCACGCCGCGACCAAACAGGTAGGTGAAGCCGTTCATCGGCGCGGTGTAGAGATGTTTAGCCACCCGATAGTGCTCACGGTCGTCGATGATGGCCCAGCTCACGCCGGTGATGACCATGCCCACCAGGATATAAAGCGCGTTGCCCAGATAGATGTAGGCGAACATCGGATCCTGGAAGGCGCCGTCGGTGATCACGGCGTACATCACCACCAGGATAAGCACGCTGGCCAGCGGCCGCACGATGGAGTAGACCGCGAACAGGAAGGGGTCAGCCCAGTTAGACTCGATCTGCCAGCCCAGCCAGGTGGCAACCACAAAGCTGCGCAGAGCGTCGCTGCGCCGCACCACGGGAATATCGAGAATGCGTTGAGAGAGCGCCATACTGATTCCTAAAACGGAGTACTGTGCATAGGTGCCCGGCACTTTTGCGACGACGCCCGCATGATGCCGAGCTCGGATCAAGTGCCGGGCACCAATAGTTAGCGTCGCCGCTCGATCAGCCGGCCCTGCCGCCGGCCGACTTGTTCCAGCTTGGCCAAGGCAAAGTAGGCTGCGGTGATAAACAGCACGGCCAACACGAGCAGAATGGCCAGCTCGACCTGCACCGACAAGAAACCCAGGGTCGGATCGCTGCTGAACATCAACTGGCGCATGGCATCCAGCCCCAAGGTCAGGGGGATGATCGAGGCGAAGGTGGCTACCCAAACGCCCATAGCCTTGACCGGAAAGTAAAAGCCGGAGGCCAGGTAGATCGGCTCCTGCATCAGGTTGGATAGGTGCCAGGCCTCGCGGCCGGCCACCAGGAAGACCGAGGCAAAGAGCATCCCCATGCCGTAGAGCGCGGCCATGGTGGCGATAAACACGGCCGCCAGCAGCAGCGGCTGGCTGATCTGATAGGTCACGCCAAAGAGCAGTGAGCAGACCACGATGATCACCGTGGCGCGCGTGGTGGTCATCACCAGCCCGCCTACCGCCATGCCCAGCAACACAGCCATCAACGGGCCGGGCGAAACCACGTACAGCTCCAGGTTCCCCTGATCCTTGTCCCAGTAAAGCTGGCTGGCCATGCTCCACAGCACGTTGAGCCAGAAGGCGGTCATGGCGCCGCCCAGCACAGCAAAGCCGACATACTCCGGCGGCGCCTGGATGGCGCGATAGAGAAAGACGTAACCTGAGACGGCCAGCACCGGCAAGATCGTCTCGAAGAACATCCAACTGCGCTCGCGAAACGCTCCCACCATGCGCGGATAGGCTCTCGCCCACATGGTGGCCCAGAAGAGACGCAGGCCGGTGGCTTTGTGGACTCGTGTTTGGTCGAACATACTCGTGCCTTCAATCTCAAAGAACGGTTAATGCTGAATGGGTAATGGTTAATTGTTAATGCCCGGAAGGTGCGGGCGCATGGTTCTGATCGTTAACCGTTATCCGTTAACCGTTCGCCATTAACCATTTTCCGCCGTCTCGCCGTCCCGCTGCGATGTATCCACATCCAGCCCGCGGCCGACCAGATCGATGAACACGTCCTCAAGGGTTGGATCGCGCTTCTCCAGGGCCAGCAGGCTGGAACCGCGGCGGTGCAGGTGGTCCAGCACGCCAGACAGCGCGTCGTCCTCCTCCAGGATCAAGCTGAGTTCGGTCAGGCCGTCTTGCTCCGTGACTGTAGCCTGGCGCACGCCTGGCACCGCCTCGATCATGTCGGCCTTGTTCACCGGCCGATCGCCCAGCGGCGCCACCTTGAGCGTGTAGACGGTCTCGCGGCGCAGGCGGCGCTTGAGGTTGGCCGGCGTGTCCAACGCCAGCAGCTTGCCCTTGTCGATGATCGCCAGGCGGTCGCACAGTTCATCGGCCTCTGCCATGTAGTGGGTGGTCAGCAGCAGGGTGCGGTCAGGGTGATCGTGCATCCAGCGCTGCACGAAGTCGCGCACCTGCCGCGCCGCCGCCACATCCAGCCCCAACGTCGGCTCATCCAGGAAAACCACGTTGGGATCGCTGATGAAGCCGCGAATAAAGTTCATCTTCTGACGCAGACCGGTGGAGAGGTCGGAGATCTTGGTGCGGCGCTTTTCGCCCAGCCCCACCACGTCGATCAACTCGTCGATGCGCTGGCGGGCGACCTTGCTGTCCAGACCGTAAAAGCGGGCGAACATCCACAGATTCTCCTGCACGGTCAGCAGGCCATAGCCGCTGGTCTCGCCTCCGCTGACCATGCTGATGCGCCGGCGAATCTCCTGTGGGTCAACGGCCACATCCAGCCCCTGCACGCGCGCGCTGCCGCTGGTGGGCAAAAGCAGGGTGGTGAGAATCTTGATCAGCGTGGTCTTACCTGCGCCGTTCGGCCCCAACAGGCCGAACAGCTCGCCGTGCGGCACCGTGAGGTCGACACCCTCCAAGGCGATAACCTCCTTGGGGTCTTGCTTATGTTTCGGGCCGCGAATCTTATAGACGCGACCAAGGTTTTGGGTGACAATAGCTGGAGAGTCAGGCATCGTAGGGCATCTCGTTGGGAACACGAAAAACAAAGCCGATCAGGCGCGCAGCAGCGGTGCTTACATGCGGTCGCTGCCTTAGCAAGGATTGTACCACAGTCCTCGCATTGCGGTTACTATTCAGGCGTCGGTCCTTGCGCCGGCTACACACCCAATGCCGCTTTAAGGAAATTCTCATCTATTTGCCTTGACAGAAGCTGAACAGCATGGTATAATTCAGTCAAAAGATAGACAAAACTAAAACAAAACTGTAAGCAACCAAAACAAAAGCTAGGCTTTCCTCCGCAAACCCATGGGCGGGGCAGTGAGGAAGCCAACGTTCTCTGAAGGGTTGACGCTGATCCCAGGCCCGTGGGAAGTGCGCCAGCCCTTCCATTTAGTAGCGGCCAGCGCCAAGCCACCGTTTGGCGCCCATGACCCAAGAGGAGATGCAACAACAATGGAAGGCTATGGACTGTTTCTTCTGCTCAGCCTGCCAGCCCTGGCGCTGGGACTCTGGGCGCAGTTCCGAGTACGTTCAGCTTTTAAGAAAAACTCGCAGATCCGCACCGCTACCGGCATGACCGGGGCACAAGTAGCGCAGCGCATCTTGCAAGAGAATAATCTGTACGACGTGAAAGTCGAGCGCGTCGAAGGCTTTCTCAGCGACCACTATGATCCCCGGCACAAGGTGTTGCGGCTAAGCCCGGATGTCTACAGCGGCAACAGCCTGGCGGCGGCGGGCGTGGCTGCCCATGAAGCCGGCCATGCCTTGCAGCACCAGCAAGGCTACGTCATGTTGAAACTGCGCAGCGCCATGGTGCCAACTGTTCAGATCGGCAGTTGGCTGGGACCAATCATTTTCATTGTTGGTTTCTTGCTGGCTGGCGTGATCGGCCCATCGTTGGCATGGCTGGGGTTCATCTTGTTTGCGGCTGTAGCAGCCTTTGCCCTGGTTACTTTGCCCGTCGAGTTCGACGCCAGCAACCGCGCCAAGCGGCTCCTGGTCTCGCAGAACATTCTCTTCCCGCAGGAGATGAACGGCGTCAATGCAGTGCTCAACGCGGCGGCCCTGACCTACGTGGCTGCGGCTATTCAAGCGCTGTCGACCCTACTGTACTACGGGATGTTGTTGACGGGCATGAGTCGCGATTAGTGGTCTACTGAGCATTTGGCAATGCGGACTTAAAAGACCCCTGGCAAGTTTGCCAGGGGTCTTTGTCATCTTGCCATCGGAGCACAAGCGCGGGGCAAAGGCTCTTTTGGCGGGCTCATGATGCCTAGTATCCGGTGTACAACAGCCGGTTGGGGGAGTTCCGCCCTGCGTTGATCACCACATTGAGAGTTGCGCCGTTGACCAGCGCGTCGCGCACTTGGGTCGTGGTTGCTGTGCTGTTGCCTTGCAGGTAAAGCGCCGCCACGCCAGCGACGTGCGGCGTCGCCATGGAGGTGCCGCTGATGGTGTTGGTGGCGGTGGTGCTGGTGTACCAAGCCGAGGTGATCGAGGAGCCGGGGGCGAACAGGTCCAGGCAGGAGCCGTAGTTAGAGTAGGAGGCGCGGGCATCAGTGTTAGTGGTTGCGCCCACGGTGATCGCAGCAGGAACGCGGGCCGGCGAGAACTTACAGGCGTCGCGGTTGCTGTTGCCTGCAGCGATAGCAAAGGTCACACCGCTGTTGATGGCGTTGTTGACGGCCGTATCAAGGGCTGATGAAACGCCGCCGCCCAGGCTCATGTTGGCCACCGCGGGCTTGACGGCGTTGATCTTCACCCAGTCCACACCGGCGATGACGCCCGAAGTGGTGCCAGAGCCGTTGCAATCCAGCACGCGCACAGCCTTCAAAGTGACATCTTTGGCTACGCCATAGGTGCCGCCGCCGACAGTACCAGCCACGTGGGTGCCGTGGCCGTTGCAGTCCGCGCCAGTACCGCCAAAAGCGTCATAGCCAAAAGAAGCGCGGCCGCCGAAATCAGTGTGGCTATAGTTGATGCCGGTGTCAATGATATAGGCCCGCACATTCGCGCCAGTCGCGTTGTAAGTGTAGGTGTTGTTCAAGGGAAGTGCGCGCTGGTCGATGCGGTCCAGGCCCCAGGTAGCAGGCGACTGGCTGGCGTCGATTGTGACGATCTGGTCAGCTTCGATGTAATCCACGTTAGGGTTCTTTTGCAAGGCATCCAAGGCGCTGGCTGGCAGGGAGGCAGCGAAGCCCAGCAGTGCATCCGAATAGCGGTAGTAAACAGCCATGCTAATCGGGCCACCTGGAGTAGCTTCCGTGGACTCTGTGGCCGCCGCGGCGACCGCAGCTTCTGCCTCGGCGATAGCTGCATCTACGGCTGGGACGCCGGCTTCGGCCTTGAACACGACAATGTAACGACCAGCGAGGGCAAGATCAGAGTCGACGCTCTGTACCGGAGGGAGAGGGCGGCCATCCTGGGCAAATGCCGGGCTGGCGACCACAAGGACGAGGATGAGTACCAAGAAGGCGGACCAGAATCTCCTGTGCTGCATGGGAACCTCCGAATGAGAAGACTGCATATAGACAACCGACGACCAGGTGTCGCCAGTATGTACCACAGGAAAGGAGACGAATACGAAACTGCAGGGGCCTCAGGACGTCATTGTCGGGGGTGAGTTGAAGTATACGCCGGTGGCAGCTCTTGTCAAGTGAGGGATGCACTTCAAGGCGAAGACGTCTGCGACTTGAGGAATCGCTCGATCTGGGAGCTTAGATCAGCCAGATGAGCGCTGGTAGCAAGATCGCCGCTGTTAAGTTCGGCGGCCTTCAGCTCAGGCAAAAGCTTCTGCATGGCATGGCGTGCAACGCCGCGCAGATCGCCGGCAAAATCATCTTCGCCGGCATGCATCTGCAAAGTGGTGACATAGCTGCGCTGCAAGTCGCGGCGCAGCGGATCGATCACCACGATTTCTTGCTGCAACTCGGCGAACAGCCCCGCCTGTAGGTCTGACAGATAGTCGACTGGCTGATAGGCGTCGGCGCTGTCCAGATGGACAGCCGTAGCCAGACTCATCAGCCGACTCTGCGCCAACAACTGATACAGCAGGTCTTGCTGAGTAAATCTCAGAGAGCCTGCGCTGTTGAACGGCGTCAACCGGTCGAGCACATCGGCAGGCATGAAGACAGCCGGCGTCTGCAAGTGTTGCAGCACAAACTGCAAAGCTGCTTGCTGCTCAGCCTTGGGCACGCGGTGGAACTGAGCCCCGCCGCGGCCGGCCAGCGTCCGGGTCTCTTCAACCCCGCCGATCAACTTCACCACCGAGGAGAGCCACTGATAGCGATGAAACAACACTTCGTGGTAAGTGCGCCCCAGCTTTTGGTAATCACCGCCCAGGCTGGTAGACGCGTCAAGCAGATAGCCCATGACCCGCTCCAGGTTGGCTATTCCCAGACGCGTGGCCTCGATGCGGTCGTCGCCCAGATTCTCCATCAACACCGTAGGATCGAAGATGGCCGCAAAATCCTCGCCGCCGAAGCGCAGCCACGGCTGGCTGATCTGGCGCGCGGCCCAGGCATCCAAGGTGGCGCGCTCGGCCTCAGGCGACTCAGCGTCAGGGATGGGTGTGTAGCCCCACTGGATGGCAAAGATATCGTAAGGCCCGACTTGGGGAAGCAAGTTAGTGACACCGTCGCCCGGCTGAGCGATGTAGTTGAAACGTCCATAGGACATGATCGACGGCGCAGTGCCGTAGCGACTGGTGAAACGGGGGCTGCGCAACTGGGCGATGGTGAAGAGCTGGCTGGCCTTGTGGTTATGTCGCAGCCCCAGCGCATGGCCCACCTCGTGCGCCACCAGGTAACGCAGCGCCTGGCCCAGAATCTCATCAGGCAGGGGAAGCGTGCGTGCTCGCTCGTCGACAGCAGATGCCTGCACGAAGTACCACTGTTCAAGGGTCTCCAGAATATCGGCGAACACCTGCACATGGGCCGACAGGATCTCGCCGGAGCGCGGATCGACTGTGCTGGGGCCCATGGCGTTCTGCACCGGCTGCGCCACCCAGCGGATCACCGAGTGGCGGACATCGGCTGGATCCCAGTTGGGGTCCTCCTCCTCGCTGGGTGCGTCCTTGGCGATGATGGCGTTGGCGAAGCCGGCCGCCTCGAAAGCCGGCTGCCAATCCTCGATGCCCTGCCGCACATAGGGCCGCCAGCGGTCGGGCACCTCGCGGCTGACATAGAAGACAATTGGCTGCACCGGCTCTGAAAGCCGCTGGCTGGGATCCTGTTTTTCCAGCCGGAAGCGGGTGATCAACTCCCGCTCTATCACATCAGGTTCCTGCTGGCCGGAGTAGTCCTCGTAGGCCAGGCCAAAGTAGCCAACACGCGGATCAGCATAGCGCGGCGTCATGGGGATGTCAGGCAGCAGCACGATGTTATGGCGCACCAGCACCGACTGGCTGACTGCCTGGTTGGGCGCGCCAAATCGATATCGGGCCCAGTCTGACAGCGGCGTCATGGAGAAAGTGAGCCATGAGCTGACGCCGATGTTGTTGGGGTAGGCGTCCATCTCCAGGATGAAGCTGCGCTCAGGCGCAAACTGAAGGAGAACCCCCATGCTTTCAAAGAGATTGCTGACGCTGAAATCGTCCAGGTCAGCGCTCAACTGACCGCCCAGATCAACCACCAACGCGTCGTTTGGACTGACAGAAACCAGTGGCAACTCGAACAGCACAACCGGCAGGGCTGACTCAGCCACGGCCCGGTCTAACGAAACATCTTCGCCTGGATTGCGCTTGGTGGTTACTGAGCTCAGCTCAACCACCCTGACACCGTTGGGAGATGGCAGGAAGGTGACCATCTTCTCACCGATCACACCAAGTCCCACCATGTCGTCGCTGTTGGCGGATATCCAACTCAGATCGGCCGACACCCTGCTCAACTCGCTGTACCAGTAAAAATGGCGCCCCAGCACATCCTGAGGAATCTCCAGAAACCAACTTTCGCCCAGTTGATGCAGAGTCAGCGCGCCCGGTTGGGTGATGGCGTTGTCGATCAGCCAGTCGTAATCGATCAGGTCATCCTGCGACTGTGCGGCAGTAGGCATCCCTGACGCGCCAAACAGCGACAGCAAGATCGAGAAGATCAGCGCCCAGTGGATCATTTTAGGTTTCATTTGGCCCTCACAGATGTGGATCGCAGACACAGGGAATCGGTGGGTGCAAGAATACCACAAAGCACATAATTCGCCAATTAAAGACAGACTTCAGTCCAAGACTTCGGTCTTTGCGCAGCACCCCGGAGCCCTCAGCGATAGGACAGGGGATCGCGCCGCCCAACCTCGGCAAAGGCTTGCAGGCGCTCGGAGCAGGTGGGGCAGATGCCGCAGGCCAACTCAGCGCCCTCATAACAGGACCAGGTCTGGGCATAGTCCACGCCCAGATCAAAGCCCAGGCGCAAGATTTCCGCCTTGGAAAAGTGGACAAAAGGGGTCTCGATACGGATGCTGTTGCGCCGATTGAGCTGCAGCAGCCAGTTGATGCGCTGTACAAACTGCGGAGTCGTGTCCCAGTAGCCGTACAGATCATGCCGCTGTGCGCCGTAATAGACCGCTGAGGCCCCCTGTGCTTCGGCGAAAGCGGCTGCAATCGCCAAAAAGATCATATTGCGGTTCGGCACATAAGTAGGCGGCTGGGGATCGCCCTGCACAGCAGCCATATCCGGAATCGCCAATGCCGGCGAAACCAACGCCGAGCTGGCAAAGGCTGGCGTCAGCAGCGAAAGGTCGATCTCGAAATGATTGGCGCAGCCTGCCATCTCGGCCTGACGGCGGGCAAAGACGACCTCCTTGCTGTGCTTCTGCCCATAGGTGAAGGTCAGCACAGCCGGCGCATGCCGCTGCTGTTTGACCAGGTAGTGGAGCAGCGTGACGCTGTCCATCCCGCCGCTGACGATGACAACCGAGTCGTTCATGGTGATGATCTCATCAGATGGGTTGGCTGGCTTGCACAGGCAGGGCCACAAGCTGAACTGGCTTCTCCTTGACAGCATAGATCATGGGCAAAGACGCAAGAGTCACGATGCCCTTCAAGACGATCTGGCCAGCAATGATCGGCGGCAGTGCAGCCAGGGGCAGGGCCTGCGCGCCGAACAACGGCGGCAGCAGCACAAAGGCCAGCATGGCAAAAAGCAGGCTATCGACGGGCAAAGACACCGCATTGCTTGCCAGGACCCGCGTCCACTGCGGGCGATGGGCGTAGGTATGGCGCCACCAATGATAAACCTCGGTGTCAATCAACTCAGCCACCAATTCGGCCATGATGCTGGCAACCACGATAGCTGGCACGAAGGAAAAGATAGCTGACCAAGACTCGGTAAAGGGGTAAAAATCAGGCGCGGGCAGAGCAGCCATCGCCCACAGATAGAACGCCATCGCCAGGTTAAAAACAGCGCCCATCCAGATCACAGCCTGCGCCCACTCCTTGCCCAGCCGCTTGTGAATCATATCGCGCAGCGTGAAGGTCACGGCAAAGATCATGGTGCCGGCTGGAACCGCAAAGCGGCCAACCTGAATCAGTTTTGTTGCCGCCACATCAGCCACAGCCTGGGCAAAGATATAGCCGCCGATCAATATGACGATGGTCCAGACGAGACGTTTTTCCATAGGAACGCCAACCGACTCCTTGACTGTGCATAGACTGAAAGAGGCTGCCATTCTAACCGATATTGCCGCGCAGGCGAAATCGCAAAGTCGCCGCTGTTTGGAAAAACTGGCAACTCTGCCAACCCCATGGTCAAATCATAGGCGCCGGGCGCTTGATAGCTAAGCAGGAGCAAAAGTCGCTAGGGCAAGCGGCGCAGGCGCTGGGTCAGCCCCAGGGCGATAACGGCGAACAACACCCCCTCCACCACCCGGACTTCACCGATGGTGGGCAGACCCAGCCCGAGCAGCCAGCCAGCCAACTGGCCCAGGCCAAAGCCCAGCAGCGCAGCCAGCACGTCGATGATCCAGTCAGCCAGCGTCCGCCCGCGCCAGACGAACCACAGGGTGCCCAGCAGCACGGCCAGGACAGTGGACAGGACCAGGGATGGAGGGAGTAGGGGCATGGTCAATGGTTAATGGTCAATAGTTAATGGTCAATGGTCAATGGTCGGAGGGACAAGCAGGCTATGATCACATGAGATCCATCGCCTGCCACTTGCCACTTGCAACTTGCAACCTGCAACCTGCCATCCGCCTACATCACTACCCCCCCATTGACCATCAGCACCTGGCCGGTGAGGAAGCTGGCGGCGGGGGAGGCGAGGTAGAGCACGGCAGCGGCCACGTCGTCGGGCGTGCCCCAGCGCTGCAAGGGCGTCTGGCGGCGCAGGCGCTCGTACAGATCGCGGTTGACGGTCTCGCCCCAGGCGGTCTCAATCCAGCCGGGTGCGACGACGTTGACGCGCACGGTGGGGGCCAGCCCGCGCGCCAGCGCCTTGCTGAAGCCGGTGATGCCAGCCTTGGCCGCGGCGAAGAGCTGGCCGCTCTCCGTGCCCACGCCGCCGCTCAGCGCCTGGTCCCAGCCCACGTTGATGATCTGGCCGCCGCCCTGGGCCAGCATATGCTGGCCGACCAGGTGCGAACAGAGCAGCGTCGCGCGCAGGTCCACGTCCAACAGGCGCTGCATGCGATCTGCAAAAGGCAGATGCAGCGCGCCGCCGGTCAGCACGTCCGCGCCAGCGTTGTTGACCCACAAGTCCACGCGGCCCAGCGCGGCCCATGCTGCGTCCACCAGCCGTTCGATCTGAGCAGGATCGGCCAGGTCGGCCAGGATTATAGGGGCGCGGCGGCCCAGGGTCTCGATCTCAGCGGCAACTGCTGCGGCGGCCGCAGCCTTACGGCCATGGACGAGCACGTCAGCGCCGTCCGCGGCCAGCGCCAGGGCGATGGCCCGGCCGATGCCGCTGGTGTTGCCGGTGACGACGGCGGTGAGGTGAGGAAGTTGCATGGGGAGCAGAATACCACAACGGATGAAGAGCAACGGATGAAGAGCAACGGATGAAGAACAGCGGATGGGAGGGGCAGGTGTCATCCCGATCTGCTATTCGTTGTTCTTCATCCGCTGTGATACCTCCCCCGCCTCACGATGGCATCGGTCATCCTCGCCACCCGGGCCATGGCCTGCACGTCATGCACGCGCACCATGTCGGCCCCGCGGGCGATGGCGATGGCCACGGCCGCAGCCGTGCCCTCGATTCGTTGCTCAGGCGGCAGGTCCAAGGTGTAGCCGATGAAGGACTTGCGGCTGGGGCCGGCCAGCAGCGGGTAGCCCAGCCGGCGCAGCTCGCCCAGCCGGTCCAGCAATTCCAGATTCTGCGCCACCGTCTTGCCGAAGCCGATGCCGGGGTCGAGGATGATGTGCGAATCGGGGATGCCAGCGCGGCGGGCCAGGTCGATGCTGATCTGCAGCTCGGCCGCAATGTCGTTGACCAGATCGTCGTAGGCCGTGCCCACGTAGCGGCCGCCCAAGGCTGGATCGATCTGCACGTGCTCACGCTGGCTGCGGTTGTGCATCAGGATCACCGGCGCGCCGGCCCGCGCGGCCACGTCGGCGATGGGCGGGTCCAGCCGCAGGCCCCACACGTCGTTGACGACGCTGGCGCCGGCCCGCAGCGCAGCCTCGGCCACCGCAGCCTTGGACGTGTCGATGGAGATGGGCACGTCCACCGCGGCTGCCAGCCCCTCGATCACCGGGATCACCCGGCGCAGCTCCTCGTCTACGTCCACCGGCTGCGAACCGGGCCGCGTGCTCTCGCCGCCCACGTCCAGGATGTGCGCGCCCTCGGCTACGAAGCGCCGCCCTTGCTCCACCGCTGCCTGCACCCAATCGCCGCTACCGCCGGTCGAGTAACGTAGCGTATCGAGACCGCCTGCTTCGCCGCCGGTCGAGTAGCGCAGCGTATCGAGACCCACCAGCCCATCGCCGGAAAAGCTGTCCGGCGTGACGTTGAGGATGCCCATCACGTAGGTCTGGCTGCCCCAGGCGAAGATGTGATTGCGAATGACAAGGGATGGCACGGTGGTTGTCTCCATGTCGAACGGTCAAGCTGCACTTGCAGGCAAAGTATAGTCTGATTGAGGGCGTTTGGCAAAGCGCAAGCGTACCTACTTGGTGCCGGGCACTTGCAACCCATTGCAGGCGCAGATTCAAGTGCCCGGCACCTATACAGGAGACTATCCCGCCCCGCGCCCGGCTTGGCGATTCTTGTGACCTGCGCTACAATTCTTTAACGGATTATTAACGACGATTTAATGCCATGTTTTTCCCCTCCAAAGAGACCCTCCCATGACGCTTTCTTCCCGAAAAACGGCGCTGGCGGCGCTGCTTCTGCTGCTGGCAGCGACGCTGAACGCCGGCTGCACGCGCCCTTCTGGCTCAGCGTCGGCTGCCGCCGGCCAGCGCACGATTCAGAACAAGGGCTCCGACACCATGGTCAACCTGGCCCTGGCTTGGGCCGAGGCGTACCGCGTGGAACGGCCTGATGTGGCGATTGCCGTCACCGGCGGCGGCTCCGGCACCGGCATCGCCGCGCTGATCAACGGCACGGTGGACATCGCCAACGCCTCGCGCGAGATGAAGGACAACGAGATCGAGCAGGCTCGCGCCAAGGGCATCGAGCCGATCGAGCACCTGGTCGCCATCGACGCGCTGGCCATCATCGTCAACCCCGCCAACCCCGTGGACCGGCTGACCATCGACCAACTGGCTGATATCTTCACAGCCCGCATCACCAACTGGGCCGAGCTGGGCGGCGACGACGCCGACATCATTCTGGTCTCGCGCGAGACCAACTCCGGCACCCACGTCTACTTCCTGGACGAGGTAGTGCGCAAAGGGGACAGCAGCAACAAGGATATCTTCGCCCCGCAGACCATGCTGATGCCCTCGTCGGTGGGCATCACCAGCGAGATCCAGCGCAACCCGCATGCTATTGGCTACGACGGCCTGGGCTACGTCACCGACCACGAGAAGGTGATCGCCGTGGCCGAGGACGCCGCCGGGCCTTTCGTGCTGCCCTCGGTGCAATCGGGCGCTGATGGCTCTTACCCCATTGCACGGGGGATGTATATGTACACGGCTGGCGAGCCGGCCGGCGAGATCGAGGACTTCATCGCCTGGATCATGGGGCCGGCAGGCCAACAAATCGTCGCCGACCTGGGCTTTGTGCCATTGACGCAGGAGTAGCATCGTTCATGACTACCGCTGAGACCACCCCGCCCAGCGCGCGCTCGCGGCGCCCTGGCGAGATCGTCATCGAGGGCTTGATCAAGCTGGCCGGCGTCTCGGCCATCGTCGTTGTTGGGTTGATCTTCTACTTCCTGCTGCGCGAGGGGATCAACACCTTTCTCGACATCCCGCTGCGCCAGCTCTTCGGCGCCCGCTGGTATCCCATCGAGGGCTACTATGGCCTGCTGCCGCTGCTGGTGGGCACGCTGCTGGTCACAATCGGCGCGGTGATCATCGCCGTGCCGCTGGGCATCGTAGCCGCCATCTACCTGGGCGAGATCGCGCCGACGTGGCTGCGGGAGATCCTCAAGCCGCTGATCGAGGTGCTGGCCGGCATCCCCTCCATCGTGCTGGGCTTCCTGGGCTGGGTGGCGCTGGCGCCGATCATCCAGAACCTGGGCGCACCCACGGGGCTGACGGCCTTCACCGGCTCGCTGCTGCTGGCCTACATGGCGCTGCCTACCATCATCAGCATCTCGGAGGATGCGCTCTACGCGGTGCCCAAGGAGTATCGCGACGGCTCGCTGGCCATCGGCGCCACCCAGTGGCAAACCATCTGGCGGGTAGTGCTGCCGGCGGCCCGCTCCGGCCTGGTAATCGCGGTGATGCTGGGCATCGGCCGCGTGATCGGCGAGACCATGGCCGTGCTGATGGTCACCGGCAACGCGGCCAACATCCCCGCCTTCGGCCTGTCCATGTTCTTCAGCCCGGTGCGCACCATGACGGCCACCATCGCGGCCGAGATGGGCGAGGTGGCGCGCGGCAGCCTGCACTACAACGTGCTCTTCGGCATCGGCCTGATCCTCTTCCTGATCACCTTCGTCGTCAACTGGCTGGCCGCCCGGCTGGTCGGCGTCAACGGCGCGCGGCGCAGCCGGGGAGGCCTGCTATGAGCCGGCAACAAACGCAGCGCCTGGCGGTGATCGTGATCACCGCGGTGGCCGTGCTGGTCTTCATCCCGGTGATCGCCATCATCGGCTACCTGATCATCAGCGGCATCGGCGCGATCAACTGGGAGTTCTTGACGCAGATGCCGCGCAACGGCATGAAGGAAGGCGGCATCATGCCGGCCATCGTCGGCACGCTGGTACTGACCATGGGCACAGCCATCGCGTCGATGCCGGTCTCGATCCTGGCCGCCATCTACCTGGCCGAGTACGCCAAGGACAACAAGCTGACCCGCACGATCCGCATGGCCATCGTCAACCTGGCCGGCATCCCCTCCATCGTTTACGGCCTGTTTGGCCTGGGCGCCTTCGTGCTGGCGGCCGGCTTTGGCACCTCGATCATCGCCGGCTCGCTGACGCTGGGCATCATGACCATGCCGGTGGTGATCAGCACGGCCGAGGAGGCCATCACTGCGGTGCCGCAGCAGTTTCGCACCGTCAGCCTGAGCCTGGGCGCGACCAAATGGCAGACCATCCGCCATCAGGTGCTGCCCCATGCGCTGCCCGGCATCCTGACCGGCTTGATCCTCGGTTTGAGCCGCGCGGCCGGCGAGACGGCGCCGATCCTCTTCACCGTGGCCGCCTTCTACGTGCCCACCCTGCCCAGCTCGATCTTCGACCAGACCATGGCCCTGCCCTATCATCTCTACGTGATCTCGACCCAGGTGCCAGGCATGCCCTTGCTCATCCAGTATGGCACGGCGCTGGTGCTGCTGATGATCACACTGACGCTGACGCTGCTGGCCACCGGGGTGCGCACCTCGGTCAGACGGCGGCGCGATTGGTAAGCCCATGCAAGCTAAGCTCTCGATCCAGAACGTCACCTACACCTACGCCGACGGCAACGAGGCGCTGCGCAACGTCTCCTTCGACGTGCAGCCCAACGAGGTGTTCGTGCTCTTTGGGCCGGCGCGCAGCGGCAAGAGCACGCTGCTGCGGCTGTTGAACCGGCTATCGGACCTGACCGAGGGCGCTGAGTTCCGCGGCTCGATCACCTTCGACGGCGTCGATATCTTCGCCCGGACGACCGACGTGTTCGACCTGCGCCGGCGCATCAGCATGGTCTTTGCCATCCCGACTCCGCTGCCCGGCTCGATCCGCAGCAACCTGACCTACGGCTTGCAGATGGCCGGCCTCAAGGACAAGGCGACCCTGGATGCGCGCGTCCAGCACTCGCTGGAGCAGGCCGCGCTGTGGGACGAGGTCAAGGACCGGCTGGACACCTCGGCCATGGCCCTGTCCGGCGGCCAGAAGCAGCGCCTTTGCCTGGCCCGCAGCCTGGCTATGGAGCCTGAGGTGATCCTGCTGGACAATCCCACCTCCGGCCTGGATCCCCTGTCCACGGCTGTGGTCGAAGAGACCCTGCGCGACCTGCGGGAACGCTACACCATCATCATGGTGCCGCACAGCGTCCAGCAGGCCGCGCGCGTGGCCGATCGGGCCGGCTTCATCCTGGACGGCGAGCTAATCGAGGTGGCCCAGGCCGAGCGCATGTTCCTCCACCCGCAGAACAAGCGCACCGAGGATTACATCACAGGCCGGTTTGGTTAACCCGTGACTCCTAGTTGGACTCACGCGGGTTGAGCGCCGCACTGAGCTTGAGGGTCTCGATACGGCCCTGCGGGACGCCTACTCGACCGGCGGATGGCGACCAATTTACCAGTCTACCAATCTACCAATCTACCCTCATGCAGAACAAGATCGAAGTCAACAACTTCAACTTCTACTACGGCGACTTTCAGGCGCTGATCGACCTGAACATGCCCATCCGCGCCCGACAGATCACGGCGTTGATCGGCCCGTCGGGCTGCGGCAAGTCGACCTTCCTGCGCTGCCTGAACCGCATGAACGACACCATCGCCGGCACGCGCGCCGAGGGCCAGATCTTGCTGGACGGCGAGGACATCTACGCCCCACAATTGGACGTGGTGGCGCTGCGCCAGCGCATTGGCATGGTGTTTCAGCGCCCCAATCCGTTTCCGCAGAGCATCTACGACAACGTGGCCTACGGGCCGCGCGTGCTGGGTATGGCCAAGCGAGGCAGCCTCGATCAGACCGTGCAGCGCAGTCTGGAGGGCGCCAGCCTGTGGGACGAGGTGCGCCACCGGCTGAAGGACTCGGCGCTGGAGCTGAACCCCGGCCAGCAGCAGCGGCTGTGCATCGCCCGCGCCATCGCCGTGCAGCCGGAGGTGATCCTGATGGACGAGCCCTGCTCGGCGCTGGACCCGGTGGCCACGCTGCGCGTCGAGGATTTGATGCGCCAACTGGTCAGCGAGTACACCATCGTGATCGTGACCCACAACATGCAGCAGGCCGCCCGCGCCTCCGACTGGACCGGCTTCTTCTGGCTGGGCCGGCTGGTGGAATATGGCCGCACCGAGACGATTTTCAGCTCGCCGAAAGAGGAATTGACAGAGGCTTACATCACCGGCCGTCGAGGCTAAATCACGAGTCGTACCGCCTGCCAGTGGGACGTTGGTTTCGATACGCAGACTACTCAACCAACGTCCCACTGGCAGGCTGATCGGTCACAATCACGAGAGAGGTGCATCATGGGTATTCGTCAGCGGTTTGAACAGCAGCTTGAGGAGCTGCGCACGGACGTCCTCAAGATGGGCAGCATGGTCGAGCATGAGTTACACGTGGCGATGGACGCGCTGGAACGTCTGGACACAGCGCGCGCCAAAGAGGTTTTCGCCCTGGACAACGAGGTCAACCTGATCCGCTTTGAGATCGAGGAGAAGTGCTTCGGTTTGATCGTCACCCAACAGCCGGCCGCGCGCGACCTGCGCTCGGTGGTGACAGTGATGAACATGATCATCGACCTGGAGCGCATGGGCGACCAGGCCAAGGGCATCGCCAAGGTCGTGCCGCACATGGTGCAGTCGCCCGATATCCCGCGGCCGGCCGAGTTGCGCCAGATGGGCCTCAAGGTGGGGCGCATGCTCAACCAGACCATGACCGCCTACGCCCATGACAACATCGACCTGGCGAACGCCGTGGCCAGGCAGGACGACGAGGTGGACGCGCTCTACGCCCGCATCTTCGGCCAGATCATGGCCCATATGGCCGACGCCCGAACGCCGGACAAGATTGAGGCTACCTACGAAGCGCTGCGCGCCGCCCGCGAGCTGGAGCGCTTCGGCGACCTGGCCACCAACCTGGCCGAGCGGGTAATCTACATGGTCACCGGCCGCTTCCAGGAGATGAACATCGACCGCGACGACTCGGTGGGGTAATGTTGTTCAGTAAACCTTGACAGCCAGCATGGCCTGTGCTATAGTGGCATTTGCTGGCCTGCCAGCGATGTTTAACAATCGAATTGTTGGCCGTCAGTGGAACCCATGGCCCGGATACCATGGGTGAGCCCATCGAAGCTCAGGCGAAGCCGGTGACACCCCTACCAAGGGTCAGTCCGGCGCTGTCGCGCAACTGTAATTGGCGGAAGTTACAAGTGGCAAGTGGCAAGTGGCAGGTGTCTGTCAACCTGCAACCTGCAACCTGCAACCTTTCACTCCGCCATAAGCCAGGACGACCGCCACTGTACGCCCGCTATCATCCTTCGACGGAAAGGAAGGCGGACTATGCCGTGACCCCCAGTTGTAAGCCCTTGTACCCAAGGCCCAACTAAGGCCCCTGACAACAAACGCCCGACGTTAACCCGTCGGGCGTTTTTCGTTTTAGCTCCACCTCGCAGAGGAGACACCACACACCTATGAACGCATCGATCCCGCAACCGCGCCGGCTGGCAGCCCTGGCAACGCTGGCTGGCCTGATTCTGCTCTTTGCGCTGCTTCTGCTGCCAACAGCCAGCGGCGCAGCGCCCGCTCGCGCGCTCGAAACTCAAGAAGGTCCCAACACCGCCGACGTGGTCATCGACTTTGGCGATGGCCACACCATCACCCGACGGGTTACGTTTACTGCTACCACCATCTCGGGCCTGCAGGCCTTACAACGCACCGGCCTGCAGCTCACCACGGTCGACTTCAGCTTCGGCACGGCTGTCTGCGCCATCGAGGGCGTGGGTTGCCCGGCCAGCAACTGCTTCTGCAACGCCAACAAGTTCTGGGGCTACAAGTTCTGGAACGGCGCCTGGCAAGGCTACATGGTCGGCGCTGCCTCCACGATCATCGGCAACGGCGCAGTCGAAGGCTGGGCCTGGGGTGGAAGCGGCAGCAACCCGCCTGACGTCACGCCAGAGATCCTCTCTGCCAACGCCGCCTTGCAGTGGATGCGCCCGCAACAGACTGCCAATGGCAGCATGGGCAACAACGTCGGAGGCACGGTGGACGTAATCCTGGCTGTGGCCGCTGCTAACCAACGGCCTGACGCCTGGCGTGTGTTGCCAGATGCGCCCTCCCTGGTGGACTACGCGGCCGCCAACGCGGCCACGTTCTCCGGCCAAAGCGCAGCCGCGGCCGGCAAGCTGGCCGTGGGCGCAGCCGCCGCAGGCCAGGATCCGCGCAGCTTCGGCGGCGCCAACCTGGTTGCTGTCATCAACAATACCTACAGCGCTGGCACAGGCGCTTACGGCGCCAACAACTCCGACCAGGCCTGGGCCATGCTGGGCCTGCAGGCCGCAGGCGAAGCTGCGCCGGCGGCCGCCATTGCCCGCCTGGCCAGCCAGGCCAACGCCGACGGCGGCTGGGGCTGGGCGGCCGGCGTTGCCAGCGACTCGGACAGCACCGCCCTGGCCGTGCAGGCTCTCATCGCGTCGGGCGCGCCCGCCTCCCATCCGGCCGTGGTCGCCGGCCTGACCTATCTGCGCGCCGTGCAGCTCACCAACAGCGACGGCGGCTTCGCGGCCTCGCCCGACCAGCCATGGGGCGTGGACAGCAACACAAACTCGACTGCGTTTGCTGTGCAGGGTATCCTGGCTGCCGGGCAAGATCCCCTGGGCGCAAGCTGGACCATCAGCGCCGCCACCCCTGTCGACTTCCTGCTGGGCCAACAGCTTGCCAACGGCGCCTTTGTCTACATCGATCCGCCGGCCAATCTCTTCGCCACACAGCAGGCCGTGCCCGGTCTGACCGGCAAACCTTTGCCTTACCTCAGCCCGGCCGTGGCGCTGCGCACTGGGATCGACTGGGTGGCCGGCCAGCAGCAAGCCGATGGCAGCTTTGCCGGTTTCAACCCCGGCGCGACTATCGACGCAGTGCTGGCCATTGCGCTGGCCGGGCAGGACCCCAACGACTTCACAGTGGGCAGCAACACGCCCATGACCTACCTGGCAGCCCAGGCGCCGGCCTACGCCGCCCAGGGCGCATCAGCCGCAGGCAAGCTGGCTGTGGGCGCCGTGGCTGGCGGGGCCAACCCGCGCAGCTTCGGCGGCGTCGATCTGGTGGCCGCCATCGAGGGCTTCTATCAGCCGGCCAGCGGCCAGTACGGCAGCGGCAGCGTTTGGGATCAATCCTTCGCGCTGCTGGGCCTGGCAGCCGCTCGCCAGCCGCTCCCGGCCGCGGCGGTGCAACGCCTGATCGACATTGCAGCCACCGGCGGCGGCTGGGGCTTCAGCGCCAACGCCAGCAGCGCCGATGTGGACAGCACCGGCCTGGCCTTGCAGGCGCTGGCCGCGGCCCGCGTCGAGCGCGACAACGCGGCAGTGCAGGCTGGCCTGGCCTTCCTGCGCAGCGCGCAGAACGAAGACGGCGGCTTCCCCGGCTTCTCTGGCGACACCGATGCTGGCTCCACCGGCATGGTTCTGCAAGGGCTGGCCGCCTACGACCAGAACCCGCGTAGCCTGAGCTGGACCACCTGGATTAGCGATGGCACGGCCAGCGCGCTGACTCTGCGCTCGGCGCCAGAAGCGCTGCTAGCCTTGCAGAGCCCGGCCGGCGGCTTCCCCGGCTTCTCTGGCCCCAACGATCCCTTCTCAACCTATCAGGCGCTGGCCGGCCTGACCGGCCAGCCGCTGCCCATTCGCCAGCCGCAGCAGTGGTTCCTGCCGCTGATGCTGAGGAACTGAACACCATGATCGTCTCTCGTCTGCTGCCGCCCGCTCATCTTCTGCGCCGTACACGCAGGACAACCGCGCGCGCGCTGATTTTGGCGTTGTTGCTGTTGGCAGCGGCCGCGGCAGCAGGCGAGACCACCTGGGCTCAAGGCCCGGAGACCGCACGCGCCGGCATCGTCATCGACTTCGGCGACGGCGTGGTCCACACAGCCTGCATCGACTTGGGCGCTGGCGGCCAGGCCACGGGTGAGCAGGTGCTGGCGGCTGCGGGCTTCGACGTGCTGATCGAGTATAGCCCCATGGGCGGCGCTGTGTGCAAGATCGGTCCCCAGGGGTGCAATTTCCCGGGCCAGCCCTGCTGGTGCCAATGCATGAGCTCGCCCTGCGTCTATTGGTCTTACAACTATCTCCACAACGGCCAGTGGGCCTATTCCAGCCTGGGCGCCAGCTCGCGCATCGTGCGCCATGGCGATGTGGAGGGCTGGGCCTGGGGCGCGGGCACCGTGGCGCAAGGCGCAACGCCGCCGCTGTACACCTTCGAGCAGATCTGTGCGCCGGCCACAGCCACGCCCACCTGGACGCCGCTGCCGACCAACACGCCGCTGCCCACGCCCACCTCGACGCCCTGGCCGACCAACACGCCGCTGCCCACGCCCACCTCGACGCCCTGGCCGACCAACACACCGCCGCCCACGCCCACCTGGACGCCCTGGCCGACCAACACGCCGCCGCCCACGCCGACGACGCTGCTCGCCCTGCCCAGCGACACGCCGACCCCGACGCCCACCTGGACCCCTGCGCCGGTCGAGGCTGCTGCGCTGGTTGCACCGTTGTTGGCGGCCGCGCCAGCGGCCGATCTCCCAACTGCGCCGCCAATGGAGGCGAGAGCACCTGGGGAAGAGGCGGCTGCGCTGGCCGAAGCTGATTCCGCCCCGGCCCAGGCTGACGCTGCGGACGATGCAGACCAGCCCCTGGCCGTGGCGCTGGTCGTCAACACCCCAACCCCGACGCCCACGCCGCAGGCCGTGGCTGCTCTTGCGCCGGCCGCGCCCCGGTCCAGCGTCTACCGGGTCACCGATCCTGCCCTGCCGCCGCGCCTGGACCCAACAGCAGGCAACGCGCCGGCCCGGCCAGTGGAAGCTGCGTTGCTGACCACCAGCCGCCCCGACTACGCGCCCTTAGCCCTGCTCATCGTAACGTTGACGGCAGTATTCAGCTTGGGCCGGGCGGCACGGCGCGGCAGCCTGCTGGCAGGCATTCGCAGCAGCGGCTTCAGCCGCCCGCCGGCGCGCGTGGTGTCGTGGGCTATCTACGGCTTGACGGCGGGCATCGGCCTGCTGGCCCTGCTGCACCCCTTTGTGACGGCCACGCTGCGTCCCCAAGCCGGCGCAGCCAGCCCGGTGAGCACGCCGTTGCTGATGACGGCGCTGGTTGCGCTCTGCTTTCTGGCGTTGCTCTTCGAGGTGCAAGGCCAAACCGTCAGCGCGAAGATCATCGCCCTGCTGGGCGTGCTGGTGGCGATCAACTCGGTGCTGCGCTTCGTCGAGGTCAGCATCCCCGGCCCAGGCGGATTCACCCCGATCTTCTTCCTGATCATGCTGACCGGCTACATTTTCGGCGCGCGCTTTGGCTTTCTGATGGGCGCGTTGACCCTGCTGGTGTCGGCCCTGATCACCGGCGGCATCGGCCCCTGGCTGCCCGGCCAGATGTTCACCGCCGGCTGGATGGGGCTGTTAGCGCCGCTGGCCTGGCTGTTGGTGCGCCTGGTGGGCGGACAACCGGGCAGCCGCCGCGAGCTGGCTGTGCTGGCCGCGTTCGCCGGGCTGGCTGGCCTGTTCTTCGGCGTCGTGATCAACCTGTGGTTCTGGCCGTTCATGACCGGCCCGGCCGAGCAGTACTGGCAGGCGGGGGTGACGATGGGCGAGACGGTGCGCCGCTATGCCGTCTACTACCTGGCCACGTCGCTGTTGTGGGACATCTTTGGGATCCTGGGCAATGTGCTGTTGGTGCTGGCCTTCGGCGCAGCCACACTGCGCGCGCTGCGCCGCTTCCAGCAGCGCTTCAGCTTCGAATACGAGCCTGAAAACGCGCCCGCCCGCGCGATGCCGGCCACGCCGGCCACTGCAAAACGCCCTGCCCCTGCGCCCAGGCCACTTCTTCAGCAGCGCCGCGGGGAGCCGACGTGATCCACCCTCGCGCCTGGCTGATCTGGCTGGCCGCAGCCATCGTCACGCTGTCGTTGACCCGCAATCCCCTCTATCTGCTGCTGATTCTGGCCTGTCTCACGGGGGTCAGCCAAGCGCTGCGCCGCGAGGCTTACACGCCTGTGCTGCCGCTGCCGCTGTTGCGCCTGGGACTGCTGATCGTCGCCACGTCGGCGCTGTTTAACTTCGCCAGCGCGCATTTCGGGCGGACAGTGCTGTGGAGCTTGCCAGCCAGCATTCCTTTGATCGGCGGCCCCTGGACTCTGGAAGCGCTGGTGTTCGGGGCAGTCAACGGCCTGGTGCTGGTGGGCTTCCTGCTGGCCTTCAACGTGCTCTATCAGGCGCTGCCGACGCAGGCGCTGATTCGCATGATCCCCCGCGCGCTCTACCCGGTGGCCGTGACCATCTCTATCGCCGTCTCCTACGTGCCCACAACGCTGGAGCAGTTCTACCAGATTCGCGACGCCCAGCGGATGCGCGGCCATCAGGTGCGGGGGGTGCGCGACTGGCTGCCGCTGTTCATGCCGCTGTTGGTAGGCGGGCTGGAGCGTGCCTTTCAACTGGCCGAGGCAATGACGGCGCGCGGCTTTGGCAGCCTGGGCGCACTCCCGCGCACGGGCCAGGATTTCTCACGCGTGGCGCTGGCGGCCGGGCTGGCGGCCCTGCTGGCTGGTTTGTTGCTGCTGCTGTTCTGGCAGCAGCCGGTTGCTGGCTGGGCGCTGGTGGCGTTGGGCATCGGCGCTCTGCTGCTGGCTCTGTGGCATCAGGGACGCCGCGTGCAGCGCAGCGTCTATCGCCGCGAGGCGTGGAGCAGCCGGGATACCCTCATGACTCTGGCGGCTGTGGTCACGCTAGCGGTGTATGCGCTGCCGTCCAGCCGGGCTTCGCTGGCATGGTCGCCCTATCCACAGATCAGTTGGCCGGGCCTGGCTCCGCTGCTCGGTCTTGCCACCCTGGGGCTGCTGGCGCCAGCCGCACTGCTGGCGCGGTCACATAAGGTGCGCACCAAGGCCACGCCCCTGAACTAGGTATTGGTGCTTCTGGCTACCAACAGGATGCCGGCGATGATGACCAGAATACCCAGCCAGCGCAGCGGCGGCACCGTTTCCCCCAGCAAAAAGCGGCCTGACAGCGTGACCAGCACGAAGTTAAGCGCCAAGAAAGGGTAGGCCACGCTCAGGTCCAGCCGCGCCAGCACGGCAATCCAGGCCAGCGCGCCAGCAGCGTAAAAAACCAGCCCCAGCATGACCAGCGGCGATTTGAAAATCAGCCCAATGATCGAAAAGACGCCGGTCGCGGTTTCGGCCACGCCAGGCTGGCTGACGCCCAGCTTGAGCGCCGTCTGACCGGCGACGCCGAAGGCGGTGGAGAGCAGGATCAGTAGAAGGGCAGATGCCAGTGTTGGGTCCATGCGTTGTCGTGTCATATTCTGAATGAGAAAGAGAGGAGGGAGAGAGGAGGAACGACAAAGGGTGAGAGGAGGGTTGCCCGCTCACCTGCTCTGGCGCCTGCCCTACGCCCGATTGCGATACAAACTTGGATCGACCACCTGGGCCATGCGTTGCTCGTCGAGCGCGCCGCCCAGAAACTGATTGATTTGACGGATATAGGGTGCTGGATCAGCCAACATGCGGTTGTAATCTACGTTCAGCACCTGGAAATTCGGCTGGGCGCGCAGCCAGAGATCGACCTTTTGCAGGTGTTTGCTGAAGAGACGGGTGAGTTCTTCGTCGCTCACACGGTCGGTAGGCTCCCCGCGGCGCTCCAGCATCTTCTTCTGCGAGGCCAACACCTCTGGCAGCGCTCGCTGCATAAAGATCACGCGGTATTGATAGGCGGCTGGCAGGTGTTCCAGCAAGGCCGAGATCACCTTGACGACTTTACCCTGGGCCTCTGCCACCCAGGCGGTGTCGCCCTTGTCCAGTTGTTTGACGCGCTCCATCTCGTAGTAACCCTTGGGATTGTCCTCGTCAGCCACGCGCTGTGCGTCGGTCACGATGGCCAGCCCGCCGGCTTCCAACGCCTTCATCATCATCGATGTCCCTGAACGCGGCAGACCAGAGACGACTGTCACGAAGGGCTGCGGTTTTTGTTTGCGCAAGGTTGGTAGTTTCATGGGGTGGTGGATTGGTCGATTGGGAAGTTGGTCGGTTGGTGGCTTGGTGAGTCTTTGGCAGATTTGCGCTCTGGCTGGGCTTACTGGCCGGCTAACATCTTTGCCTGGCGAATCAAGTCGGCCCGATCTGGCTGGCCGATGTGATTATACCACCAGATGCGCGCATCCATCTGGTTTTGACTCACGTCAACAGTGCCCAGCAGGGCGGCAGCCCGTTCCAGCTCACCGTCGATGGCGTAGCTCTCGGCCAGCATCTGACGCGTGGCGCGATGGCCAGGCGCAGCCGCATAGGCCGCCTCCAGGTGTCGTCGCGCCGTGTCGTATTGGCCCAAGGATAGCTCGATCTGGCCCAGGCGACGATTGGCGGCCGCGTTGCGCGGGTTTTCGTCCAGGGCCGCCTGATAGCGGGCAACAATAGGCGCCAAGTCCACTGCCCCGGTGCGGCGCAGCTCGTCTTGCAGCGGCCACTGAGGCCAGCGATAGAGCGCCATCTCTGCCTGGGTCTGAGCCAGCGCGCCCAGGTTGGTCTGCACGATCGACCGCCCAGCCGGCAAGAAGACCAACAGCGCGCCGGCCAGGACAAGAGCGGCCGCAGCCGCCAGCATCCGGTTTGTGCGCGCAGGCAGCCGCAGCGGCTCACCGTGCGGCCCGCGCGCCAGCAGCGCCAACGGGATAAAAGCCAGCATCATGCCGCGCCCGCCGTAGAGCGGGATGTCAACCACGCCGTGCAGAGCGATCACGGCCAGCGAAGCCAGCGCCCACGGCCGCCACCGGGAGGGAGAATGGCGCAGGCGCAGCACAGTGATGACGATCCAGGCCATGGCCAGCAGACCCAACAGCCCCTGGCGCAGCCAAATCTCCAGCAGCAGGCTGTGGCTGTGCGGCTGATAGCCCACATGAAGCAGCAGCACGTAGGAGACGTAGGCCATCTGAAATGCCTCGAAGCCCAGGCCGGTCAGCGGCGTGTCCTGCAACAGATGCAGCGTGTCAGCCCACAGGGTCAGGCGGCTGCTGTTGGCGGCCTGCCAGAGGCGTTCCCCCAACGGCATGGCGCTCAACAGCATCAGCGCCAGCGCTGCCCCGCTCATCAACAGCAGCAGCACAGCGCCGCCATGAGCCAGCCGCCGCCGCGACGCTGCCGGCGACTCGCCGTCGGGCTGCGGGTCGGGCAGGGGAAAGGCGCGGTCTAGCAGCCGGCCAACGGCCCGCCACAGCAGCCAAAGTCCTGCTACTGCCAGCAGAGCCGCCCATGCGCCGCGCGAGGTGGTGACCAGCAGGCCCAACAGGGAAAGAGCCAGCAAGGCTAAACCAGCCAGACGCGCCCAGCGGGAGCTGCTGGTCCAACGCAGCGCGCCCACCTGCAAAGGCAGCAGCGCGGCCAACAGCCCACCGGCCATGTTGGGATGGAGCAGATGGCCGGGAGCCGGTTGGCGCAGCGCTGTCAGTAGCGGCAGCAGCGGCCCCAGCCAGCCCATCTTATCCTGCCAGGCCTGCCAATCGGTGGTCAGCAGAAAATAGACAGCTACGACGCTGGGCAGCAGCAACAGCAGCAGGCGCAGCGGCTCAAAACGCCGCTCGTTCAGCTTGACCCGCTGCGGCGTCACCAACACGGCGTAATAGAGCACCACCGCGCCCAGAAAGGTGTAGACTCTGCTATCCCAGGCGGTAGTCCGGTCGACTGAGATCGATGCGCCCACGGCGGCAGCCAGCAGGAAGAGGGCCAGGGGGCCGTCGAACGCGCTGCGGGGGAAAAGCGTATCGGTCTGAACCAGCCACAACAGCCAAGCCACCCCCACCAACAGCAGCGGCCACACTGCCAGCGACGGGCGCAGATACCACAGCCCGGCCGCCAGGAAGAGCAGCGCAGCGGGAAACGTTGCGCTCAGCGGGACTGAGCGGCTGCTTGCTGCCTTGCGCTTACGCCGCCGCTGGCCGCTGGAGCCAAGAAGGGTGTTGAAAGTCACAGGCAGTTCAACTGGCCACGAACTTGAGGGTTTGCACGCCCACGCTGACGGCCGACTTGAAGCCGTCCCAGGTGTTCAGCCCCTTGGCGAAGGTGATCATCGGGCCAGGGCGGAAGGACCACTCCCTCGTGGCCCGCTTCTGCCAGTATTCCAGCCGCTCGGCCGACAGGCCGGTCTCATGGTAGTCCAGCACCGTGGATTGATCCATGTCCACCTCTTCCCATTGGGTGCCAGGCCGGAACCAGTTGTTCTCGACCACTTCGTAGAAGAAGGGGGTGCCGGGGTAGGGCGCGGCGATGTGGAAGAGGGCGATGTCCAGCGGCAGGCTCTTGGAGTAGGCGATGGTCTCCTGGATCGTCTCCTCGGTCTCGCCCGGCAGGCCGATGATGAAATAGCCCCAGTTCTTGATGCCGGCCGCGTGGGCCCAGTTCAGCGCCAGGGTGGCCTGCTCCTTGCGGTAGCCTTTGTGAGCCCGCTTGAGGATCTGCTCGTTGGCGCTCTCGATGCCCCACGAGATCAGGTAGCAGCCGGCCTGGCCCATCAGCGACAGCATCTCCTCATCCACGTAGTCCACCCGGCTGTTGCAGGTCCAGTTGACCTGGAGGCCGTTGGCGATGATCAACTTGCAGAGGTCCACCACCTGCTGGCGGTTGACGGTGAACAGGTCGGCGTACATGTGGACGTTATGCACCCCCAGCTCGGCCAGCAGCACCAGCTCGTCGTAGATGGCCTGCGGCGAGCGCAGCCGCACGCTGTTCTGGTACGACACGTGCTTAATGCAATACTTGCAGCCGGCCGGGCAGCCGCGGCTGGTGACGATGAAGGTAAACGGCCCCTTGATCATCGGCATGCGCTGCCGATCCAGCGGCAGCAGATGGTGCAGCGGCATAGGCAGGTCGTCCATCGATGGGAAGAAGGGCCGGTCGCGGTTGATGATGATCTCGCCCCCGTGCCGCCAGGCCAAGCCCAAAATGCCGGCCAACGGCGACTGCTCCGCCTCGCCCAGCACGTCCTCCGCCACCCGCTCCAACGTGGCCGGCGCAAAGGGAGAACCGATGGTCAATTCGGAATTGACAATTGGCAATTGAACATTGACCATTGCCGATTGCCCCTTGCGACCTGCCACCTGTAACATCTTCGTATCCGCCACGAGCTTAGCGACGCGGGGATCGGACGGGCTCTTGCCCTCGAAGTGGTCGAGCAGCTCGCGCAGGGTGGCCTCGGGCTCGCCCCTCAGCACGAAGTCCAGCGCCGGGAAAGGACGCATGGTCTCCAGCGTCATGGGGGTGACGTGGGTGCCGAAGGCCAGCGTCTGCGCGCCCAGGCACTTGGCCAGGAAGACGCCGTACATGTCGTTACGCAGGGTGGGCGCGGTGACCTGGGTCAGGTAGTACCTGGGCCGGCGCTGCTCGAGGATGCGCTCGAACTCCGGCCACGTCATGCGGGTGGCGATGGCGTCCACGATCTCCACGGTGTAGTCAGGCGCCAGCAGGCTGGCCAGTTGGGCCAGGCTGACCTGGGGCCAGATCATGTTCTCGCGGCTGCGCCGGCCCACCCGGTGCTGGCTGCGGATCCAGATGCCGCCGTCGGGCGAGGGCGGGTTGACCAGCAGCACATCCACGCTGCCGGCCGGCCGCGTCGAGGATGTCAACGTCTGCACGGCCGCGCCCGCGTCGGGGAAGTTCGACGCCCGCAGCGGCGGCACCCGCCGCGTGCCCAGGTTGCGCTTCAGTTGTTCGTCTCGTCCAGTATGTCCAGTGCCGTTCGTCTCGTTCATTGTCGTGCTCCGTTGGTAGATTGGTACATTGGTCACGCGCCTGCCGGCCTACCAATCTACCAGCCTACCAATCTACCAATCACCAATCAACCAATCTACCGTCCCAGATCCTCCGCCGCCAGCGCGTCCCGTTGGCTCAGCTCTTCCAGGACTCGCATCAAAATCCACGAAACCAGAAATTGCAGGCCGACGAGGAAGGCCGCGGCGCTGAGCAGGTAGTAGAACCACATGCGACTGGCCGGCCAGCCGCTGAGGGCCAGAATGAGGCTGAGCAGGCTCAGCCCCAGCCCCACAGCCATGCCCAGCAGCCCCATCCACCAGAAGTGACGGTCCAGCGGCGGGTCGAAGATCGGCTTGCCAAACAGCCCTTGCTTGACTGGCCGGCGGTGAAACAACGCCACCAGGTAGTTGAAGGTTGCGCCCAGGTTGAACAGGCTGACCCCGGTGACGGCCAGCACCAGCATGGCGAAGAGGGCGAACGCGCCCAGCGGGCCGATCTCGGTGCGGCCGGCCAGGCGGGCGACCAGCGTGGCAAAGGCGATCACCCCGGCCAGCCCCAGCAAAGCCAGCGCCAGCCCGCCCAGGATGCGCACCGGGTTGTAGTTCAGCGCGGTCCAGGTGATGGTCTGCACGTAGCGCGTGCCGTCGCGCACCACGCTCAGCTTGCTGCGGCCGACCCGCTCGCTGTAGGGGATGGCCACCTCGACCATCTTGACATCCTCATGCAGCGCGCGCGTGCTCATGATCGGCGTGAAGTTCAGCCCGTCGGGCAGGGGGTAGAGCTTCTCCAGCGCCGCGCGGCGGAAGACGCGCATGCCGCTGGCGCTGTCGGTGATGCGCTGCCGGCTGAGCAGGCTGATCATGCCGGCGAAGACGGTGTTGCCGATGCGCCGCGTCAGCGGCATCTCGCTCTCGGCCCCTGCCATGCGCGAGCCGACCACGATGTCGCAGTTGTTGCGCAGCAGGGTGTCACATAGCTTGGGAAAATATTCGGGGGGGTAGGTGCCGTCCGCGTCCAGGAAGGCCAGCAGCTCGCCCTGGGCCGCGCGAAAGCCGGTCTTGAGCGCCGCGCCATAGCCCTTGTTGACGGGATGCTGCACCAGGGTGGCGCCGGGCGTGCTGTTGACAATCGACGCCGTGCCATCCGTCGAGCCGTCATCCACCACGATCAGCTCCAAGCCGTCGACGCCCACCTCGTGCAGGGCCGGCGCCACTGCCAGCACCCGCTGCATGATGGCCGCTATGCCATCCTCTTCGTTCAAGGCCGGAATCACTACCGAGAGTGTCGTCATAGCATCCTCACTTGCGCCCGAATAAAACCTGATCACCAACCCTGTCATTCTGAGCGGGTCTGACCCGATTCTTGCTCTGCCGCACAACACCAGCGAAGAATCCCGGCGCCCAGCCGCACCGAGGGGATGCTTCGGCGGACCTCAGCATGACACACTTCGGCGGACCTCAGCATGACACACTCATCCAGTCACCCAATCACCTTCAACACCCGCGCCGGCACACCGCCGACTACGGTTTGGGGGGGAACGTCGCTGGTGACCACTGCGCCTGCCGCCACCACTGCGCCGCGGCCGATGCGCACGCCATCGGTGACGATCGCGCCGGCGCCGATCCACACGTCGTCCTCGACCACGATGCCTTGGGCGGTGATGCCCTGGTCCACCATCGGCCGCGTCGGGTCGTCGTAGACGTGGTTGACGGCTAACAATTGGGCCAGCGGCGCAGTATAAACCCGGTCGCCGATGGTGATGCCGCCCTGGCCGCGCAGCACATTGTACTCGCCGATCAGGCTGTCGCGGCCGATGCGGATGAAGGCGTGGGGCAGGTCGCGGAAGTTGTAGACGTGCAGCACCGCGCCGTGCATCACGAAGCTGCCGGGGCCGATCTCGATGCCGCCCGGCGTGGCGTGCAAATACGCGCCCTGGTCGATATACGCGCCCGCGCCCAGGCGGATGTTGCTGGCAAAACGAAGCCGCACATGGTTCTCGATGGCCGCCACCCCATCCATCTGCAAAATCGACTTATAGAGCAAAGAGCGCAAAGCGACGCCAGCCACGCTGGGCACCCAGCCCCCAACGGCCATGATCGTCTGTTCCCAGGCATAGCGCAGCGGGGTGGCCGCCTGGCGGTCGACGTAGAGTTTGAGGTTAGGGAGCAGCCCGCCGCCAGCGCGCATTTGACCGGAAGGAGGGGTGCGATCGCGGTCGCCTGATGAGTTTTGTGCAGACATAAACTGTAACCATTCAAACGCACGACGCCTGTGGCGAACAGTTACGGTTGATTCTAGGCAACATCCCTCCTTTGTCAAAGTAAGTAACTGTCCGCCATTGAGTTTGCGCTTTGGCCGGTCTCCGACCGAGCCATGCCGACAGGTTGTTTACGGACAGTTGCTAAGTGATTGGCATTTTGCGCCTGCTGTGCTAAAATTGCCTGCACCGGCTGTCCCCATCCGCTTGAGCCTTGCCCAGGTAAGCACAACCATGCAAGCGAGCGTCGCCCCACAGTTGCCCCCCTCCCGCACCAAAGCCACAGCGTTAAGCGCCATTCCTGGCTACTTCCTGCAACCGGCGCGCATGGTGCGCGCCTATCGGCGCGATAACTTGCGGCCTGACCTGGTAGCTGGGGTAACGGTGGCCGTGGTGCTCCTGCCGCAGGCTATTGCCTACGCCCTGGTGGCCGAGCTGCCGCCGCAGATGGGGCTGTACACTGCGGTCATCGCTGCCGTCGTGGCCGCCTTCTGGGGATCTTCTAACCAGTTGCACACCGGCCCCACCAACGCAGCGTCGCTGCTTTTGCTCTCGATCCTGCTCAGCGTGGCAGCGGCTGGCTCGCCTGAATACCTGGCCGCGGCCGGGCTGTTGGCGGTGATGGTAGGCCTGCTGCGGCTGTTGATGGGGGTAGCTGGGCTGGGGGTGCTGGTCAACTTCATTTCGGACTCGGTAATCGTCGGCTTCACGGCCGGCGCTGGCGTGCTCATCGCCGTGGGCCAGATCCGCAACTTGCTGGGACTGCCTATCGGCAGCGCGCCAGGCCTGATGACCCAGCTTACCGACATCGCCGGCGCCATCACGCTGCTGGACCCGGCCACAGCGCTGCTGGGCCTGGGGACGCTGGCCTTTCTGATCGTTCTGCGCATGCGAGCGCCCAAAGCGCCAGGCCCGCTGCTGGCTATGGTCGCCTCAGCTCTGGTGGTGGCAGTGCTGGGGCTGGACCAAAAGGGCGTGGCCGTGATCGGCGAGCTGCCGCGCAGCCTGCCGCCGTTGGCCGACCTGCCCCTGCTGGACATCGACCTGATCGGCCAGCTTTCCACCGGCGCGCTGGCCATTGCCGTCATCGGCCTGATCGAGGCCATGTCCATCGCTCGCTCAATCGGCAGCCAGACCGGGCAGCGGGTCAACAGCAACCAGGAGTTCGTCGGCCAGGGCCTGGCCAACATCGCCTGTGGCTTCTTCTCTGGCTTCACGTGCTCTGGTTCCTTCACCCGCTCGGCGGTCAATTTCGAGGCAGGAGCACGCTCGCCAGTGGCCGCTGCCGCATCGGGTCTTTTCGTGTTGATCGCCATGCTGGCGCTGGCGCCCTTCACGGCCTACGTGCCGCGCACAGCCCTGGCAGCCGTGCTGTTGGTCACAGCCTACGGCATGGTGGACCGCCGCGAGATCGCCCGCATCTGGCAGAGCACCCAGGGCGACAAGCTGATCATGGTGGTGACAATCAGCGCCACCTTGCTGCTGCCCTTGCAGTTCGCCGTGCTGACGGGTGTGCTGATGTCGCTGGCCTATTTTATCTGGCGCACCAGCGCGCCGCGCGTCTACCCGGTGGTGCCCGACGAACAATTCAAGCACTTGGTGCCGCAGCAGACACAGCAGCGCCCCTCCTGCCCTCAGTTGGGCATCCTGGAGATACGCGGCGACCTCTACTTCGGCGCAGCGCCTCACGTGGAGGAGATCATCGTGCGCGGCCATGCGCAGCAACCTCAACAGCGCTACCTGTTATTGCGCATGGTCAGCGTAGACCAGATCGACATCAGCGGCATCCACATGCTGGAGAGCACCGTGCGCAGCTACCGGGAACAGGGCGGCGACGTCTTTCTGGTGCGGGTGCAAGAGCCAATCTTTGAGTTCATGCAGTCCACCGGATTCGTCGACCGGCTGGGCAGCGACCATTTTCTGGACGACGACACGGCGATCAGCAAACTGTTCTACCACGTATTGGACCCGGCGGTGTGCATCTACGAATGCGAGTTCAAGGTCTTCAAAGAGTGCCAAAACCTGCCCAAGCAGACTTTGCCGGCCGGCCTGACCCTGCACACCGACCAACCCAGCCAGCCAGCGCCCAGCATTGCGGCGCGAACCCTGTGGGAACAGTTGCACACCCCAACGCCGCCGTTGATCTATGACGTGCGCGAGCCGCGCGAATATCAGCGGGCGCACATTCCGCAGTCGCACCTGCTGCCCTTGCCCAAGATGTTGACAGAGACGGTGAACCTGCCGCGCGACCGGCACATCGTGCTAACCTGCCGCACCGGCCGGCGCAGCCAACGCGCAGCGCAGGCGCTGACCCAGCAAGGCTATCACAACGTAGCTGTGCTGGAAGGTGGCCTGGTGGCCTGGGAGGCAGCCGGGCTGCTGGAAGCGGTCGATCTGAAGGAGGACTCATGAACGCTACCCCTCCCCCCCGCAACCTGGGACTGGACCTGGTGCGCGCCACCGAAGCCGCAGCCCTGGCCGCCACCCGCTGGATGGGTCTGGGCAAGGCCGACGAAGCCGACAACGATGCCGCCGATGCTATGGTGCGGACATTGAACACGCTGGACATGCAGGGCCGGATCGTGGTCGGCGAAGAGGGCAAGCTGGGCCGCCACTCTCCGTTGGACAGCGGCGCCTGCGTCGGCTCTGGCGACGGGCCAGAGGTCGATGTCGTCGTCGATCCGGTGGACGGCCGGCGCCGCCTGGCCCTGGGCTACTCCGACGCCATCTCGGTGGCCGGTCTGGCCCCGCGCGACAGCATGTGGTCTCCGGCGCCGGCGGTCTACATGGAGAAGATCGTGGTGGATCGAGCAGCGGCCGAGGCGCTGGTGCCTGAGTGCCTGGACGCGCCAGCCGCCTGGACGCTGGCGCTGGTGGCGCGGGTCAAGCACAAGCCAGTGCGCGACCTGGTGGTCTTCGTGCTGGACCGCCCGCGCCATCACCACCTGGTTGAGGAGATTCGCGCTGCGGGCGCGCGCGTGCTGCTGCGCTCTGATGGCGACATTGCCGGCGCCTTGATGGCAGCCTACCCCGACAGCGGCGTCGATCTGCTGATGGGCATTGGCGGCATCGCCGAGGGGGTGATTGCCGCCTGCGCGGTCAAGGCGCTGGGCGGCAAGATGCTAGGCCGGTTGGCGCCCCAGGGCGAGCAGGAGCGCGGTGAGGTGCTGGCCGCCGGTCTGGACACCAAGCGCATTTTAAGCTGCGGCGAGATGGTGTGCAGTCAGCATATCTTCTTCGTTGCCACCGGCATCACCGACGGCCTGCTGCTGCGGGGGGTTCGTCTGCACGGCCGCGAGGCTGAGACCAATTCCCTGGTGCTGCGCGCTGAAACCGGCACGCGCCGCGTGATCCACACTACCCACCGCCTGGCATGGAGTCCCGACGACGAACAATGGTAAGCAGGCAGCGTGTAACTACCAGGCGCCGGGCACTTGACGCCCCTGGCTGGCTGAAATCGATTGGGTGCATTCAAAACTGGTTGAAGCCCCGTCATTGCGAGGCGTCTGCGCCGAAGCAATCTCGTCATGCCACGTGGGGATTGCTTCGTCGGCGGCCTCCTCGCAATGACTCGACCAACCCATTTTGAATGCACCCAAATCGATTGGGCCGACTTCGTTGCAGGCGCACATTCAAGTGCCCGGCGCCGATGACTAATAGTACGACCGACCGCGCAAACTCATAAGGATGAAAAATGAAGGCAGAGGCTGAACATGAGATGCTGGCTGCACCCGATGCAGCCAGCACGGGGGCGCCACGTTGGATCAAAACCCTGGCCGTGCTGGCGATTTCCCTGTTGGTGGGGTTGGCGCTGGCTGAAGGGCTGGTGCGGCTGACCGATGGCCTGGGATTGATAGACCTGCGGCCCAGCCTGGCTGAACTGCCCGCTGCTGGCCAGGCTGAAGAAGGGGTGCAACTGGCTGCTGGCAGCGGCGAACAGCCTTTGTACATCGCCGACCAGCGCCTGCACCATCGCATGGCGGCTAACTGGACGGGCTTCTTCCCCGAAGAGATCGTGAGCAGTGTGGAGCGGACACAGGTGCCGATTCGCACTAACAGCCTGGGGCTGCGCGGCGCCGAGATAGCCCAGCCCAAGCCGGACGGCCAGGTGCGCATCCTGGCGCTGGGCGACTCCGTCACCTTTGGCTGGGGCCTGCGCGGTGAAGATGCCTATCCCAGCCAGCTCGCCAGCCTGCTGGCCACGCTGCGGCCGAACCAGCGTTTCGAGGTGATCAACGCGGGGGTCAGCGGCTATGGCACCTGGCAAGAGGTGCTGTGGCTGAAGGACACGGGCCTGGGCTTACAGCCTGACATCGTCGTCGTGCAGGCGCACCTGAACGACGCCTCCGATAACCTGTGGGGTACCGTGGGCTGGCAGGGCAGCAGCAGTTGGTTGACGCAGCAGAGCAAGCTGGCCCAACTGGTGCAGCGAGTGCTGGACAGCGCCGCCCCGCGCAGCACTGTGCCTTGCGCCGTGGACTGGAAAATCGGCACGGATCAAGTGTGCTGGCAAAGCACCGAGCAATTGCTTACGGAGGTGCGCGGCGCGGCCGGGGATGCCGGCGCGCTGACGGTGCTGATGCCTTCCCCCATGCGCTGGCAAGTGGAGCCGGGGGTGCGCGACGCGCGGGCATGGGTCGATGCGGCCCGTTATCAGGATGTGCTGCGCCAGTATGCCGAGCGCAACGGCTGGCTTTTCGTCGATCCGCTGCCTGTCTTTCGTCAGGCATCCAGCAACGGTCAAGCCCTTTTCCTGGATGTGGGGCACCCGAACGAGGCTGGCCAACGCCTGATGGCGCAAGAGCTGTTCAATGCGCTCAACCAGGCCGGCGCGTTACCGTGATATCCGGCCTGTCAGGCGGCGCGGGAATCGTCAACTACTGACTTTGAGGCGCAAACGGCTCGAATGTCACCTGCGCCACCGTCGCCAAATCCGCCCCATAGAAGCAGGTCATGGCCAGACGTTCCCCTGCCAACACCCGCGGCAGCCAGTGACGCCCAGCGCGGGCTGGGCTGGCCGGGGCTGGGTCATGCGGCTGCCCTGAGCAGGGAAGGGGCCAGGTCAGCGCCCATGCCCAGAACAAAGCGGAGGTAAAGCAAGCCCGCGAAAACAGCCAGGATCAGCGCCAGCGCCAGCCAATCGCCGCGCCCCAAGCGAATGTCGCGCCAGACGGAGCGCGGCTGGCCTGACCCAACGCCCCGGGCGGCCAGGGCCATGCCCAAAGTATCGCCGGTGCGCAGCACCTCGATGATCAGCGCCACCAGCACCGGCGCCACGCCGCGCAGCCGGCCCAGCAGGTCGCCGCGCTCAACCTGCCAGCCGCGCGCGGTCTGCGCCTCCTGGATTTGGCCCACAGCATGGGTGAAGGTAGGGATGTAGCGCAGGGCAATAGCCACGGTCAGCCCCCACTCAAAGGGCAACCCCAGCCGCACCAGCCCGCGCACCAGGTCGTTCTGGCGGGTGGTGAAGAGGATGACGAAGAAGAGCAGCGACATGCCGATGACCCGCGTCGCAGTGGCGATGCCAGCCAGCACGCTGGTCACGGTCACGGTCAACGGTCCCACCGTAAACAGAACCGGCCCAGGCAGACGCGAAAAGAGAGGAAACACCACCACGATAATCACCAAGACCCGCAGCAGTTGCCGCCAAACCCAGGCAATCTGTCCGGCCGGCGTGCGAGACGTCAGCAGCACCCCATGAACTGCCGCCAGCAGCAGCAACAGCGCCACCACACTGTTGAACACGACAAACAACGCCGCGCCGCACAACACCAGGGCAATCTTGGTGCGCGGGTCCAGGCGTTGCAGCCAGCCGTCGACGGGAATGTAGAGGTCGAAAAGCATACCAATGACCAATTGCTAATTGTCAATTGCCAATTGTCATCGCATCGAGCCGGCTGGCCGGCCATCGACAATTGAAAGTTGACCATTGAGCATTTCCCAGCTCTCCATGAACTGCTCCACGCTCAACAGCGGGTGTGGGAAGCCATGCGGCGCCAGCAGAGCAGAAAGGCGGGTGACAGGCGGCGGACGCAGGCCAACGGCCTCCAGAGGGGCGCTGCTGGCAAGCACGGCAGCCGGCGGGCCGTCAAGCGCCACGCGCCCGCGGCTAATGACCACAACTCGCTGCGCCCGGGCGGCCAGCTTGAGGTCGTGGGTGATCAACAGAATGGTGTGGCCTGCCTTGTGGAGGCTGTGCAGCCGTTCCATCAGCAAGTCTGCGAACAAGGCGTCCAGGCCTGTGGTCGGCTCGTCCAACAGCCAGATAGGAGGCTGCATGGCCCAGACCGAGGCCAATGTGACCAGCCGGCGCAGTCCATAGCCCAAAACGGCCGGCGGCGTTTCAGCCAGAGCCGACAGATTGAACGCAGCCAACGCCTCGGCTGTTCGCTGCGCCAACGCCGAACCGCGCAGCCCCAGGTTGCGCGGCCCAAAGGCCACCTCCTCGCGCACGGTGGGCGCGAAGATCTGGTGATCGGGATTCTGAAAGACGTAGCCGACTGATCGCGCCAACTCGCCCACCGGCCGGCTGGCTGTCGCCTGGCCCATGACAGCGACCGCGCCCTGCTGCGGCCGCAGCAAACCGTTCAACTGCCGCGCCAGGGTGCTCTTGCCGCCGCCGTTAGGGCCAACAAGGGTCACAAATTGTCCCTGCGGCACGGCCAACGAGAGGCCATCCAGCGCCTGCGGGCCGCCGCCCGGATAGGCAAATCGCACCTCACGTGCGTCCACGGCCAGCGGCGCGGCCGAGATCGCATCGGCCGGCCCGTTGTGCGCGGGCGATTGTCTTGCGGCACGCTGCGAAATCTGGCGCCCGGCCAGGCGCTGCACCGCCCAGGCGGCCCCTTGCTGCGCCGTGATAAACTCGGCATCTTCGCCCTCGGCGCGCAGCCGGGCCGCCAACTCGGCGATCTGCGGCCTGGCCACTCCCAGAGCGTGTAGCCGGTCGCTCTGACGGAAGACTGCGCCCGGCTCGCCATCCAGCGCCACCTGTCCCTCGGCCAGCACCACCACCCGTTCGGCCCAGCGGGCGGCGAACTCGGCATCTTTCTCCAGCACCACCACGGTGGCGCCGGTGTTTTGCTTGAGATCGTTCAACAGCGCAGCTACTTCGCGGCGTCCGGCTGGGTCTAACCCGGCCATTGGCTCGTCGAGCAGCAGGATGGGCGGCTGCATGGCCAGAATGCTGGCAATGGCCAGCCGCTTTTGCTGCCCGCCAGAAAGCTGCCAGGGCGCGCGCTGCTCCAGACCGGCCAAACCGACGCGCGCCAGCGCCCAGGCGACGCGCTCGCCGATCTGCACCGGCGGCATGCCCTGTCCCTCCAGCCCGAAAGCTACCTCCTCGGCCACGCTCATGTTGAACAATTGGCGCTCTGGCTCCTGGAACACCAGGCCCAGCGTGTGGCTCAGACGGGCAGCAGGGGTGTTGGCGGCGTCCAACCCTGCGACCACGGCGCGACCAGACAGGACGCCGCCGGTCATTTCGGGCGCCAATCCGGCCAGAATCAAGGCTAACGTGGTCTTGCCGCTGCTGGTTGGCCCCATGATGGCCAGCGCCTGGCCGGCCGGCACGTGCAAGGAAACGCCGCGCAACACCTCAACGGGCGGGCTGTCGGCCAGCGCGGGCGGGTAACTGAAGCGCAGATTTTCGAGCAGAATGCCGGACAAGTTCCCCCCTACGAACGGGCGGTATAGCGAACGATGGGAGGATAGGCGCGGCGCATGAGCAGGGAGAGGGGAATGGCCACGGCCGCGCCGATGAGGTTTTGTATCAGGTTGAAGGGCAGCTCAGTGACGGCCTGGGCTGGCCCGCCCCAGCCAAAGCTGGCGCCGAAATACTCGCCGACGAAGTAGATGCCGGCCATGGTGACTGTGCCAGCGAAAGCGGCCACAACCATGCGCACAGGCAGCGAACCGGGCAGCGCGCGCACCAGATAGCCGGCTACCAGGCCCTGCAAGCCGTGAGCCAGGAAGGTCAACGGGGCAAAAGCAGCGTAGCCGGCGCTCAAGTCGGCGATGGCTGCGCCAACGCCGCCGGCCAGGAAGCCGATCCACGGCCCAAAGGTGAAGGCCACGAAGTAGATGGCCATGTCTGAAAAGTTGAAGTAACCCGCGCCCACCGGCACAATCAGGAAGCGGGTCACCACCGCCACCAGGGCGATCATGACGGCGGTCAAGGCGATATCACGGGGGGAGATGCGATTGCTCATGGCGGGATTGTACGCCGTTGTTACCCTCACGTCAAACGCGCACAGGCGAGGTGGTTAGACCTCGCCTGTGTGTAATTTTAAGTTGGGATGCCGCCGGGATCGTTACTTGGCCGTCGCAACTTTGGCCATCAACATGGCCTCAGGCGCGGCCCCTTCGATGAAGGTGGTCTCGTTGATGACGGTGCGCGGCACGCCCATCACGCTGTACTTGTTGGAGAGGTGGGGAAACTCGGTAGCCTCCACCATGTCGGCTGTCACTTTGGCGCTGGCAAAGGCCAGTTGGTGCGCCAACACCACCGCCCGCGGACAGTAGGGGCAGGTGGGAGTGACGAAAACCTGCAAGTGCAGCGGCTGATCCAGGCTGGCCAGCTTGTCCAGCGTGGCCTGGCTCAGGCTGACCTGGCCGCTGCCCACCAGCTTGATGGCCTCCAGCAGGCTGACAAACTCGTAGCCGCTGGGGATGCCGTAGAAGCGAATGCCGTAATCGATGTCGGCGGCGCCGTCCAGGCCAGCCCGCTGGACCAGAGTTGCTGGAATTTTGTCCACGCCGTACTGCTCTGCCACAGCCTGATCTCGCTCGAAGTCGTATATCTCGACGCTGAGCAGCGGCGACAGCTCAGCCAGCTCCTCCAGGATCAGCCGCGTCTCGCGACAGTACATGCACTCGAATTCCTGGGTGAACATCGCCAGCTTAACGGGCTGGGTCAAGGTCTGCTCAAGCTGCTGGCGGACGGCGGCTGCGTCCTTTTCCGTTAACAATGCCATGGATTATCACTCCTTGTCACCAAGACGAGTCTTGTATTTTGCTCGCTGGTCGTGTTTGGAGATGAGATGCTTGGGGCTTGCCAACGGTTACTACGGCTAGAAGTTACTACTCAGGTGCCAGGCACTTGCGGCCCATGCACAGATTGAATAGGCATGGTAGATATCCTTGCAGGCGCCGATTCAAGTGCCCGGCACCTATAGCTGAGTAGTAACGGCTAGAACAGGTTACGCAGCGCAGTCAGCTCATCCTCGATCTGATCCAGGCGTTTCTGAATCTTCTCCACCATCTCCTGCAAGATCTTCATCTCGGATTTGAGAGTCTGTACATCAGCGGCCAGCGGCGAGGGGGTGCTTTCGGTCGTCATGGGTTTTCTCCTGGGTTGAAGAGTCGCAAGCGCACAAAGTTGCCAACCTGGCTACTACTCAGCCATAGGCGCCGGGCACTGGAATCTGCGCCTGCAACCAAGTCTGTGGAGCCGATTTCAGCCGCCCATGAGCTGCAAGTGCCCGGCACCTGAGTAGTAACCCAACTTGTTCAAGAAGCTGGCAACTTTGTGGCCGCACGGCAATTATAGCTTAGTCAAAACCCAGGTCAAAAAACGTTCAGGTGCAAGAAAAAAAGGAAGGGCGGCAGACCGTCCCAATCTGCCGCCCCGCAAGGAGGAAGGAAGGAGCATCATTCGTCTTACCGAACGACTGATGACAGTATAGCCGGTGTTCCTTAAGGACTCATTAGCAGGAGTTTAGAGGAAGCTAATGGATGCTTACGCTTCGTAAGAACCGCTCATCCAGCCACGGCCGCCCTCAATGCGCCGCTGGCCACCAGCTCGCGCACGGCTTCAATGTGTGGATACAGCACGGTATCCTGGGGCAAGAAAGGGACATGGCGGCGAATCAGGTTGTAGGCTTGAGCTGTGCCCGCGCCCATCTGCGCGCCGGGCATCACCTCGCGGCGAAAATCGATGCCCTGCGCCGCGGCCAGCAATTCGATAGCCAGGATCGTCTCCACGTTACGCAGCACTCGCCGGGCCTGGCGCGCAGCAATGGGACCGTTGCTGACGTGATCCTCCCAGTTGGCGCTGGTGGGAATGGTGTCGGCGCTGGCAGGATGGGCCAACGATTTATTTTCCGAGGCCAGCGCGGCGGCAGTGTACTGCACCAGCATCAACCCGCTGTGCAGCCCGCCCTGCTTGGTCAGAAAGTCGGGCAGCACGTGGCGGTTGCTGGCGCCATCGGTCAACCGGGTCAGCCGCCGTTCGGCCATGTTGCCCAGCTCAGTGACCGCCAACCCCAGATAGTCAAAGGCAATGGCCAGCGGCTCGCCGTGAAAATTGCCGCCGCTGATCACATCAACCTGCCCGCTGGCCTCGTCGATGAAGATCAATGGATTATCGGTGGCCGCATTTAGCTCGATCTCAACCACCCAGCGGGCGTACCTGACCGCATCGTGGCACGCGCCATGGACCTGGGGGATGCAGCGCAGCGTGTAGGGGTCCTGGGGCTCGGAAGGCTCCCGGACATCGCCAGGCGCCCCGGTCTGCGTCACGTCGCGCACGAAGGTAGAACCGCTCAACAGCCGGCGCAAGCCAGCCGCGCATTCCTGCGCGCGCGGGTGAGGCCGCACAGCCTGCAGACGCGGGTCAAAAGCCGCAGGGGTGCCGTGGAGCGCTTCCAGGCTCAGGCAGCCGGCAATATCGGCCACGGCTGCTGCGTTCTCAGCCTCAACAACAGCCAATGCGCCCAGCGCGGCCATCAATGTTGTGCCGTTGGTCAGCGCCAGCCCTTCTTTAGCCTGCAACTCCAGCGGAGCCAGCCCGGCCGCGGCCAGAGCCGCGGCTCCTGGCAAGGTCTGGCCACCTATCTCCGCCTCGCCCAGGCCGATCAGAACCAGCGCCATATGGGCCAGCGGGGCCAGGTCGCCGCTGGCGCCGAGCGACCCCTGGCGTGGGATCACCGGATACACACCCCGCTCCAACATGCGCAGCAGATGGTCGATCACCGCCTGGCGGCAGCCAGAATGTCCCTTAGCCAGGGTGTTGGCCCGAATCAGCATCATGGCGCGCACGACAGGCGTCTCCAAAGGCCGTCCCACGCCTACTGCATGGCTCATGACGATGTTACGCTGCAACTCAGCCGTCTGTTGCGGATCGATCACGCGGTTGCAGAAAGCGCCAAAACCGGTGGTGATGCCATAAACCACGCGGCGCTGGGCCACAAAATCCTCCACAGCCTGGCGGGCGCGGGCCACGCGTTGCTGCGCGTCGGGGCTGAGCTGAAACAGATATTCGCCAGGTCTGGCATAGGCAACTGTGACCACATCCTGAATGGTCAGGCTATGGCCGTCTAAAACGAGCGTCTTCGTCGACACTAGGCACCTCTTGTGGATAAGACATCCATGCGTTGCACCGCACAACTATGGATGAAAACAGCGGGCTCGGTCGGCCCCGTCCGGGGTGCTGCGCAAAGACCGGCCCAAGCGGCTATTTTTAAGTCAGATGTAGGACTGGCACAAGCTCTTCGGGACAACCGATATTATAGCATGGCCTGCCAGCGGTCGGAAAGCAGGCCAGCAAAGCTGATTTGTCCGACAGTAAAACCATGATGTATAATCAACAGGCCGTCGGGGTTGATCAACTCGACGCATCAAGGACTCCGCTATGCTGTTTTGCCTATACAGCACCCTGTGGCTCGCCGAACCGGGCTCCATCCGGGGGCGTCAGCATCGTCTGATCGACAACGACGCAAGCTAACCTGTCTGTCCCTGAATAATCTCCCCGCCGGCTTCGAGTGCCAAGACACCCTGTCAATGCCTGAGAATCGAGCCATCTGCCCCCTTCTGGGACTTGCCAACGACTCAACTGTGCGGCTGAGCTATGCCGACGGCGGCCATCGTTGCTTTGCTGCGCCTGAGGCTGAGGCATTTCGGCCAGATGTCGACCACCAACTGGGCTATTGTCTGTCAGAGCAGCATCTGACCTGTCCTCGGTACAAACCGGCTGGAGCAGAGCAGCCTGTTGTGACAGCCACCGAGACGGTTCACCCCGTGGCGGCGAGGCAGACGCAACCGCCGGCAAGAAAGCGGTGGGTCACGGCGCTGTGGGCAGCAGTCGGCCTGGTGGCCGTTGTGGTGCTCTGGCAGTTAGCCATGCTCCTGGCTCCGCCGCCAGCACCGGCGCCAATCGCACAGATCGCCACCGACACGGCCACGCCCAGCCTCCCCGTCGTCATGCCCACTCCCGACCCAGGCTTTGCTCTCAACCAGGCTACGGAGCCTGGGCCAACAGTGCAGGTGCAGATCGAAGCTGCGGCCACCCCCACCATTGAGGCCGGCGATCTCTTCTTCAACCTGACGCCAGGGGCCGCTGCTGTTGGCTGGGTCAGCAGCAACGAGGCTCGCGGCAATCATCTGGGCGACTCTTTTCTGCACGCCGGCACGGTACAGGGCAATATTTACCATGGCGTCTTGCAGTTCGACCTGGCACGCGTGCCACGCGGCGCGCCGATCCGCTATCTTGCGCTCACCTTGACTGGCCTGGACGACGCGCGACTAAACCGCTCCGGCGGCGACTCGTGGCAACTGCGCTGGCTGGCGCCGCAGATCAACGACGATTGGAGCCGTCAAAACTTCCAGGCGATCCACAATGCACAGGTCTTGCAGACGATTTTGCCCGCCTTCCGGGCAGAGGAGCTGGCCCCTTTTGCCGCCAACCAGTTCCTCTTCGACGAAGCGCAACGCAGCCTGCTACAGCAAGCATTGATCGATAACCAGAATCTCCTGGCTTTCCGCCTGGACGGCCCGACAGGCGGCTCTGACAACCTGTTCACCTGGGACAGCGGCTTTGGGCCAGCCACCCGGCAGAATACCCCTGGCCTGTGGATCGTCACCGGTCCTGCGCCGGCCACGCCGCCGCCGCTTCCAACCCAGGACTACATCGTCGTCACCAGCACACCGACGCCGGAGAACGTGTTGACAGCGGCGGCTCGATTGCAGACAGCCGAAGCCGGCGAACGACTCACAGGCACGCCGACCGCCACACCGCGTGCCTTTGTAACAGCCACGCCCACACCGCTCAACGAGAGCACGGCCGAAGCTCAGCGCCTGGCCTTGGGCCTGCCCTTTGTGATTACATCCACGCCTGTGCCGCTGAACCCTGCCACGGCCACGGCTAACGCGCTCTACGCCACAGCCGTCGCCCTTACCACGGGCACCTGGACGCCGCTGCCCCAGGGCTATGTCACAGCCACACCGACGGCGACCTTCGTAGCGGTGACCAACACGCCAACGGCCAGGACTATTTTCGAGTTGCTGGAGCGGGTGATCAATGAAGCTACCCGCACAGCCACAGCCGGTCCGCTCACACCCTTCCCGCCCGGCTATGCAACAGCAACGCCCACGCGCACCAGCACACCTGTGCCGCAAAATCCTGAAACTGCTCAGGCGCAGGTGATCATGATCACGATCCAGGCAATCACGACGGGCACCTGGACCCCCACACCTGCGACGACGCCCGCCGGCACGGCTGTGCCCACAATAGTCAGCGAACCTACGCCGACCGCTGGCATTGTCAGCACACAAACCCCTGCAAGCACGGGCCAAGCCATTAACCCGCCCGAAGTGACGCTGGTCGAAGGGGCGCCGGTGGGCATCGTGACCTCAGAAGCGCTCAACGTGCGCTTTGGGCCAAGTTCCTCGTTCGGTGTGATCCGGCAGGTGCCAAATGGCACTCGGCTTTCTCTGGTTGGGCGCAGCGAGAACTCGGCCTGGCTGGCGGTGTGCTGCGTGGATGGGCAACAAGGATGGGGCGCGTCTTACCTGCTGGCTGTTGAGATCAACGTGAACACACTGCCTGTGCTCGAAGCGCCAGCCCAGACGTGGACGCCGGGCAGGCTGGACCAGGTGATGAGAGCCTTGCACCAAAGACTGAACCAGTTGGTTGATGTGTTGATGTAGCGTGGCTGACGCCATGCGCGGAAAAAGAGCACTATGGAACTAAGGCAATACGTAAACACGCTTCGCAAATGGTGGTGGCTGATTGTTCTGTCTACGCTGGTAGCCAGCGGAGCCAGTTTCCTGGCTACCCGCAGCCAACCGCCTCAATATGCATCGAAAACGACGCTGATGATCGGTCGCACCCTGGAAAACCCCAATCCATCGGGCAACGATATCTGGTTGGGCCAACAACTGGCCCAGACCTATGCTGAGCTTGCCCGGCGCGATGTGGTGCGAGAGGCCACCATGGAGCACCTTGGCCTCACCTGGCTGCCGCAGTATGTGGTGTCGTTGGTGCCAAACACCCAGTTGCTCGAGATACGGGTGATCGACACCAATCCACAGCGCGCCCAGGCGGTAGCTGCCGAGCTGGCCAACCAACTGATCGAACGCAGCCCCTCCTCCACTGATCGTGACCGGCAGGACCGCCGTGAATTTGTATCTCGCCAACTGCGCGATCTGGAAACCAATATCGACAACACCAGCGCGCGCATCAACGATTTGCAGCAGCAGATGGCTGGTATGTTCAGCGCGCGCCAGATCGCCGATACCCAGACGCAGATCCAGGGGTTGGAGCAGAAGCTCAACACCTATCAAGCGAACTACGCCCAACTGCTCACCTTCCTTCAGGGCGGCGTTAACACGATCAGCGTTGTAGAGCCGGCCAGCCTATCGACCACTCCGGTTGGCCCCAACAACCAAACAACCATTCTGTTGGCGGCCGCCATTGGCTTTTTGCTGGCTTTGGGCGCCGCCTTCTTGCTGGACTACCTCGACGATACCATCAAAAACCCCGACGACATTCGCGACGCTACCAACTTGTCCACGCTGGGCGCCATCACGCGCATCGATGCTGAGAAGCCGGAGGGGGTGCTGGTGACGGCAACGCTGCCCAAATCACCCACAGCCGAGGCCTATCGCATCTTGCGCACCAACATTCAGTTTTCCTCGCTGGACAACCCACCGCGGGCTGTGTTGGTGACCAGCCCCAACCCCGGTGAGGGCAAGAGCACCACGCTGGCTAATCTGGCGGTGGTGATGGCGCAGCAGGGCCAGCGGGTGGTGGTGGTGGACACTGACTTGCGTCGTCCTACCCAGCATCGTCTGTTTCAAGTGCCCAACAACGTGGGCCTGACCAACGCGCTGCTGCATGAGCGCCCTGTGATCGATGGCTATCTGCAAGCTACCCCGGTGGAGAACCTGGAAGTGATCCCCACCGGGCCATTGCCCCCCAACCCGGCCGAGCTGCTCAGCTCTGCGCGCTTTGCAGCACTGATCGATCTGCTCAAGACGCAGTTCGACGTGGTGCTGTTTGACAGCCCGCCAGCGCTGGCAGTGACCGATGCCACGATTCTAGCGCGCCTGGTGGATGGCGTCATCATGGTGGTGGACGCGGGCATAACGCGCCGGCAATGGGCCGCCAACGCTAAAGAAGCGCTGGACAAGGCAGGTGTCCATATCCTGGGAGTGGCAATTAACCGGCTGCGCCCGCAAAGCAGCGGTTACTATTACTATTACTATCGACGCTATTACACCTATGGCGACAGCAAGGAGGGCGGGCGACGACGACGCAGCAAACGTCAGCCTCAGGGCTGGCGTCGCTGGCTGCCGCGCACAGGGGGTTGATAGCGCTGCCCCTTCTGAGTGGAGTCAGACAAACAAACGTAACTGGTGGCTGGGAGCGCGGCCAGCCAGCAGGATAAACGGCGCAGCTTGCTGGCTGCGCACACCGAGCCGCTTCAAGTCGTCCAGCGAACGTAGCTGGCCGTGGCGGCGTGCCTGGACGATAGCCGCTGCTCCCAACGGCCCAATGCCGGGCACGCGCAGCAAGGCAGCCTGCGGTGCGCGATTGATCTCGACAGGAAACAGCTCGGGATGCTGTTCAGCCCAGGCAAGCTTTGGGTCGCGGTCGTGAGGCAGATTGCCCAGTGAGTCAAAGGGCAACTCTTCCGCGCGGAAGCCGTATTGGCGGAGCATGAAATCAGCCTGATAGAGACGGTGCTCGCGCGGTGCAGGGGTGGGCTTTTCCTCCTGCAACGGCGTGTGCTGGATGGGGTTGAAGCCAGAGTAGTAGGCGCGGCGCAGCCCCACCTGGCGGTAGAGCATCTGGCTGGTTGTCAGCAGCTCTTGATCGCTCTCACCGGCCGGACCGACCACGTACTGCGTGACCGCGCCTGCGCTGGCCACAGCATGGCCCTGGTTGCGCAGCCGCCGCACAATGGCCCACGCCCGCTGCAAAGGCCCCATTAGACCATGGTCAAAATCCTTTTTGGGCGCCAATCGCGCCAGCCTGGCCTCGTTGGGCGCTTCCAGGTTGACCGAAAGGCGATCGGCCAGCAGCGCAGCGCGCTCGATCTGCGCGTCCTCGGCGTTAGGCAACAACTTGAGATGAACGTAGCCGCGCCAGCCGTACTTGCGGCGCACCAACTCCACAGTCGCCAGCATACGGTCCATGCTGGGCACGACGCCGACAATGCCTGAACTGAGAAAAAGTCCTTCAACCAGCCCTTTGCGCTGCATCTGATCGAAGGCCGCCGCCAGATCGTCAGGGGTCAATGTGGTGCGCCGCAAACTGCGCCCCGCACGGAACGGGCAGTAGTAACAGTTCTTCTCGCATGCACTGGTCTGCAGGATGCGCAGCAGCGGCACGCGCCGTCCTCCCTGGCCTACTACAGTAGCGACCGACTCGCTGACATCAGGGACAGATGGGTGCGCAGCGTTGTCTGCAGACAGCGGCGTAGGCTGGCCCTGCGCCTCGCACAGATCATACTGCGCCTGCTGGCCCAACAGGTTGACCTTTTCGTACAAATCAGGGGCAGTGTTCAACAGCATGAAACCATTATACGAACATTTGTTCAACACGTCAAAAAAACACACTTTGCCAAATCGGTGGACGGTGCTAGAATAGCACCTTGAGCCAACCGATGTTTCGCTTCAGCAGGAGACCAGCCCGACGCGAAGCTGTTTCCTGATCTCCAATCCCGAAGGAGGACACTGCCCATCATGCCTTTGCCAACACGTGATCAAGCCTGGACCCTCTTGTGCCAGTGGGTGCAGAGCGACAGCCTCCGCAAACATATGCTGGCCGTAGAAGCCGCTATGCGCGCCTATGCGCGCAAATATGGCGAGGACGAAGCGCTGTGGGGCATCACCGGTCTGTTGCATGACCTTGATTTCGAGCTCTACCCGGACATGAACGATCCCGTCCACGGCCACCCGCGCAGCGGGCTACGCTTGTTTCGGGAGTTGGACTATCCAGAGGCGCTGATTCATGCCGTCGAGGGGCATGCGCCCTACCTGGGCGTTGCCCGTACCAGCCGCATGGACAGCACGCTGGTGGCAGTGGACGAACTGACCGGGCTGATTATGGCAGTAGGCTACGTGCGCCCCAGCAAAAACCTGGGCGACGTGACCGTCAAATCGGTGCGCAAGAAGTGGAAAGACCGGGCCTTTGCTGCCGCCATCAGCCGCGCAGAGATCGAAGAATTTACGGCTGAGCTGGGCGAACCGTTGGATGAACACATCGGCTTTGTGCTGGCCGCGCTCCAAGGCATCGCCGGCGACCTGGGGCTGGATGGGCGGCTGGCGCACGAGCCTGATGCAGACGGCTGAATGCCACACACAGGCTGTGCCGGACGTTGGGTTCAGCTTTTAACTGCCGCAAGGAACAGGGCGCAGCTTAAGTTGCTGGACATAAAACAAAGTACTTGACATATCTAACTATTGGCGTTATAATTAGTCGAGGCCTGGTCATAATTCGTTAGGCGGCCTTGATGAAGGCTTTGAG
>CAZVGR010000026.1:0-19259 GCA_964626845.1 uncultured Anaerolinea sp.
GGCATCTACGGTCGCGCCTTTCTGGAGGGCCGCCTGTCGCAGCGCGATCTGGAGAACTTCCGCCGTGAGTTGGCGCCTGAGGGCGGCCTGTCCTCCTACCCTCACCCCTGGCTGATGCCCGACTTCTGGCAGGTGCCGACGGTCTCCATGGGCCTCGGCCCGATCATGGCCATCTACCAGGCCCGCTTCCTGCGCTACCTGGAGGACCGCGGCCTGAAGGCGGCCAAGGGCGCCAAGGTCTGGGCCTTCCTGGGCGACGGCGAAACCGACGAGCCGGAGACGCTGGGCGCGATCTCCTTGGCCGCGCGCGAGAAGCTGGACAACCTGATCTTCGTCATCAACTGCAACTTGCAGCGGCTGGACGGCCCGGTGCGCGGCAACGGCCAGATCATCCAGGAGCTGGAGCGCCAGTTCCGCGGCACCGGCTGGAACGCGATCAAGGTGATCTGGGGCAGCGACTTCGACCCGCTGCTGGCGTCCAAACACGGCGAGCTGCTGGCCCAGCGCATGGCCGAGGTGGTGGACGGCGAATACCAGAAGTACATCGTCGAGGGCGGCGCCTACATCCGTGAGCACTTCTACGGCAAGTACCCCGAGCTGCTGGAGCTGGTCAAGGACTACAGCGACGACGACCTGGCCAAGCTGCGCCTGGGCGGGCACGACCCGCAAAAGGTCTATGCAGCCTACTACCACGCGGTCAACCACAAGGGCGCACCCTCGGTGATCCTGGCGCGCACGGTCAAGGGCTACGGCCTGGGTGAGGCTGGCGAGGGCAAGAACATCACCCATAGCCAGAAGAAGCTCAACGAGGCCGAGCTAGTGCAGTTCCGCGCCCGCTTCGACATCCCGCTGTCCGAGGAGGAGGTGACCCACACCCCCTTTTTCCGGCCGGCCGACGACAGCCCGGAGATGCAATATCTGCAAGAGCGGCGGCGCAGCCTGGGCGGTTACCTGCCGCGCCGCGTGGCTAAGGTTGAGCCGCTGCCCACGCCCGGCGACGACCTGTTCCAGGAGTTCTACGAGGGCACCGAGGGCCGCGAGGTCAGCACCACCATGGTCTTCGTGCGCATCCTAAGCAAACTGCTGCGCGACAAGGGCATCGGCAAGCACGTCGTGCCCATCGTGCCCGACGAGGCGCGCACCTTCGGCATGGAGGCGCTCTTCCGCCAGGTGGGCATCTACGCGTCTTCTGGCCAGCTCTACGAGCCGGTGGACTCCGACAGCCTGCTCTACTACAAGGAAGACAAGACGGGCCAGATCCTGGAGGAGGGCATCACTGAGGCGGGCGCCATGTCGTCCTTCGTCGCCGCAGGCACGGCCTACGCCACCTACGGCATCCCGACGCTGCCCTTCTACATTTACTACTCCATGTTCGGCTTCCAGCGCATCGGCGACCAGGCCTGGGCCGCGGCCGACATGCGCGCCCGCGGCTTCCTGGTGGGCGCCACGGCCGGCCGCACCACGCTGGCCGGCGAGGGCTTGCAGCACCAGGACGGCCACAGCCACCTGCTGGCCTATTCGATCCCGACCGTGCAGGCCTACGACCCGGCTTTCGCCTATGAGCTGGCGGTGATCATCCAGGACGGCATCCGCCGCATGGTGGCCGAGCAAGAGGACATCTACTACTACCTGACCGTGGGCAACGAGAACTACGCCATGCTGCCCATGCCGGCCGGCGACGGCGTGCGCAAGGGGATCCTGCGCGGCATCTACCCCGTGAGGCCCACCGACCGGCCCGACGCGCCGCTGCGCGCGCAACTGCTGGGCAGCGGCTCAATCCTCAACGAGGCGCTCAAGGCCCAGGGCATCCTGGCCGAGCGCTACGGCGTGGGCGCGGATGTGTGGAGCGTAACCAGCTACAAGGAGCTGCGCCGCGACGCGCTGGAGGCCGAGCGCTGGAACCTGCTCAACCCCGGCCAGCCGCCGCGCACGCCTTTCTTCACCGCGGCCCTACAAGATACGCCGGGCGCGATCGTGGCGGCCTCGGACTACGTCAAGACGCTGCCCGACTCGCTGGCGCGCTGGGCGCCGCGGCCGCTGGTCTCCCTGGGCACCGAGGGCTTCGGCCGCAGCGAGAGCCGCGACCGCCTGCGCGACTTCTTCGAGGTCGACGCGCGCTACATCACCCTGGCCACGCTGACCTCGCTGGCCCGCGACGGCAAGCTGCCCATGGCCACCGTCCAGCAAGCCATGCGCGACCTGGAGATCGATCCGGAGAAGCCGAATCCGTTGCGGGCATAACGAGTAATGCGTAACGAGTAATGCGTAACCCGGAAAGCGTTCCCGTAATGCGAGTGTTCTTTCCGGTTACGCATTACGTGTTACTCGTCACGGTGTGTACACCTACTAATCATCGGAGGAAAGAACCGTGTCATTCGAGTTCAAGCTGCCCGAACTGGGCGAGAACATTGCTGCGGCGACGATTGTCGGCGTGCTGGTCGGCGTGGGCGATCAGATCAAGCCCGGCCAGCCGGTGTTGGAGCTGGAGACGGACAAGGCTGTGCTGGAGGTGCCGTCGGACGTGGGCGGCACGGTGACGGCGGTTCACGTTAAGGCCGGCCAGGAGATCGGCATCGGCCAGTTGCTGCTGACGCTGGAGGAGGGCGGAGCGGCTGAAGCCGCTACTACCAGCGCGCCCGCTGCCGGAGCGGTCGCTGCCGAAGCGCCGAAGGCCGCTGCGAAGCCGGCAGCGCCGGCTGAACCGGCCAAGCCGGCGGCTGAAAAGCCCGTTGAGGAATCGGCCAAGCCTGCCCCCGCGCCTGCTCCGGCCCCTGAACCGGCTGCGCCGGGCGAGGCGGCCGCGGCTGCGCCGTCGGTGCGGCGCTTTGCGCGCGAGCTGGGCGTGGAGGTGGCCGACGTGGCCGGCAGCGGGCCGGCTGGCCGCGTCACGATGGAGGATGTCAAGGCGCACGTGCGAGCCGGAGCCGGCAGCCGTGGCCCGACATCTCCCGCCGCCGCGCCGCTGCCCGATTTCACCAAATGGGGCCCGGTGCAGCGTGAGAAGATGAGCAACGTGCGCCGCGCCACCGCCCGCAACATGGCCCAGTCCTGGCCGGCCATTCCCATGGTCACCCAGTTCGACAAGGCCGACATCACCGAGCTGGAGCAGTTGCGCCAGCAGTTCGGCAAGCGGGTCGAGGCGGCCGGCGGCAAGCTGACCCCCACCGCGATCATCCTTAAAGTCGTCGCGGCGGCGCTGAAGCGCTTCCCGCAGTTCAACGCCAGCGTCGACATGGCCAACGAGGAGATTGTCTACAAGCAGTACGTGCATGTGGGCGTGGCCGTGGACACCGACCGCGGCCTGTTGGTGCCGGTGCTGCGCGACGTGGACCAGAAGAACGTGATCCAACTGGCCGTGGAGCTGGGCCAGATCGCGCAGAAGGCCCGGGACCGCAAGCTGGGCCTGGAAGACATGCAAGGCGGCTGCTTCACCATCTCCAACCTGGGCGGCATCGGCGGCACGGGCTTCACGCCGCTTGTCAACGGGCCAGAGGTGGCGATCCTGGGCGTGTCCAGGGGCAGCGTCGAGCCGGTCTGGGTCGACGGCCAGTGGCAGCCGCGCCAACTGCTGCCCCTGTCACTGACCTACGACCACCGCCTGATCGACGGCGCCGACGGCGCCCGCTTCCTGCGCTGGGTGTGCGAGGCGTTGGAGAAGCCGTTTTTGTTGATGCTGGAAGGGTGACCCGCAACGAGTAATGCGTAATGAGTAATGCGTAACCGGAAAGACTTGCGCATGATGCGAGTTGTCTCCGACTTACGCAGTACGCAATACGTGTGCCGGACAAGCTGAACGTACCTGGAAAGACCGTACTGAATTCCGGGTTACGCATTACGCATTACTCGTTACGGACACGCCTATCGTCAAAGGACACAACCAACAATGACCGATAACGTAGTAAACACACATGTTCTCGTCCTCGGCGGCGGCCCCGGCGGGTATCCGGCGGCGTTCAAGGCGGCCGATCTGGGGCTGGACGTGACGCTGGTGGACATGGAGAAGAACCCCGGCGGCGTCTGCCTGTACCGTGGCTGCATCCCCTCCAAGGCGCTGCTGCACGCGGCCAAGGTGCTCAACGAGGCGCGCGAGGCGGCCGAACTGGGCATCATCTTCGGCGAGCCGACCATCGACCTGGACCAACTGCGCCGCTTCAAGGATAAGGTAGTGGGCCAGCTCACCGGCGGCGTGGGCATGCTGTCGAAGCAGCGCAAGGTGCGCTTCGTGCAGGGCCGCGGCGAGTTCGTGGACAGCCATACACTCCAGGTGACCCACGCCGACGGCAGCACGTCACAGGTGCAGTTCGAGTACGCCATCATCGCGGCCGGCTCACATCCCACGGTGATCCCGGCCTTCAACATCGGCTCGGAGCGCATCATGGACTCCACCTCGGCCCTGGCGCTGCCGGAGATCCCGGAGACGCTGCTGCTGGTGGGCGGCGGCTACATCGGGCTGGAGTTGGGCAGCGTCTACGCGGCTCTGGGCAGCCAGGTGACAGTGGTGGAGATGCTGCCGCGCATCCTGGCCACCGGCGACGAGGACCTGGTGCAGGTGCTGGCCAAGGCGCTCCATGAACGCTTCGCCAAGATCATGGTCAGCACGGCAGTGCTGGGCATGGAAGAGGTGGACGGCGGCATCCGTGTGCGCTTCCGCGGCCTGGATGGCGAGCCCTTCGAGGAGACCTACAGCCGCGTGCTGGTCTCGGTGGGCCGCAAGCCCAACTCAGCCGGCCTGGGGCTGGAGACCATCGGCATCGCAGTGGATGGCAAAGGCTTCATCCCGGTGGACGCGCAGCGCCGCACCGTCGTGCCGCACATCTTCGCCGTGGGCGACATCGCCGGCGAGCCGATGCTGGCCCACAAGGCGACGCGCGAGGGCCACGTGGCGGCCGAGGCCATCGCCGGCCATCCGACGGCCTTCGATCCCATGGCCATTCCAGCGGTGGTCTTCACCGATCCGGAGGTCGCGTGGGCCGGCCTGACCGAGATGGAGGCGCAGGCGCAGAAGCGGCCGGTGCGCGTGGCGCGCTTCCCCTGGGGCGCGTCGGGCCGGGCCACCACCATCGGCCGCAGCGACGGCCTGACCAAACTGATCATCGACTCGGTCAACGAGCGGGTGCTGGGCATGGGCATCGTCGGCACCAACGCCGGCGAGCTGATCTCCGAGGGCGTGCTGGCCATCGAGATGGGCGCCACCGCCGCCGACCTGGAGCTGACCATCCACCCGCATCCGACGCTGTCGGAGACGGTGATGGAGTCGGCTGAGGCGGTGTCGGGGCAGAGCACGCACGTGTATAAGCGGAAGTAGGCGGTGTAGTCGAGTCTGGATCACGAACGCACGAAGGTGCGCGAAGGCACGAAGCGCGAAATCACGAAGCAGTTGGCGCGCGAGGTTGGAATGCCGCGCGTATGGTTCATTGACCGGCCTTCGCGCTTCGTGCCTTTGTCCCCTTCGCGCCTTCGTGGTCCAAACGCCTCGTCGCCCCCATTACCCGCAATCGAGCAAACCTGCATGAAGCACTCCGGGCACATCTCGCCCTCCCCTGGGGTTTTCCTTGCGCTGCTGGCTCTGGCCGCCCTGCTGGCCGGCTGCTCTGCCTTCCAGCCGGAGCCGACGGCCACGCCGACGCCGACGGAGACCCCCACTTCCACGCCATCACCGACGCCGACAGCCAGCCCGACAGCGACCGCCACCGCTACTGCGACGAGCACGCCGACGGCCACGGCCACCGCCACGGCGACGCCAACCCCGACCGCCACAGCCACGCCGACGATCACGCCGACGGTAGCGCTGACAGCAACGACGGCCGTGACCGTCTCCGCTGCCAAGACCACGGTGACGCCCATCGTCCCCGGCGGGCCGTGGCCGACGCCTGACGCGTCGCTGGCCAGCGACCACTACTGGCTGGGCCGGCCGACCGGGCCGGGCACGACGCAGTGGGCCAGCCCGTTCTATCCCTACGCCAGCACCGGCCAGGGCGCCTATCTGCTGCACCACGGCGCAGATATCGTCAACCCGCTGGGCACGCCGCTGCTGGCGCCAGCCGACGGCGTCGTCGTATTTGCCGGCGCTGACAACCAGGTAGCGATCGGCCCCACCACCAACTTCTTCGGCAACGCAGTGATCATCGAGCTGGACCGGCGCTGGAACGAGCAGCCGGTGTTCGTGCTGCTGGGCCACATGGACCGGGTCGACGTGCAGGTGGGCCAACGCGTCGGGCGAGGGCAGCAAGTGGGCACGACCGGCAGCACGGGCATCGCCTTGGGGCCGCACGTCCACGTCGAGGTACGGGTGGGCCGCAACGACTACGATCACACCCGCAACCCGGAGTTCTGGCTGGAGCCGCTGCCGGGCCACGGCACGATAGCCGGCCGCATCCTCACCGCCGATGGCCTGCACCTGCCCAACGTGCCCATCCTGTTCTATCCCGGCCCCAACTTCAACTCACCGCGCTACTATGCCCACACCTATTTGGACGCGCTGGGCCTGATCTGGCCTGACGACGAATGGGGCGAGAACTTCCTGCTGGCCGACCTGCCAGCCGGGCCGTACAAGGTCGAGGTGTCGGTCAATGGCAAGGTGTTTTATGTCGATGTGGTGGTGGAAGCGGGCAGGACGACGTGGATGGAACTGCGGGTGGAGTAGGATCGCGAGTTTGGCGGCCTTGCGCGGACCGGCTTGCGCAGCAGAATGCTCGTAACGCAATCCGCTGGATTGCGAGCACTTATCAAGCATACCAACGCAATCCGGCGGATCGCTCTACGTTCAATCCGGTGTTGTCCCGAACCAGCGGGCGGTCAACGCGTCGAGGGTGCCATCAGCCCGCAGCGCAGCAAGGGCCTCGCCCACCTTCGTCTGCAAGATGGGCGCTCTGCGGGGCAAGACGATCACGTAAGGATCTGGCACGACCACCTGGGGTGAGATGGCCAGCCGCTGATCTGCAACGGCGAACTGCAACGCGCTGACGTGATCCACCAGCGCGGCGTCAGCCTGGCCCTCGGCCACGGCCAGCAGCGCGGCCTGGGGCGTGTCGCCGGGCAGCAGGGTGAGATCGGGGAAACGCCGGCGCAGCGCGCGGGCCTGAACGTCCCCCTCCGAACCCCACTCCACTGCCAGCCGCCGGCCAGCCAGGTCATCTACCGACGCCACCGCCGCACTGCCGGTTGGCGTCACCAGCACCAGCCCTGCCTCAAAATAAGAGGCGGAAAACGCCACATCCTGCGTGCGCTCTGGCTGGTAAGGCAGCGCCGAGATGGCGCTATCAAGACGGCCAGCCTGGACTGCATCCACCAAACCATCGAAGCCCAGGGCCTCGATCCGCGCCTCAACTCCCCACTGTGCGGCGATGGCGCGGGCCAGGTCGACATCGAAGCCCACCGGCTGGCCGGCTTCGTCCAGGTCTTGAAAGGGCGGGAAGCTGGGATCCATGCCGACCAGCCATTGCCTGCTGGTCTGAATGCGATCCCAGGTGCGATCCTGCGCCAGGCCTACGGTCTGCCACAACAGCAGAATGGCTGCCAGGGCCAACACAGCGGCCACAGCAGCCCATGCCAGCCATCGTTGGCGCCATTTAGCCATCTTTACCTTGGGCATAGCGCTGCACCTCCAGATAGATCGCCTTGGGCTGGAAATCAGGGGTGACGAAGGTAAAATAGTCCTGGTATGTGCGGGCCGGCGCTGGATAGCGGAAGGCCCACAGCGCCACGGCATCGAGCCAGGGCCAGTCTTCCAGCGCCCGTTGGTAAGCCTGCAAGGTGTAGTCGATGCGCTGGCTGGGCCGCACGGCGCGCGTCCAACGGGGGTGATCGTTCCAGCCGCCCTCGGTGATCATGACCGGCTTGTGGCCGTCGCCGTTGCGCACCATGATCTCGCGCAACAACTCGGTGCGGGCAAAATTGATCGCATCGGCTGCGGCCGGCTCGTCGGGCGGGAACCTGCCGCCGTAGGCGTGCGCTGCCAGGATATCGAAGTAGGGCGCGGCGCCGGCGTCGTACATGGCTTGCAGGTAGACCAGGTCGTCCATGCCCCACTCGCTGCCGGGCGGGGCCAGGGTCGGCGCCAGCGCGCCGCCCAGCACCAGCACGTCGGGGTTGGCTTCCTTGGCGCGGGTGTAGGCCACGCGCAGCATCTCGGTGTAGCTGGCCGGATCGACCGGCCGGTAGCCCCACTCCAGGCTCAGGTTCGGTTCGTTCCAGATGATGATGTAGCGCACGTTGTCGCGGTAGCGCTTGACGAACTCGTAGACGTAGTCGCCAAAGGCCGCGTAGTTGTCCTCGTCCAGGTAGAGCGGCGAGGTGTCCTTGGGCCGCGCCCACTGCGGCACGAAGCCCAGACGCGCAATCACCTCCAAGCCCTGGGCGCGAGCGTGGCGGATGACCATGTCGCTGTGTTCCCACCGGCCCTGGCCCGGCCGGTCCGGCTCCACGTAAGCCCAGGGGAAGTACTCGACGATCCAGGGCGCGCCCATCTCCCGCACCATCTCCAAGGTGCGTTTGATCTTCCATTCCTCCACCTCATCGGTGAGACGGGTATGCACGCCCATCTTTGGATTGACGGTCATGACGGTTTGCTGGGGACCGACAGTCACGGACGGACGCCGCAGCACAAGGACGATGACCATCACTGCCAGCGACGTCAGCAGCAGGGCAAGCAGGGGCCGGCGATGCTGACGAAGAGCCGACAAAAGCCGATCGGCATGGTCAGGGATACGAAAACCTGGCACGATAAAGGCAATTCCTCCAGGGCATTAAAGTTGTTCAGGTGCCCGGCACTTGACATGTGCCTCTAATCATGTGCGAATTGTCGCCAAAGTACCGGGCACCTGAGTAACTACCGGTGACAACGACTGGCATTTGCTGTGTCTGGAGCGGGTGTATGGTATGATGATTGTACATCAAAACTGTCGAAGCGGAAACTGGCTCTCGCTATGTACCATCAAACTGCTCCCAATCAACCTGTGCTGCGCTGCCAAACGTGTCACGCCGAACACGATCTGTCGCTGCCGATCTGGGCCTGCCCTTGCGGCGGCTTGCTGGATGTGGCTATGACGGCTCGCTTTCCGTGGGAGGTGATGCAGCAACGCCCGGCCGGTCTGTGGCGCTACCGGGAAGGTCTGCCCCTGCCAGCAGCGGCTGAACCAGTCAGCCTGGGCGAGATGCGCACGCCACTGTTGGCGGTGAATGACGCGGGCAGCCGGCTGCACATCAAGCTCGACTTCCTTTTTCCCACAGGCTCCTTCAAAGACCGCGGCGCGTCCGTGATGATGACGCAGATACAGCGGCTGGGCATACGCCACGTGGTCGAAGATTCGTCCGGCAACGCAGGCGCGGCAGTGGCAGCCTATGCAGCAGCAGCCGGTATCTCGGCCAGCATCTATGTGCCAGCCAGCGCGCCGCCAGCCAAGACAGCACAGATTGCGCTCTATGGGGCGGGCCTGGTGCAGGTTCCTGGACCGCGGGCGGCCGCCACTGAAGCCGCACAGCAGGCGGCCGGGCGCAGCTACTACGCCAGCCACGTCTGGAACCCCTTTTTTCTGGAGGGGGTCAAGACGGTAGCCTTTGAAATCTGGGAGCAGCTCGGCCAGCGCGCGCCCGATTGGGTAATCACGCCTGTGGGCCACGGCACCATGCTGCTCGGGCTGTACAAAGGTTTCGATCATTTGCAGCGAGCTGGCGTGATCCAGCAACTGCCGCGCATCGTGGGTGTGCAGGCGGCATCTGTGGCGCCGTTAGCGCTGGCCTGGCAGCAACAGGCCGCCAGCCTGCCGCAGATCGGCGCCGGTGAGACCCTGGCCGACGGCATTGCTATTGTCAATCCGCTACGTTGGCGGCAAATCCTGGCTGCGGTGCGGGCCACGGACGGCCAGATTATCACCGTGACCGAGAACGAGATCAAACAAGCGGCGCTGGTTTGGGCGCGGCGAGGTCTGTTGATGGAACCCACGTCGGCTGCGGCGCTGGCTGCCTATGAAACACTGAGCCGCCAGCGCTTCTTCGAGTCCTCAGCCATCGTCGTAGCGCCGATCACAGGCTCTGGCGTCAAATCCGCGCCACAGATTCTGATCTAGAACTTGACGAAACACAAGGCGTCAGGTATACTTGCAAATGAATTGGAGACGTAGTGCAGTCAGTACAGCACTTGTAGACTGCATCGCATCAATTTGTCGGAGTAGGGAAGGGCTGTCTCCGTGGCCAATGATCTTCCTTCCGTTGCTACCCCATCGCCGACGCTGGCAGTCTCCTGGCTCCCCGGCTCCTTGGCAATGTTCAGCTGTTTGTGTCTACCCCAGTTAGCGTTCTGCCTTCAGAAGGCAGGTGTGAGGAGAGTTTGTCTACGTAAGCCAGACGCAATGAACGCGTCAAACCCATAGCACACTAGGAGGTGCATACCATGCGATTCTTCCAGGTTGTGGTTCTAACGGTGATTGCGGCACTGTTATTGAGCGCTTGTGGCGCAGCAACGGTACCGGCGACGGACGAGACGACGGACAGCGGCCAGCGCTTTCTGATCTCTTTGCCGCGGCTAATTGTCGATGTCGACGAGCAAGGCCAGGCTTCGGTCAACGGGTTGAGCATCGATGCAGTCAACCAGATTCTCCCTGGCGCCCCCCTACCTGATCTGACTGTCAACCCGTTCTATGTGGACTGGATGACCAACACGAACATGCAGCATCTGGAGTTCGCCAGCACGGACAAGGGCGTTTTCATCTTCGCAAACGGCCAGCCGCTGCCGTATCTGGCGTGGGATGGCGACTCCTTGAGCAACCTTGGCACCGTTGCAGGCATCGCTAACCTCCCCTATGGCAATCTGATCGCGAAGCTGGTCCCCATCGTGCAGCGCACCGGCCTGAACATCGTTATGCGTTTCCCGATGCAGGCCGACGCTACTGCTATCGCGGTGCGTGATCCCAGCATTGCGCCTGAGGCGATGCAGCCAGTAACCGAAGAAGCGTCGCCGTCCTTGGTCACTCGCATCGACATCAACTACGATGCCAACGGCATTCCCACGATTGCGGGCATCAGCAGCCGCGACTTGGCTGAAGCAGGCGTGTTCCTGCCGATTGAGCTTACGCCCGAACTGCTGGCCCAGCTCAAGAGCAATGACGTCAAGGAGATCCGCTTCGTCACTGGCGCCAATGGCGTCTCCATCACTGTCAACGGCGAAGCGCTGCCACAAATCGCCTGGAATAGTGCATTGCTCAACAATGGCGCCGATCTCTACGCTCAGATGAACCCCGACAGCCCGTACATTGCTTTGGCTAAACTGCTGCTGCCGGAGATGTCCAATCTGGACCTCGACCTGCGCATGACCCTGGAATAACAGGGCTGGCCTCCCTGCTCAGAAGGAGTGAGGATCGTGAAAAGTCGTTATCAGGGGCTGCGCGGTTTTGGAACGCTAGCTCTGATCATCGCCTGGATACTGCTGATCCTGGGTATCCTGGCCGCCATCGGCTCTTGGTTGGGCATCAATTCGTTGGCCGCGGCTCTGGATCAGCCTAATGCAGGCTGGGGCTTCTTTGCAGCAATACCGGCGCTGCTGTTCGGCATCCTGAGCTTCATCCAATTCTATATTATCGGCAAGGTTCTGCACCTGCTGGTAGATCTGGATGCGACCACGCTGGATGTGCATCAAAAGGTGCAGACGCCTGCGGCATCGACCGGGGCAACGGAAGCTGGCGCCGAGATCTCTGGTGAACTGAAGCGCCAAGCCAAGTTGATCGCTTCCAATCTGGAAGCCACCCAGAGCTTGCAGCAACAAGTCGGCTCGCTTCAATCAAGAATCGGCGGCTTGCTGCCAGCAGCGCCAGCGGCGTCCGGGAAGGCCGAAGAAGCTGGCGAATAGCAGCAAGACCGATCACTGCCACTGCAATCGGCGCAGCGTATCGTGACAACCAGCGCCGGACTGTGTAGTCTCTCGACGAGGCCCTATCGCATCCCTGGATAGGGCCTCGTTTTTTTGCTCAGCAGTGACTTGCGCATTCAAACACGTTCTGGTAGAATGTTGCTGTCATACCCAACGGACCTGTTGTCACCACTTGCGACGAGGAAACTATGCTCAAACTTAACGCCAAGCAATGGGCGCTCATTGTGGGATGTTTTGCTATCGCCGCTGTCCTTAACTACCTCATCTGGCTGATCGCCATGGGCAAACCAGGCCAGATTAGCGGCCTCTATCACCTGCTGACGATCATCTCCCTGGCCTGCGCGCTGATCATTATTGGCGACCGGGTGGCCAAGACCAACATCTACAAATAGTCAGCCTGGCAAGTGCTCAGGCGCCGGGCACTTGCAGCTCATGGGCCGCTGAAATCAAGCTCCACAGACTTCGTTGCAGACGCAAATTCAAGTGCTTGGCGCCTGGGGTTGAGTAGTTACCCGGCCAGGCAGAAAAGCCGTCATGTCCCCACTAAGCCCCTTGGCCTTGTTGGCTTATCTCTTGATCTTCGTGGGACTGATAGGCAGCGTACTGCCGCTGGTGCCAGGACCAATCTTCATCTGGCTGGGAGCACTGCTGTGGGCCGCCAACGATGGATTTCAAGCCATCGGGTGGCCCACGTTGTTGTTCCTGGGCCTGTTGACTATCCTGGCCTGGTCGAGCGACCTGCTGTTGACGACGGTGTTCAGCCGGCGCAACGGCGCCAGTTGGAAGGCTGTCCTGGGTGCGATTCTAGGCGGCTTTGCAGGCGGCATCTTTTTCGGCGGGTGGATTCCCATCGTTGGCACTTTGGTCGCCACTATTTTGGGCGCAATCGCCGGCATGGTGGCCATAGAGGCCCTGGACAAACGTGATTTACGCGTTGCGCTTCAAGCCACTCGGGGTTATATGGTGGGCGTACTGGCCTCCAGCGCGCTGGAGGCCGCACTAGCCGTGATGATGATCCTGATTTTTGTCTGGCAAGCCTTCCTGTGATCCGCGCCAGCAGGCGCTGGCCCCTTAAACCCCGCCCAGTCTCCCAGCAAAACAGACAAAGACCGTGGCAGCTTCAGCGCCATTGCTGAAGCTGCCACGGTCTTTGTCTGGCTGTACCCCCAGCTGGACTCGAACCAGCGCACCCGGCTCCGGAGGCCGGCGCTCTATCCTCTGAGCTATGGGGGCAAGTACGACAAGAGTATACCACAATGTTTGGCGGCTGGCAAGCTGGCGACTTTTGCTGACGGCGTGAAAGCGGATATAATCGTCAAAACGCCTGAGCATCCGCAAAACACCCAACTTCTGCCATGAAACTAACGTCAAACTCCGCAACGGCTTTGCTTTGGGCCGCATCCATTCTTCTCATACTGAGCGGCGCCAGCCTGGCATTGTTTGGCTGGCAGGGCGGCATCGGCGGGCAGACCAGCCCCGTTTCGGTGCAGAGCCTGACCGCTCCCACACCTGAACCTGGCGGCGAAAGCACGCTGCCCCCCAGCCCGCAGGCCGCGCCTGCTGCCACTGTACAGCCGGTGCAGGGCGGCAGCCCCGCCCTGCCGCTGGCGACGCCGCCAGCGTTGGCTGTTGCCCTGCCGAGTCCGATGCCAAGCGACCTGGCCGATCCGGTCCTGCGCTGGATTGCTCAGCAGCCAGGCGCACGGGTCATCACTGACACGCAGCAGGCTGACATCTGGATTGACCTGCAGCCGGGCGGCGAGCTGCTGGCTGAACGCATCTACGTGCCGGTAGCACGTTTCGCCACGCTCAGCGACGAGGTCTCGGCTGTCGATCTGCTGGCGCGCTGGATGAGCGCGCCTGAGCCTGGCATGGCTCCGCTGGCCCTGGATGCCGACGCCTTTGCTGCGCTAAGCTTGCTGTGGGGACCTCCCGCCCAGGTGGACATACTGCCAGATACAGCCGCCGTAGCCGCCGCGCTGGAACCTTACCCGGCTCGCCTGGGCGTGCTGCCCTTCGATCGACTGGCGCCGCAGGTCAAAGCGCTGGCCGTCAATGGACAAGACCCCACCGACAACGACTTCGACAGCGAGGCGTACCCGATCTCAGTTCGCTTTTACGTACACGCCAAACCGGAAGCCCAGCAATCCGCAGCGACGCTGCAAACAGCAGTCGCCCAGGCCGGCCAACAGACCAACCGCGACCCCGACAAGTTGACCGTCCTGGCCATGACAGGTGTCACCGCGATGGCCCGGATGACCGCGCTGCGCATGGAGCAAAAAGGCTACGACTACCCCGCCGCAATCATCGGTCCCCTGCTGTCCAAGGCCGATATCACCCATATCAGCAACGAAATTCCCTTCACCGAGAACTGCCAGGTCAACCCCAGCGAGAACAACCTGCTGTTGTGCTCCAAGCCAGCGTATCTGGAAGCGCTGCGCGCCGTGGGCGTGGATATCGTGGGGCTGACCGGCAACCACCTGAACGACTTCGGCAAGGACGGCAATCTGTGGTCTTTGCAGTTCTACCAGGATGAAAACCTGCCGATCTACGGCGGGGGCGCCAACCTGGAGGAAGCGCTCAAGCCGCTGCTGGTCGAACACAACGGCAACCGGCTGGTCTTTTTGGGCGCTAACCAGTATGGCCCTGAGTTTGCCTGGGCTGACACAGACTGGCCAGGCTCGGCTCCTTATGACCTGGCGCAGATGAGCCAGGCCATCTCCGACGCACGCAGCGACCTGAACGCCGACTTGGTGCTGGTCGAGATGCAGTGGGAGGAGAGTTACGACACCCTGCCTATCCAATCGCAACTGCAAGGGCTGCGCGCGCTCAGCAGCGCTGGCGCAGACATCGTGACTGGCGTGCAGTCGCACGTGCCCCAAGCGATTGAGTTCCGCGATCAAGGCATGATTCTTTATGGACTGGGCAACTTCTTCTTCGATCAGATGTGGAGCCAGGCCACGCGCGAAGGACTGATCCCACGCCACACCATCTACGGCGGCCGCCACCTCAGTACAAAAATCCTGACTACGATCCTCGAAGACTTCGCCCAGCCGCGCTGGACGACCGAAAGCGAACGGCAGGCCCTCCTGCGACGGGTTTTCACCGCCAGCGGCTGGTAATGCGCTTTGTGCTGCGGGCTTGCTGTGGCATAATGACGATGTCACCGTATCCGGCTGATCAGGAGAGCGTCGCTTGCTCAAACGCTTTTTGAACCAAACCGAAGAAGATCTGCTGTTGGCCGAACGCACCATCTTGCAGCAGATCGGTGCAGCCTTAGCGCGCCTGGAGGCCAGCCGGGAGGACCAGAGCCGGCTGGAGCAGGCGCAGCACCAACTGGAAGAGCTCTTTCTGCTGGTGGTGGTGGGCGAGTTCAACGCAGGCAAGTCCGCCTTCATCAACGCTCTGCTGGGACAGAGCTTGCTGGAAGAGGGCGCGCTGCCTACCACCACACGCGTCCACCGCATCCACTATGGCGAGCACATCACCCGCACGCTGAATGAAGCCGACCTGGAGGTGATCACCGCGCCGGTGGACTGGCTGCGCAATCTCAACATCGTCGATACCCCAGGCGCCAACGCCGTCATCCAGCGCCACCAGGAGATCACCGAGGAGTTCGTGCCGCGCTCCGACCTGGTCCTGTTCGTCACCAGCGCCGACCGCCCGTTCTCTGAGAGCGAGCGGCTCTTCATGGACCGCATCCGCGCCTGGGGCAAAAAGGTGGTCATCGTCGTCAACAAGGTAGACCTGCTGCAAGACGACGACATCCCCAAAGTGCGCACTTTTGTCGCCGACAACTCGGTCAAGCTGCTAGGCGTCGAGCCGGCCATCTTCCTCGTCTCCGCCAAACTGGCCCAGCGCGCCAAATTCGCCAACCAAGCCAGCGATCTGGCGATTTACCAATCGACCAGTCCATCCGCTTCCCGCCCCACCATCCTGGAACTCTGGTCTGCCAGCCGCTTCGAGCCGCTGGAACGCTACATTCTGGAGACGCTGGACGAGCAGGAGCGGCTGCGGCTGAAGCTGCTCAGCCCGCTAGGCGTGGCCGGCAAGCTGCGCGCCAAGTATGCTGATGTGGCCGCTGCCCGGCTGGAGATCCTGGCCGACGATTTCAGCACCATCGACACCGTGGAGATGGATCTGGCCGCGTTTGACGAGGACATGCGCCGTGACTTCCAGTATCGCCTGGGACAGATCGACGCCACCCTCTACGCGATGGGCGACCGGGGCATTGCCTTCATCGATCAATGGCTGCGCATCGCCCGCGTCTTTGACCTGGCCAACAGCGCCAAAGTGCGGGAGGCCTTCGAGCGCGAGGTGATCGCCGACACCAATCTGCAACTGGAGCGCCAGATCAACGACCTGATCGACTGGATGGTGACGCGGGAGCATAAACAGTGGGAGGCGGTGATGGGCTATCTGAACCGACGGGCCGACCTGCATCAGGATCGCGTCATCGGCGAGGTGGGCGGCAGCTTCGAGAGCAACCGCCGCGCGCTGCTGGAGGCTGTGCGCCGCGACACTCAGCGCGCCATTGCTGGCTTCGACCACCAGGCCGAGGCCGCCAAGCTGGCCGAGTCGGTGCAGACTGCGCTGGCCCAGACCGCCTTGGTAGAGGCTGGCGCGCTGGGTTTAGGCGCGCTGCTGATTGCCGCTATGCACACACTGGTGCTGGACCTGACCGGCCTGCTCTTTGCCGGCGCGCTGGCGGCCGTGGGCCTTTACGTGCTGCCCAACCGGCGGCGCAAAGCGCGCGACGAGCTGCGCGCCAAGGTGGCCGACCTGCAAACGCGGCTGCACGAGGCGCTGAACACCCAGTTCGAGCAGGAGATGGGCCGCTCCCAACAGGCCATGCGGGAGGCCATCCAGCCCTACACCCGTTTCATCCGCAACGAACGAGAGAAGCTGACCAGCATCGCCAGCAATCTGAATGAGATCGAGCAACAGATGCGCACGTTGCGGGCGAAGATCGAGGCGTTATAGCCCGGTTGTCCCGCGTACCAGATCATGCTATAATTGGGTGGAAATCGACGATGTCGGACTCGTCGCCCATCAGGATTACCGGGTTGTCAATCTCTGGGAAGTGGACGCATCAACCGTGCTGGCGAAACCACTGCTGCCGCTAGTGCCATTGACGCCAGCAATGCGCGGCGGTGCAGAAGAAGGGCTGCTGCGAGAGGCAGTGAATCTGCTACGCTCAGACCAAACACTGGCAGAGCTGGAACCGTTGTTGGCATTCTTTGCCAGCTTCGTATTGGACACCAAGCTGATCAAGTCGATCATGAGGTGGGATATGGCTGTACTACGCGAGTCACCCTGGTATTATGAAATTCACAAAGAAGGTTTTGAACAAGGCATTGAGCAAGGCATTGAACAAGGCATTGAGCAAGGCATCGAGCAGGGCAGTCATGCGACAGCGCTGCGTAACCTGACCAACCTGCTCCAGCATCGCTTCGGGCCATCATTGCCCACCACGCTCACGAGTGCTTTGGCAGCCTTGCCGGCTGCGCGCCTACAGGCTCTGTTCGATACCGCCTTGGAAGTAGAGACTTTGGCCCAGTTTCAGGCCAGTCTGCCCAGCAACGGTGCGGTTGTATCCAGCGGGCAGACTCCGTGAGACCCCCTGATGCACCTGTACCGCCGCTGACCCTGCGGCCACTCAACACCGTCGATGCACCTGCGCTGCAAGCAGTCTACCAGGCCAGCGCAGATTTCTTCCTTGACCGCGCTGGCGCGCCCCCAGACCCGGATCAGGCTGATGCCGATTTGGCTGCTGCAGCGGCTGAAGACGGCCGTTTCATACTGGGGATCATTCTGCACGAGTCCATGATTGGCCTGCTCGACCTGCGGCTGGCCTATCCGGAGCCATTCGATGTGTCCATCGGCCTCATCCTGCTGGCCCAGGGGCAACGGCGGCAGCGGCTAGGCTCCTGGGCGCTGCGCATGCTGGAGACGTGGCTGCGCCGCGACACGCCAACAGAGGCCGTCGTCGCCGCCGTGCCGGCGCAGGACCGTGCAGCACAGCGCTTCTTCCTGGCCAGCGGCTATGCTTTTACCGGCGATGCGACGCGCATCACGGCCGGCGATCAGCGCTGGCGGCTGCTCGTGCTAAAAAAGACCCTCTGATTGCCCCGTTTCCCGCACCTGCGCCCGCCAGGAGGCGGCGTAGCGGCCGCCCTGAGCCACCAACTGGGCATGCGTGCCGGACTCGACAATGCGGCCGCCGGCCATGACGTGGATGATGTCAGCCTGAATGGCCGTGGTAAAGCGGTGGGTGATGATCAGCGCGGTCTGGCCGGCCACCAGATCGCGGAAGCGGCTCATCCACGCGGCTTCGGCCCAACTGTCCATGGCGCTGGTCGGCTCGTCCAGGATCACCAGGTCGGCCTGGCGCACAAAGGCCCGCGCCAGGGCCACCCGCTGCCATTCCCCCACACTCAGTTCCGTGTAGCCGAACCACTTGCCCAGGATTGTCTCGTAGCCCTGCGGCAGTTTGGCAATAACCTCTTGGGCGCCAGCGGCCTGGGCTGCGGCCTCGATATCATCCTGGCCGGGCTGGCCGGCCAGGTCGCCGAAACGAATGTTGTCGGCCGCGCTGTCGTGGTAGGGGAAGGGCTGCTGGAAGAGCACAGTAATGCGCCGGCGCAGGTCGGCCTGGGCCAGCTTGCGCAGATCAACCCCATCCCAGGTGATGCGCCCTTGCTGGGGATCGTAGAAGCGGCAGAGCAGCTTGAGCAGGGTGCTCTTGCCTGCGCCGTTCTCACCTACAATGGCCACAATCTGACCGGCCGGGATGGCCAGGTTGAATTCCTGCAAGGCGGTCATCTCGCTGCCAGGATAGCCGAAGGTCACATTTTCGAGGGCGATACCCTGGCGCAGGCCGGTCGGGAGTTGCGCCGGCTCAGCCGGCTCAACCAGGTGCGGCTCCAGGTCCAAAAAAGCGAAGAGGTCCTCCAAAAAGAGCAGGTTGCGGTAGATGTCGCTCATGCCGGTGAGCAGGCCGCGCATCAGCCGCTGTCCCTGGTTCATGGCCTGCCAGAACATGGCCAGGTCGCCCAGGTTGAACAGACCGCGCAGGGCCTGCCAGATCATCCAGGCCAACGCCGCCGCCAGGCTGAGCAGGCCAAAGACACCGGCCGCCAGTTGGGCCGTCATCTGCTGGCGGGCCAGGGCCAGCCGCTCGCCCCGCAGGCGTATCCGCAGCAGCTCATAGGCTTGCTTGAAATGCTGGCCCAGGCCGAACAGGCGCAGCTCAGCCGCGGCCTGGTCGAAGGAGATGACACGACGAAAATAGGCCAGGCGGCGCTGGTTCATGGTGTTGGCCAGCCGCCAGCGCTGCAAGGCCCAGGTGGTGCGCAAGGCCACCCACAGCGCAGGCAAGGTGCCGGCCAGCAGCACC
>CAZVGR010000026.1:19359-53884 GCA_964626845.1 uncultured Anaerolinea sp.
GGCCAGCAGCACCCCCGCCATGGCCGCCAGGGTAATGGCGCTCTGCAAAAGGCTGTTCAGGCTGTCCAGCAGGCCCAGAGGCCGATCGATGGCGTCCACGCTGGCCCGCTGCAACTGGTCATAGTAAACCGGCGACTCGTAGAACTCCATGTCCAGAGCAATGGCCTTAGCGTGGATCAAGTTATTCATGTGATCCTGGGTGCGTTCAGCCAGCAACATGCGCACATAGGTCTGGACGCTGCCCAGCGCCTCGCCGGTCAGCAGCACTGCGCCCATCAACAGGACAGTCCCCAGGGCTGGGCGCAGCAGCGCGGCGTCGCCGCCGCTATCGATCAGAGCCACCAACGCGTTGACCAGATCCCGCGTCAGAAAGACGGTGAGAACCGGCAACAGCCCCTGCACCACCAGCAGCACGGTGGAAGCCAGGGTCCAGCCCGCGGCTGCGGCCCAGACCAGGCGCAGGGCGCGAGGCACATAGCGCAACTGGGCGGCCTGGCTGCGGGGGGCCAGAAGTTGTTCCTGTCTGCGGTCTCCCGACCGTGGCCGATAGGAGCCTCTTGTCACAGGTAAACCGCCGTTCTAGCCGGTGGTGGGGGCAAGTTGGGGCCAACCAGCGCCTTCATCCACCTCGGGGTTGGGATCGAGCAGCAGGCCGGCCGTGTCGATGAGTTCTTCAAAGCAGATGTTCATGCGCTGGGTACACAGCCGGGGATGCAAACAGCAGGACCAGCCAGCATACTGGGCAACGCTGTGCAAAGACCAAGCCGAGCGACTATGTTCAAGCCAGCGCCTTCTCCTACATTCTATCCAACTCACCCGGTCAGACAAATGCCCGGCGATTGGGCACACCCGCTGACACTACCCGCCTAGTCCCTTGCGCCGCGCCACGTCCATGGCCTGGGCGCGGTCAGCTACCTGCAACTTGTTGAAGATGGTGGAAACGTGGTTGCGCACGGTCTTCAGGCTGACCACCAGATCGTGTGCGATCTGCGCGTTGCTGCGCCCCTGGGCGATCAGGTCGAGGATCTCCCGCTCACGCTCGGTCAGCTCCGGGAAGGACGCCGTGGCAGGGCGGCGCACGGCGAAATACTGCGCCATGCGCTGGGCAATGACAGGGCCAAAGATGGCCTCGCCGTTGGCTACGGCGCGGATGGCGCGCAGCGCCTCGTCGCGCCGTGCGCCCTTGAGCAGATAGCCATGCGCGCCGGCCCGCAGCGCGGCAAAAACCGAGTCGTCGTCCTCCAGCATGGTCAGCATCAGCACGCGCGCCTGCGGATCAGCCGCCACAATGCGCCGCGTGGCCTCGATGCCGTTGACGCCAGGCATGTTGATGTCCATCAGCGTCACATCCGGCCGCAGGTCAAGCGCCAACGCCACCGCCTCCTCACCCGTCGTGGCCTCACCCAGCACGTCGATATCGCCGGCCGACTCCAACAGCACCCGCAAGCCATCGCGAAACAGCGGGTGGTCGTCGGCGATCAGAACCCGGATGCGTTCGGTCACGATTGTGCTCCTGATAGGGTGACAGGGTGACAAGGTGACAGGGTGACCCAGCGCAATAGCTTGTACCTGACATCAAGCGACACTTCTTTCACCTTGTCACCTTGTCACCCTATCATCTGCAACGGCAGCCTGGCCAGTACCACCGTACCAGCAGGCCCCGATTCGACCGTACAGACGCCGCCCAGCTCAGCCGCACGCTCCTGCATGGCCTGCAAGCCCACGCCGCTGCGCACGCCGGCGGGCAGGCCGCGGCCGTCGTCGCGCACTTCGAGACAGAGGCAATCGTTGTCCTGCCACAGTCGCAGCCAACAACGCTGGGCGCTGGCGTGACGGGCGACGTTGGTCAGCGCCTCCTGGACGATGCGATAGGCCGCCACCTCCACGGCCGCGGGCAGGGGCGGCAGATCCGGCGTCGCCTCGACCACCACGTCGACGCCGCCCGCCTGGCGCGCGCTTTCGGCCAACGCATCAGCCAGGCCGAGCTGATCCAGCGCGGGCGGCCGCAGGTTGTAGACCAGGCGGCGGATCTCGGCCACCGTGGTTTGCATCTGGTCGGCCACCGTGGAGAGCAGCGCGTCGGCCCGGGCCGGGTCGCGCGACATCAGGCTGCGGGCCGCGTCCAGCTTGAAGGTCAGGCTGGCCAGCGATGGGCCAAGGCCGTCGTGCAGGTCGCGGCGCAGGCGGCGGCGTTCCTCCTCGCGCGCGGTCACCAGCCGCTCGCGGGCCAGTTGCAGGTCCTCGGCCGCATGTTGCAAGTCGCGCTGGAGTTGGACGGCATGCACCACGACGCCGGCCTGGCGGGCCACATCGCCCAGCAGCCGCCGGTCGGCCACGCTGAACGGCAGGTCGGGCGCGCGCGGCGCCAGGCGCAACTGGCCGGCCAGCTCGCCCTGGTAGGACAAGGGCAGCGCCAGGAGGCTGCCAGGGATGGCAAAATCGCGCGGCCGGCTGGCCGGGCCTGGATATTCGGCGACCACCACGGGCTGGGCGCCTTCGTGCAAAGCGATGGCCGCATACGGGATCTTCAGGGCCTGGGCGATGGTCTCGACCACCGTTTCCAGCGTGGTCTCAGGCGCCGCCGTGGCCTCCAGACGGTGGCCCAGCCGTGCCAGCACCGCGTAGGGTTCCTCCCTCTCGCCGTAGACCAGGCGATTGGCGGCCCGCTGCACCCGCTCGCGCAGGGGCTGGAAGGCCACCGCCACCAGGCCAGTGGCGGCCAGCGAGAAGAGGAGGTTGCCCTGGCTGCCAAAAAGCGCGCTGAGCGCGCCCACCACCGCCACGTAGATCGCAATCACCAGCCCCGTCAGCGCGCCGTAGACCAGCGCGCGATGCAGGATCAGATCGACGTCGAAGAGATGATAGCGCATGACGGCGATGACCAGGCAGATGGGCAGGCAGGCCATGAATAGCGTTTGCAGCGCCGGACGCGCCAGCGTGTAGGTGAGAAAAGACAGGTCGGCCGACCAGCGGTCGTCCTGGGCCAGCGCCAGGATGCCGTAATAGAGCGCGCCGCCCATGACCGCGGCCGCCAGGCCCAGCAGCGTCCACTTGGTCTGCTGGCGCTCGACCAGATCAGACACGCGGTGGTAGCGATAGCCCTGGGCCAGCAGGCCCGTCGCAAACCAGGCCATGCCGACAACGAAAGACGCGGCCGGCGTCGCCCGCCAGACCGGCCCGTTGAGCGGGTTGAACGGCGTCTCGGGCGCGACCAGCCAAAGCAGGTTGAGGGCCACCCAGACCAGCGCCAGCAACCGGGTCCACCTGGGCACAAAATGGCCGCTGGGAAAGATATAAAGTAATAACAGCGCGCCGGCCATGGCCGCGGCGCCCAGCGCCAGCACCAGCCAGCGCAGCAGGGCCGAATCGACGCCGTGCTGCGGGTTGATCAGCGCGCCGGTCAGGCCGGTCTCGGTCGCGCCCAGCGCGATCAGGGTCAGGGCGAGGAAGAGGGCCATCGGCGCGCGGCGCTTGAGGCGCACGATCCACAGCGCCGAGCCGATGAACAGGCCCGCCAGCAGGATGTTCAGGCCCAGGATGAGACTGGCGACGATGACCGGCGACAGCAGCGGCTGGCCGGTGTTGACCACCAGCTCGCGGAAACGGGCCGGCACGCCGGCCAGGGCCAGCCCAATGCCCAGCGCAGCCAGCAGCAGCCAGGCGGCGAACGCCAGCCATGAGGCGGCCTGGCGCAGGTTGCTGAGCCAGGCCGAGCTCTTTTCCGTGGTCTGAGAGAGAGGCAGGCGCTTCATGCGCCTATCATAGCCAGAATTGACGGATGGTCAATACGTTGGAGGTGTTTGGATCACGAAGCGTTTGGATCACGAACTCGCGAAGGGTCGCGAAGTCACGAAACGCGAAGGCCACGAACTCGGACACGTCCAGATTGCGGCCTACATGTCTCGTGACCCTCCGCTTCGTGACTTCGCGTTTCGTGACTTCGTCGTTTTCGCGCCTTCGTGCTCCAAATGCTCGCTTCATTGCCCCGGCGGTTGTTCCAAGCTAGCCGGTTCACGCAGCGGCCCGTCTGCGTCCAGCCGCTCGCGCGCTTCGGGGTGGTCGATCATGTAGCGCACGTTGGGCGAGGAGGCGTACCAGATGCTCTCCTGCACAGTCTTGCCGTAGACGTCGGGGTAGAGATAGCGGCCGCGCTCGTCGCCGCTCTTCTCCTCCTCCACCGGGATGCGGTAGGCCTCGGCGAAGGGGTCGTGGCGGATGCCGGTGACCTGCCAGGAGATCTTGACCCCCGGTTTGTCGGTCTGGATGCGGAACTGATTGTCCTTGATCTCCTCGGCGACGATGGCCTGGGCGAACTGGCCGATGACCGTGAGCTGGTAGCGGAAGTCGCGGTTCAGCGCCTCGAACCAGTCGGGTAGAGTCACCGTCGCGAAGCCGGCCGCGTCGGTGGTCACGTTGCCGTTGTAGATGTTCATCATGTCGGGCGACTCGACGAAGGAGTGGCTGAGAGTTTTGTTGGCCGGGTCCAGCGGATGGTCGATCCTGAACGAGCCGCCGCCCTTGGACAGGGTGCCAAGCACCGCGACCCGCCCGTTGAACCAACCGGCGTAGCCGCTGGTGTTGCTGCCGCCGTTGGAGCCGACCACACCGTAGCCGCCTGGGGGAGTGCTTCCATAAACTCCATATCCGGCGCCATTGTGCTCACCCCAGACTCCAATGCCGTTGCCGCTGACGCTCGAATTCGTTCCTAAGACCCCCGCCGAGCTGGGGCCGGCGCCGGTGTTTGCAAGGATACCGTGGACGCCTCTGACCCCAGCATTGTCAGACTCGGATGTGCCCTGCACTCCGCTGAGAAAACCATCACCCCAAACTCCAATATCAAAACCATAGCCCTCCACACCGACGTATCCTTCGCCCACAACACCAGTTGAACCTATTAAGCCGTCGCCTCCCCCTCTGACGCCGGTTCTACCAAAACCAATGACGCCAACACCTTTTGATGATTTCCCATACAGGCCGTAGCCGCCGCCTGTGCTCAGGTCTTCAGCGTAGACCACGGCATAGCCATTGCCGTTGCCGGTGGCGACCAGGGCGTTGGAGTTGGCGTTGGGCGCGTTCAGCCTAAGGGCAGGGACGTTCGAGGTGGTGGTATTGACCGTCGCGCCCGGCATCAAACTCTGCGCATAGGGCATGGCGGTCATTGGGGTGCGCGGGGTCAGCGGGGTGTAGCTGCCGGTGCTGGCGCCGGGGCGCACCTGGACTTCCAGCCAGCGCGCGTTGCCGTCGAAGCCAGGAATGAAACCCAGTTCGGTGGTGAAGTAACCACCGCTCACAGGCACATCCGGAGCCAGCATCGTAGCACCTACTTGTGCGCCGCCGGTCGCCGCGTCGTACAGGCGAAAGAGCATGTCGTAGGCGCCGTTGGCCGGGACGCCGCCATCGATCAACCGGCCCTGGTAGGTGAAGGCCGAGCCCACGGGCGCGTCCGGCCCATCGGGCGCGGCCGCGCCGGCGGTGGCCATGCCGCTCAGGGCCAACACCAACAGAACGATGATGAAGATGCGGGATTTGTTGTGCTTGATCATGGTTTCCTCTCACGCAACACAAAGGTGCCGGGCACTGCGGCAGTGCCCGGCACCTGAAGGGGGTCAGCAAGCGCTGCCAAACTGGGCGGCCACCAGGGTGACGTCCTGAATATCCAGGTCGCCGTCGCCGCTCTGGTCGTAAGGGAAGCTGGCCGTGGCTTGCGGCCACGCGCCGGCGATCATCTGGATGTCGACCACCGTCACTTGGCCATCGCCGTTGAGGTCGCCGGCCGGAGCGCAGATCGGGCCACTCGGTAAAAAGCCTCCGATCAGGGTGTAGCTACCGCTGCTCAGAAAATAGAATCCCAGATTCCTCTGGCAACGTCATAGGCATCTTGTGCCACACTTATTACCGCTCCCGTCACATCTCCGACAATGCCACCAATCGTGTTAATGGCATCTTCAGTCGTTTCGCCGAGTTTTTTGCCTATCTCCACTGTTAAGGACCAGCCATCTGTCCCTGTTATTGGCATCCAGGGAAGATACAAGGCGATGATGTGGATAGTGCCCAGAGTCCCAACAATGTGGGCCAGGTTGGCCTGGTCTATATGTTTGATTTGGTCGATTAGCGTGTCAACGGCCGCGCCATAAAACCGTCCATGTTGTACGGAACCCTTCTTCAGGATCTCGCCCAAAATCGTCTGGCCTAACCCTGGAACGAAAACGTCAGCAATGAGTGCCCCGACAATTCCAAAAGTGACGCCACCAATATCGGCCGCCTTAATGTTGCCCTTCTTAATTTCTTCCCAATTTTCACCCAGGAAGTCCCATAGTTCTCTGTCAAGCGTATTGAGAATTTCCTTCTGCTGTTCAGGGGTAAGTTTCTCACTGGAGATGTCGATATCAGTGTAATCTCCACCAAGAGATGTGATGCGCAAGCCAGACGGAGAACGGGTCAGAGTATATTGGGCCAGCGGGTCTGCGGTTACGGTCGTATTCGAAATGCTTGTCCATCGGCCGAACTCTCCAGGTCCAAACGTCTTAACAGTCTTGAAGCTGTCATCACTCAACTGTCCCAATGCCCCGGCTCCACTTCCGGCATCATAAAACAGAATGGCTGCGCCATTGGCCTCCACAATCCCGTACCCCTTATACCCGTACCCCTTATAGTTTTTTGGGGTCATTTTTATCAACTCCACACCCACTGTCACGTGTGTCCACCGGCCAAAACTGCCTTTCGCCAGTTTCAAGACCACATTTAATCCAACATCACTTACCTTGGCTACCTGCCCCGCCCCACTTTCTTCATTGTATAACAGCAAATAGGGTTTCGCACCAACGACATGCGTCCAATGGCCAAGACTGCCTTTGCCCAGATCCTTTACGCTGCGCAGTGACACTTTCGCTCCCAACGCGAAATCCTTAATGCCAGTGAGCGGCTCGTGCGTGAGCGTACTTATGCGACCAGAACCATCACCCTGGTTGTAGAAGAGCAGGTAGGACCCACTGGCCGCAACATGACTCCAATTTCCCAAACTGCCAGGAGCATAGGTTGACACAGTAACGAAGTATTCGCTTGTCGATGATTGCTCGGTTTGATTGGGGGGAATGATCTTACCAGGATAGCCCAACTCTGGCGGAATGTTTAGCTTGAGGTATTCTGGGAGCGCGCCGATCTCGGGGCGCTGTGGTTTTGTGGTGGCAACAGCCCCTTCCCCGGTCATCTGGTTGTAAAAGAAAAGCAACGATCCTACCGCAACGATGTGGGACCAGCTTCCAAAGCTGCCCGGCGCAAATGTTTCGTCAGCAACAAAGCCCGTTTCCCCAAGTCTGCCAATTGCCCCATCACGACGATTCTGATTGTAGAGAAACAGCTTTTCTTTCCTTTCGAACACATCAGACAAATCGGGTTCGATTTTCACGATGTGCGTCCAGCGGCCAAAATCACTGTTAGCGAAGACTTTGGTGGTTTGCACCGCGTCATCCGTAACCGAGGCGATGGCGGCGTTACCGGTCAATGCATTGGAAAACAGTTGAAGAGACATGTGAACCTCCGAAGGAAAGGTGTTGATTCTTGCAAAGCCATGAGTCAGAAAATCAGGCCGCGACTTGGCCCGTCGAGCGACTTACACCATACCCCATCCTATCACCAACCCTATCCCACAATCAAGGGATAAATTCCCGACAAACCGGGAAGATCGCCTCCCGCGCGCCTGGTAGACAAGATACAGACCTTACGGACGCCTGGTAGTATAATCATGTGCTGGGGCCGCCAGTTCGGTTGGATGCAACGCAAGCCGAGGCAACGGGTCTTGCCAAAACAGCACATTCGTGCTAAACTACCGTCCCTGCCCCGACCCGACACAACAAAAGAGATACCATGGCACAAGACAAACTGGTGATTCGCGGCGCACGCGAGCACAACCTCAAGAACATCGACCTTGACATCCCGCGCGACAAGCTGGTGGTGATCACCGGCCTGTCCGGCTCGGGCAAGTCCAGCCTGGCCTTCGACACCATCTACGCCGAAGGCCAGCGGCGTTATGTCGAATCGCTCTCGGCCTATGCCCGCCAGTTCCTGGGCCTGATGGAGAAGCCCGACGTCGATCAGATCGAGGGCCTCAGCCCGGCTATCTCCATCGACCAGAAGGGCGCCAGCCGCAACCCGCGCTCCACCGTGGGCACGGTGACCGAGATCTACGACTACTTGCGCCTGCTCTACGCGCGCGTCGGCCTGCCTCACTGCCCCAACTGCGGCTCTCCCATCAGCCAACAGACCGTGGAGCAGATGGTCGACACGATCCTCAACATGGCCGACGGCAGCCGGCTGCTCTTGCTGGCGCCGCTGGTCAACGCGCGCAAGGGTGAGCACAAGGGGGTCTTCGACGACGTGCGCAAGGCCGGCTTTGTGCGCGTACGGGTCAACGGCGAGGTGCGCGAGGTGGACGAGGACATCCAGCTCGATCGCTACAAGATGCACACCATCGAGGCCGTGGTGGACCGCCTGGTGATCCGCAGTAGCGGTGAGGGCGGCGTCGACGCCGCGCGGCTGGCCGATTCGGTCGAGACCGCGCTGCGCCTGGCCGACGGCGTGCTGGTGGTCAGCGACGTGACCGACCCCGACGCAGCCCCCAAGGACCGCTACTTCAGCGAGCGCTTCGCCTGCGTCAAGTGCGGCATCAGCCTGCCGGAGATCGAGCCGCGCACCTTCAGCTTCAACAGCCCGCACGGCGCCTGCCCTACCTGTACCGGCCTGGGCACGCAGATGGAGTTCGACCCGGAGCTGGTGATCGATGCGGACAAGGGGTGGTTGAACGGGGCGATTCTGGCGCCTGGCTGGGGCGTGGTCGGCCAGAAGCAGCAGGATGGCAGCTACGGCCAGCAACTGCTGCAAGCCGTGAGCGAGAAGTACAGCATTCCCTACGACGGCGTCACCTTTCGCGAGCTGAGCCAGCGCCAGCGCGATATCATCCTCTACGGCGCGCCCAAGGGGGACAAGATCACGCTGGACTACACCAACCAGGCCGGCTACCGCCGCAGCTTCGAGACCACCTTCGAAGGGGTGATCCCCGGCATGCAACGCCGCTATCGCGAGACCACCAGCGACTACATGCGCCAGGAGTACGAGCGCTTCATGTCGGCCCGGCCCTGCCCCACCTGCGAGGGCAAGCGGCTGCGCAAGGAAGCGCTGGGCGTGACCATCACCGACGAGAACATCGTCGACGTGACCACCAAGTCGGTGTCCGACGGCCTGCGCTGGGTGGCCACCTTGCAGAGCGACGAGGAGCGCCACAAGGCCACTGACACGCTCAACGGCGACGCAGCCAATCTGCCGCCCTCGCCGCTGACCCCGCGCGAACACACCATCGCCCGCCAGATCCTCAAGGAGCTGCGCGCCCGGCTGGGCTTCCTGCACGACGTGGGGCTGGACTACCTGACCCTGGACCGGCAGGCGGCGACGCTGAGCGGCGGCGAGGCGCAGCGCATTCGCCTGGCCACGCAGATCGGCTCGCAGCTCATGGGGGTGATGTACATCCTGGACGAGCCCAGCATCGGCCTGCATCAGCGCGACAACGGCCGCCTGTTGAACACCCTGCTGACCCTGCGCGACCTGGGCAACACGGTGCTGGTGGTGGAGCACGACGAGGAGACCATGCGCGCGGCCGACTGGATCGTGGACCTGGGGCCGGGCGCAGGCCAGCACGGCGGCGAGATCATCTTCGCCGGTCCAATGGAAGAGTTGCTGTGCTGCAGCGACTCGTTGACCGGCCAGTATCTGAACGGCCGGCTGCTGATCGAGGTGCCCGCACAGCGCCGGCCCGGCAACGGCGAGTACCTGATCGTCAAGCGGGCGGCCGAGAACAACCTCAAGAACGTCGATGTGCGCTTCCCGCTGGGCAAGCTGATCTGCGTCACGGGGGTGTCCGGCTCCGGCAAGTCCAGCCTGATCAACGAGATCCTCTACAAAGCCATTGCGCAGAAGTTGTACCGGGCCAAAGACCGGCCGGGCCGGCATCAGGCCATCCACGGGCTGGAACACATCGACAAGATCGTGGAGATCGACCAGACCCCCATCGGCCGCACGCCGCGCTCCAACCCGGCCACCTACACCAACGTCTTCACCCAGGTGCGCGACCTGTTCGCCACCATGCCGGAAGCCAAGGTGCGCGGCTACAAGGCCGGCCGCTTCAGCTTCAACGTCAAGGGCGGCCGCTGCGAGGCCTGCCAGGGCGACGGCATCATCAAGATCGAGATGCAGTTCCTGCCCGACGTCTACGTCCCCTGCGAGGTGTGCCACGGCAAGCGCTACAACCGCGAGGCGCTGGAGATCACCTACAAGGGCAAGACCATCGCCGACGTGCTGGACATGACGGTCGAGGAAGGGATGCACTTCTTCGACAGCTTCCCGGCCATCCGCAACAAGCTGCGCACGCTGTGGCAGGTGGGCCTGGGCTACATCAAGCTGGGCCAGCCGGCCACGACCTTGAGCGGCGGCGAGGCGCAGCGCGTCAAGCTGAGCAAGGAGCTGAGCCGCGTGGCCACCGGCCGCACGCTCTACATCCTGGACGAACCCACCACCGGCCTGCACTTCGCCGACATCCAGAAGCTGCTCAAGGTGCTGCACAGCCTGGTGGACAAGGGCAACACCGTGGTGGTGATCGAGCACAACCTGGACGTGATCAAGTCGGCCGACTGGATCATCGACCTGGGACCGGAGGGGGGCGACCGCGGCGGCCATGTCATCGCCGAGGGCACGCCGGAGCAGGTGGTGCAGGTCGAGCGCAGCTACACCGGCCAGTACCTGGCTCATGTGCTGGCCGGCCAGGAGGCCAAGCAGCCGGCCGAGGTGATTGCGGAGCTGGAGGAAGGTGGCTGAACGATGAATGATGAATGATGAACCTCCACCGCTCGGGCCGGTCTCCGACCGAGCCCCGACCGCGCTGCGCGAGCTGATCGGTCCTCGATGGCGCACACGGCGCGCACCTATTCGACCAAGGAGCAAACGAAGCATGGCTAAGAGCAGCGCTGCCACCGTGGAGGCGTATTTGCAGGAACTGCCGGCCGAGCGCCGCGCAGTGATCGAGCAGGTCCGGCAGGTGATCCTGGACAACCTGCCCCCTGGCTACCAGGAGCGCATGAACTGGGGCATGATCAGCTACGAGGTGCCGCTGGAGCGCTACCCCACGACGTACAACAAGCTGCCGCTCAACTACGCCGCGCTGGCAGCCCAGAAGAACAGCTACTCGCTGTACCTGATGTGCGCCTATAACGGCTCGCTGCAAGAGGGCTGGCTGCAGGAGCAGTTCGCGGCGGCCGGCAAGAAGCTGGACATGGGCAAGTCGTGCCTGCACTTCCGCAAGCTGGACGACCTGCCCCTGGACGTGATCGCCGAGGCCATCGGCATGGTCAGCGTCGACGCCTTCATTGCGCAGTACGAGCGGAGCCGGCAGAAAGCATGAGACATATCGCATTCCTGCGCGCCATCAACGTCGGCGGCCACACGGTCAAGATGGACCGCCTGCGCAGCCTGTTCGAGGAATTGGGTTTCAGCGCGGTCGAGACCTTCATCGCCAGCGGCAACGTGATCTTCGAGGCGCCGATCGACGACTCGCGCGCGCTGGAGCAGCAGATCGAAACGCATCTGCGGCACACCCTGGGCTACGAAGTCGCCACCTTCATCCGCACGCCGGCCGAGCTAGCCGCCGTGACTGCGCATCAGCCGTTCCCCAGCGACGACCTTGCGGACAACATGCTCTACATCGGCTTCCTGCAAGCACCCCCAACCGACGGCGCGCGGGAGAAGCTGATGGCCTTGCAGACCCCGCTGGACGAGTTTCATGTGAACGGCCGCGAGCTGTACTGGCTGTGCCGCAAATCGATCAGCCAGTCAGCCGTCAGTGGGGCCAAGATCGAGCGCGCGTTGGGCATGCCTACGACGCTGCGCAATGTGACGACAGTGAGGAAGCTTGTGGCAAAGTACGCTGCGTCTCCCACAGACGACATTGAACTGATCAATCGCAACGTAGACCGTCTCAATGCTGAGATGAGCGATGCGCTGGCATACCAGGTGCAATCTATGACGGAGCCAGGACGTCCCCAGCCATCAGACGATTTCCTGACCGCAGCCAGCGCGATGCGAGAACGCATAGCCGAATGGCGCATGGCATCAAACGTTCCGGCTTCCGACTCCACCCAGATCCTGAGAGAGATGCGAGAAGAATAGGCGCGCGGCTAGACCTCTGTCAACAGCAGCTCGCCGATTCGGTTCACGGCGCTGCGCTGGGAGTCCCGACGGAACAAATCGACAAACGCCTCGGCTCTCTGCTTGTTGGTCTCGTCCGAAAGATCAATGACTGTGTTCTGACCAGGCGCGCGCTCGAACACCATCATCAACGGCGCCGGCTCCACATAGCCAAGAATCATCCCCAGAAGGACTTGGCTGGCCAAATCGAGGTTGGCGTTGGTGAGCGACAGGTCATTATAAGCGCCGTGGAAAAGGTGAGCGCCGTCGGGGATTTGGTCAGACACAGCAGGCATAGCCAATTCATTGGTCAGAAAGTCAGCCAGCCGGTCAAGGTTCTTGTCCGTTACATCAATGTGATTACTTCTTCCCATAATAGGCCACCTCATACGTGCGACGGTACTCAGGCCAGTTCCTTCTGATATCAGCAATGGCATCTGCAAGCGCAGTATTCATGTCAGCAGTGGATTGGGCGACCTTGGTCTGCCCACCAAACGGAGACATTACGTCTTTGTGGTAGTAGCCATGTGCTTCATCGTAGCGAACGATTGCTCGCCACTCGCCATCGATGTAAGCCTCATATTGGATGACGACAATCCGAACAACTCGACCGTGTTCAGTGATGAAATGCACGCGTAGCCGGTCACGGCCTGTCTCGAAATCTTGCAACCATGACTTGTCGCCCATAACGCAAGTATACAGCCGATTTGACTGGCTAACAAAAGACAAGAAGAACGTTACATCATGCCCACCCTCATCCCCTCCATCACCAACGCCGCCGGTGAGCGCCTGGGCGCACGGCTGGACTTGCCGCTGGAAGGCCGGCCGCTGGCCTACGCCATCTTCGCCCACTGCTTCACCTGCACCAAGAACATCAAGGCCGCGGCGCACATCAGCCGGGCGTTGAACCGCCAGCGCATCGCCGTGCTGCGCTTCGACTTCACCGGCCTGGGCGACAGCGAGGGGGACTTCGCCGAGACCAACTTCACGTCCAATGTCTCTGACCTGGTGGCGGTGGCTGATTTTCTGGCCGAGGAGTTCGAACCGCCCACCCTGCTGATCGGCCATTCACTGGGCGGGTCGGCCGCTTTGCAGGCGGCGCAGCGTATTCCATCGGTGGTGGGCGTGGTAACCATCGCGGCGCCGGCCGACACCAGCCACCTGGCGCGGCTGCTGGCCAGCACCAAGGCCACGGCTGAGGCGGCGGGCGAGGCGCGCGTCACCATCGGCGGAGCGACCTTCCGGCTCAAGCGTCAGTTTTTCGACGACCTGGAGCAGGCCAACATGCAGCGCGCCATCGCAACCCTCGATCGGGCGCTGCTGGTGCTGCACTCGCCAGCCGACCGCACGGTGGACATCGACAACGCCATGCAGATCTTCGCCGCAGCGCGCCACCCCAAGAGCTTCGTGTCGCTGGACACGGCCGATCATCTGCTCTCCCACCAGCGTGATTCGTGGTATGCAGGGGAAGTGATCGCGGCCTGGGCCAGCCGGTGGCTGCGGCCCGCAGAAGGATAGGAACCCAATAGAACAATCCGCCGGATTGTTCAGACGCAATCCAGCGGATTGCGTTACGTGTGCTGCAAACTACTTGTCTCCAAGAGCGTTCAGTACGTGGGGCCAAGCCGTAGAGTGGGGATCGATCAACTCAAAGTGGCCGGTAGCGGGCAGGGTGACGAGGGTGCAGTCGTCGCCCGCGTTGATTGCGGCCATGTGGTAGCACTGACTGAGTTCGCAGGGTACATCCTCATCGGCGTCGCCGTGGAGGAGCACCTGCGGCACGCCCAGCGGCAGCAGCTCGATAGGCGAGGCCAGCGCGACGACAGCGGGGCGCTGCTGCGGATCGCCGCCTAGCAGCTCGCCCACGGCGCCCCCGCTCAGCCCTAGCTCCCAAGCGCGCCGCAGGTCGGCGACCGGCGCCAAGGCCACAACGCGGCGCAGCGGCAATGGATCAGTGTCGTGCAGGGGGTGTCCCACTGGAATATTCCGCGCGGCCGCGGCCCACAACGCCAGGTGCCCGCCGGCCGAGTGGCCCATCAGCGTAACGCGGTCCAGGTCCAGGGGGAACTGGCAGGCCAGGCGTCGCACGTGATGGATGGCTGCCAGCACGTCGGCGAAGGTACCCGGCCAGCCGCCGCCAGGGTTGCCGACCCGCCGGTACTCCACGTTCCACACGGCCAGGCCCGCGCGGGCCAGCCCGCGGCACAGCGGCTCGGCGTGCGCCAGGTCATAGCGCGCCCGCCAATAGCCGCCGTGGATGAAGATCAGCAGCGGGTGTGGTCCCGCCCCGGCCGGCAGATAGAGATCGCCAAAGTGGTTGGCGTCCTCCCCATAGGACAGCCGGCGCGCAGGCAGGGTGTGCGTCATCATCCGGGGCCGAACAGCGCGGTCACGATCTGCTCGATGGCGCGGCTGTTGGGCAGCAGCACCCAGGCGCCGCCGGGCGTGATCCACGGCGTGGTGGCTTCCTCCAACGTCGCGGCCGCCACCTGGCCACGTGCGATGGCTGAGAACAAGGGCAGCACCGCCGGCCCATCGGCTGGCGTCAGATTGGTGACGACGCCCTGGTTCAGAACCCGGTACAGCTCAGGCAGGCGGGGCCAGCTGGCCGGCTGCACGGCCTTGGCCGCGAGGGCTTGCAGCACCTGCAACTGGCGGCGGGAGCGGCTGAAGTCGCCGTCGCTGTGCCGCGTGCGCACGTAGACCAGCGCTCGTTCACCGTCCATGGCTTGTAGGCCAGGATCGAAGCGAATGGTGGTGACGCCGTAGTCCGGGGTGGGATACTCGGTGTCGACGATGGCAGCCGGCACGTCGATCTCGATTCCGCCCAGCGCATCGACGGCGCGCACGAAGGTGGCAAAGTCCAGCAGCAGATAGCGGTCCACCGGCCGGCGCAGTTCCTGACGCACAGTGCGCGCGGCGAGCTGCGGCCCGGCGCTTGGGTCGTCAGCATCGTAGCCAAAATAGAGGGCTGTGTTGATGCGCTGGTCGCCGACGCCGGGGATATTGACCCATAAATCGCGCGGGATCGACAGCAGGGCTGCCCCATCGCCGCCGGCCTGGCTGCCCAGCAGGATCATCGAGTCGCTGCGCGCAGGGCCGCTTTCATCAGCCCGCTGGTCGATGCCCAGCAGCAGGATGGCAGGCGGCTGGGCTGGCGTCAAGCCTGACCAGGCACCCGGCCCAGCGACTACCTGCGACGCTCCCCATAGTCCGATCAGCAAGGCAAGCCCTCCGCACATCACCAGAAAACCCAAACCTAACAACAGAGGGAGCCAGCTTGTGTGATGACGCTGGGCGCGCCGTTGGCGAGCGCGCCCAGCAATGGCGCGTTGTCTGCGGTCCATAGCAAGCTCGGCCTAACCGGGCAGGCGATTTATTCCATTAACAAAACACGTGGTAGCCATGATCATGATGACAAAGAAGACCATGCCCATCCAGAGGTAGAGTGGAATTCCGGCAAAGCGGCGGGGCGTGCGTTGCTTCTTTTCCTTGGGCCTCGGCAGAACGGTCTGACAACGCCAGCAAACCGTCTTGTCGTCCGGATTCCAGGTATTACAGTTGGGGCAATTGGGCATCAGGCACCTCACAGATGTGATAGGTTGCATCATACCACAGATTGCAACTGCACAGAAGATTTGACCAGCAACCTGGTAGTTTGACTCATCGCGCTCTCTTTCTTATAATGGAGTTGTCCTCAGTTGTTCGATGAGGACGCCTCCCCCACGTTGTCCGCTGCCGTTGGAATGTCCCGAAGACAGTCTACCCAAAGCGGCGGGCGCAGTTGATCGACCCCTTTTTTGTGCTGCACGTACCAAGGAGACAACGATGAGACAACTTCCACCTATCGGGTCAGGCAGTTCACCGGCGCCGTCTGCGCGCAACAAGGCGATGCTGACTTTCACGCTGGCGTTGGCCGCTGTGCTGCTGCTGGCGGTGCTGTTCGTGCCTGCTGTGGCGGCCGACGAGCCGTTCACCCTGACGATCCTGCACACCAACGACACCCATGCCAACATCCAACCCTGTATGGCCACATGCAACAACCAGAACCTGGGCGGCGTTGCACGGCGCTACACGGCCATCCAGCAGGTCAAGGCCGAAGGCGGCAACGTGCTGGTGGTTGACGCAGGCGACCCCTTCCAGGGCACCCTGTTCTTCAACTACTGGCAGGGCCAGGAAGCCTCTTACTTCATGAACGCCCTGGGCTACCAGGCGATGGCCATCGGCAACCACGAGTTTGACTCTGGCCCGCCGGCCCTGGCTCGCTTTATCCAGGACGCCGACTTCCCCGTGCTCAGCGCCAACATCGACGCCTCAGCCCAGGTGTCGCTGACCGGCCTGATCGAGCCCTACACCATCATTGAGGTGGCTGGCGAGCAGGTCGGCGTTTTCGGCCTGACCACCGAGGACACCACCTTCATCTCCAGCCCCGGCCCCGACGTGACCTTCGCTGACGTCACCGCTACCGCGCAGGCGACAGTGGCGGCGCTGCAAGGCATGGGCATCAACAAGATCATCGCCCTGACCCACATTGGCTATACGCCTGACCTGGCCCTGGCCGCAGCAGTCAGCGGCATCGACGTGATCGTCGGCGGCCACAGCCACACGCCGCTGGGCCCCATGCCCGGCGCACAGGGCGACTATCCCACCGTGGTCAACTCGCCAGCTGGCGAACCGGTGCTGGTGGTCAGCGCCTGGGAGTGGGGCAAGTACCTGGGCCGGCTGGACGTAACCTTCGACGCGATGGGCATGGTGGAGAGCTACAACGGCAATCCGATCCTGATCAACGCCAGCATCCCCGAGGACCCGGCGATTGCAGCGGATGTGGCCGTCTTCTACGCGCCCGTGCAGCAGTTGGCTAACACCGTCATCGGCGAGACCGAGGTCATCCTCGACGGCGGCAACCCGGCCGCTCGCATCGGTGAGGCCAACATGGGCAACCTGATCTGCGATGCCATGCTGTGGAAGACGCAGGGCGCTGGCGGACAGATCTGCATCACCAACGGCGGCGGCATTCGCGCCAGCCTGGGGGTTGGCGACGTAACCGTGGGCAACGTGCTGACGGTGCTGCCCTTCGGCAACCAAATCGCCACCTTGGGTCTGACAGGCGCCGACGTGATTGCGTCTCTGGAGAACGGCGTCAGCCAGTATGCTCTCGTCAGCCCGGCTGGCCGCTTCCCCCAGGTCGGTGGAATGCGCTTCTCGTTCGACCCAGAACGCCCGGCAGGCAGCCGCGTCCTATCGGCTGAGATCAAGAACCCTGACGGCAGCTTTAGCCCCATCGACCCAAGCGCGATCTACACCGTGGTCACCAACGACTTCATGCGCCGCGGCGGCGATGGCTACACCGTGTTCCGCGACAATGCGATCGATCCCTACGACAGTTGGGCCGTAATGGCCGATTCGGTTATCGAATACATTGAGATGCCGGCAGCCAGCGGCGGCCTGGATGGCGTGATAACAGAAGCGATGTACCCGCGCGGCGGTGAAGGCCGCATCACGCTGCGCTCAGCCAATGTCAACCGCTCGCGCCGCTTCAACGTCGGCCAGGACACCTTCATCGACGCTACCCGGCCGGCTCTGAACTTCGGCAACGCCCAGACCATGTGGGTTGGCTTCAACGATCAGATGCGCCCGATTGTCCAGACGCCCTTCCCGATCTGCGACAACGTCCACACCTGCATCCCATCCAACGCCCAGGTTGACTTGGCCTACCTTTATCTGTACGTCTTCGAAGGCCGCGGCTTCGCCAACTGGAGCCAGTCGGTGATGGGCGTCTCGGCCCACTCGGTGAACTCCATGTGGGACGAGGCCACGGCCAACTGGACAACTCCATGGGCCAGCCCTGGCGGCGACGTGGGACCGGCTATGAGTGTGACACGTCTGGGTAGCGCCCGCATCAACACCTGGCTGCGCCTGGATGTCACCAATGCGGTGACCGCCATGGTCGAGGGTAATGCGCCCAACTACGGCTTTGCTCTGGCCTCTGATCCAAACAACTGGCCGGCAGGCGCGCCCGAGGGCCTGCTGAGCGCCCGGTTTGGTTTTGCGACTACCAATTTCTTCGACCCCAGCAAGGCTGGCTATCTGCGCATCTTCTTCCGCACCTACGAATAGGCGCTGGTTGACAGGCTGCGCACGGTTACAGCCATGACCTGAAACAAAACGCAGGCTGCTCAATTGGGCAGCCTGCGTTTGTTTTCTGGTACCCCCGGCAAGATTCGAACTTGCGACACTCGGTTCCGAAGACCGATGCTCTAGTCCACTGAGCTACGGGGGCTTTGCAGACAAGCGAATTGTATCTTTGAGCCTGTGACCTGTCAAATGCGTTTCCATTGCGCGTTTTGACGTGTTGCGTTATAATCCCTGATGTCATGATATAGCCCCACCCGCTTGCAACGGAGTTTTGCCCCTGATATGACTAACGGCGATTTTACCAAACCCCCTGGCACTCTGGAAGAATTGATCGAGCATTTGCCGCGCACGTATACTGATGAGGACATCCAACTGATCCGCAGCGCCTATGAGATGGCCAACATGGCCCACGCCGACGTGCCGCGCGCCTCCGGCGAGCCTTACATCATCCATCCCCTGGCGGTGGCTGGCATTCTGGCCGACCTGCGCCTGGATGCTAAGACAATTGCCGCCGGTCTGCTGCACGATGTGGCCGAAGATACCACGATCACCATCGAGGAAATCGGCAAGCGCTTTGGCTCCGACGTGGCAAGCCTGGTCGACGGCGTCACCAAGCTGGAGAAGATTGGCCGCATCGGCTTGGGCGAGGAAAAGGAGGACAATCAGAACGGTCCGAAAACGGAGCAGACGGCAGCAGTCAACCCGCGGCTGCGCAGCCAGCGCGACGAAACGCTGCGCAAGCTGTTTCTGGCCATGGGCAAGGACATCCGCGTGGTGTTGATTAAACTGGCCGACCGCCTGCACAACGTCCGCACGCTAGGCCACCTTAAGGAGCACAAGCGGCGGCGCATTGCCCGCGAGACGCTGGAGATCTATGCGCCGCTGGCCAACCGGCTGGGCATCTGGCAGATCAAGTGGGAGCTGGAGGACAGCTCATTCCGCTGGCTGGAACCGGCCATCTACAAAAGGATCGCCGCTGACCTGCAAAACCGGCGCACCGAGCGCCTGGCTTTCATCGGCAACGTGATCAGCATCATCCAGAGCGAGCTGCAGAAGCTGGGGGTGGCGGCGGTGGTGGAAGGGCGGCCCAAGCACATTTACAGCATCTACCGCAAGATGCAGCGCAAGGGCGTCGAGCTCGAACAGGTCTACGACACCGAGGCGGTACGCATCATGGTCGATGAGATCAGCGACTGTTATGTCGCTTTGGGAGCTATCCACGGCCTGTGGCGGCCAGTTCCTGGCGAGTTCGACGACTACATCGCTAACCCCAAGGACAACATGTACCGCTCGCTGCACACAGCGGTGGTCGGCCCGGAGGGACACAGCCTGGAGGTGCAGATTCGCACCCACGAGATGCACCGCTCGGCTGAGCTGGGCATCGCCGCCCACTGGCGCTACAAGGAGCAGGTGAAGCGCGACGTAGAGTTTGAGAACAAGCTGGCCTGGCTGCGCGGTCTGATGATGGACTGGCAAAGCGAGGTGACCGACGCCAGCGAGTTCGTCGACTCGATGCAATCGGACTTCTTCGCCGATCGGGTCTATGTCTTCACGCCCCAGGGGGATCTGAAAGACCTGTCGGCTGGCTCCACCCCCATCGATTTCGCGTATCTTGTCCACACCGAGGTAGGGCATCGCTGCCGCGGCGCGCGGGTCAACGGCAAGCTGGTGCCGCTGGATTTCCGGCTGCGCAACGGCGATATGGTGGAGATCATCACCTCTAAGCGCGGCGGCCCCAGCCGCGACTGGATGCACCCCTCGCTGGGCTTTACCAAGACCAACCGGGCGCGCAGCAAGATCCGTCAATGGTTCCGCAAGCAGAGCCGTGAGGAGAACATCCAGCAGGGCATGGAAAGCCTCAACCGGGAGTTGAAGCGGCTCAACATCGAGCGCAGCCACGACTCAATCGGCAAGCTGTTTGGCTACGACAAGGTGGACGATTTCTATGCTGCCTTGGGCTTTGGCGACATCAACACCCAGCAGGTGGCCAGCAAGGTGCTGGATATGGACCGCAAGGACCGCGATGAGGGCGCCGCCCAAGAAGAACACACCTTCACCCCGGCCGTGCCTGTGTCATCGGAAGGGGTGACAGTGCTGGGGGTAGCCGATCTGTTCAGCCGCACGGCCATGTGCTGCAATCCGATCCCCGGTCAGGAGATCATCGGCTATGTCACCCGCGGCCGCGGCGTCACCATCCACCGCGCCACTTGTCCCAACCTGGCCCACATGATCAAGAAAGACCCGGCCCGCGTCGTCGAAGTCAGCTGGGGCCAGGCGGCAGAGCGCACCCATCCTGTGCATGTCCGCGTCCAGGCCTTTGATCGACCGGGGCTGTTGCGCGACATTGCCAACCTGCTGGCGGGCGAACGCATCAACATGCTGGATGCCCATGCCACCACCGGCAATAAAGGGCACCTGGCGCAAGTCGAAGCCACCTTGCAGATCAGGGACGCCGAGCAGCTCAGCCGCATCCTGGCCCGCATCGAGCGGCTGCCCAACGTGACTGAAGTGCGACGCTGGCATGCCTGATTACGTCGTAAACAAAGTTGTTGAGGTGCCCGGCACTTGACACGAGCCTCTGATCATGTGCGAATCGTCGCCAAAGTGCCGGGCACCGATACGCAGTTAATTTGTTTACGGTGTACTGATCATAATCGACAAAAAAAACGGCGCCTTTTGCGTGTGCAAGGCGCCGTTTTTGATTACCTGCTGCTTGCAATGGCTCGGTCGGAGACCGGCCAAAGCGCGGTGTTGATTGCGGGCAGTTGCTTAGTTGGCGAACAATGCGGCCGGTACCACGGGGAGGTTCGGCAACCGGGATGTGGTCAACGAACGCACGATCTGCGCCTGGGCCTTTTGCTCTTGCAGCCAGGCTGTGAAGCTGGGATTGCCGGGCTGCTGTTCCAACACCTCGATGATGTGGTAGCCGAACTGAGACAGCACTGGATCGCTGATCTCGCCGATGGACAGGCTGAAGGCTGCGGTCTCGAACTCGGTCACCATCTGGCCGCGGCCAAAGAAGCCCAGATCGCCGCCTTGCTGCCCGCTGCCAGGATCGTCCGAATACTGCAAGGCCAGCTCGGCAAAGTCAGCACCCGCGCGCAGGCGCTGGGTGATGCTGATCGCCTCAGCAAGGGCCAACTGCTTTTCTTCCTCAGCCGCGTCCGGGGATACACTGATCAGGATATGGCGGGCCCGCACCTGCTCACCGCTGGATGGCATTTGGTCGCCCAGTTGCTCGGTCAGCTTGTCGCGCAGAAGGCCGGCGCTGATCAGGTCCAGGTACAGTTTGCGTGCATCAGCCTGTGAGATGTTGGCGCCCTGACTGACGTTGGACAGCAACTGGTCCAGACCAGCGTTGAAGTCGCTCTCTGTCTGAACCTGCATGGTAGGCGTGGGCTCAGGCGTCAAGGCCAACGTGGTCAGGGTGATGCCCACAGTGCTGGTCGGCGTCGGCGAGGGCGTGGGCGAAGGCGTCGGTGTGGCCAGCGCCAGCGCCTCAGCCGTGGCTGTAGCCTGCGGCGCAGTCACCATACCTAGCTGCGATGCGATCAGCGATTCGAGCTCGGTCTGAACTTCGGCATCACTGACCGTGATGTTATTGGCGGCTGCCAATTGACGTACCAGCCGCTCCTCGATCATCTGCTCCAGAACACTGTTGGTCAGCCCTTCCGGGTTGATCAACTGGCTTTGTAGCTGCTGGATCTGGGACGTAAAGAAGCCCTGCGCGCCGCCTGGATCGATCTGCTCCTGGTACTGGAGCAGAGTCTGTAGCTGGCTGACGCGCTGGAATTGATCGAAGCGCGTGAGCTTCCACAGGTCTCTGGTGGAGATGCGTTGGCCATTGACCGTCGCTACTGCGGTGTTAGGGATGATTACGCTTTGGTAGAGCAGACCAACCACCAGCACCAGCAGCGCGACTCCCACGACAGCGCCGACGATAATCGTCAGCACGCGAGCGCGCTCGCGCTCGCGCTTGGTCATCGCCGCTTCTTTGCGCGACGGCTCTGTGCGTTCTACTCTGCGTCGCTTTGCCATAGGTCAGACTCTCGCCTAGTTGCCGCTGTACAGCCGGATATGGTCACCGGTGTAGGGCAGCAAGGCCATGAAGCGGGAGCGCTTGACAGCGGTCGACAGCCGGCGCTGATGCTTGGTGCAGAGGCCGGTCTTGCGTCGCGGCCGGATCTGGCCGCGCTCGGTAAGGAAACGCTTCAGGGTGTCGGTCTGCTTGTAGTCAATTTGCCGGGATTTCTCAGCGCAAAAGATGCAAACCCGCTGGGTGCGCACCTGCTGAGGACGGCGCTTGCGTGGGCCGCCAGGGCCGCCAGCGCTCGACCGGCCGCCTGAAGACCTCTCATATGGTTCTGCCATGATTCTATCCTTTATCAAAAGTCAGCGTCATTGTATTCGTCGTCGGCCACATACGACCGACCATCCAGAATGATCATCTCGTTTGCGACCAGTTCAGTGCGAAAGTGCTTGATACCGCTGGCGTCATCCCAACTGCGCGTCTGCAACCGGCCTTCGATGTAGACCTGCGAGCCTTTGCGCAGGTGTTGGTTGCAGATTTCAGCCAGGTTGCCCCAGGAAACAACGTTGAACCACTCAGTCGCCTCCTTGCGCTCACCTTCGGAAGTGCGCCAGCCGCGACTCACCGCGACACTGAACGAGGTTACCGGCTTGCCGCCCGGTGTGTAGCGCATTTCTGGCTCACTGCCCAATGCGCCAATGATCAGCACCTTGTTCAGTCCTCTAGACATCGTCTTTTGTCCTTTTCATCTCAGCGGGTTGGTTACTCGCCCTGACGCACAAACATATAGCGCAAAATCCGCTCGTGCAGCCGAATGTTGCGCTCCACTTCAGCCAGCGACGGACCAGCAAGACGCAGGTTCATCAACACATAGGTACCTTCGGTCTGCTTGTCAATGGCATACGCCAGCTTGCGACGGCCCCACACGTTGGTCTGAAGCACTTCGCCCCCCTGAGCGCCGATCCAGGCAGCCACCTGCTCGTTGACGCCCGTCACGGCGTCCGAGTCGGCCTCAGGATGAACGATGAACATGAGCTCATACTCGTTCATGTGTGCAGTTACCTCCTTTCCTTGGGATTAGCCCGCAGTCACCAGCGACCAGTATGAGGAGTCGCTTCGGCTGTGGGCGAAAAGTAACGAGGGCCGGAATGGGTTTCCTGTACCCTCGCTGCACAAGCGCAGAGTATAGCACAAAGGGATGAGGCATGCAAAAATCAGGGGCGTTCAGATGCTCGATGCTTCTGTCTGGTCCGCAGCAAACGCGCCCCTGGCATTTTGCCAAAACTTCAAGCCCATGTATAATCTATATCGTCAGTCACGGGGCGTAGCGCAGCTCGGTAGCGCGCACGGTTCGGGTCCGTGAGGTCGGAGGTTCAAATCCTCTCGCCCCGACTGCCAAAAAGTCCCCGCCATGTGCGGGGACTTTTTTCATCGTGTGACGGCTGCTATCGCCGAAACCTGATCTAGATCATTGGCGCCCACTCCAAAACCGTGTACAATAGCGTACAGTTGCACCACCGGGACCGGCAGCGGCGGGCGGGACGCCCTCCCCTCTATCCGGCTACAATCGGGCGGCCTCTGCGTCCAGCGTTTCTCCTCAGGGATAGAACTCCACGATGCAAACCATCTTCGATACCTGCACCCCCCGGCACGAGGTTCGCCACGGCGCGCTGAGCGAGGACATGTTCGCAGCGCGCCTGCGCGATGTGATGGACGACAAGGCCGACGAGGTCTATCAGAACCCTGACCGCTTTTTCGCCAACACCTACCCCACCGATGGCCTGCGCACCCTGCTGACCGAAGTGTTGGGGCGGATCACCGGCCAAGCGCCGACCAGCAGCCCCATCCTCCGCCTGGAGACTTCCTTCGGCGGCGGCAAGACCCACAACCTGATCGCCCTCTACCATGCCGCCACCGGCCAGGCGCCGCCTGCCATGCACCAGCGTTTCGGCCTGGGTTCCTTGCGCCTGCCTGATCTGGGCGAGGTGGCCGTGGCCGGCGTCGTCGGCTCCGACCTTGATCCCAGCAACGGCATGACCCATCCTGCCGACGGCGTGACCACATACACGCTGTGGGGCGAGCTGGCGTACCAACTGGGCGGCGCAGCGGGCTATGCCCTGGCGGCTAACAGCGACCGGGACCGCGCAGCCCCAGGCACTGCCCTTTTCGAGGCCATCATCGGCGACCGGCCCACGTTGATCATGATCGACGAGATCGCCCGCCACCTGCGCAGCGCCAGCGGCGTGCCAACCGCGACCGGCGAGGGCACGCTGGCCGACCAGACCGTCGCCTTCCTGATGACGCTGATGGAGTTCGTGGCCAGCAAGCAGCGGGTGGTGCTGGTGTTGACCATGGCCAGCGACCGCGATGCCTTCGGCAAGGAAACGACAGGGCTGCGAGGCACCCTGGCCGAGGCGCTCAAGGTATCCGCCCGACAGGAGCGGGTGCTGACACCTACCGGCGAGAACGAGATCGCGGCCATCGTCGTCCACCGCCTGTTTGAAACGGTGGATCGCAGCGCCGTGCCGGCCGTCGTGCAACGCTACGGCGGCTACTACCACAGGCTGAACGAGCAGGGCGCGTCCGTGCATGACCGGGCGCTGCGCGGCGACTACCTGGACGAGTTCAGGACGTCGTACCCCTTCCACCCCGAGCTGATCCGGGTGCTGAACCTCAAGGTCGCCACCATCCCCAACTTCCAGCGCACGCGCGGCGCGCTGCGCCTGCTGGCCAACGTGGTCAGGGCGCTGTGGGACGAGCGGCCCAAGTACGCCTGGCTGATCCACCCCTACCACGTCGACCTGTCCAAACCGCCCATTGTCGAGGATCTCACCAGCCGGCTGGATCGCCCCAAGTTCAAGCAGGTGTGCGAGGCCGACATCGTCAGCCCATTGCTGGGCATCCCAGCCCATGCGTCCGAGGTGGACAGGCCACTGGTGGCCTCGGGCAAGCCGCCCTTCGCCCGCCGGCTGGCGACCACCATCTTCCTGCACAGCCTGACCCAGGGCATCGCCACCGGCGTCGAAGCGCCGGAGTTGCTGTTGGCGACTTTGACGCCAGGCGAGAAGGACGGCGACGACCCGGCCGTGGCCAGCCGCGCGCTGGAGCGGCTGTACCAGACGGCCTGGTTTTTGGAGTATGACGGCTTTCGCTACCGTTTCAAGACCGAGCCGTCGCTGAACAAGATTGTCGAGGACGAGACGCCGTTAGTGGGTCTGACCCGCGCCAAGCAGGAGGTCGAGGAACGGGTGCGCAAGATCTGGCGCGCCGGCTTCATGAAGCCGATCTACTTCCCCAGCACGCCGGCCGAGGTGGACGACGACGCGGGCAAGCCCAAGCTGGTCCTCATGCACTTCGACGCAGTCAAGGTCAAGGCTGAGCCGGAGGAGCCGCCCGAGCTGGTGCGCCATCTCTACGAGCACGCCGGCGCGCTGGAGAGCTTCCGCGTCTACCCCAACAACCTGGTCTTCCTGGTAGCCGACGAGGACCAGGCTGAGAACATGGTGGCTGTCGCCAAGCGCTACCTGGCCATCAACCGCATTACCAGCAACGCGCAGCGCATGCAGGAGTTCCACAAGGAGCACCAGAAGGAGCTGCGCAAGATGGGCGAGGCGGCTGAGCTCCAGGTGCGCCTGGCGATCACCAAAGCTTATCGCTACCTGTTCTACCCCAGCAGCGACGCGCCCAAGAGCCAGAGCTATCTGCGCCGCGAGACCATGCCGCCGCAAGACCAGGGCGACACCGACCAGGATCAGACCAACGTGGTGGTGCGGGTGCTGCGCAACCTGCAAAAGGCGCTGGCGGCCGACGATCCGCCCCGCTCCGGCCCCTACGTCAAGGCCAAGGCCTGGGACAAGAACCAGGTAAGTATGAGCAGCGAGGACCTGCGCCGGGCCTTCGCCCGCAAGATCGGCCTGCCCATGCTGCTGGACGTCAACCAGCTCAAGCGCAGCATCGAGAACGGCGTCAAGACGCAGAGCTGGCTGTACTACGTGGCGGCCGAAGACTTCGCCTACGACCACGAGTCGCCGGCCGCCGTCTGGCAGATCAGCGACGACGTGCATCTGTACACGCCGGAGGAGGCGCAGCGGCTGGGCCTGCGCATCAAGGGCAAATGGACGCCGCCACAGCCGCCAGGGGGCGGCGCAACGGTCGAGGAAGAGGAGGAAGGGCCGTCGGACGAGGAACTGGACGCGCTGCTGGGCGGCGGGCCGCCGGCGCAGCTACGTGGCCACGGCGTACCGGCCCAGGCATTCCAACAGATCCTTGACCAAGCGCATGAGCACAAGGCCGTCGCCCTGCGCCGCCTGGAGTTAGCCTTCCGCGGCATCGAAGCTGGCCGCGCCAATGACCTGGTTGCCATGGGGCTGGCAATCCCGCAGATGGGCAAGGCCGCCTTTGGCATCAAGTTAACCCTGATCGTCCAGTTCGACGACACGACCGGCGAGTTTGCCCGCATCGAGTACCAGGGCGGCTGGGAACGCTACCAGCGCATCAAGCAGGTCAGCGACGCCCTGGTAAAGGACAAGAAGCTGCGCTCGCTGAACGTCGACTTCCGGCTGGTGGTCGAGTTCGACGGCGACCTGGCGCTGGGCGACCGGCAGTTCGGCGACATGCGCGACGCCTTGACCAACATGGGCGTCAGTACCATCGACGTGATGGCTGCGCCGGTGTATGGAGATTCTGCGCGCTGAAGAAGGATGTGTGGTGTGGCGAGTCTACACCTTGGAAAGGTGTAGCTGGCCTGGCCGAGACGCGTGGTGTGGCGAGTCTACGCCTTGGAAAGGTGTAGCTGGCCTGGCCGAGACGCGTGGTGTGGCGAGTCTACGCCTTGGAAAGGTGTAGCTGGCCTGGCCTAAGTACGTGGCGTGACGCAGCTACACAGTTCAGTGTGTAGATCTCGCCAACCCACGATCCGACCATGACGCAAACAACCATGAAAGCCTTAAGCTTCCGCCAACCCTGGGCCGAGTTGATCCTGCAAGGCCGCAAGACCCTCGACCTGCGCACCTACAGCCGGGACTACCGCGGGCCGCTGGCCATCCATGCCTCGCTGGAGATCGAGCGTGCAGCATGCTTGCGGCACGGCCTCGATCCCGACGCGCTGCCCACCGGCGGCGTGGTGGGGATCGTAGAGCTGGTGGACATCACGCCCCTGGACGAGACCGGCTACGCCGCGCGCAAGGACGAGCACCTGGCTGGACGTCCTTTTCGCCAGCCAATGTACGGCTGGGCGCTTGCTGATCCACAGCGACTGCCGCATTTGATCCCGCTGCGCGGCCAGCGCAACCTGTTCAGCGTCAATCTGGACGCCAGCATCGGCGACGCCAAATCCTCGCCCAACGGCAGCCTGACCAGTCAGCCCACTGAACCTGCTGCTTCAGACGACACGGAAGGCGCCAGCCAGGCCAGGCCCTTCGATCTGCAAGTCACGCCCGATCCCCATGGCACGGCGGCCACAGGCTACGCGCTGACCCTGCGCCAGCGGGTGGTGCAGCCGGCCGAGGATCACCTGTACGACAAGGGGCCGGCGCGCCTGACGACCGTCGTTACCCTGGGCGGCGATGCGCTGCGGGCCGTGGCCGATCTGGTGATCGAGGCGCTGCGCCAGGCCGGCTACAAGCCGACCGATCTGGGGCCGGGGCGGAAAGCGCCCTTCTACCTGCCCGAGGCGGCCGGCGTGCGGCTGGGTCTGGTCATGCTGGCTGTCAAGCCGTTGAGCAAGGCGGGCCGCATCGAGGCCATCGCCAGCGGCATCCGCGCCATGCCGCCGGAGGAAGCCTACTACTGGTACAGCAAGTGTACGGCCAGGGACACGGCCGAGCGGGCGCAGAAAGCGCTGCGGGTGCTGCTGGCCGGCGACTGAGATTTCTTGTTGACAACGCCGGATTTCTGGATTACAATAAGACAATTCGTGAAAAAATCACACGAGAAGCGTTTTAGATTTCAGAAACGAGGCATATCATGCTCATCGAATTCAGCGTAGGCAACTTCCGCTCCTTCAACGAGATCGTTACCTTGAGCATGGTGGCGGCCAGGCTGAGCTCCAAAGACAAGGCGCTGGATGAGAACAACGTCTTCGAGGCGGCTGGCGCGCCGCCCCTGCTGACTAGCGCGGCGATCTACGGCGCCAACGCCAGCGGCAAGAGCAACCTGGTGGCAGCGATGGCCTTCATGCGGGAGTTCGTGTTGAACTCACACAAGGAGACGCAACCCACAGGCGCGATCAATGTCGAGCACTTCCGGCTGAGTCCAGAGACCATCAACGAGCCGTCGCACTTCGAAATGGTATTTGTCGTCGATAGCACGCGTTATCGCTACGGTTTCGAGGTTACCCCAGGACGCGTCGAGCGGGAATGGTTGTTCTCCGTGCCGAGCACGAGGGAAGCCAAGCTGTTTGAGCGCTTTGGCGACGATATTGACCTGAGCGAGCGCTTTCGCGAGGGCCGAGAGATCGAGCCACGCACACGATCCAACGCGTTGTTTCTCTCGGTCGTTGCCCAGTTCAACGGCCCGATCGCCCAACGTGTGATCCGGTGGTTCCGCCAGATGGCGGTCGCTTCGGGATTGCAGGACCGAGGAATGCGGCTCTACACCATGCGCCGCTTCATCGACGGGACACACCGGGATGACATCCGAGAGCTGATCAGGAGACTCGACCTGGGAATCGAGGATGTTGTGGTCGAGAAGACCTCGGCGCCTGCGGATCTTGACTTGCCCGATGGCATGCCTGAGGCGTTGAGAACAGCGCTGACATCCTTGCGAGACCTGCCAGCCAGCGAGTTCTATGCAGTGCGGACGATCCATGCACAGGCCGGCAACGGAGAGAGGACAGCGACACGAGAGGCGTTCGATCTTGACGTCCATGAGTCGGAGGGCACCAAGAAGTTGTTTTCGATGGCCGGCCCGCTGGTGAAAGCCCTCAAGGAAGGCCAGTTGTTAGTCGTCGACGAGTTGGACGCGCGCCTGCACCCGTTGATGACCCGCGAGATCGTCAACCTGTTTAACTCCAAGGAGACCAATCCCCAACACGCCCAGTTGATCTTCACCACCCAAGACACGAACCTACTTGACAACCGCCTCCTGCGCCGCGACCAAGTCTGGTTCACCGAGAAGGATCGCCAGGGCGCCACACAGCTCTACTCGTTGGCCGAGTTCAAGGTGCGCAACGACGTGGCCTTCGAGCGCAACTACATCCAGGGACGCTACGGCGCCGTGCCCTTCCTGGGCGACTTGACTCTCCATCTAAGCCATCGGAGCATCCCATGAAACTGCTTGAACTGCGTGTCCGTGACTTTCGCAGCCTGGTCGATATCAACGTCCCGCTGCGCAGCTTGAACGTGATGATCGGACCCAACGGCGCGGGCAAGACGGCCTTGCTGGAGACGATCCAGTTGCTGCAGCGCGGCAGCCAGCAGCAGCTTGACGAGTTCATCGTCGAGCACGGCGGCATCGATGCGCTGATCCATCGCGGGAACGGCGGCCGCCGGCCCAACCGCACTGCCATCGAGCTGCTGGTCGACGTCGCAAACCCGCAGCGATCGGCGGAGCCGATGGTCTACACGGTGGAGTTGCTCAGCCTGCAACGCAGCCCCGCTAAAGGCATGGAGCGCCTGGAGTGGCAGATCCTTCGTGATCCGCCGCCGTTGCGCTACATCGACGCACAAGGCGAGCGGGTGCGCTACTTCGACCCTGAGACAAAGCATCTGCTGGAGCCTGACTGGCAACTGCGCGCCAACGAATTGGCGTTGGCGCAGATGCCCAAGAACAAGCTCTTTCAGGAGCCGGAAGCGTTTCGTGATCTGCTGGCCAGCGCCGTGTATCAAAGTTTCCTTGACGTCAGCCCCAGATCGCCGGTGCGCCTGCCGCAAGCGTTGACGACTACGATGCGACCGGGACCGAACGGCGAGGGGTTGTACTCGGCGCTGTTCAACCTGCGCAGCAAAGCTGGGGACACCTATGAGCGCATCCTGGCCCTGTTGCAGCAAGCCTTCCCCGGTTTCGAGCGCATCGAGTTCGACGTGGTGGGGGCAGGCCAGGTCACGTTGATGTGGCTGGAGCGCAGCAGCAGGCAGCCGCTCTACCCCAATCAGCTCTCCGAGGGCACGCTGCGCTTCCTGTGGCTGGTCACGTCGCTGTTGTCGCCGGCCATCCCGCCCCTGCTGCTGTTGGACGAACCGGAGGTGAGCCTGCATCCTGAGCTGCTGATGTTGCTGGCGGCGGTGCTGCAGGACGCAGCCGCCAACAGCCAGGTCCTGGTCGCGACCCATTCGCCCGAACTGATCCGCTGGCTGCGACCTGAGCAGGTGCTGGTGGTGGACAAGGCCGAGGGCGCCAGTAGCTTCACGTGGGCGGACACGCTGCGGCTGGATGACTGGCTGAAGGAGTACACCCTGGATGACCTGTGGCTGATGGGAAACCTGGGAGGGCGGCCATGACCATCGTGCTGATCATGGAGGGAGAGACGGAAGCTGCGCTGAAGGTCCATCTGAAGGCCTTTCTCGACCAGCGCGCCGCGCTGGAGGGCAAGCCAGCGGTGCGCCTGAAGACCAAGCCCGAGGTTGGGCGCAGCAAAGGCGCGTTTCACAAGCGCATCCGGCTGGAGTTGGCCGAGCCGGGCGTGCGCGCGGTAATCGCCTTGGTGGACGTCTACCCGGACTATAGCGACGCTGCGGCGGCTAAGCAGGACCTGTACGACAAGGCCGGCGCGCCGGCCAACTTCTATGCCCATGCGGCGCAGTACGACGTCGAGGCGTGGCTATTGCCCTTTTGGGACGATATCTGCAAGCACCTGCACGTTACGCAAAGCCCGCCCGGCGCCAACCCAGAAGAGGTCGACGCCGACCGGCCGCCGTCGAAGCGGCTGCAGGAGCTTTACGGCCGGGCGAAGCAGCCCAAACGCAGCTACAACAAGGTGATCGAGATGAGCCGCCTGCTGAAAGGCAAAGACCTGGCCATCATCGCCCGCCAGTGTCCTGAGTTCAAGCTGTTCCTGAACACCCTGCTGACCCTCAGCGACCTGACCCCGCTGCCTTGATTGGAGCGCCCATGTCCCATCCCCCCCTCCTCATCGAATCCTGGCTGCCCATCGAGGCCATTGGCGCGGAGAGCAAGCGCGAGCGCGGTGCCAGCAGCGCGCTGCCGCCGCTCTATTTTCTGCACGTCTGGTGGGCGCGGCGGCCGTTGACCACCAGCCGCGCGGCAATCCTGGCCGGCGTGCTGCCCCAGTGGTCGCCGGACTGGCCGGCGCACCTGCACGCGCGCTTTCCCAACGAGGAAACCTACCACCAGTGGTTCATCCACCTGGTCGGCATCCGTGGCGACCCGGTGAAGGGCCGCCAGATGGTGGACTGGGCCAAGGCCAAAGGGATCAAGCTCGACTTTCATCCCTACGGCGGCGCGCCGCGGGCGTTCACCGTCAACCCGGCGGCGGATGATTTGGAGCTGATGTATGACCTTATCGAGCACACCTGGGGGACGCGCGACCTGTCGGTGCTCGACCCCTTCGCCGGCGGCGGCTCCATCCCCTTCGAGGCGCTGCGCTATGGCTTCACTACTATCGCCAACGACCTGAACCCGGTAGCGGCCGTCATCCTCAAAGCCACGCTGGACTATCCGGCCCGCTTCGGGCCATCCCTGGCAGACGACATCCGCAAATGGGGCGACATCTGGGCGCAGCGGGTGAAGGGAAAGCTCGCGCCCTACTTTCCCAAGCAGCCGGGCGAGAGCATCTTCGCCTATCTCTGGGCGCGCACCGTGGCCTGCCCGGTGACCGGCAAGCCCGTGCCGCTCAGCCCCAACTGGTGGCTGCGCAAGGGCAGCGACCCGGTCGCCGTGCGCCTCATCGCCGAGCCGGGCATGGATGCGCCGCAGTTCGAGATCGTCGCCGGCCGCGATGTGGCTAAGATCAAGCCTGACGCCGGCACCATCAGCCGCGGCGTCGGCCGGTCGCCGTGGACAGGCCAGCCTATCGACGGCGACTACATCAAGGCCGAGGCGCAGGCAGGGCGCATGGGGCAAATGCTGTATGCGGTGGCGGTGAAGGTGACGGGTGGGTTCGAGTTTCGTGCGCCATCCAGCGAGGACACGCAGACGGCTAATCGGGCCGAAGTCGCGGAATCCAGCAGTCGGAATAGTTGGGTTGCCAAAGATGTTCTCCCGATTGAGATGTTTCCTCGAGGAAATGACAATCGGCCATTGATTTACGGAATGACCACATGGGCTGATTTCTTTTCTCCCCGCCAAGCTCTTGCTATGGTGACCTTCGCTGAGGTACGGGCTGCCGTCTGCGACGAAATCAACAAGACCCTGGGTGGTGAGCGTTCCAGAGCAATTGAGACATACCTTGCTCTGGCTTTGGACATTGCAGCTGTCTACAACAATCGGAACTGTCGGTTCAATCCGGATCGCGGGATACGAAGCAGCTTCGACCGGCACGACTTCGCGTTTGTTCCAAGTCATTCGGAGTTCGATGCTTCAGCCAATTTGCTGCCATGGGCCGTCTATCAACAGGAAGATTCGTACCGAAAGCTTGCACGACTTGCTCATCGAGACGCAACATTGCTTCAGATGGAAGATCAGAGAGAGCTTGCGCCAGTTGCGGTGTTGCGGGGATCAGCTAGTGCGCTAAGTGCTTGTCCTGATGCCAGCATTCATAACATCACCGTCGATCCCCCCTACTACGACAACGTCCAATACGCCGAGCTGTCCGACTTCTTCTACGTCTGGCTCAAGCGCAGCGTCGGCCACCTGTTCCCAGAGTTCTTCGGCGACGAGCTGACCAATAAAGACGACGAGGCCGTCGCCAACCCGGCCCGCTTCGAGGCCATGGGTAGTAAAAAGAAAAAGCTGGCTGAACAGGACTACGAGCGCAAAATGGCTGCGGCCTTCCGCGAGATGCACCGCGTGCTGCGCCGCGACGGCGTGCTGACGGTGATGTTCACCCACAAGCGGGTCGAGGCCTGGGACACCCTGGCCACCGCCCTGATCAGCGCCGGCTTCGCCATCAAGGCCTCCTGGCCCGTCCACACCGAAAGCGAGCACAGTCTGCATCAGGCCAAGAAGAATGCAGCCAGCAGCACGATCCTGTTGGTGTGCCGAAAGCGGGATGACACGGTGACAAGGTGGCAAGGTGATTGGGAACCATCCCGGAGGGACAAGGTGACAGAGCCTGCGCCAGCCAGTCACCCTGTCACCTTGTCACCCGGTCACCCGGTCACCCCTTCTCCGGTGTGGTGGGAGGACATCCAGGGCCAAGTGCGCGCGGTCGCGCGCGACAAGGCGCGCGAGTACATGGCGCAGGGGATGCGCGGCGTCGACCTGTACATCAGCACCTTCGGCCCGACGCTGAGTGTGATCTCGGAGCACTGGCCGGTGCTGACCAGCGAGATCGACCCCAAGACCGGCCAGCCCAAGCCGCTGCGCCCGGATACCGCCCTCGACCTGGCGCGCGAGGAGGTGATCCGCCTGCGCAAGGAGGGGCTGCTGGAGGGCCGCAACGTCCAGTTCGACCCAGTGACCGACTGGTATGTCATGGCCTGGGACGCGTTCGCCGCCGAGGAGTTCCCCTACGACGAGGGCCGCAAACTGGCCATCGCGCTGGGGCTGGAACTGGACAGCTACGTGATGACCGCTAAGCGCATCGCGGCCAAGAAGGGCCAGTACGTGGTCATGCAGCAGCCGGCCCAGCGCCGTAAGAAGGGCATGGTCGATCCCGACCTGCTCAGCTTCAGCCACTGGATCGACGCGCTACACACGGCCATGCTGGTCTACGACGAGGACGGGCCAGGCGCGTGCGACGTCTTCTTGCTGCGCACCGGCCTGAAGCGCGACGCAACCTTCAAGGCCGTCCTGCAAACCCTGCTTAACGCCATCCCGCGCACCCAGGTCAAGGGCCAGTTCGTGCGTCCCGAGGCCGCGGTGCTGGACAACATGCGGCTGGCGTTCTATGCCAATGAGTTGACGGTGCCTGTGGTCGAGGAGCCGGAGTTGCCGGCGGCTGAGCAGTTGCCGTTGGCGTGGGAACAGGACGATGATGAGGAAGAGGACGACACGTAATGGCGAGTCTGTGGGTGTTGGTGCTGGCCCAGGGCACTCCACACTGAAGTGTGGAGCTTGCCCGGCGAAGCCCCACCT
>CAZVGR010000027.1:0-24636 GCA_964626845.1 uncultured Anaerolinea sp.
GTGCAAACCTGACAAGATTTGCCGCAGCGAGAACGGTTGAAGGTTACTACTCAGGTGCCGGGCACTTGCACCCCGTGGACGGCTGAAATCAGCTCCACAGACTTCGTCAGCAGGCGCAAATGCAAGTGCCCGGCGCCTGGGCCTGAGTAGTAACGGTTGAAGCAAGATTTTGTGCGAGTGTAGCACAGCCCGCATTCGGCGTCAATGGACGGCTTGCGCGGGCAAGAGGGCCAGGATTGACGGCAGGGAGCGCTATCGGTACAATGGGCTTCCCTGGGCAACCGCTTCACCGCAGACATCGGTTACTGGCCGATAGGCTCATGGAAAAACCGCTCCACAGCGCCGGATGATCGCCCAACCGCTTTGATTGTCCGGCGTATGCAGCGAAATATCGTCAGGAGGCTTGTATGATGTATCGGATCAGTTGGCTTATCGTGTTGGTATTGTTGTTGACGCCGCTTCTGGCTCTCCCCGCGGTGGCAGCAGAGCCAGGCCAACCTGACAAACTGGATCTTGTCGTGAACGCCGCAGAGAGTGGCGTTGTGCTCGATCTGCACCTGCCAGCCTATCACATCGAAACGATCACCCACGAAGGCGCGACCTATCAGCGGGTGGCCATTGAAAGCCCTGGATGGTGGCAGGCTGGCCAGCCGGGCGCGCCCAGCCTGCCGGAGCGCGGCCTGATGTTGGCCGTGCCGCCCACGGGCGAAGTGTCGGTTCAGGTGCTGGAGGCCCAGGCGCAGGCCCTGGATGGCGTCTACACCCTGGCCCCCAAGCTCACGCCCAGCCTGGTTGAGGACACCGAGGGTGGGCGGATAGTAGAGCAGTGGCTGGTCGATCCAGCGGCCTATGCCGTTGAAGACCGGACTCCGGCTGGTCAAGCCGAGATCACCCAGGAAGGCTGGTTCCGAGGCTATCGCTTCGTGCGGCTTTCCCTGCGGCCCTTTGCCTACAATCCGGCCAGCGGTGAGTTGCAAGTTGCGTCGGCGCTGCGGGTGCGGGTCAACTTTGCCGAACCAGGCCCGACCACAGCCGCTGCGCCTGATCCGCTCTTTGCTGCCATCTTCCAGTCCACCTTCGCCAACTATCAGCAGGCGGCCGGCTGGCAGACCCGACCGGCGCCGGCTGCTCCCCCGCCGGCTGCCCAGCGGCTGCTCAACAATGAACCCTGGGTCAAGATCACGGTCAACAGCGATGGCTTGTATCGCGTCACCTATGCCGACCTGCAAGCAATCGGCCTGCCAGCCAGCGTGCTGAATGCTATCGACCCGCGCACCTTACGCCTGCTGGACGCCGGCCAGGAGCAGCACATCCACGTCAGCAGCGCGGCAAGCACGGTCTTCGGCCCGTCCGATAGCTTCATGTTCTACGGCCAGCGCAACACCAGGCCCGACAGCGACGACAACAACGTCTATTGGCTGACCTGGGGCGGGGCCAACGGCCAGCGCATGGTTGTTCAGAACGTAGCCCCCAGCAGCGCGCCGCTGGCCACCACGTTGCTCACCACGGCCCACGCCGAGCAAAACCTGGAGTACAAGCAGCAGCGGCCCTACGTCGATTGGCTGCAGCCGGTGCTGTACGATCATTGGTACTGGGGTCACGTGGCTGTGACCCGAACTGTGACCTTCCCCGGCCTGCAAGTGGACACAGCCTCAACCGTCGCACCGGTGTTGTCAGTCTGGCTGGCTGGCGACAAACAAACACCGGGCAGCTATACGGTCCGTTTCACCCTTAACAACGGCCCGTTCCGCTCCAGGACGTGGATCAACACCCGTGTGCTGGAGGGTACGGTCAACTTGCCCAGCGGTCTGCTGGTCGCCGGCGATAACACGGTCATGTTGCAGCCGATCAACGCTTCAGGCGCCGTAGGCTACGACTACACCGTCTGGCTGGACTGGCTGCGGCTGACCTATCCGTACAATGGCAACTATATCGCCGGGGCCACCTTCAGCAACCCCACCAGCGGGCAGTGGCGCTATCAGATCAACAATGTGCCGTCAGCGTCGTCCTGGGTGCTGAACGTCGCCACGCCTGCCCAGCCCAAGCTGCTGAGCAATGTCGCCGCCAGCGGCAGCTCTGCCTACACCCTCACCTGGCAGCAGACGACCAGCCCCAGCGATCTTTTCCTGGTGGTCCCTGAGCCTGCAGTGCGCCAGCCGGCCGCGCTGGCGGTTTGGCAGGGCAGCGCCTTGTTGGACACAAACCAACAGCTGGACTATCTGATGATCGCTCATCCCAGCCTGGCCGCGGCCGCAGAGCCGCTGGCTGCGATGCACAGAGCCAACGGGTTGTCGGTGCGCGTTGTGAACGTGCAGGAGATCTACGATCTGTACAGCGATGGCTCCCTGTCGGCTGACGCGATCCGCGACTACCTGGCCTACGCCTACAGCAACTATCCAACGCCCGCGCCCACCTATGTGCTGTTGGTGGGCGACGGGTCGGTCAACTTCCGCGGCTATCCGCTCACCGGAGTGGCCAACCCGCGCCTGAACTTCATCCCTCCTTTCCAGGGTGGCTTCGATGCCTGGAGCGGCGCGTCGGTCTCTGACAATGGTTTTGTGCGCGTGCAGGGCAACGATCTGCTCGGCGAGATGATTATCAGCCGCCTGCCGGTCAACAATGTCTCTGAGACCACGACGGTGGTCAACAAGACGACTCAGTATCCCTCGACCTTCCCCCAGAACCGGGCCTTGAACACCCTCTGGGTGGCAGACAACCCGGACCATGACAACCCCAACCAGGGCACGCAATTTCACATGGCCACGGAAGAGACCCTGGCCCCGTTGCAGCCCCAGTTCCAGGCCGACCGCATCTTTTTCTGCGTGCCTGGCGTCAACAACTGCTCGTCCGACCCGTGGATCTATACCAGTGTCGCTGCTGCGCGAGCCGAGGTCGTCAGCAAATGGAACCAGGGCCAACTGCTGGTACACTTCACCGGCCACGGCAGCATTACCACCTGGGCCCACGAACAGCTTTTCCGGGTCTACTGGATCAACCAACTGAACAACGCCACGGCCTTGCCCTTCATGCTGGTTTCCTCCTGCACCAACGGCTACTTCGTGTCGGAACGCTACGACGGCATTGACGAAGGGCTGCTGCGCGCGGCCGGTCGCGGCACCATCGGCGGCTTCAGCGGCGTCACATTCGACACCCTGGCCCCACAGACTCACCTGCTGACCGACTTCATGAAGGCAGTGATGCAGGATGGCGTCTTGCAAACGGGCGCAGCAGCCACGCTGGCGCGCGCCCGCACCTTCGCAGCCCTGCCCTACCCGGAAAATGAGCGCTCGGCTGTCGGGCACGGCCTGACCGGCGACCCGGCTCTGGCGCTGAAGGCGCCGGACGCTTGCGCCCACGGCGATGTCAACTGCGACGGCGCTATCGACATTGTCGATATCCAGCGGGTGGCGGCTGCCTGGAACAGCGTAGCCTGGTCGGCGGGCTACAACCCGCACCTGGATCTGGTGCGCGACGGCGTTATCGACATCAACGACCTGGTCGCTATAACAACGTTGTGGCATAGCCCCGTGCCGTGATACGCGTCTTATATATCGATCTTTGCCCCAACCCTGGCGGCTCCACTGTCAGCCTGCTGCACCTGGTCAGCCATCTGGACCCGCGCCAGGTGCAGCCGCTGGTGGCTTTGGCAGTTGTCAACCCGTTTGCTCGCTTCCAGGCTGCTGGCGTTCCCACGGTGCGCGTTCACACGCCGCGCTGGGAGCGCCAGCCAGCCGGATCGGCTGCTGCGGTGGAGCGGGTGCAGGCCAGCAAGCTGGCCTGCGCCATGCGCAGCAACCCCTGGCGCGCCAGGCTTTGGCATACGGCCGGCGGCCTGCGCCGCCTGGCGCGCGATGAGATGCCCGTGGCGCTGGAGTTGCGGCGCATCATGAGTTCCTTCCGTCCAGACCTGGTCCATCTGAACGATGCCCTGGTCCTTAACCGGCCAGGCGCCATGGCCAGCCGTAGCCTGGGCCTGCCCGCGCTCTGTCATTGTCGCTCCTTCGATCTCGCCACAGCGGCCGATAACCGCTGGCTGGCGCCGGGCATCGACGGCATGATCTTCATCTCCCAGGCCATTGCCCAGGCTCATCTGGCCGCCATGCCGCCGCTGCACCACCACGCAGTCATCCCCAACGCCGTCGATCTGGCCGACTTTGCCGGGCCAGTCGACCGAGCGGCCGTGCGCGCTGGGCTTGGCGTGCCTGCTGACGCGCCGCTGTTGCTCATGGCCGGCCGCATCTCTCCCTGGAAGGGCCAGCACATCTTTGTTGAGGCGCTGGCCCGCGTGCGTGAAATCCATCCTGCTGCCCACGGCGTCATCGTCGGCCCCACGGAAGAGGCTGACGGCCCCGGCTACGCCGGCCGTGTGCAGGCCCAGGCCGCAGCGCTGGGCCTGAGCCAACACCTGCACCTGGTGGGTTTTCGCGACGACATGCCCCAGGTGCTGGCCGCGGCCGATGTGGTGGTCCACTGCTCAGTCAAGCCGGAGCCTTTTGGCCGCGTCATCATCGAAGGCATGGCGGCCGGTCGGCCTGTGGTGGCCAGCGCGCTGGGCGGCGCCGCCGAGATCATCAGCGATGGCGTCGATGGCCGCCTGACCGCGGCTGGCGATGCCGCGGCGTTGGCTGCTGCCCTGGACGATCTGCTGGCCCAGCCGGCAGAGCGGCAGCGACTGGGCCAGGCGGCACGGCACACTGTTGCCCAGCGGTATCAGGTGGATGCCCACGTCCGGGCCGTGCAGACTTTTTATGAGCGTGTGTTGGCTGACCAGCTATCGGCCTATCATTCCGGGCTGCTGCGCAAAGACCGCCCCAGCGGCTATGTTTCAGGACAGTGAGGTAGAGCGTGCGCGTTGCAATCCTGGGGGCATATTCTTTGCAAGATAACCGCATCAGCGGCGGGCCTGAGGCCGTGGTGGTGCAGTTGGCCGACGGGCTGCGCCGGCTGCCGGGCATGGACGTTCACGTCTTCACCACCAGCAATCGTGTTAGCACAGACAGCGTGCAGCAGCGGGACGGCGTTACTGTCCACACCCTGCGCCTGCGCCATGTGCCGCGTTGGACCTTGGTGCGAGCCAACGCGCGCGCGCTGGCCCAGGCCGTGCGGCGCGTTGCTCCTGATGTCACCCATGCGCACAGCGGCGGCACCTGGGGCGATGCCGCGTTGAGCAGCGGCGCGCCGGCTGTGATTACTGTTCATGGTGTGATCCGCCAGGAGGCGCAGGTTTTTCGCCGTTACGGCTTGACCTGGCGGCAGAGGCTAAGTTGGCAGTACGAAGAGTGGTATGAGCGGCACAGCCTGTCGCGTGTGGAAGATGTGATCGCCATCAGCCCCTATGTGGCCGACTTCTACCGCAGCATGACCCAGGCCCGTATGCACCTGGTGGAGAACCCGGTGGCCGACGCCTATTTCGACCTGCCCGACGCCACGGCGCCGGGCGTCATTCTGTGCGCCGGGCGCATCATCCGCCGCAAAAACGTGCTGGGCCTGCTGCAAGCCTTTGCCGAGCTGCGGCGTCATGCGCCGGCGGCGCAACTGCGCCTGGCCGGCGATGAACATTCGGAGCCGGAGTACGCGGCCCAGTGCCGCCAGTTTGTGGCTGAGCAAGGACTGGACGAGGCTGTGTCCTTCCTGGGCTGGCTGGACGAGCCGGCTATGCAGGCCGAGTACAGCCGCTGCGCGTGCCTGGCCCTGCCCTCGTGGCAGGAGACCGCGCCGGTAGCCATTGAGCAAGCCATGGCCGCAGGCAAGCTGGTAGTGGCCAGCGATGTGGGCGGCGTGTCCCATCTGCTGGCCGGCGGGCAGGCCGGGCTGCTGGTGCGGCCTGACGACAATGCTGGCCTGGCTGCGGCATTGCAGCAGGCTGTGCAGAACGACGCGCTGCGCCAGCGGCTGGGCCAGCGCGCGCGCAGCGAAGCCGAGCGGCGTTTCCGCGCCAGCGCCGTCGCCCGGCAAACCGTGGCGGTGTATGAAGAGATCATCAACCGCCGGCTGGCTCGGTCAGGAGACCGGCCAGAGCGGTAGAGCACCCCCTCCTTGTCTACTTGTCTACCAATCTACCAATCTACCAATCTACCAATCTACCAATCTACCACTCCCCATCCTCCCCATGCGCATCGCCCTCCTCTCCCACTATCCTGACGACGAAACCGCCCCGGCTGGCGGCGTGTGGGCTGTCGGCCGCAATCTGGCGGCCGGGCTAGTCGCGGCCGGCGCTGAAGTGCATGTGGTGCGCTACGTCTCTGCGCCGGCCGGCGCGGCGCCGCGCACGGTCGTGGCCGGCCAGCCGCCGTTGGTGGTGCATACAGTGTTGCTGCCGCGCCGGCCCTTGCAGCCCCTGCGGCGCGCGGCGGCTGTGCCGGCGCTGATCGACGCCCTGCGCGCCATCCGGCCAGACGCCATCAGCGCGCACGAGTCGGAGTATGGTCTGGCGGCTGTGCGCAGCGGCTTCCCCGCGGCCGTCACCATCCACGGCATCCCGCGCCAGGAATTTCTCGCTTTTCAGCGTTGGCGCAACCGGCTGGACCTGGCCCTGACCGTCGCTCAGGACTGGCTGATGGTGCGCGAGGTGCAGCACATTGTGGCTATCAACGACTACGCCTTGCGCCAGTATGAGCGCCGCACCCGCGCCCGGTTTTATCGCATCAACGTGCCCATCGGTCAGGTCTTCTTTCAGGTGGCCGAACGGGCGCCCGACCCGGCCACGCTGTTGATGGTTGGCGGCATGAACGAGCGCAAGGACCCGCTGCTGATGCTGCGCGCGCTGGCATTGCTGCGCCAGCGCGTGCCTGACGTCGTCTTGCGCGTAGCCGGCCGGCCGTTGTCCGGGCCGTTCGGCGCCCGCGTGCAGCAGACGATCGACGAGCTGGGCCTGGCGGATCACGTCCAGTTCCTGGGCAGCCTGGACCAGCCGCAACTGGCCCAGGCCTACACGGCCGCGGCCGTCACCGTGCTCAGCAGCCGCCAGGAGACCTCGCCAGCCGTGCTGATGGAGGCCATGGCCGCGCGCCGGCCGGTGGTAGCCACTGACGTGGGCGGCGTGGCCGAGATCGTGGCCGACGGCCAGAGCGGCTATGTAACCCCGCCTGGCGACGCCGCAGCGCTGGCTGAACGGGTGCAGCGTTTGCTGCTCGATCCGGTCGCTGCAGCCAGCATGGGCGCGGCAGGTCGGGTCCTGGCCGAGGCCAACTACCGGCGTGAGGTGATAGGACGCCAATATCTGGCCATGTTCCGCCATATCGTTCAGATGGAAACTGGTTCATACTTGGTTTGACAAGGGATTGAGCGTATGCTAGTATACCGCCTTAACTCGCTCCTTATTGGCTGGAAAGGCTGGCTAATAGCGCATTGGCATTTCTCCCCCGGCCCATTCATCGGCGTCGTTCGGCCAGGAAATCGCAAAAATCCTCGTACATCTTACGACCCGTGCAGCCCGATTTATCGGTTCTCGCCGTGAAAAAGTAACTACTCAGCCATCGTGCCGGGCGCTTGAATTTGCGCCTACAACGCAGTCTGTGGAGCCAATTTCAGCCGCCCACGCGCGGCAAGCGCCCGGCTCCTGAGTGCTAACCAGGATATTTTCTCAACAAGCCCATTGCTGGATCAGATGGGCAAGCAGCAGGAGGCCTGCATGGGAACACTGCTCGAGGTGAAAGACCTGCGGACGCAGTTCTTCACACAGGATGGCGTGGTAAACGCTGTCAATGGCATCTCCTACACGCTTGACGAAGGTGAAACCCTGGGAATCGTCGGGGAGAGCGGCTGCGGCAAGAGCGTCGGCGTCATGTCGCTGATCCGCCTCATCCCCATGCCGCCGGGCCGCGTGGTCGGCGGTGAAGTTTGGTTCGAGGGGCGTGATCTGCTCAAACTGGATGACGACGAGATCAGACAAGTGCGGGGCAATCGTATCGCCATGATCTTTCAGGACCCCATGACCTCCCTCAACCCGGTCTTGACTATCGGACGGCAGATCGGCGAGGCGCTGGAACTGCACATGGGTATGGACAAGCAGCAGGCGCGGCAGCGCAGCGCCGAGCTGTTAAGCCTGGTGGGCATCCCTGGCGCCGAGGGACGGCTGGATGACTATCCGCATCAGTTCTCCGGCGGCATGCGCCAGCGCGTGATGATCGCCATGGGGCTGTCCTGCGACCCCAAGTTATTGATCGCCGACGAGCCCACCACCGCGCTGGACGTGACCATCCAGGCCCAGATCGTCGAGTTGGTCAAGAAACTGCGCGACGAGATCGGCATGGCGATTATCTGGATCACCCATGACCTGGGCGTGGTGGCCGGACTGGCCGACCGCATGATCGTGATGTACGCCGGCTTCATTGTGGAGGAGGCCGCCGTCAAAGAGCTGTACACCAATCCTCGCCATCCCTACACTCTGGGCCTGCTGGGCTCGCTGCCGCGTCTGGACGAGGATCGGCCTGAACGGCTGCGCTCCATTGAGGGCCTGCCGCCCGATCTGATCGATCTGCCGCCAGGCTGTCCTTTCTATGCTCGTTGCACCTATCGCATCGAACGGTGTCAGCAGGAGAATCCGCCGCTGCATGCGGTTGGCCCTCAGCACAAGGTGGCTTGCTGGGTAGATGTCAGCGGGGTGACGGCATGAGCGAGGCAACGACCATGAGCAATCAGCAGGATATCTTGGTGCGGGTAGAGGGCCTCAAGATGTGGTTTCCCATCACCTCTGGGCTTTTCCAGCGCACCGTGGGACACATCAAGGCTGTCGACGATGTCAGCTTTCAGGTGCTGCGGGGCGAGACGCTGGGGCTGGTAGGTGAGTCGGGCTGCGGCAAGTCCACCACCGGTCGAGCTATTTTGCAGCTCAACCGGCCCACCGCCGGGCACGTTTTCTTTGGCAGCGACGAGCTGACCACCATGAAGGGCGACGCCCTGCGCAAACAGCGCCGCCGTATGCAGATGATCTTCCAGGATCCCTACGCGTCGCTCAACCCCCGCATGACCGTCGGCGCAATTGTGGCTGAGCCGCTGGAGGTGCATGGCATCGGCAACAAGAAGGAGAACCGGGAGCGGGTGCAGGAACTGCTGCGCATCGTCGGCCTCAACCCCTACTTCGTCAACCGCTATCCTCACGAGTTCTCCGGCGGCCAGCGCCAGCGCATCGGCGTAGCCCGCGCCCTGGCAGTCAACCCGGAGTTCATCGTGCTGGACGAGCCGATCTCCGCGCTGGACGTGTCGATTCAGGCCCAGGTGATCAATCTGCTGGAAGACTTGCAGGCCGAGTTTGGCTTGACCTACCTTTTCATCGCCCATGACCTGTCGGTGGTGCGTCACATCTCCGACCGCGTCGCCGTGATGTACCTGGGCAAAATCGTCGAGCTGACTGACCGCAACGAGTTGTACGCCAACCCGCTGCACCCTTACACCCAGGCGCTGTTGTCCGCTGTCCCGATCCCCGACCCTCTGATCGAAGAACAGCGGCGGCGCGTCATCCTGGAAGGGGACGTGCCCAGCCCGGCCAACCCACCCAAAGGCTGCAACTTCAGCACGCGCTGCCCGCGAGTGATGGACATCTGTCGCGAGCAGGATCCTGAGTTCAAGGATTACGGCGGTGGACACTTCGTAGCCTGCTGGTTGTACGAGTGACGATGGAGTCCAGACTTCGGAAATCGCCAGCAGGGAAAACAAACGCTCGACGAGGTCCAGAATCGGCGACTTCCCAAGTCGGCCGTGTCGTCTGCTGGCTGGGCCTGCTGGTTGCAGTCGTATTGCTGGCAAACGCCTGTTCACGGCCACGCGAGACTGAAAAGGTCGTCGGGGAGACGGCGCCAGCGCCCCAGACCGTCGTGGTGCGCGAGACGGTGATCGTCGAACGCATCGTCGAGGTCACGCCGACCCCCGATCTGAGCCGTGAGCCGGTGACTTTACAGCTCAACCTGGGCGGCGAGCCGCTCTCTATTGATCCTGCCCTGGCCGGTGACCCGGCCGGCCTGGACGTGGCCGCCAACCTGTTCTGGGGCTTGACGGCTCTTGATCCGCACGGCAACGTCGAGCCGGCCCTGGCCACCTCATGGACCGTCTCTGACGACGGCCTGCGCTGGACTTTTGCATTGCGCGACGACGTGACCTGGGTCAACTTCAGGCCAGGCAGCGGCGTCACGCCCATCGGCCCGGTGACGGCAGAGGATGTGGCCTATGCCGTGCGGCGAGCTTGCGACCCCCGCACTGGCGCTGGCCAGGCTGTCCTGAACTACGTCATCGCCGGCTGCCAGGCGCTGCACACGGCTGATCCAGCCAGCGGCGCCCAGCAACTTGACGCGCTGGCCCAGGCCGTGGGCGTCGAGGCGCTGGACGTGACTACGGTGGAGTTTAACCTGCTGGAGCCGGCCGGCTACTTCCCTGCCGTGGCCGGGCTGGCCCTCAACCGGCCGCTGCACCGGCCCACCGTCGAGCAGCACAGCCTGCGCTGGACCGAGCCGGGCCACATCGTCAGCAACGGGCCATATGTGCTGGCTGGTTGGTTCCACGGCGATAGCATGACCCTGGCGCGCAACCCCCTGTGGCCCGGCTGGGCTGAGGCGACCGGCAACGTGGAGCGCGTCGAGCTGGCCATGCTGGCCGATCCCCAGGCCGCGCTGGCAGCCTATCGGGCCGGCGTGCTGGACAGCACCGACCTGCCGCCTGCCGGTTTGGCGCAGATTCAGGCCGACCCGCTGCTCAGCCAGGAGCTGTCGATCACGCCCGCAGCGTGCAGTGAGTACCTTGCTTTCGACAACAGCCAGCCGCCGCTGGATGATCTGTTGGTTCGTCGGGCCCTCTCCGCGGCCATCGATCGCCAGATGCTGGTGCAAGCCGTGACCCAGGGCGGTGAAATCCCCGCCAACACCTTTGCGCCGGCCATGATCTTCGGCAGCGCGGCCGGCGATCCCACCATTGCGCCGTGGATACTATCAGAAGCGGAGGGTGGCTGGGGATACGAGCGGGCATTGGCTCAGGCCCAGGCCTGGCTGGCTGAGGCGGGCTATCCTGGCGGGCAAGGTTTGCCTGAGTTGACTTTTTTGCACAACAACGCCGATGGGCCGGCCCGGCTGGCGCAAGCTGTCGCCGCCATGTGGCGCGAGGGTTTGGGCGTCGATGTGGTGGTCGAAAGCCTGCCGTGGCCGGAGTATTGGCGGCGGGTTGGCGGGCTCGGTCAGGAGACCGGCCCCAGCGAAGAAGATGAGACCGGCCCGAGCAGCGAGGACCTGTTGCCGCACGTGTGGCGCATGGGCTTCTGCGGCGACCTGCCCGACCAGCACGGCTGGCTGCACCAGCAATTTAACACCGACCAAGGCGGTGGCCGGCTGCGCTGGGACGAGAAAGCCAACGCTGCGCTGGCGGCCAATGGCCGCAGCTTCAACCAGTTGACTGCGGCCGCGCAGCAGAGCGCCGACCCGGTGCAGCGCCAGGCGTTCTATCGCGAGGCCGAGCGCATTCTCAGCGACACCGCCGCTGCCTATGCGCCGGTCTATCATTACGCCGTTGCGCACTTGACGAAACCCTACGTGGGGCGCACCTTCTACACCCTCGGCGGCAATCGCTTCGAGAGTTGGGCGGCAGACCGGCCGGCCAGACATGCGGCCCAAGAGCAGTAACAGCGCCGATTAACTGCGTGTCGGTGCCCGGCACTTTGGCAACGATTCGCATATGATCAGAGTCTCGCGTCAAGTGCCGGGCACCTGAACAACTTTGTTTACAATCTACTTATTCTCTCTCAGGAGAAGAAACATATGTCAAGCAAGAAGTGGTCGGTCGTAGCGGCCGTCCTGATCATCGCCAGCCTGGCGCTGGCAGCCTGCCCTGCCCCGGCCCCTGAGACGACGCCCCCAGTGGTTGAGGAGACTGCCGTCGTCCAGATCGAGGAAGCTGCCCAGGAAGTGCAGACCGTCATCGTCGATACAGAGGTCGTCAAAGAAGTCGTCGCCACGCCCGCGCCTGCGGCTGAGGCCAAGGTGCTGCGCGTCAACCTGAGCTCCTATCCCGACATCATCGACCCCCAGAAAAGCTCGTTCGTCAACGAGATTGCGCACCTGGACCTGATGTACGAGGGCCTGACCCGCCTGGACAACGATCTGAACGCCGTCGCCGGCGCGGCCGAGCGTTGGCAGTACAACGACGACGCCACGCAGTTGACCTTCACCCTGCGCCCTGATTTGAAATACAGCGACGGCGCACCGCTCAATGCTGAGCGTTTTGCCTATGCGATCCTGCGCAACATCAACCCGGAGACGGCCGGCGAATACGCGTCGATTACCGACGAGATCGCCGGCGCGCCTCAGTGGCGCGGCTGCGACCTGGCCGACGCGGCGGCCTGCGAGGCGGCAGCGTCGGCGGTGGCCGGGAGCGTCAAGGCCAGCCATGCCGACGGCTCATCCTGCCAGGGCTATGACGACGCGGCCTGTAACACGTTGACGCTGACCTTCTCCCAGCCCGCGCCCTACTTCCATGTCGTCATGGGCCTGTGGGTCACCTATCCGGCCAAGGAGGAGCATATCACCGAAGGCGGTGAAATCTGGTGGAACAGCACTTCGTTCCAGACCGGCAACGGCCCCTACGTCTTGAAGAGCCTGGATCCCTTCGTGCGCGCCTACTTCACACCCAACCCCAACTACTGGCGCGGCCAGGGCCTGGTCGACATCGAGTACTCCTATATCACCGACACCGCCGTCGCTTTCGAGGCCTACAAGAACAACGAGTTGGACATAGTCGATCTGGCTGCTGAGGATTACCAGGTGGTGATGGCCGACTCGGCGCTGAAGCAGGAAGCCATGATCTACCCCGGTTCTTGCACCTTTGCCGTCATGTTCCACCAGCTCAAGGAGCCCTTCACCGACCAGAAGGTGCGCGAGGCTTTCGCCATGGCGCTGGACCGCGAAGCCTGGGTGCGCGACGTGCTGCGCGGGCTAGGCGCGCCCACCTTGACCTGGATTCCGCCGGGTTTCCCTGGCTATGACGAAGAGGAAGATCGCTGGGGTTTCGATCCAGCGGCTGCCCAGGCGGCCCTGGCTGCGTCCAGCTACGGCAGTGTGGAAGCGCTGCCCCCCATCAAGCTGACCTTCAGCGATACCCCGCGCAACCGCACCCGCAACGAGTGGCTGGCAGCTAAGTGGAAGGACACCCTGGGCGTTGATATGACGTTGGACCCGGTCGAGCCAACCACGTACACGGCGTTGACCAAGAACATCAACACTGCGCCGCAGACCTTCATCCTGGGCTGGTGCGCGGATTATCCTGATCCCCAAAACTGGCTGAGCGTTTATTGGCGCACTGGCGGTTTCGGCGAGCGCATCGGCTACTCCAACCTGGACTTCGACGCCCTGGTGAACGAGGCCGACACCACGATCGATGAGGAGACTCGTGCGGCGCTGTACGCCCAGGCGCAGACGCTGTTGACCGACGGCGCCCCCGTAGCGTTCATGTGGAACAACGTCAACACCTACATGGTTAAGCCCTGGGTCAAGGGCGTAGTCACGACTCCTCAAGACCACGGCTTCCCCGGTTCCAACGATCCCATCATGCTGGACATCCAGAAGTAAGTCCAGCGCTAAAAGCCGCCGGCCAGAGGGGATAGCCTCCGGCCGGCGCTTCCCCTGCTGGGTTGCCCTGTTCACCCCACTTTGAATGCACCGAAATCCACGCCAGTAGCCCATCGGCGCCCCATGTCGACGAGTCCCAGGGAGGCACAGGAGGTTGGCAGATGACAACTTTCATCGTGCGGCGGCTCTTTTGGATGATCCCCACGCTGTTCTTTGTGGCGTTGATCACCTTCATCCTGATGCACGCGGCTCCTGGCGGCCCCTGGGATCGTGATCTAAACACGCGTCAAGTCGACCCGCGCACGCAGGAACTGCTCAACCGTGAGTTTGGGCTGGACAAGCCGCTCTTCATCAACCTGGAGGGGGGTAATCCGCTGGACAGCCAGTTCCTGAACTACATCGGCGGCGCGCTGACGGGCAACCTCGGCCCCTCGTATCGCCAGCGCGGCATGAACGTGGAGGATATCCTCTTCAAGCCCCCGGAGGGCAAGCCTATCTGGCAGAGCAAGTTCGGCTATTCCCTGCGACTGGGGCTGCTGGCTTTGGGGCTGGCCGTCTTGTTCGGCATCCCCCTGGGCGTAATCGGCGCCTTGAAGCGCAATACCTGGATCGACTACATCGCTCTGGCCATCTCCGCCATCGGCATTTCAGTGCCCAATTTCGTCCTGGCCATCCTTTTGATCGTCCTTGTTGCTGGCCGGCTAAAGCTGATCAGGATCGTTCAGCAGGATTGGACCAGCCCTGGCGCCTGGATCGCGCCGGCCGTGATTCTTGGCTTCGGCACGTTTGCTTTCATCACCCGGCTGACCCGCTCGCAGATGCTGGAGGTCATGCAGCAGGACTACGTGCGCACGGCGCGCGCCAAGGGCTTGGGCGAGCGCGCCGTGGTGGCGCGGCACATGCTGCGTAACGCCTTGATCCCGGTGGTGACCATCATCGGGCCGGCGCTGGCTGCCTTGGTCACAGGCTCCTTCATCATCGAGCAGATGTTCAGCTTCCCCGGCGCCGGTCGCGAGTTCGTCCAATCCATCTCGCGACGCGATTACTCGATGATTATGGGCACAACCCTGCTCTACGCCGTGCTGGTAGCCATTGCCAACCTGACGGTGGACATCATGTACGCATTCCTCGATCCCAGGATCAAGCTGGGCAAGTGAGCTTATTGTAGCTGTGCAAACTGCCCCCGCCCCAACCATTCCCGATCCTGCATCGGCCTTGGTGCTTTCCAGGCCGCCTCGCTCGCTGTGGCGCGATGCCTGGGCCCGCTTCAGCAAGAACAAGCTGGCAGTGATGGCCTCCTTCGTGTTGCTCTTTTTTGTTCTGGTGGCTGTCTTTGCCCCTCTGCTGGCCCCTCACGACCCGCTCAAGATCTACGATGGCAAGGGCTATTTGCCGCCAGCATGGGAGAAGAGCGGCCCGATCGGGCTGCCAGGCGAGTCGCAGTTTATTTTCGGCACGGACAGCCTGGGGCGCGACGTTCTGAGCCGGGTAATCTACGGCGCGCGCGTCTCGCTGGTGGTGGGTATTATCCCCGCCATCATCATTTTGTTGGTGGGTGTGGCCGTAGGCCTGGTTGCCGGCTACATGGGGGGCAAGGTCGATAACCTGACCATGCGCTTTGGCGATGTCCTGTATGCCTTTCCCGATCTGCTCTTCTTTATTATCGTCATGACCGCGCTGCGCGACACGCCAGCCGGCCAGTTGCTGAACGGCTTGGTGTTGTTGTTCGTTGCCTTGGCGATTGTGAGTTGGATTGGCCTGGCGCGCATCGTGCGCGGCCAGGTGCTGTCGCTCAAGGAGAAGGAGTTCGTCGAGGCTGGCCGCATGGTAGGCGCCGGGCACAGCCGCATCATGGCCAGGCACATCCTGCCCAATTGCCTGGGCCCCATCATCGTCTACACTGCCTTGCGTATCCCTGGTTTCATTATCACCGAGGCGGTGCTGGGCTACCTGGGCTTGGGGCTGCGGCCCTCCACCCGCTCCACCGATATCTTCATCACCAGTTGGGGCGCGTTGATGCTGGACGGCCAGTCGGCCATCAACGCCCAGCCCTGGCTGCTGCTCACTCCCGCCGTCGCCGTAGCCATCGTGGTGCTGGCCTTCAACTTCGTCGGCGACGGCCTACGCGACGCGTTGGACCCGCGGTTGAGAGACCGGTAGCAGCTCACAGTTGTCTATACTACTCAGGCGCCGGGCACCTGCAGCCCAGGATCGGTTGAATTCGGCTGGGCAGACTTTGTAATCAGGCGCACAGTCAGGTGCCCGGCGACTATGGCTAGTAACCTGTCTGTCATGCTCCCGCGGGCTGTCTGCGGCTGCATTGAGCGTGCAATTTGCCTAAATCTGCACCGTATGGTAAATTGCCCTGCAAAGCGGAAAAGGTCCATCCTGAGACCTCGTTGTCCCTACTCACCTATGAGTTCCGACACCTGTGCCATCAAGGAGGTACACCGCCTTGCATACCCCATCGGTTTCTCCCCTGAGCTTGGCGAGCTCTCTGTGGTGCAGCAACGCTGCCCGTCCCTCGCAGCGCTCATCGGATCCTGGCCAACCGCGTGCATTGCCAGGGGGCCTAGCGCGTGCGACTTTTTCATTTGACAGCGCGCATCCAACCCAATTCTGTTTCGGAGGAGAAAGATGAAGAGTCGTAAGCTACTCCCTTTGGTAGCCGTGTTGATCATTGCCTCGCTGGTGCTGGCCGCCTGCCCGTCCGGCGCCACCCCTGAGCCTCAGGTGGTCGAGAAGATCGTCGAGGTCGTCAAGGAAGTGCCGGTCGAGGTCGTGCAGACGGTTGAAGTGGTCAGGGAAGAGGTGGTCGAGAAAATCGTCGAGGTCGTCGCTACACCTGCCCCGTCGGCTGAGGCTACCGATCGCAGCGGCGCCTGGATGGACACCATCGTCTTCGTGCAGGAGCCCAACGCCGACGCCGCCATCCGGCGCCTGGAAGTAGGCGACCTGGATATGTACGCCTTCGCCATCGCCAACCCGCAGACCGCGCAGAACGTCTATAACTCCGAGCCGCTGAGCTATCTGCGGGCCTACGGCAACTACGACGAGCTGTCCTTCAACCCGGCCGGCCCGATCTTCGAGGGCACGGGCAAGCTCAACCCCTTTGCCGTGCCTGAGGCGCGCGAGGCCATGAACTGGCTGGTGGATCGCGACTACCTCTCCAGGGAGCTGTATGGCGGCATGGCGATCCCGCGCTTCTTCGCCATTAACAACGCCTCCAACGACTATGCCATGCATGCCGACGTGGCCAAGGCGCTGGAGCGCCAGTATGCCCACAATCCTGAGCGCGCCGAAGAAGCCATCACGGCCGTGATGGAGGAGCTGGGCGCCGAGAAGGTGGACGGCAAGTGGCAGTACGAGGGCGAGCCGGTCGAGATCATCCTCTTGATCCGCACCGAGGACACCCGGCGCCTGATCGGCGACTACGTGGGCACGCTGTTGGAGGACCTGGGCTTCACCGTGGTCGCAGACTACAAGACCGCGGCCGAGGCCGGCCCGATCTGGCTGAGCGGCGAGCCGAAGGACGGCCGCTACCACATCTACACCGGCGGCTGGATCACCACGGCCGTGCCGCGCGACCTGGGCGTCAACTTCGCCTACTTCTATACCGACATGGGCCGCTCGGAGAACATGTGGCAGCAGTACGTCAACGATCCCGAGTTCTACGAGGTTGCCCGCAAGCTCGACAACAACGATTTTACCACGCTGGAGGAGCGCAGTGAGTTGTTCGCCAAGGCGCTGGAGCTGTCCATGAAAGACTCCTACCGCGTTTGGCTGGTGGACCGCTCGCCCATCTACGCGCTGCGCGATGAGGTCACGGTCGGCTCCGACCTGTTCGGCGGCCCCAGCGGCTCGATGATGTGGGCCAACACCATCCGCCGCGCGGACGAGGTGGGCGGCTCCATGACCGTCGGCCTGCCCAGCCTGCTGACCCAGCCCTGGAACCCGCTGGACGGCTCCAACTGGATTTTCGACATGATGCTGCTGCGCGGCATCGGCGAATATGCCTACAAGCCGGACCTCTACACCGGCCTCTACTGGCCCAACTACTTCGAGAAGGCCGAGGTCTTCATCCAGGAAGGGTTGCCCGTCGGCAAGACCCTGGACTGGGTCGACCTGGAGTTCGTGCCCAGCATCGAGGTGCCGGGCGACGCCTGGGTGGACTGGGATGCTGAGAACCAGGTCTTCATCACCGCCAGCGAGAAGTTCACCGAGACGGTGACCGCGGCCAGCAAGAACATCGTCTACTACCCGGCCGACATGTTCGACACCCTCACCTGGCACAACGGCAGCCCGGTCTCCGTCGGCGACTTCGTGATGGCCATGATCCTGACCTTCGACCGCGGCAAGGAAGGCAGCATCATCTACGACTCCTCCAAGACGCCGGCGTTGAACTCCTTCCTGTCGGCCTTCAAGGGCGTGCGCATCCTGTCCACCGATCCGCTGGTGATCGAGACCTACACCGACAACTACCAGCTGGACGCCGAGCTGAATATCAACACCTGGTTCCCCATGTACAACCAGGGACAGGGATCCTGGGACATGCTGGCTATGGGCATCTTCGCCGAGGAGAAGGAGCTGGGAGCGTTCTCGCCCACCAAGGCCACCGCTCTCGAGAAAGACCGCTTCAGCTACGTCGCCGGCCCCACCGTGGCGATCCTGAAGGCAGAGTTGGACGAGGCCCAGGCCGAGGGCAAGATCCCCTACGAGGCGACCCTGAGCCAGTTCATCTCGGCCGAGGAGATCGAGGCCCGCTACGCCGCCATGCAAGAGTGGTTCCGCACGCGCGGCCATCTGTTGGTGGGCACCGGCCCCTTCTACCTGCAGCGCGCTTTCCCGGTGGAGCAGACCGTCATCTTGCAGCGCTATGCGGACTATCCCTTCGCGGCTGATCGCTGGGATCGCTTCGCTACACCGCGCATCCCCGAGGTCGAGGTTGAAGGCCCCGCCCGTGTGACCATCGGCCAGCCGGCCACCTTCGAGGTCTTCATTGACTTCGATGGCGCGCCTTACCCGACCGAGGACATCAACCAGGTCAAGTACCTGGTGTTCGACGCCAACGGCGAGCTGGCCTATGTGGGCCAGGCTACGGCTGCCAGCGACGGCATCTGGGAGATCAACATGGAAGCGGCGGTCACCAGCGCCCTTCCGGCTGGCTCCAACCTGCTGGAGGTCGTGGTGGTCTCCAACCTGGTGGCTCTGCCTGTGTCCCAGTCGGTGCAGTTCGTCACCGCTCAGTAATGGGGGCTCAGGGTCTGACAGTATGCGGTGGGTGGAGCAGCCGCTCTGCCCACCGTGCTACCCCACGGTTTGACCCTTCCCGCCTGTCGAATAACTGTTCGTAACAGGGGCGAGGCGCCGCCTCGCCCCTGTCTGCACCCGTCAACTCCCCGACACGAAGAGGTATGGCATGGCAGAAGCAACTGCGGCCCAGCAAATGGACGCCCCGGCGTCGCGTAGCAAATCATCCGGCGCCCACACGCTGACGCGAGTCCTGAAGTACACGGTAACTCGCGTGATCGCCCTCTTCCTGACGGTGGTTGTGGGCGTCTATCTGACGATTCTGATTGCCAACATGGGGGGCTACGTCGACAACATCCGCAAGGGCCAGATTCGCGAGCAGGTCGGCGCACAGTTTGGCATGGACCCGCAGTTCCGCCAACTGCCCAGAGCTGAGCGCGAGGCGATCATCGCCCAGATCGTGGCCGACGAGGAAGCGCGCTTTGGGCTGGATCGGCCCTTCTTCCTACGCAGCCTGGGCTATCTGGCCAACGCGTTGACCCTCAACCTGGGCCGCGCCCAGGACCTGACCAGCGACAGCGGATCGAGCCAGGTACGGCTAATCATTCTGGAACGCCTGCCGCCTACCCTGCTGCTTTTTGCCACAGCCAACATGCTGCTCTTTTTCGGCAGCATCTTTCTGGCGCTGGGCCTGTCGCGGCGCTATGGCAGCTTTTTCGACCGGACCGTGGTGGCGCTGGCGCCCACTTCGGCCGCGCCCGGCTGGTTTTACGGCATCTTTCTGATCCTGATCTTCGCTGCCGTGCTTGGCTGGCTGCCCTTCGGCGGCATGGTCGGCGCGCCGCCGCCTGAAGATCCTTTCCAGCGCGCGCTGAGCACCATGCGCCACATGATTCTGCCGGTCGGCGCCATCCTCATGGGCGCGGCGTTCCTGACCATCTACACCTGGCGCACCTTCTTCCTGATCTACTCCAGCGAAGACTACGTGGATATGGCTAAGGCTAAAGGGCTGCCTGCCGGCACTATCGAGCGCCGCTATATCCTGCGCCCGACGTTGCCCACCATTATCACGACCTTTGCGCTGACCTTGATCAGCCTCTGGACTGGCGCCATTATTCTGGAAACGGTGTTCAACTGGCCCGGCCTGGGGCGTTTGCTCTTCCGGGCGATTGGCTTGTTCGATACGCCGGTGATCGTTGGCTCTACCGTGATCTACGCCTACCTGCTGGCGATCACGGTCTTCCTGCTGGACTTCATCTACGCCCTGGTCGATCCTCGGGTGAAGGTGGGAAGCGAGGGCAAAAAGGCATGAAGAACCTTCTCCGCAACCTCAAGGAGATCAAGCGCTATCCGTCGGCCATCGCCGGCCTGATCATCATTGGCCTGCTGCTCGCTCAGGCCGCCTTTGCTCTGATCACCATTCCTCACAGCGAGGCGGTCCGGCTCTGGCGCGCTGGCCCTGGCGTCTGGGAGGACACCCCGCGCCTGGCTCGCCCGGCCTGGACCAACGTCTTTACCAGGGAGAAGCTGCCTCCCACCATGGTTTTCGACAGCGCTGAGATGCCGGAGACGAAAAGCTCGGAGCCGTTGGGTGAAGGCCACGACATCACGATCACCTTCACCTTCGACTATCCTTACGACGCCTTCCCGCAGGACCTGATCATCTTCTTCCAGACCTCGTACATCAGCAAGCAGCCTTTCGTGGATATGACCTGGATCACGCCCGACGGCCGCGATATCCGGCTGGGGCAGTTCTCGCCGCGCCGCGTCGACTCCTTCCGCATCACCCAGGAGGATCGCCTGCGGCGGCGCCTGGGCAACCAACCGGTGGAGATTGGCCTCTTCGCCCAGCCGGGGGTCGAGCCGCCCACGCCGCTGGAGGGCGAGTACACGCTGCTGATCAACGCGATTACCTTCGAGGAGATGTCCGACGTCGACGCCAAGTTCGTGCTCTACGGACAGGTGCATGGCATCGCCGGCACTGACCATCGCCGCCGCGACCTGTCGGTGGCGCTGCTGTGGGGCACGCCCGTGGCCTTGGCCTTTGGCCTGTTGGCCGCGCTGGGCACCACCATCACCACCATGTTCATCGCCGCCTTCGGCGTTTGGTATGGCGGCGCAGTGGACGGGGCCATCCAGCGTGTCACGGAGGTGGTGCTGATCTTACCACTGTTGCCGATCTTGATCATGGTCGGCACGTTTTACTCGCGCTCGATCTGGGTGATCCTGGGGGTGCTGATCCTGTTGGGCATCTTCGGCGCCGGCATCAAGACCTATCGGGCCATCTTCCTGCAGGTCAAGGAAGCGCCCTACGTCGAGGCTGCGCGCGCCTACGGCGCCGGCAATGGGCGTATCATCTCGCAATACCTGGTGCCGCGCATCGTTCCGCTGCTGATCCCGCAGTTGGTGGTGTTGATCCCCACTTACGTCTTCATTGAGGCGTCGCTGGCGGTGCTGGGGCTGGGCGATCCGGTGCTGCCCACCTGGGGCAAGATCATCGATGACGCGCAGAGCAACGGTGCGCTCTACAACGGCTACTACTATTGGGTGCTGCAACCGGCCGCCCTGTTGATGCTGACCGGCCTGGGCTTTGCCATGGTGGGCTTCGCTCTGGACCGTATCTTCAACCCTAGACTGCGAGAACTGTGATCAAGATGGCTGAAGAGACTTTACTACGCGTCGAGCAGTTGCGGCTGCACTTTCAAACCACCAAAGGGGTTGTTCAGGCGGTCGACGGCGTGGACTTCACCCTGAACTACAACGAGGCCGTGGTCATCATCGGCGAGTCGGGCTGCGGCAAGACCTCCCTAGCCAAGGCTATCCTGCGCTTGCTGCCGCGCAACGTCGCCACCTTCTCCGGCAAGATACTCCTGACCGGCTCTGACGTGATGGTGTTGCCCGAAGAGGAGTTCCGGCGCAACATTCGCTGGGATCGCATGTCCATGGTGCCGCAGGCGGCCATGAACGCGCTCAACCCGGTGATGCGGGTGGGCGATCAGGTGGCTGAGCCGTCGATCTTTCACCACGGCGTGACCAAGGCCGAAGCCATGCAGCAGGTGCGCAAGATGTTCCAACTGGTGGGCGTGCCTGAGGACTTCGTCAACCGCTACGCCTTTGAGCTGAGCGGCGGCATGCGCCAGCGCGTTGCCTTGGCTATGGCGCTGGTCACAACACCCGACCTGATCATCCTGGACGAGCCGACCTCGGCGCTGGACCTGCTGACCCAGGCCAATATCATGAACCAGCTCAAGCGCATCAAGCACGGTATGGGCATGAGCTTCATTCTGATTACCCATGACATCGCTACCTCCAGCGAGCTGGCCGACAAGGTGGCTGTGATGTACGCCGGGCAGATCGTGGAGGTGGGCGATGCGCTGCGCTTCTTCCAGGAGCCCCTGCATCCCTATTCCTATATGCTGATGGCCAGCGTGCCGCGGCTGCGCGAGACCAAGGACCCTGACTTCATCGTCGGCCAGCCGCCCAGCTTGATTAATCCGCCGACTGGCTGCCGCTTCGCCGCCCGTTGCCCGAAACGCTTCGAGCGCTGCTCGGAGGAGCCGCCGACGGTTGAGATGGACGGGCGGCTGGTGAAATGTTGGCTGTACACTTGAGCCCGGTAAATGGAATTCACCGCCTGACAGCACGAAGCGGCCACAGCCGCTGGGAAGGCCCTCTGCCAGGCCCTGAGGGGCCTTCGTGCTGTCAGCCAGGGATTTCCAATCCCTGGTAAGCCTTTGCAGAGTCCTTGCCCAGCGGAGTTGACATGACAGTGACCAACGGAACTCAAGAATCAGTAGCAGATGGCGTAATCAGCACGAACGGGCGCGACCGCGGGACGCTCTTGTCGATCCGCAACCTGCGGGTATGGTTCGAGCTGCGCCGCTTTGGCTTCGGCCATGCCGGCTACGTCAAGGCTGTGGACGGCGTCAACTTCGACCTGGGCTACGGTCAGACCATCGCCGTGGTCGGCGAGAGCGGCTGCGGCAAGTCCAGCCTGATGAAGACCATCCTGGGCATCAATCGGCCCACCGAAGGGGATCTGTACTTCGAGCAGCAGCGCGTCAACGACTTCTCGCGCAAGGAGCTGCAAGCCTACCGCACCAAGGTGGGCTACGTGCAGCAGGACCCCTACGGCGCGCTCCCCCCCTTCATGAGCGTCCAGCGCATCCTGCAGGAGCCGATGATTATCGGCGGGGTCAAAGACCGCGAGGAGCGCGAGGAGCGCGTTCACCGCGTGCTGGAACGGGTCAAGATGCATCCGGCCGGCGACTTCCTGCCCAAGTTTCCCCACATGCTCAGCGGCGGCCAGCAACAGCGCGTAGTGATCGCACGGGCTATGATCATGGGTCCCAAGCTGCTGGTGGCCGACGAGCCGGTGTCGATGCTGGACGCCTCGGTGCGGGTGGAGATCCTGCGGCTGCTGCGCGACATCCAGGACGAGTACAACCTGGCCGTGATCTACATCACCCACGACCTGTCCACGGTGCGCTACTTCTCCGAGCGAATCATGGTCATGTACGCCGGGCAGATCGTCGAGCAGGGCCACGTGCTGGACCTGCTGCGCAACCCGAAGCATCCCTACACCCAGGCGCTGATCGACGCCACCTCCGACCCGGACGCGGCCAACGCGGCCGTCTTCCGCGACGTACCGCCCGGCGAGCCGCCCAGCCTGGTGCATCCGCCGGCCGGCTGCCGCTTCCACCCGCGCTGCAAGCACATCATCCAGGGGCTGTGCGACACTGAGATGTCGCCTGACTTCGAGGTGCAGCCGGGGCATCTGGCGGCCTGCTGGTTGTACCGATGAGATCGTTGAGCCCTGTTGGGATGATCGTGCTGGGCTTCTTCCTGTTGCTGTTCGGCGTCCTCATCCCTTTGCTGATGGTGATCGATGTTATCCAGGCCGGTTTCTTCCTGGCCTTTTTGTCCTACTTTGCCTCGATCAGCGGTCTGATCTTGGGTCTGATCGGCACAGCCTTGTTTGCCCGAGAGCGGCAGCGTTGATGCGCCATGAGCAGTGACAAACGACGCACGGCAGGCGTGGCGCTTTATGCGCTGGGTATCCTACTGACCATTGCCTTGGCGGCAACGGCAGTGTTGGGGGACATGGAGGCGTCACTGTTCGACGCTGCGATTCGGCCTGAGGAAACGCTCAGGTCAATGCGCTGTCCAGTGTTGATCACCAGGGACGAAGTGGGCCAGGTCACAGCCAGATTCGAGAACACAGGCCAGCGGCCAGTGGAGCGCGCCATCCGCGTCCATATCAGCCAGGGCTTCGTGACTTTGTTTCGCGAGGAGGACGTGAAACTCCCCTTGCAGCCGGGCGAACGGCAGCGCCAGGCGTGGCAGGTGACGGCCGATGACGCCGCCTTTGGCTCGTCGCTGATCCTGGCGCGCATCAGCACCTTGCGTCAGGCGCCGATGCCCTCGCAGTCCAACGCCTGCGGCATCTTCGTGGTGGACCTCCCCTGGGTGAGCGGAGGGCTGGTGACTGCGGCCTGGTTGGCGTTGGGTTTGGTGGGCATCGGCGCAGGCGGGTGGCTCTGGCTGCGCGCCAGCCGGCCTATGACCGCGCGGCGGCGCAGCGCAGGCAACGCCATGCTGGCCGTGGCCATAACAACCCTTGCCGCGCTGGTCGCCGGCCTGGCGGGCCTTTGGGTGTTTGGGATCCTGCTGCTGGCAATATTGATCCTGCTGCTGATTGCTATTGCCAGCCAGGCGATCCTGGATAGTTGATCTTGGTCGCGTACGGATTCTCGGTTCGCGGCCAGCACCCCACCTTGGAAAGGTGGGGCTTCGGCGGCCGGGCAAGCTCCACAGTTCAGTGTGGAGTGCTGCCATGTCCCTG
>CAZVGR010000027.1:24736-53391 GCA_964626845.1 uncultured Anaerolinea sp.
GCAAGCTCCACAGTTCAGTGTGGAGTGCTGCCATGTCCCTGGACGCTGTTGGGGGCGCTGTGGGTTGGGCAGCACCCCACCTTGGAAAGGTGGAGCTTCGGCGGCCGGGCAAGCTCCACAGTTCAGTGTGGAGTGCTGCCATGTCCCTGGACGCTGTTGGGGGTACGCATGGCCCAAGCAGCGATTTGTCAGATTTCCGCGTCTCGCTATAATAGACTCGTCCAGTGTTAGTAGCCCTGTTTACGCTGGTAGCTGGGGCGCTTGCCGTTTGGACGACCCCACCAAGGCATCCACTACACTGCCCTCTGATGAGCGCCGTCACATCGCAAAAACTTCAGTCATCTTCGTGAATGGTTCAGACATCTGGCTACAATCGGCATCTGTCGTCGACGGCGGGCGCGCTCCGTCGACCGGCAGCACCCTCTATGGCGCGCAGCAGTCTCAATTCCGTTTCGGAGGAGAAAGATGAAGAATCTCAAGCTAGTCTCTCTGGTGGCCGTTCTGGTCATCGCCTCACTGGTCCTGGCGGCCTGCCCGCAGCCAGAGCCCCAAGTTGTCGAGAAGGTCGTAACCCAGGTGGTCGAGGTCGAGAAGGTCGTCGAGCAGACCGTTGTGACCGAAGTCGAGAAGATCGTCGAGCAGGTCGTGACTGAGGTCGTACAGGTCGAGGTCGCCACTGAAGACTTCACCACCCCCCACCCGATCCTGAGCGACCTGCGCGTGCGCCAGGCTATCGCCCACTGCATCGACCGTGACGCCCTGATCGCCTCGGTCTACCCCTACGTCGAGGATCCGGATGCCCTGCTGATGGACTCCTTCCTGCCCAAGACCCACTGGGCCTACAGCGGTCCCTACGATTATCCGTGGTACGATCCTGAGGCCGGCATGGCGCTGTTGGAAGAGGCCGGCTGGACCCTGCCCTCGGGCACGGTGCGCGTCAACGCCGCCGGCGAGCCGCTGGCCATCAAGTTCACCACCACCAGCGCTCAGTTCCGCCAGACCTGGTCGGCCGTGATGGTGCAGAACCTGGCCGCATGCGGCATCCAGGTATTGCCCAACTATGCCCCCGCCTCCTGGTGGTTCGGCAGCACCACTGGCTTGGTTCGCCGCGACTTCGAGCTGGGCGCCTTCGCCTGGGTCGGTCAGGTTGACCCCAGCGGCCGCACGCTCTACGCTTGTGACCAGATCCCGCTGCCCAGCAACAACTGGGAAGGCCAGAACTACATGGGCTGGTGCAACGAAGAGGCCAGCCGGGCCATCGTAGCCGCCAACAACACCCTGGTTCGCGATGAGCGCATCGCTAACTACGACATCGTTCAGAAGGCCTTCGCGGCTGACGTGGTGTCGATCCCGGTCTTCCAGCGCGCTGAAGCTGAGGCCTGGCGCGCCGGCCTGACGGGCATCCGCCCCGACGCTAACGAGTATGCGACTGCCAACCTGCACGAGTGGGCCTTGGCTGACGGCGGCGATACCATCGTCATCGGCATGACCCAGGAGCCGGACAGCATGTGGAATGTTGTCTCCAGCATGGCCGCCCAGCGCCTGGTCGATCGCGCTGCCAAGGGCATGTTCGTCTCCAACTATGACTATGACTATCAGCCAGTGCTGATGACCGAGCTGTCGACCATCGAGAGCGGCCTGGCCACCAACGACACGGTCGAAGTGACCGCCGGCGACACCGTCTATAACACCACGGGTGATCCGGTCACGCTGGAGACTGGCGTCATGGTCTTCGATGCCGACGGCAACGAGATCGAGTACAGCGGCTCCGGCACCGTGCCGATGAAGCAGTTGGTGGTGACCTACAAGCTGCAGGATTACACCTGGAGCGATGGCGTCGCCGGATCCGTTGCCGACATGGAACTGGGCTTCAACATCGACTGCGATCCTGAGAACGGCGCTGTCAGTTTCATCACCTGCAACGCTATCCTGGACAAGGAATTCGCTGCGGACGCTCTGGAAGTGACCGTGACCTGGGTGCCTGGCTATCAGGGTACCGAGTACTTCGTGTATCCTTTCAACGTCTATCCCAGCCACCAGGTGGTCAGCGATGGCCGCAATCTGGCTGATGTGCCGGCTGCCGAGTGGGCCACCCTGCCCGAGATCGCAGAGACCCCGCTTTCCTTTGGCGCTTACTACATCACCGAGTGGGTCAAGGGTCAGTCCATCACCCTGGCTGCCAACCCCTACTGGTTCGGCGGCACCCCTGCCACTGCCAACGTGATCTACGTCTTCCTGGCTGACACCAACCAGGCCGTGGCGCAGCTCATCAACGGCGACGTGGACTATCTCGATGACTCGACCCTGGGCGCGGGCGCTGAGGTTCAGACTGTGATCGATGCTGCCAACAGCACTGGCGCAGTCGAGTATGACATCAGCGGCTCCTCCACCTGGGAGCACATCGACATCAACCTCTTCACCAAGTAGTAACATGGCCGTAGGGCTGGGCAAGGTATGCTTGCCCAGCTCTGCGCCACTGGTTGGTGACTGCAAAACAACGGGCGGGCCACGTCCGCTGGATGGGCCCGCCCGTTTGTTGTAAGCGCAGGGGGTGGAAATCTTCTCAGTTCGGAGGCAGCCGATGACGAACTACCTGATTCGACGCCTGATCCAGGCAGCCATCGTAGTATTCCTGGCAGCTCTTTTCACTTATTTCCTCTTCAACATCTCCCCCGGCGGTCCGCTAGCCGGCATCCAGCAACAGCAACAGCGTCTGACGCGCAGTGACTTGGCGCGACTGCGCGCCCAGTACGAGCTCGATCTCTACTGGCCTTACCGCTTCTCGCGCTGGCTGATCGGGGAGCCCAGCGGCCCGATTACCATCGGCGGCCGCGAGCTGTTCAGCAACGTGGCCGTGGGCTGTTACCTGCCGCGCGACGAGCAGGTGGTGGTGCAGGACGGCCAGGCGGTGTTGATCCCCGCCGGCTGCGATGAGTTCGTCTTTTTGTCCAACATTCAGGAGTATCACCCAGCGATCCGATCCAGTCGGGGCATCCTGCGCGGCGATTTTGGCAATTCGACCGTGATCCGCACAGGACGGCCGGTGTGGGGTGAGATGATGTCCCGCCTGCCGGCCACGCTGGAGCTGATGATCATCTCCACGCTGCTCTCCTTCGCCCTCGGCATTCCCATCGGTATCTATAGCGCGATCAAGCAGTACTCCAAGTTCGACTATACCTTCACCACCATCTCCTTCATCGGCTCGGCCATGCCTACCTTTTTCTTTGGCCTGCTGCTGATACTGACATTTACCGTTTTCCCCAACATGCTCCAGGACCAGTTCCCCTGGCTGCCCAAGCTGCCGCCTGGCTCTCGAGTGGCAGTGCGCCCTTACACGGTGGCCGAGTGGCTGCCACGCGTCATGCCTGGCACGCCGATGGACCGCTTTCTGCATCTGATCATGCCAGTGGCCGTGCTCACCTTCTTCTACATGGCCACCTGGAGCCGTTTCGTGCGTTCCTCCATGTTGGAGGTGATGCGCCAGGACTACGTGCGCACCGCCCGAGCTAAGGGCCTGGTAGAGAAGACGGTGATCGTCAAGCACGCGCTGCGCAACGCCTTGATCCCCTTCGTCACCATCGCCGTGCTGACCATCCCCAGCCTCTTTGCTGGCGCGATCATCACTGAGACGGTCTTTGCCTGGCCGGGCATGGGACGGCTCTACTTCGATGCTCTCAGCCGTAGCGACTGGAACATCGCCTTGGCCTTCATCTTCATCACGGCTGTGCTGACCGTCTTCGCTACGCTGTTGGGCGATATCTTGTACACAGTGGTGGACCCGCGCATTAAGTACTCGTAACACGTAATGAGTAATGCGTAACACGTAACCCGGAAACGCGCTTTTGCGGGAGGCTTTTCCGGTTCCGAGTTACGGGTTACGAGTTACAGATCGTCCACAATTCTGCCATGATCGAACGCATGTCACACAATCATCTGGAGCATATCTCATGACATCAGTTGCTCAACCCGTGATCTTGAAGGGCGCGGCAGCGGAGGAGAAGCAGGAAAGCCAGGTGCGGGTGATCTGGCGGCGCTTTCGCCGCCACCGCCTGGCGATGATCTCGCTGGTCCTGATCAGTATTATCTTCATCGCCTCGCTCCTGGCGCCGGTGCTGGCCCCCTTCGAGCGCGACGCTATCGACCTGTCCTCGTCGGTGCGGCCAGCGCCGCCCGGCGTGACTGATGCTGCAGGCCGCGTGCATTATTTGGGCATCGACCACTTGGGGCGCGACCTGTTCACGCGTGTGCTCTATGCCGCACGCGTTTCAATGAGCATCGCCATCCTGGTGGTGTTGATCTCAGAGACCTTTGGCGCGCTGCTGGGCGCGATTGCTGGTTACTTTGGCGGTAAAACTGACGCCGTGATCTCGCGCGTGATCGAGTTCATGCTCACTATCCCGACCCTGCCGATTTTGTTGATTATTTCAGCCATCTTGCTGCGTCGTGATGTGGTGATCCCACTGCCCCCCTTCCTGAATAACTTTTTGAGCGCCCTGCTGTTGGCGCCGCCACGCGAGGCGCAAAAGGTGGTGGTGCTGGTGTTGATCCTGGTGATCTTCGGCTGGCTGAGCGCGGCCCGCTTGATGCGCGGTATGGCCCTCTCGCTGAGCAAGCAGGACTTTGTCGAGGCGTTGCGTGCGACCGGGGCTTCCGACGCCCGCATCATCTTCCGCCACATCATCCCCAACGGTATCGCGCCGATCCTGGTCAGCGCCAGTCTGGCGCTGGGCGGCGTGATCGTCACCGAGTCGGCCCTCAGTTTCCTGGGCCTGGGCGTGCAGGATCCGACGCCCACCTGGGGCAACATGCTCTCCACCTCGCAGAGCTACATGTTCCAAAACCCCTGGCTGCCTCTGATACCCGGCGTCTTTCTGGTAGTGGTTTCCATCGGCTTTAACTTCATCGGCGACGGCCTGCGCGATGCCCTCGATCCACGCCTGAAACGGTAGCATGACTATGAGCGAAACGACAACCAACGGCTTCGAGCCGAACATCCTCTTGAATGTCAAGGGGCTGAAGACTTACTTCTTCACCGAGGACGGTGTTGTGCAGGCCGTCAATGGCGTGGATTTCGCCATCCCCGAGGGCAAGGTCATGGGCCTGGTGGGCGAGTCCGGCTGCGGCAAAAGCGTGACCTCGCTGTCGATCATGCGCCTGCTGGGCGGATCTGGCAAGATCGTCGAGGGCGAGGTCTGGCTGCGCGACCGGAACCTGGTAACGCTGCCCGAGGAGGAGATGGTCAAGCTGCGCGGCGGCGCACTGTCCATGATTTTTCAACAGCCCACTAGCTGCCTCAACCCCATCTTTCGCGTGGGCGACCAGGTGGCCGAGGTGCTGATCCAACACCAGAGTGTGACCAAGGAACAGGCATGGGATCAGGCGGTGGAGATGCTGTCGCGCGTCGGCATCCCCGACGCCGCCCGTCGCGCTAAGTCCTTCCCCCACGAGATCTCCGGCGGGCAGGCGCAGCGCGTGATGATCGCCATGGCCCTCTCCTGCCTGCCCGACCTGCTGATCGCCGACGAGCCGACCACCGCGCTGGACGTGACGATCCAGGCTCAGATTCTGGACCTGATGCGCCGCATGCAGACCGAGATGGGCACCACGATCCTGTTGATCACCCACGACCTGGGGGTGATTGCCGAGATGTGCGACAACGTGGCCGTGATGTACGCCGGCCTGATTGTCGAGTATGCCGATGTGCATACCCTGTTCGCGAACCCGCTGCACCCCTATACCGAGGGGCTGATGGCGGCCATTCCGGTGCTGGGCGACGTGCGCGACTCGCTGGCGGTGATCCCCGGCACAGTGCCCGACCTGATCAACCTGCCGCCCGGCTGCAAATTCTCGCCGCGCTGTCCCTACGTCAAGGAGGTCTGCACGCAGCAGGACCCGGCGCTGGTGGAGGCCGAGCCGGGACACAAGGTGCGCTGCTTCATCCACAACCCGGAGACCCGCGAGCAGTGGGCTGGTTTCCAGAAGACCGATTGGCGCTTCACCGGCGAGGAAGTCTTCGTCCAGGTCGCTCCGGTCGACGAAGGAGGACCCGATGGCCAATAACCTGGGCGCAACCAGCAAGGACATGCTGGTGGTCGAAGATCTGAAGAAGTATTTCCCGGTGCGCGCCGGCCTGTTGCAGCGGGTCAAAGCCTGGGTCAAGGCCGTGGACGGCGTCAGCTTCACCATTCGCGAGGGCGAGACCTTCGGCCTGGTGGGCGAGTCGGGCTGCGGCAAGACCACGGTGGGGCGCACCATCCTGCGCCTCCTGCCGCCCAACGGCGGCAGCGTCTTCTTCGACGGCGAGGACGTCTTCGCCATGGGCAGGCGCGAGTTCAAGGGCATGCGGCGCAACATGCAGATCGTCTTCCAGGACCCCTACTCCTCCCTGGACCCGCGCATGCCGGTGGGCGAGATCATCTCCGAGGGGATGATGATCCACGGCATCGGCACGCCCAAGGAGCGCGCCGAGACCGTGGCCGAGCTGCTCAAGACGGTGGGCATGAACCCCTACCACGCCCGGCGCTACCCGCATGAGTTCTCCGGCGGCCAGCGCCAGCGCATCGGCATCGCCCGCGCCCTGGCTCTACGCCCGCGCTTCATTGTCTGCGACGAGCCGGTGTCCGCGCTGGACGTGTCGGTGCAGTCAGCGGTGCTCAACCTGCTGCGCGGCCTGCAAGGCCAGTTTGGCCTCACCTACCTGTTCATCGCCCACAACCTGAGCGTGGTGGAGCACATCAGCGACCGGGTGGGGGTGATGTACCTGGGCAAGATGGTGGAGGTGAGCACGCGCGAGGCGCTGTTCCGCAACCCCATGCACCCCTACACCCAGGCGCTGCTGTCGGCTATCCCCATGCCCGATCCGGACTACAAGCGGGAGCGCATTGTGCTGACGGGCGACGTACCCTCGCCGCTCAACCCGCCCAGCGGCTGCCGCTTCCATCCCCGCTGTCCCAAGGTGATGGACGTGTGCAAGGAGATTGACCCGCCCTTCGAGCAGAAGCACCCCGATCATTGGGTGGCCTGCCATCTGTACACCGGCAGCGTCGTCCCTCAACCGGCGCCCATGCCGTTCAACGGAGCGGCGAATTAGGCCAAGACCGCCTGATCTGTCCTCCCGAGTTTGTCATCGTCGGCTTCATGACTTGCCAGCGTACGAAGCCGGCGCCGCTAGAAAAGACATTTCTTCTGAAGAAATGTCTTTTCTAGCTTTCCTCCCCAACCCGTCTTGATGCCTCTAGTTGATTCGCGGGTAGTCCTGATTTGTCGCTGGAGATGCCTCCGACGATGTCCCCGTCCCACGACGCTGCGTCCTCGCGCGGCTCGACGTGGATCGTGACGTAGGTGTTGGGCAGCTTCTGTTCGATGGCGGACTCGATCTGACTGACCAGGTCGTGCGACTCCTGTACAGAGGTCTTGCCTGGCAGCAGCAGGTGAAAGTCGATGAAGCGCCGCGAGCCGGACTTGCGGGTGCGCAGGGCATGATAGGGGGTGTCGGGACCGGCCACACGGCTGATGGCTTCCTGCACAACGGCCACCTCGCCGGCCGGCAGGGTGACATCCATCAGCCCGGCCGTGGAGCGGCGCAGCAGTTGCACCCCCATCCAGATGATGTTGACGGCCACGGCGATGGCAAGCAGCGGGTCGAGGATCTGCCAGCCGGTGACGCCGACCAGCAAAATGCCTGCTACCACGCCCACCGATGTCCACACGTCGGTCATCAGATGGTGGGCGTCGGCCTCCAGCGCGATGCTGTCCTGCTGGCGCGCCACCCGCAGCATGATACGCGAGACGCCGAAGTTGATAGCCGAGGCCAGCAGCGCCACCGCGCCGCCGATGCCCAGGTTCTCCAACGGCGCAGGATTGAGCAGGCGGTGAACAGCCGAGAAGATGATCGTGCCGGCTGCCAGGAGGATCAACGTGCCTTCGGCCCCGCTGGAGAAATACTCGGCTTTGTCGTGGCCGTAGGTGTGGTTGCTGTCAGGCGGCCGGCCGGCAATGCTGATGGCCGTGAAGGCGATCAGCGCCGCAGCCAGGTTGACGAAGGACTCGATGGCGTCAGAGAGCAAGCCGACCGAGCCGGTCAGGAAGTAGGCGCCGAACTTGAGCAGCAGCGTGACGATGGCGGCAGCCACGGAAAGCAGGGCAACGCGTCGGGTGATGGACATAGCAGTGAAACGTGATGCGTGAAATGTGAAACGCGGCAGCAATGTGATTATACGCGCCCTGCGGAAAATGACCAGCACAGTCGGGTGTGAACTACTCTGTTCACAAAGTTGTCGAGGTGCCCGGCACTTTGGCGATGATTCGCCCATGATGACAAACTGGGCGCAAGTGCCGGGCACCGATGCGCAACTACTTCGTTTTACGCTGCATCAAGTGCTCTGGCGTACTTGCTCCAGTGAAGACCTGTTCGGGCCGCCGTGTATGATATGCATGCCAACACATCCAGGATGACAGGATGAGATAACGCTGCTATAATCCCTTCACGCATCACGCATCACGCATCACGCATCACGCATCTCATGTCCATCGACACCGCCATCCAAGCCCTGCGCCGCGACGCGGGTTTCATGCGCAATGTCACGGCCTGGCAGCAGACGCCGCCGCGACCGGCCCGCTGGGCGCCTTTGCCGGCCGATCTGCACCCCGCCCTGGCTGAGGCTATGCGCAGCCGCGGCATCGAGACGCTGTACAGCCATCAGGCTGCGGCCTGGCAGGCTGCGCAGGCCGGCCAAAACCTGGTGGTCGCCACGGCCACGGCCAGCGGCAAGACCCTGTGCTACAACCTGCCCGTGGCCCAGGCGCTGCTGACCGATCCCGCCGCCCGCGCCCTCTACCTCTTCCCCACCAAGGCCCTGGCCCACGACCAGTTGGCGGAGTTGGCAGAACTCCAATTGTCAATTGTCAATTGTCAATTGTCAACACTTGCGCCTGCGCGCAGTGCAGGTGTTGACAATTATCTGAAGGCGGCTGCCTACGACGGCGACACCCCTCAGCGCGATCGCGGCCGGGTGCGCCGCGAGGCGCGCATCGTCCTCAGCAACCCCGACATGCTGCACACCGGCGTTCTACCCCACCATCCCCAATGGGTGGAACTGCTGGCCGGCCTGCGCTACGTGGTGCTGGACGAGCTGCACACTTATCGCGGCGTTTTTGGCAGCCATGTGGCCAACGTGCTGCGCCGCCTGCGCCGCATCTGCCGCTTCTATGGCAGCGACCCGCGCTTCCTCTGCACCTCGGCCACCCTGGCCAACCCGCAAGAGCTGGCCCAGCGCCTGGTTGAGGCGCCGGTGACGCTGATCGACGATGACGGCTCGCCGCAGGGTGAGCGCCATTTCGTCTTCTACAACCCGCCCATTGTCGACCGAGATCTGGGCCTGCGCCGCTCCAGCCTGCTGGAGGCCGAGGCCATCGCCGCCGTGCTGCTGGACCATGACGTGCAGACGGTGGTCTTTGCCCGTTCCCGGCTGGCGGTGGAGGTGCTGTTGACGTATTTGCGCGAGCGCGTTCCTTCCGCCATCGCCGGCTACCGCGGCGGCTACCTGCCCCTGGAGCGGCGAGGGATCGAGCAGGGCTTGCGCAGCGGCGCGCTGCGGGCGGTGGTGGCCACCAACGCGTTAGAACTGGGCATTGACATCGGCGGCCTGGACGCGGCCGTGCTGGTGGGCTATCCGGGTGCGATTGCCAGCGCGCGCCAGCAGGCCGGCCGCGCGGGCCGTCAAGCCGGCGTCGCTCTGGCCCTGCTGATCGCCTCGCCCGGCGCGCTGGACCAGTACATCGTCGCCCATCCGGACTACGTGTTGGCGCGCAGCCCGGAGCATGGCCTGGTCAACCCCGACAACCTGGCCATCCTCTCCAGCCACCTGGCCTGCGCCCTGTTCGAGTTGCCCTTGCGCGGCGGCGAGCAGTTCGGTCTTGTGTCCTTTACGGACGATGTGCTGGCCTGGCTGGCCGAGACGGGCGAGGTACAGCAGCACGGCGGCGATTGGTTCTGGCTGGGCGAGGGCTACCCAGCCCAGGCCATCAGCCTGCGCACCGCCTCGCCGGACAACGTGGTGATTCAGGCGTGGCAGGGGGCAAGTGGCAAGTGGCAGGTGGCAGGTGGCAGGTGGCAAGTGGCAGGTGAGGGCGAACGGCAGGTAGGCGAGGGGCAGCCGGTGGTGATTGGCCAGTTGGAGCGGGCCGCGGCGCAGTCGATGCTGCATCCGGGCGCAGTCTATCTGCATCAGGGGCAGTCCTACCTGGTGGAGGCGCTGGATTGGGAGGCAGGCCAGGCCGCGGTGCGCCCCGTTGAGGTTGATTACTACACCGTTGCCAGCGGCAGCCAGCAGGTGCAGGTGCTGGCGGTGCAGGAACAGCGCGCGGCCGGCGGCGCCAGCCTGGCCCACGGCCCGGTGCAGGTGACCAGCCAGGTCAGCGGCTATCGCCAGATCAAGCGTCACACCCACGAGACTTTGGGCTACGGCCAGATCGATCCCCCGCTGCCAGAGCAGGTTTTGGAGACCGATGCCTTTTGGATTGCGCTGGAGGAAGAATTGCTGGCGCCGCTGCGCGCGGCCGGCCAGTGGCGCAGCGATCCCAACGACTATGGCCCCAACTGGCAGCAGCAACGCAACGCCGCGCGGGCGCGCGATGGCTACCGCTGCACCCTGTGCGGCGCCACAGAGCCATCCGGCCGCCAACATGACGTGCATCACAAACAGCCCTTCCGCACCTTTGGCTATGTACCTGGCCAGAACGAGGCTTACCTGCAAGCCAACCGGCTGGAAAACCTGGCGACCCTGTGTCGCTCCTGCCATCAGCGCACCGAGCAGGGCCAGCGACTGCGCACCGGCTTGGCCGGCCTGGCCTACGCGCTGGGCAGCCTGGCGCCGCTCTATCTGATGTGCGACCCTGGTGACATCGGGGTGACAGCGGAAGCACGATCCCCTGGCAGCGCCTTGCCCACCATCACCATTTTCGAGAAGACGCCTGCCGGCATCGGCTTCAGCCAGCGACTCTACGAATTGGCGCCGGAATTGCTGGCGGCCTCGGTCAATCTGGTGACCGGTTGCTCGTGCAGCGCTGGCTGTCCAGCCTGCGTGGGGCCGGTGGGTGAAGGGCAACCGGCCGATATCGACGCCAAGCAGTTGGCGCTCGCCTTGGCGACGGCCTGCCTCGAAGCCCTTCATCGACCCAGTACGCCCATCAGATAGCGTGCAGGGCCGGCTTACTTGGACCGCCTGCTTGCAGAATCCCTCAAGCGGGCCTATAATGGCGTGTGAGAGGGTTCGGCGGATACTGCGGCTGGCCCCTCATTCTTTTCCCGGAGGCATGTTTAATGGCCGATATTTTCGACAAAGCATTCAATTATACGACGGTCAAAGAAGTCAAGGCCACAGGCTATTATCCCTACTTCATTGCATTGGATGGCCACGAGGGGACAGAGGCGGTCTACCGTGGGCGCCGCATTCTGATGTTTGGATCTAACAACTACCTGGGGTTGACCACCCACCCAAAGGTGCGCGAGGCGGCCATCGAAGCTATCAAAACCTATGGCACCAGTTGCACTGGCTCGCGCTTCCTCAACGGCACGTTGTTGATGCACGAGCAGCTCGAGGAGGAGTTGGCCGACTGGGTCGGCAAGCCGGCTGCGCTGGTCTTCAGCACCGGCTACCAGACCAATTTGGGCACGATCAGCTCGTTGGTGGGCCGCCGCGACTACGCCGTGCTGGACAAAGACGACCACGCCTGCATTGTCGACGGCGCCATGTTGTCCTATGGTGAGATGAAGCGCTTCCGCCACAACGATGTCAAGGACATGGCGCGCGTCCTCTCCCGCCTGCCGGAGGAAGCAGGCAAGCTGGTGATCGTCGATGGCCTGTTCAGCATGGAGGGGGACATCGCTCCCCTGCCAGAGATGATCCCGGTGGTCAAGCAATACGGCGCGCGGCTGATGGTGGATGACGCCCACGCGATGGGCGTGCTGGGCGGAGGCCGCGGCACCGCAGCCCATTTCGGCGTCACCGGCGACGTGGACCTGATCATGTCTACCTTCAGCAAGTCCTTTGCCAGCCTGGGCGGTTTCATCGCCGGCGATCCGGACGTGATCAGCTATATCAAGCACACTGGCCGATCCATGATCTTCAGCGCCAGCATCCCGCCCAGCAACGCGGCGGCCGCGCTGGCCGCGCTGGAAGTGATGCGCACGGAGCCGGAGCGCGTGCAGCAGGTCAACGACAACGCTGCTTACATGCGCCAGGAACTGCACCGCTTGGGCTTCAACACGGGCAACAGTTGCACCCCAGTGGTGCCGATCATCATCGGCGACGACCAACTATGTTTCGTGATCTGGCGCCGCCTCTTTGACGCAGGACTCTTTGTCAACCCGGTGATCAGCCCAGGCGTACCAGTAGGCCGGGCTCTGTTGCGCACCAGTTACATGGCCACCCACACCAAGGACCAAATGGATCGCGCGCTGACGATTTATCAGCAGGTGGGCAAGGAATTTGGGCTGATCTAAGCAGCCTCGCCAGCCGTTGCCAAATACAAAGCAGCCGGCGCATCGTGCTCTCAGTGGAGAGTGCGATGCGCCGGCTGCGCGTATACAAGCTAATTGCGGTTCCCGGCACCCGATCCTCTGATCAGACATCCATGCGCTGGGCCGCACAACCGTAGATGAAAACAGCGGGCTCGGTCGGCCCCGTCCGGGGTGCTGCGCAAAGACCGGCCCGAGCGGCTATTTTCAAGTCAGATCTGAGTCGCCGCCGGAGTGTCGGGCTCTATGCGTAGTTACTCTTCACGATGTAGCTAACGGTAACGCTGATCCAGGCGTTGCAGCGCACTTTCAGCCTCAGCGCGCACCGCTGGGTCAGAGTCGCGCACAGAGATAGTAAGCAGTGCAGGCCGCACTCGCGGCGAGTCGATTTCGGATAGCGCCCAGACTGCCGACTGGCGCACACTGGCAGCGGTGTCCTGTTGGGCAGCGCGCAGCAGGGCGTTCAGCGCATCTGGAGAGCCCAGATAGCCCAGCAGATCGGCCGCATGGCGTCGGGCGGGCGCCTGCGGCGCACGCAGCGTGTTGATCAGGGTGTCAATCGCCTGCTCGCTGCCGTACAGCAGGCCAATCTGGGCTGCGTTGCGCCGGGCGGTCAGTGGCTCATCTGCCAGGGTGCTGGCCAGCGTTTGGGTGGCCTGCTGGGTGCCGATGCCGCCTAGTGCAATGGCGGCCAGGCGCGGCGTGTCGGCGTTCAGGAAGATCTCGGTCAAGCGCGGCACGGCTGCGCTTGTGCCCACCGCGGCCAGTTGCTGAGCTGCACGTTCAGCTGCCAAGAAATCATCGCCGGTCAGTGCGACCAGCAACTGGTCGATATCCGGCGAGAGGCCGGCGCTTTGACCAGCCACAGGCAAAGCTGGCAGAGCCGCCAGGGCAAGCCAGGCAGCACATAAAACGATAAAAGAGCGAGTCACAAATGAAGGGGTGTGTGTCATGGCGACTATTATAGCCCAGGTCTCAGTCAGTGAGAAATGGCCGCCGCGCCACGAGCCAAAAAAGTATGTGCGCTCCGGTCAGCCCGTCCGGAGCGCACATGGGGAGAGGAGGGGAAGGAAATACAACGCAAGACACCCCATAGACGGGGGGTTCCGGCAAAAGGTTCCCGAAGCGTTGACAAATTTTCGCGGACGGGTTAAGATAGCTCGATGCAATCTCTTCAACTCCGCCAACGTGACTACCTGCTGCGCATCAGCCGGGCTATGACTGCGCGGCTGGACCTGCCCTCGCTGCTGCGTCTGATTCTCAACAGCGCGGTGGAGATGGTAGGCGGCGAGGTGGGCCTGTTGGTGCTGCGCCAGGCTGACGGCCGGCTGGCCCCCCAAGCCATTTATGGCCTGCCGCCGGCCAAGGCTGCTCAAGTGGCCGCGCTGCTGCGCGACGGCCGCGATCTCGCTAGCCAGGCTGACGGCAGCTATAGCCTGCCGGAGCTGTCGCTGCCGCTGCTGGCCTCGGCTGCGGGCATTCCCCTGCGCCAGGTGGTGCAGATGCCGCTGCGCATCGAGGATGAGCTGGTGGGCGCGATCTACGCCTTCCGCAGCGGCGGCGCAGCTTTCGGCGTCAACGAGCGCCAGGTCTTGCAGAGCTTCGCCGACCAGGCCGCCATCGCCGTGCGCAACGCCCGCCTGTACGAGCAGGTCTCGGCCGAAAAGCGCCGTTTGGACGCCATCATCGAGAACAGCGCCAGCGGGGTTATGATGCTTTCCCCCGACCGCCGCGTCCAGGTGCTGAACCGTGCGCTGGCGGCCATGACCGGCTGGCCGGCCGAGGAGGCCGTGGGCGAGCCGTGCTGGAAGGTGCTGGCGCTGGAGAACACCAGCGGCCCCAACCTGTGCGCCCCTGCGGCCCCGCCCACGTTGCCCTTTGAGATCGACCCAGCCCAGACTGCGCCTGGCGTGGCTTCGCTCTACGTCGAGGGCGACCTGCTGCGGCCCGGCGGCTCACGGCTGACCTTGGGCGTGACCTACACACCGCTCTACGACGACGCCGGCCAGTTGCTGAACATCATCGTCAACGTGGTGGACATCACCCGCTTTCGCGAGGCCGAGCAGATGAAGTCCACCTTCGTCAGTGTCATCTCCCACGAGCTGAAGACGCCCGTGTCGTTGATCAAGGGCTACGCTGGCACGCTGCGCCGGCCTGATGCCGCCTGGGATCGCGAGACGCTGGCTGATGGGCTGGCTGTCATTGAAGAGGAAGCCGATCGTCTCAACGCGCTGATCGACAACCTGCTCGACGCCAGCCGCATCCAGGCCGGCGTTTTCAAGCTTGAGCGCAGCGAAGTCGATGTAGAGCGGCTGGTGACGAAAGTTGTCGACCGCTTCAAATCGCAGACGGATACCCATCAGTTCGAGATGGATTTCCCGGACGACCTGCCTTTGGTGCTGGCTGATGAGACGCGCATCCGTCAGGTGCTGGATAACCTGGTCAGCAACGCCATCAAATACTCGCCGCAGGGTGGAACGATCCGCATCGGCGCCTGGCAGGACGCGTCAGTGGTCACAGTGTACGTTGCCGACCAAGGCATCGGCATTCCGGCCGACGAGCAGGGCCGGCTTTTCAACAGCTTTTACCGCGTCGACTCTGGCATGCGCCGCCAGACCAAAGGCACCGGTCTCGGCCTCTACCTGTGCAAAGCCATCGTCGAGGCGCATGATGGGCGCATCTGGGTGCGCAGCGAGCCGGGACGAGGAGCGACGTTCTTTTTTACGCTGCCACATATCTTATGACTAAACACATTCTCATTGTCGACGACGAACCCCGCATGCGGCGTTTTGTGCGCATGAACCTGGAGTTGGAAGACTTTCAGGTCAGCGAGGCCAGCAACGGGTTGGAGGCTATCCGTAAGGTACGGGACGAGACGCCCGATCTGGTGGTTCTGGATGTGGAGATGCCGCATCTGGATGGCTTCGAGACCCTGTCCGAGATTCGCCGCGCCTCTGTAGTGCCTGTCATCATGCTGACCGTGCGTAGCGAGGAAGAAGAGCGCATCAAAGGCCTGGACTTGGGCGCAGACGACTATGTCACCAAGCCCTTCAGCGCGCGCGAGTTGGTCAGCCGCATCAACGCCGTGCTGCGCCGCGTCCAGCTCAGCGCGCCGGCCGAGCGCAGCAGCCGCATCGACGTGGACGAGCGCTTGAGCGTGGACCTGGACCGGCGCGAGGTGCTGGTCGCTGGGAGTCCGGTCAAGCTGCGTCCCACTGAGTATCGGCTGCTGCAATACTTCATCCAGAATCCTGGCCGCATCCTCAACCATGAGCAGTTGCTGTCGAAGGTCTGGGGGCCGGAATACGTGGACGACAACCAGATTCTGCGTCTGTACGTCGCCTACCTGCGGCAAAAGATCGAGACTGACCCATCCAACCCACGTTACATCTCCAACGAGCGTGGGGTCGGCTATCGCTTTATCGACTTCAACCGCTAAGCAGCCGCCTGCTCATCAGCTTGGGCTGTTGTGGGGGCGGTGTCCAGCCCTTGCCTCGCCACGCGCCGTGTGGTAGAATGCCAGAGATCAGTCAGGCCGCGGCCTGGCTGGCCTACTGTCCATGAACGACCTGCTCCGCTCCCCCCTTGGGCCTGCCATCGTCCTCCTCTTCGCCAGCGCGTTGCTGCGCGTGGTTGCCAGCCCGCGCCGAGCACTGGCTTTGTTGACGATCACGCCGCTGATTGCCAGCTTTGTGCTGGTGATGACCTTGCGCAGCAGCGGGATGGTCGTGCGCAATCTGGTCTGGTGGCCGTTGGTCACTGCCCCTGTGCAAGTGCTGTGGGCGCTGGATGGCTGGAACTGGCTGGCGTTGATCCTGCTGCTGATCGTCGGCGGCACAGCCGTCTTGCTGACCTGGCAGTCGCCCGGCAAACGCTCCGGCGCGTATCATGGGATGAGCTTTGCGCTGTTGGGCGCGGCCGCGCTGACGCTGGTCTCCGACAATCTCCTGGCTCTCAGCGGCGCATGGGTGGCCACCGATATTCTGTTGGTGGCGCGCGCACGCGGCAGCCGGGCCAAGGGCAACACCGCGCCCGTCTGGCTGGAGGTGGCAGGCAGTTTGTTGATGCTGCTGGCTATTGGCATCACCAGCATCGGCGTCGCTACCACCACCCTGGCCGCTGCCCGTCTGCCTGCTGAGGCCATGGCTCTGCTGCTGCTGGTTGCTGCCCTGCGCATGGCTGCCTATCCGCTGCACCTGTGGCTCACACCTGCCAGCGCTGGCCGCGACCGCGGCACACAGCTTCTGATTAACGGGCTGGGACTGGTGACGGGCGGTTGGCTGATGGGCCGCGTTTTCGTCCTGGGCGCAGGCGCCTGGTTTACCAATCCGCTCTGGCTGCCGATCCTGGTCTTTTTGACCCTGCTGGCCGGATTGGCTGCCTGGACCAGCCGCGAGCGCGATCGCTTGGCCTTGCTCAGCAGCGGACGCGCTACCTGGCTGTGGGTTGTATTAGCGCTGGCGCCCACTGCCTACGCGCGCGACGCGCTGGGCTGGGCGATGACCGGCGTTGTGCTGGGCCTGGCTGTGCTCGCCGTCGGCCAGGCCATCAACGAAGAGTGGCGCTGGCGCATCCCGGTGACGCTGGCCGCGCTTACCTTGGCTGGACTGCCCCTGATGGCTGGTATGCCCGCCCGCGCCCTGGTTGAGACGCCTCACCTGGCCTTGCTGTTCTTGCTGGTGGTGGCCGATGGCCTGGCAGTGGCTACGGTGCTGGCAAGCTGGCAAAGCGCGCCGCCTGCCAGCCCGCCCCCTGCGCCGGCCGGCCAGCCCGGCAGGCAACTCATCAACTGGCCAGTCTTTCGTCTGTTGATCGCGCTGGGGCTGGTGATGGTGCCTAATCTGCTGTGGGGCCTTCAGCCGACGCGGCTGGCCGTGCAGGCCAGTTTTGGCAGCGTGCTTTCTCTGGTCGATCTGCTCAGACAACTGGGGATTTTGCAACTCCTGGCTATCATCGCTGCCTTGGCCTTAGGATTCGGCTTCAACCAGGCGACGCAACAGCCCAACTCGCCCTTCAAGCACTGGCAGAGACGGCTGAGTGCAGCCGCTGGGCTGGGTTGGATTTTGGCAGGATTGGGCTGGCTGATGCGCTGGGTTGAACTGGCCTGGCGCAATACCCTGTTGCTGGTCGAGGGAGAAGGCTACCTCGGCTGGATCGCCCTGGTGCTGTTGCTGGCCCTTCTGGTCATATAACTGCAACCAACCACAGGCAAGACACTCAGTACACCGTAAACAAATTAACTGCGTATCGGTGCCCGGCACTTTGGCGACGATTCGCACATGATCAGAGGCTCGTGTCAAGTGCCGGGCACCTCAACAACTTTGTTTACGATGCACTCAGCGGCATTATCCTGCTTTCGCAACTATCTGACATGCAACCGCTTCCTCCTTTCCCCAGTTTGGATACCCTGTTTCAACAGACCGACCCTCTGGCCGGCACGCCCCTGTTGCTGATCATCAGCCTGGGGGCGATCGTCGTCATAGCTGCGCGCGATTGGCGACTGGCGCTGGCCGCCTTGATGCTGATCTACATCGGCCTGGCCATCATGACCGCCAGTTTGCTGCCGCCGCAGTGGGCGCTGTTGCGGGTGGTAGTTGGCGGTCTGGCGGCGGTTATCTGGTATCTTTCGGCGCAGCAGGCCGGCTGGGGCGGCAGCTTTTTGCCCTTCCAGCACAGCCAGGGGGTGGAAGTCCGTCCGTTGGCGTCCACAACCTTGTTCCGCACTTTGCTTGCCTTGGCTTTGGCGGGGCTGATTCTGGCCCTGCGTCCCAGGCTGCCCCTGCCTGTGCTGCCGGGCGACGTGCGCTTTGTGGTCATCTGGCTGGGCGCTTTTGGGCTGTTGGGGCTGGCGCTGGGAGATGAAGCCTTGCAGGCTGGCCTGGCCTTGCTGCTCTGGTTGGCGGCTACCCAGTTGATGCTGGCTGCTCTGCAAGAGGACGCCTGGTTAATCTGGCTGCTCAGCACGGTCGAGCTGTTAGTGGCCCTGGCGACTGGCTACCTGATGATTGCCCGCGGCCCGCTTTGGGGCAACCAGCGGGAGGGCAGCGACTGATGTCTGGCGTGGTCTTAGTGCTGACTCTGCCGCTGCTGACTGCGCTGTTGGTTTATTTGCTGCGGCGCTGGCCCTTGCCCTCCAGCGCGCTGGCCGGCGCGGCCGCGCTGTGGCTGGGCTTGCTGCTGTGGCGTTGGCCCAACGATGAGCCTGTGCTGTTCCTTGGTCGCGTGGTGCAGGTCAACGCGCCCGTTACGCTGCTGGGCCATAGTTTCGTGATGCAGCCAACAGCCCAGTGGGTGCTGGGCTGGCTGGCTTTGGCGTTGGCAGTCGCCTATCTGGGGGCCTGGCGCGTGTCCCAGGGCCGCACCTTCTTTCCCTTTGGCCTGGCCCTGTTCAGCCTGTTCGGCGTTGTGTTGACCATCCAGCCGGCCTGGCTGGCGCCTATCGTGCTGGCAGCCGTGGTGTCGGTCGGCGCTTTCGTGATTCAGGCTGGCCGCCAAGGCAGCACGCGCGGCGCGCTGCGGCCCTTGTGGCTGCCCGTGCTGGCTATCCCCCTCTTTCTGCTGGCCGCCTGGTATGTGGATCAAGCGCCGCTGGACCCGGAAAGCGGCCAGGCGCTGCAGTTGGCCGGACAACTGGCCAGCATCGGCCTGTTGCTGCTGCTGGCGCCTTGGCCTCTGCACGGCCCGGCCGTCAGCCTGGGCGAGGAGGCGCCGCCGCTGGTGGCAGCCTGGCTGCTGACGGCGTTGGCGGCAACGGCTATCACCTTGCTGCAGGCGCTGCTGGTGCAGTACGAATGGCTGCAGGGCGCCACACTTTTCTACGTCCTGCCGCCGGTGCAGTTGAGCGAGTTGCTGCTGTACGGCGGCATGGCCACTTGCCTGTGGGCCGGGCTGGCCGGCGGTGTGCAGACCAACATCAGCCGGCTGTGGAGCTACGCAGCGCTTTTCACCTATGGCGCCGTGCTGATCTCTCTGGGCCTGGGCGCGCGCGGCTCGTGGGCGCTGGTCTGGCTGCTGTTGATCGCGCGCGGTGTGGCGATGATGGTCTCGGCCTATGGTCTGGCCGTGGTTCGCCAGCGCGCGGGCAGCCAGACCGACTTCGCCAGCATTCAGGGGCTGGGCACGCGCCTACCCTGGACATCGGCCGCCTTTTTGTTAGGTGTGCTCAGCCTGGCCGGTATGCCTTTGACGGCTGGCTTCGCTGGCCAGTGGGCGCTGATGCAGGCGCTGGGCAGCCAGGACTGGCTGCAGGCAGTCATTGTGCTGGCCGGCGCCGTCGGTCTGGCCATCGGCCTGATTCGCAGCTTGAGCGCCTTGTTGGGGCCGCTGGACAATCTGTTGCTGGAGCGCGAAGAGCGCGTCATGATTGTACTGGCGGCAATCGGGCTGGCAGCTATTCTTTTGCCAGCCTTGTATCCGGAGGTATGGCTCAATATGCTCAGCGCCGCAGTGGCTGCTTTTGCCGGCGGGCCGTAGTTGCAGCCGGTAGTTCATCTCACCATTTACTGCCAGCCTGTGGCGCTGCGTCGATTTTGATAGCTTTTGGAAGATACGATCTGCTATAGTGTGCATCGTAACAATGGTATTGGCGGTTGTCTCGCTCCCAGCCTCGCAGGGCCGTGGGGCGTTTTTATGTGACAGCAGTATTGGCGTGATCCAACGAGATGCAACCAATGAGCGAAAGACCGACATCGCGCTTGAGCGGTTTTTACAACCAGACCCAGCGTGAGCGATTAGCCGCCGTAGCTGCCTGGGCCGGCTTGACCGATGCTGACCTGGCTGCTTTGGGCGCCGGACTCAGCGTCGAGCAGGCCGACCGCATGGTAGAGAACGCGCTGGGCCTTTTCGCCCTTCCGCTGGGCCTGGGCGTGAACTTCCTGGTCAATGGCCGCAACTACCTGGTCCCCATGGCCGTGGAAGAGCCTTCGGTGATTGCAGCCGTCAGCAATGCTGCCCGGCTGGCGCGGGCGGGCGGCGGCTTCCAGGCAGGCAGCAGCGAGCCGGTGATGATTGGCCAGGTGCAGTTGCTGGATGTGCCCGATCCTGAGCGAGCCGCGCAGGCTGTGCTGGCGGCTGAGCAAGCGTTGGCTGCGCTGATCGACCCGCTGCACCCTTCGATTTTGCGGGCGGGCGGCGGTTTCCGCGGGGTCGAGGTGCGCCAGTTGCCCGATACCCCGACCGGCCCCATGACCATCGTGCATTTGCTGTTGGACTGCCGGGACGCGATGGGCGCCAACGCCATCAACAGCGCCGCCGAGGCCGCTGCCCCGCTGCTGGAATCGCTCACGGGCGGGCGGGCAAAGCTGCGTATCCTGAGCAATTTGAGCGATCGCCGTCTGGCGTGGGCGCTGTGCCGCATCCCCGTGAGCGTTTTTGCTGGCGAGGACCTGAAAGGCGTAGAGGTGGCGCACGGCATCGCCGAAGCTAACGCCTTTGCCTGGGCCGATCCCTATCGCGCCGCTACCCACAACAAGGGTATCATGAACGGCATCGACCCGGTGGCCATCGCCACTGGCAACGACTGGCGAGCGCTGGAGGCCGGCGCCCACGCCTACGCCGCGCGCGATGGCCAGTACCGTGCGCTGACCGATTGGCGTGTGGTGGAGGGCGGCGATGGGCCGTTTCTGGCCGGCCGCATCGAGCTGCCCCTGGCTGTGGGCATCGTGGGCGGCGCAACCAAAGTCCACCCTGCGGCGCAGGTGGCGCTCAAGATTCTGGGCGTGGCCTCGGCCCGTGAGCTGGCTGAGCTGATGGCAGCAGTGGGCCTGGCGCAGAATCTGTCAGCCCTGCGTGCGTTGGCCGCTGAGGGCATCCAGCGCGGCCACATGGCCCTGCACGCCCGTCATGTGGCGCTGGCGGCTGGCGCCCCGCCTGAGCTGGTCGAGCAGGTGGCCGCCCAGTTGGTCGCCGAGGGTCAAATCCGTACTGCGCGTGCCGCCCAGATTCTGGCTGGCTATCCAGGAGTATCAAAACATGACTGAAGTCAAAGACAGTGTTCTTTTGCGCCCTAATCGCCCGGTGGGCATTGTGGGCTACGGCGCTTATGTACCCAGCTATCGTTTGCCGGCGCGCGAGGTGGCGCGCGTCTGGAGCGGCCGCGACGCCGAGTTGCCCATCAAAGAGAAAGCGGTGGCAGGGCTGGACGAGGACACAGCCAGCATGTCCATCGAGGCCGCTCGCAACGCGCTGGCCCGCGCGCAGATCGACCCCAAGCGCATTCGCGCGGTCTGGGTGGGCAGCGAGTCGCATCCCTATGCCGTCAAGCCCACATCGACCATCGTGGCCGAGGCGCTGGACATTGTGCCGCTGACCCAGGCGGCCGACTGGGAGTTTGCCTGCAAGGCCGGCACCGAGGCCATGCAGGCTGCGATTGCGTTCGTCGGTTCGGGCATGGCGCCGTACGCGCTGAGCATTGGCATGGACACGGCTCAGGGCCGGCCAGGCGACGCGCTGGAGTACACAGCCGCGGCCGGCGGCGCAGCCATCGTGATCGGCCCAGCCGAGGAAAGCCTGGCTGTTATCGAAGCGTCGGTTTCCTACGTCACTGACACGCCCGACTTCTGGCGCCGCGCCCACGCCCACTACCCCAGCCACGGCCAGCGTTTCACCGGCGAGCCGGCCTACTTCCATCACGTCACCAGCGCTGCGCAGATTATGCTGGAGGAGTTGGGGCGCAAGCCGGCTGACTATCGCTACGTGGTGTTGCACCAGCCTAACGTCAAGTTTCCTCAGCGCGCGGCCAAGCTGCTGGGCTTCAAGCCGGAACAGTACCAAACCGGCTTGCTGGTGGGCCGCATTGGCAACACCTACGCCGGTTCCTCCCTGGTGGGCATGACAGCCGTGCTGGACGAGGCGCAGCCGGGCGATCGGGTGTTGGTGGTATCTTTTGGCTCGGGCGCGGGCAGCGATGCTTTCTCGTTGCAAGTGACCGAGCGCATTGAAGCCGCGCGCGGCCGCGCCGCCCAAACGTTGGACTACATCGCCCGCCGCGTCGAGATCGACTATGCAACCTATGCCCGCATGCGGGGCAAGTTGTTGATGAAGTAACAGGTTGCAAGCGGCAGGTGGCAAGTTGCAGATGGCAGGTTGGGATCAGGATGTCAAACGTGCCATGTGCAACCTGCAACGTGCCACCTGCAACCACCCTGAAGCACAGGATTGAGATATGAGACAGGTATACATCGCCGGTATCGGCCAAACCCCCGTGGGCGAGCAGTGGGAGCGCTCGCTGCGTCACATCGCCCACGATGCGATCATCCCCGCGCTGCGCGACGCCAACATCGAGCGCGCTGATGCTCTTTATGTGGGCAACATGTTGTCAGGCGACCTGGTAGGCCAGGAACATCTGGGCGCGTTGGTGGCCGATTTTGTCGGGCTGCGCGGCATTGAAGCCTACAAAGTCGAGGCGGCCTGTGGCTCTGGCGCAGCGGCGCTGCGCACTGGCTACATGGCTGTGGCCGGCGGACTGCACGACGTGGTAATCGTTGCTGGCGTTGAGAAGATGACCGACACCATCGGCCGTGAGACCACTGCCGGGCTGGCCATGGCCGCCGACCAGGAGTATGAGGCGGCCGAAGGTGTGACGTTTGTGGCGCTCAACGCGCTGCTGATGCGCCGCTATATGCACGATTATGGCATTCCCCACGGCGCGTTTGGCTATTTTGCCGTCAATGCCCACCACAACGCGGCCGGCAATCCCAACGCCATGTTCCGCAGCCCGATCACGCTGGAGAGCTATCGCAAAGCGACCATGATCGCCGACCCGATCAACCTGATGGACAGCTCGCCCATCTGCGATGGCGCGGCTGCGCTGGTGCTGGTCTCGGAGGACTATGCGCGAGTGTTGCGCGCTGGCCGGCGTCCGGTGCGTATCGCTGCCTCTGCTGTGGCCACCGACAGCCTGGCCATCCATGACCGGCGTGATCCGTTGTGGCTGGAGGCGGCGTATATCAGCAGCCGCAAGGCATTCCAGCAGGCTGGGGTGTCTAACGACGACATCGATCTGTTCGAAGTGCATGACGCCTTCACGATTATGGCTGCCTTGTCGCTGGAAGCCAGTGGCTTTGCCGAGCGCGGTCGCGGCGTGCGGCTGGCTGAGGAAGGTGAGATCACCATCGAGGGTCGTTTGCCTATTGCCACCATGGGCGGCCTGAAGGCGCGCGGCCATCCTGTCGGCGCCACCGGGGTCTATCAGGTTGTGGAGGCTACATTGCAGCTACAAGGCCTGGCCGGACCGAACCAGGTGCATGATGCCAACATCGCTATGACCCAAAACATTGGCGGAAGCGGCGCAACGATCCTGACCCACATCCTGGTCGGCGAATAGCCGCTGCTGAGCGGGCCAAAAAGGTGAGTTAGCGTCCAAAACAGACTGCCAAAAGCTATCAGCGCGCGCTCTGGCGCTGTCAAAGCGGTACTTTGGTAGTTTTTGGCGTAGGAACTGTGATAAAATCCGCATGGTTGCGACAGTGAATTCAGAAGGAGCTTACTAATTATGTCAGTTGCACGAACTTGGCGAACCCGCAAACAACGCTATGGCCTGGTAGGTGAGCGCTGCGACTATTGCCACAACGCAATCTTCCCGCCGCGCGATGTCTGCCCGCACTGCGCCGAGCCTGCCCAGAAGGAATTCGCTATGAGTGGCCGTGGCACAGTCTATTCCTACACCACGGTTTTTGATCCTCCCACAGGTTTTGAAGCCTACGCGCCCTATCCGGTGGCGCTGGTCAAGCTGGACGAAGGCCCTATGGTGACGGCCCAGCTCACCGACGTGCTGCCCGACCAGGTCAAGATTGGTATGCCGGTAGAGATGGTGACCCGCAAACTGAATGAGCAGGGCGACGAAGGGATCATCGTTTACAGCTACAAGTTTCGGCCACAGTTACAACGGCTGGCGGCAGCGGCCTAAGGTCTGCCGCTTAATAACTTGAACAGGCTTTTCAGAAGGCAGCGCAGCCAGTGCGCTGCCTTCTTTTTTTGTGCTCAGCCGGCGACTGGAATACCCCGTAGACAGCGTAAAAACCTCACATCGTTTGCGCTGATTGCAACTGTTGCGCTATAATAAATGCATGTGACGCTGGCTTATATGCTGGCTGTTACACCTGCATCGGTTGCAGGTAAAACGTTACTAAACCTTTAAGCACACCTGGGGCGCTTACAGATTGCTGCGCAGCCTCCCTATCTGCTGGATGCCTGTGCGCAAAGCATGCCATGGGCTGGTTTGGTCAAGAGGCCAGCCAAAGCGGATCTATTTCTTGACGTGTAGCAACTCAGGCGCCGGGCACTGGCAGACTGTAGACGGCTGAAATCGGCTTCATAGACTTCGTTGTGGGCGCAGATGCAAGTGCCCGGCACCTGTGGCGGAGTAGTTACCTTGACGTTTGCTGGAAAACGCTGGGGTCTTTATGGCAGATCTACGCTCGCTTGCTCTTGATGAACTTATTCAGTGCTGTCACCTGGCCACTGTTACCTATCTGCGTACCCACCAGGCCGGCGATGATAGCTACTGTTTGGAGTTGTTCCGTCGCGCAGTGCAGGATCACGACGAGACCGCCTGGGCCTTTGTCTACACTGCCTATAGCACCGAGGAATTTCTTGGCGAGCATTACGTCCTTAAGTGGGTGCGCAGTTGGCTTAACGGCCGCCACGGAGCGGCGATCCGCAACGCTTTCACCGAGGAGGAGATTGTTCAGGAGGTGTGGCTGCGTTTCTCCAGCTCTGATGCAGCCAAAACATTCAACTTTGAGAGCATGGGACAGTTGATGAGCTATCTGCGCCGGCTGGTCAACAACTTTATCATGGACACAGCCAGGCGGCGAGCGCCTCAGATTATCGAGACCTCTACAGACCTGGAGGCTGCCCATATCGAGCAGGTGATCCGCATGCTGCCCGACCAGCGGTCTGCCAGCGTCGATAACTTGATGGTGGAACACGAGGCGATGGAAGAACTGCTCTGGGAGATTGGCGACCAGATCATCACCAATGACAGCGAACGGCTGGTATTTCGCAGCTACTTCCTGGAACATCTCCCGCCCCGCAAGCTGTATGCGCTCAATCCGGGCAGATTCGCACCGGGCGAAGTCGAGATCATCCGCACGCGCCTGGTGCGGCGTCTGCGCAAATCCCCCTTTATTCTCAACCGTTACATCCAACTGGTGGTGCTGGCCGACGACGAGCGATTGAGCCTGGTGCTCCAACATGCGATCCTGGACGGTTGGCCCGACGAGCAGTTGCTGCAGCGCTACCCCGCTTTTTTCCCTGATCTGGCAGATCTACAAGCGGCCAAAGTCCAGATCGTCGAAACGTTGCACAACAATCCTGCTTTGTTGCAGCTTCTTCATATTTAGGACGGATCCACCCGGTTGGTTATTGTGTGATGCAGTTTTGGAAAACTCTCGTATAAAGATAGTGACGAGGTTAAGTTAACCGATGACAACGGCGGTTCCAACCCCACAACATGTTTCCAACCATCTGTTGATTCTGCATATCCTTGGGCAGAGCGACGATGAACTGGCAGCGCACTTGAAGACCTGTGCTGCGTGCCGTGCGCACGCGGATTCGTACAGCGCTGTGCTGACGGCAGCCCGTGAAACGTTGCAAAGAGGGGCTGGCCGGGTCAATCTGGTCTCGTGCGGCAGCGAATGGCTGCTGGAGAGCGCAGAATGTCGCATTGGCGACTCGCCCCACACGTTGCTGGTAGCATTGACCGCAGTCGGCGATGTGCTCTATGGGCGCTTGACGGTCGATGATGCATGTACTTGCTGGTATGATGCGCCGGTTCGCATGTTCGGCCCCGACGGTCTGGTTGCCAGCAGCCGCGTCGACGGCGAGGGCGCCTTTCAGTTCTCCATGCCGGTCGGGGGCGCTCGCTACAGCCTGGGGCTGGTTCTCACCCGCCATAACACGCCAGAGCTGCAAATCATTGGCAGCTTTCAGGTCTGATCACTCGATAAAAATCTCTACCAGCTCGCCATCTTCGTCGTTTTGAACCTCTACCAGCTTGCCGGTTGCCCCGGACTTGACCAACTCAGAAAGCTGAGGCAGGTCGAAACCCTCCATCTCAGGCGCAAAACGGGCGCCCATTTTGAGGCCCACATCCACCAGGCCCATGGGAATAGTGACGTTGACCTTGTTGCGACCGCTTTGGATATCGGTCACGCGCACGCGCAGCCAGCGCCCTGAACTGCTCAATCCACTGGGCGGCGGCGGCGCTTGCGAGCGCCGCCGCTCGCCGCTGTTCAATGCCTCCAGCAGACGGGAACCGTCTTCGGCTGAAATCTGCCCCTGCTCCACCATCTTCAAAATACGCAGTCTTTCTTCGTTAGTCGCCATAGTTTTCTCCTGATCGCTGACATGGGGGGCAGCGCAACGGGCTATGCCTCAAGAACACGCCTGTCAGGAAGGGGCAAGCTTGAAACGCATCGCCATGTGGTTGCGCACTGTGCGGAAGCCGGCTGCCTCCAGCGCCTCAATCAGCGCACGATGCTCGCCTTGATGCTCCACGCGCACAGGCCAGTTCGGGTACTCCGCCAAAAACGACAAGGCATAGCCGACCAGCGCCTGCTCATGCTGTCCTCGGCACCTGGGATGCACGGCAAAGGACAGGCGGTGGATGCCTTGCCAGCGGCGAGCGTCGATGGACAGCCAGGCAGCCAGACTGTTTTCGCCTGGGACCACCCAGCGGCGCATCCGGTTGCGCCCCAGCGCTTCCCAGATCTTCTCGCCCATCCGGCTTTCTGCCAGTTGCATGAAGTCATGGGAGCGCACCGGACGCCACCACTGAGCCAGCTCGCTGCGGCAGGCCGACTCCAGGGTGTAGCGGGCCTGCCATTCGTCATGGCGGTAAGCCCGCAACCCAGCAGGCGGCTCCACAGGCGTCACCTGCGACGACGCCCGGTCCAGTTGCATGAGCACGTCCTCGGTCAGGCTCTCGAAGCCTAGCTGTTGGTAGAGGCCCTTGGCGACCGCGTTGTCCGAGCGAACCTGCAAGACGGCCCAACTGCCGCGGCGGTCGGCGATGCGCTCCAGCGCTGCCGCAACCAGCGCTCGCCCGATGCCGCGGCCCTGATAGGTCTTTGCCACGGCCACGTTGGCGATCTGCCAGCGGGTGCCGTAGGCGTCGAGCCGCTGAATGGTCACGTTGCCCACCACGCGGTCGTCTTCGACCCAGACAAAGCCGCCTAGCACATCCTCCAGATAGGGATCGGAGCGGGCCATCAGGCCCACCAACGGTCCCATGTGGGAGAGCATGCGCAGGTCGCGCAGCGCTGCGATGCCGCCAGGCTCCAGCTCACCCGTGAAGGCCTCTTCAATCAGGTCAGCCACCTGGTTGAGGTCTTTGCGAGGGTCCAGCGGGCGCAGGCCGCGATAGGAAGTGCGTTGGTCGATTGCTAGCTGAGCACTCATTGCCATGCCATAGTACAAACAGGAATGGCGCTATGATGACACAGCTTAGGCGTTTTGGCAAGTCACCGCAGATGATCCGGGTGCGTCAGGCGCCCATGCACCCAGCGTCAGCGCTCGGCTTGCAGCAGCGCGATGGCCTCTTCGGCAGTGATCTTGCCGGCTGCCAGTTCCTCCAGCACGGCCTGACGCTGTTGGGCGCTGCGCTGGCGGGTCTCCGCGGGCGGTTCGTCGACGATCTCAAAGCCCAGGGCGCGAATCAGATCGGTGAGCCGGCCGCGCACGGTGGGATAGGACAGGCCCAACTCGTCGCCGACCCAGTTCAGCTTGCCCTGGCAGCGCACAAAGGTCTCGAGGAAGTCGATCTGTTCGCTGGTCAGGCGGGCAAAGCGCGTCGCTTCAAAATAGCCTTTCAGGGTGCTGTCGCACGCGCGGCAGTGCAGGCGGGTAATGGTCATCTCCTGGCCGCAGATCGGACATTTGCCCGAAAACTTGTTCATAACACCTCCGACGCGATCGCCTTGCTGGTCCTGATGGCAACTACTCAACTGCAAGCGCCCGGCGTCTGAGTACGCCGTAAACAAATAAACTGCATATCGGTGCCCGGCACTTTGGCGGCGATTCGTACATGATCAGAAACTCGTGTCAAGTGCCGGGCACCTCAACAACTTTGTTTACGATGTACTGAGCAGTAATCCCTGATGTAAACGAGAGCCAGTTCCGGCACGCCCTGTTGATG